>NZ_CAJKOX010000009.1 GCF_905201705.1 uncultured Marvinbryantia sp.
TCTTATCAATATAGTAGCAATTGCTTTCCCGCACCTTTGCAAAATTATCAATGCCGTACGGCAGATTCACTCTCGCCATCTGTCCTCACACTCCTTCCCCGGTCATCCGGTCTGACTGTCTTCCAACAACGTATAATAACCCTATTATGTTTACCATACCATAAAACCTCCCCCTGTTGCAAGAGGATTTGCAAATAAATTCTCTGAATTTTCAGATAATTTTTAGACATAGACTGCCTCCCCGTAAATGCGGAAAAATAAAGAACGCCTCCAGGCATTTAAACCTGAAAACGTTCTTCACCGGTGAGGACTTTTTTCACAGCCTCATCTACTATTGTTCAACGGATTACCATGAGCATCAGCAATATGACAGATACTGCACACCAGACAAGCTGCGGTATACCGATGCGGCACAGAAGAGACCGGGTGTCCCCCTCCTCTTTTTTCTCTGCCAGTGCCGTAATCACGTAGCAGACGGTTCCAAGCGCCGCTCCGGCTGCCAGATTCGAAAGGAGTAACGTTCCGGCGACCGTTGTCATAAAGGGGGCAGTTTCTGTAAATTTTTTCAGCTCGGGGTACATACTGCCAGCTATCATGGATACTCCGACCAGAACCATAACGATATCGGCAACTACAAATCCGGTTTCCGCCATAAGCTGCATCACCGTTCCGTAGTGACCATACAGGTTAAAACTGATATCATAGGAAAAAGATGTTGCAAAAATAAACGGTACGATCCACACAAAGATGGATACAAGGAATCCAATGGACGCCACCACCGATGCCAGTCCCGACTTCGCTCCGTCTTTACCTGCAGCAACGGATTCTTTTCCGATGCTTACCGGCGTCGTACCGATCAGCGGAGCAGCGATGTTGATCACCGCATTGCACAGAAGCGCCTTCTGGACATCCTTCTGCTCGTCGGCGTCAAATACTCCGGTGGCTTTTGATACCGCCTGCAGCGCCGCCTCCGATTCGTACATATTCAGCAGCAGGAAGGTAAGGATTCCCACCGCAAACAGCAGCACCACGCTTCCGCCTGCTTCTGTGTAGGCGCTGAAATCCGAACCTTTTGTGAGTACCCTGGTGAAGGAAAAGCTCTTCAGCATAGCGGACAGATGCGTCTGCATGGCATCCTCGCTTCCCACCATCCACAGGCGTCCCCAGAGGGAATCCAGCGCAAATTTCTTTGTCTTCCAGTCGAAGCACACCCGGAAGATGCTCACCAGCAGATAAAATACCGTTCCGCCCATAAGGGAGATAAAAAACGGTCGCTTCGTGCGCTGGCGTACAACAAGGAACAATATTACTGTAAAGATTACCGCGATCGTTCCGATCAGCAGCAGCGGATGATACTTATCCGTTGAATAGGAATACTGCGAAAGCGCCACGCCGCCGGAGAGCAGAACGTTCTCATTTTCCGTAAGACCGTTGGTGCCCGCACCGTAAATGGTGATATTGCTTGCCGTCAGATTTATAATTCCGGTAAGCTGGAGGGCGATCCACGCCATCAGAAGCCCGGAGGCCGCCGGAAGCGCCCTGCGCACAGGCTGCGGCAGTGCCCGGAAGATAAACTGCTTTACTCCCGGCACCGCCACCAGAGCGGTGTATATGATGGAACTGATAAAACACACAAACAACAGATTATAGTAGTTCAGCCCCGTCTCAATTCCTATCATGGACACCAGAACCGTGGAAATGCCAAGCCCGGAGACCTGCACCAGCGGCAGTCTGGCAACCAGACCGATCAGAAGGCTGCCGGCAAACGCGATAATCATAGAAAGGAACCAGGTCAGCGCGTAGTATTCCCCGTTGACGGCGATCTGCTGCGAGGTCGCCGCCGCATATTCCCCGGAAATACTCAGCTTTGCAATTAGCTGCATATTGATAAATAATCCGCAGACCGACAGGAAAAACATGCCAAGTCCGGCTGTAATCTCCTTTCCAATCGTTCCGCCTCTGTCCTTGTAGTGAAAAAATCTGTTCATCATAACCTCCACTCCTTCTAATCTTTTATTCCAGCAGCAGTCCGGAAATTCCCTGGGCCGCCGCAGTATCCACGCGGTCCTCCTGCTGCCCCGGATTTGCCCCCGGCATATCCATCAGCGTCGGGTCTGTCCAAAGCTCTGTTGTAACTGCTGTATATTCTTCGGTGCACTCCCCGTCTGTCAGCGTGATTTCCAGCGCCGTGCTCACCTGGGAGTCTTTTGTGTAATCGTCCTTCGACAATGCCTGCGCCGTCACATAATAGGTGCCCGGCTCCAGATTATAGGTATAAATATCATTTTTAAATGCAAACGTTGATTCGTTGCTGTCAGAAGTAATCGTGTAAAAATGCGGTCCTTCCGACGTGCTCCAGCCCCAGATGTAAATCATGCCCGGCGGATTCTTGCGCAGGGTATCCATCAGCGGCTGCAGATCGACCGTTTCCGACTGTACCTCCTGCGTACACTCTGCATCCGCGTAGAAGGTAAACTTCATTTCCGGCATGTACTGCGTAAAAGCGTAATCGCACAGTGTCCACCAGTCCACTACCAGCTCAAGCTGATTGCCGCTCGTCATCGCCAGCAGCTCCGGACGCTCCAGCGTCTGATCCACGCCGTACTGGATGCTCACGGTAACAGGAGCCGGGTTTGCATAGTCCGTTCCCGCCGGGGCAAAGGAGGTCAGATTTACATGATAGGTTCCCCATGCCGCGCCGGAAAGGTCCAGCGTGCCGGAATATTCCCCGGTCTTGCCGCCGTTGATTCTCTTTGAGCTTGTAATATATTCGCCCGTCTCATTGCCGTTTTCATCCAACGCATAAAATCGCACAAAGTAGTAGCCCACCCGCTCATCCGTCGCGTTGAAGGAATATTCCCCCGTATTCGGATCGATCTGAAAATCGGTCGGCGCTCCAAGCTGGTCCTCAGATGCTTCCGCAGCCTCCGTTTCCACCGTATCCGCCGCTTCTGTCTCCGGCGCCTCTGCTTCTGCCGCTTCTGTTTCCACAGCCTCGGTTTCCGCTTCTGTCACCACTTCCCCGGCATATGCCGCGGACGGCACCGCCGCAGAAATTCCCGCGCATAAAACAAGCGCCCACAGTTTTTTTCTCTTCATCTCACATTTCCTCCATTTTCTCTTCTTATTCCAGCAGCTCGCCGTATACCTCCTGGTCGCCTGCAAAATCTGTCCGGTCTGTCTGGACACCGGCGCTTGCGTACATGCGCTGGAAGCCGTATGCCGGGTCTGTCCACAGCTCTGTGGAAGCCGCCGTAAATTCTTCTGTGCTTTCTCCTTCTGTAAGAACGATTTCCACCGCCGTGCTCACCTGAGAATCCAGACAATATTCATCTTTTGAAAGCGCCTGGCAGGTCACATAGTAAGTGCCCGCATCTAAGGTGTAAGTAAAGATATCATTGATAAAGGAGAAGCTGACCTCCTGCGTTCCCTGCTCACTTTCCGATGTCACCGTGTAGAGATGCTCGCCCTGGTTCATCGCAAAGCCCCATGCACTGCCGTTTGCCGGCGGGATCGCCTCGTAGCCGTCTCCGTCCGGAAGTGCCGCCAGGTCTACAGTATCCGAGAATACCTCCTGCGTACACTCCGCGTCAGAATAAAACGTAAATTTCATATCGGGGAGATATTCATAGTAGAGATAATCCGAAAGAGAATACCAGTCTACGATCAGCTCCGCCTGATTTCCGCTTGTAAGTATCAGCATTTCCGGGCGCTCCAGCGCTTTCCCGATTCCATAATGCGCCTTCAGCGTCACTGCCTCCGGGCTGCTGTAGTCCGTTCCCGCCGGTGCGAAGGAAACCAGATTGATATGATAACCGCCCCACGGCATTGCAGATACATCCAGCGTGCCGCTTGCTTCCCCTGTGCTGCCGCCTTTGATGCGCTTGGAGCTTACGACATACTCTCCTGTTTCATTACCCTCCTCATCCACATGATAAATACGGATAAAATAATAGCCCATGCGCTCGTCCGTCATCTGAAAAGAGTATTCCCCGGTATTCGGGTCGAACACAAAATCCGTCGGCGCCTGAAGCTGCGTATCTGAATTCTCCGCCGCGGTTTCCTCTGCAGCCGCTTCGTCCGCAGCCGTCTCTTCTGCTGCCGCTTCCGTGCTCTCCTCCGCTGCAGTTTCCTCCTGGGTTACTTCCGCCGCAGTTTCCGTCTCCGCCGTCTCCTGCGCATATGCCGTTCCCGGAACCGCCGCCAACCCGGCGCACAGACAAAGTATCGTCATTTTCTTTTTATTCATATTCTGCCATTACCCTCCTTCTCCATATCTTTGCGCAATCCCCGGCAGCGCTCTGCAGCGCCGCCGGAAGTTTCTCTGAAATCTTTCTGTATCGTCTGCCCGCTGCTGTAAGC
Organism: uncultured Marvinbryantia sp.; assembly: GCF_905201705.1. GTDB lineage: Bacteria > Bacillota > Clostridia > Lachnospirales > Lachnospiraceae > Marvinbryantia. The sequence goes on from NZ_CAJKOX010000009.1 coordinate 4,363, forward strand.
ACAGTGGGCAGCCCTATTTATTCTGCCGCCGCATCCGAGGAGCCGCAATACTGATAAAGCGCGTCTCTCATGATGTTGTGGAGCATATGGCGGGCATAAACAGATTCCGTCGGATCGCCGTATGCATCTACTGTTGCAGAAGCGTTGATATAGTTGCTGATGCTGAGCATGCTTCCTTCGATGCAGAGCATTGCCTGCGGTGTATTGTAAACATCGCCGGTGCCGCCGTCACCGTCGGTAATAAGCATACCATGCCATCCCCACTCGTCTCTCATCATGGTCTTGTACATTCCATAGTGGAACCAGCTCATACCGATTCTGTTCAGGGAGCCCATCACACCGTCTGCACCATATTCCTTGATGCTGATCTCATACGGTACCATATAAAGCTCACGGATTGCCTGCTCATTTGCCCAGGTCGTGTTTCCGCCGCGGTTTGTATCGCCGTCGTTCAGTGCGCAGTGCTTGATAAATACGTTTGTTCCTGTGGACATGATTCCGGAAACTGCGTTGCCGCCAATCTGTCCGGAGAGCAGTCCATCCTCAGAATAATACTCAAAGTTACGTCCGCCAAACGGGGAGCGGTGCAGGTTCATTGCCGGTGCATATGCATTGCCGATGCCGTACAGTACACACTGGTTGCCGTAAGCAACACCCTCTGCATAAGCAAGGTCCTTGTTCCAGGTTGCCGCAATCGTAACGGCGCAGGTAAACCAGGTACCGCCGCTGTACTGTCCGTTGCCCGGTTCGCCCGGTCCGTCCACTGCGATTTCTTCGCTCTTTCCAACGCTGCTCACTGCCGGAACCTTCCAGCCGCTGTTGCCCTGCAGCTCAATCGCTTCATCCATAGAGGTCTCCGATGCCAGCATATCCCAGATTGCCAGCCCTTCCTCGGTATCGATCGGCACATTTGCCATATCGTCCACGGTCAGCTTGTGATAGGAGCCCTCTGTCGGTTCCTCCTCCACAACTACCGGCAGACCGCTTTCCGTTGTTTCACCCTCTACCACATAGTAGGTCTGATCCCAGAGCGGATCTTCCAATGCCGCTGCATCCTCGCCGTCCGGTGTTGTCTCCGCAAAAGGCATCATATTGTTGCCGTTTGCATAAATCGTCTCTGTTACGGTTGTCTTTTCACCCTTCAGATAAGTCTCAAAGGTATATTCCACACTGTCCGTTCCCTTTACCGCAAGCGCCTCCGCAATGCCATCCGCCAGCATTTCATTCGGCTCTTCGTTGGAGGTATGCTCCATGATGGTCGCCATGCCGCCCGCAATATCATTTCTGGAAAGATAGCCCTCCAGCATGTTTCCGTCGCCCGCGGTCACATCATCCATCGCATTTTTCGCTACTGTTACATCGGAATCTCTTGCTCCCGCGTACTCTGCGTCCGCCACATCGCCGCTCTCATCATAGATAATGGAGGTCTCCAGCGTCACTGCCTCTGAATCGCTTGCCGCGTTCTCGCTGCCTTCTTCGCCCCACTGATGCGCGTCCTTCTGCACATTGAATTTATAGTCGCCCTTTTCCAGAACATAGCAGCCCTGTCCGAAGTTATCGAAGGATGCCAGGTCATCAGTATCAAATTCAATCGTCACTTCCTCAGAAGCGCCCGGCTCCAGTGTGGAGGTCTTTCCGAATCCGACCAGCACTACCTTCGCCTTTTCCAATCCGACGCCCTTGATGCCGAAATTATCGGTATCGCTCTGATACGGCGCTTCCATGTAAAGCTCTACCACATCTTTGCCTGCCACATCGCCGGTATTTGTCACCGTCACAGTCACGCTGTTCGTACCGTGCGCCTCCAGGCTGATATCGGAAGCGGTGATTTCCTCAGTAAACTCTGTGTAGGAAAGACCGTAGCCGAACGGATACTGTACAACCTCCTCATAGCCCGTAGCTGTTCCGTTCTTAAATTCGATGCTGCTGAATTCCTCGGAATCAAAGTAGCCTACAGAATCCGCCGTCTCGTAATAGCGGTAGCCCACGTAGATGCCTTCCTCGTACTGATAGAAGGTCTGGTTGTCAGCGTTCGCATAACGGTTGTCATCTGTATTGTAATAGGTCGGATTCGTTGTCATATCGTATGCATAGGTATCTACCAGGCGTCCCGACGGATTTGTGCGTCCGGTCAGAATCGTTCCGACGCCTACCACACCTGCCTCGCCCGGATGTCCGATCCACAGGCAGGCATCTACGTTGTACTCCTCCGAATCCACGAAGCCGAGTTCCATTGCCGTTGCGGAGTTGATCAGCACGATGGTGTGCGTATAATTCTCTTTGCAGAACGCAAGCAGGTCTTTTTCCTCCTGGGTGAGCTCCAGATAGGTGCTTCCTGTCAGCGTGCTTCCATCCCCGTCATAATCCATAGAGGGCGATGCTCCCTCTGCTCCGGAACGCGAGAAGGTTACGACTGCATAATCTGTATAACCATCTGCTGTCAGTACATCCTTGCCGCTCTCATAAACATCGGAACTGAACTCGTGTACCGTCGTGTAGCTTGTCCAGTCACCGCCGCCGGCGCCGCCTGTTCCAAAAATATCATCGCCGCTGTCCTCACCGGCGCTTGCGCCCGGATCGGAGTCACCGTTGTTCCGGTAGCCGCCGCACTGCTCCTCCAGCCAGCTCCACGCCTCTTCGTTGACATCCAGCCCCGCCTCGATAAACGCATCGTTCATCATAACGGTGTTTTCGTCGTCCTGTCCTCCGGCGGAGCCTGTGCCGCCCTCCACGTAGTTATAGGACATAGCCCCCAGCATGGTCACCTTTGTTCCCTCTGCCAGCGGCAGGCAGTTGTCGTCATTTTTCAAAAGGACTGCGCCCTCCGCCTCTAACTGTACATTGACATCGTACCCTTCCGCGTAGCACTCATCCGCAGTGGGAGCCGCCTGAACGTAAATGGTCGCCGGATTCACCACGGACATTACCATTGCTGCCGCAAATGCCATACTTGATATTCTTTTTACTGCATTATGCTTCCTCATATTTTCCCTCCTGAATTGTTTCTGCGGTTTCTTTCAGCGGATTTTCTTTCCCCCTTTTTGCTGTGTCTGAAACCGGAATTGCTTGTTTTTTTGTGCCATCAGCATAACACGATTTCCATTTAAGTTTTATTTTCTGGCATGATTGGTAAATTTTGCGGCACGATTGGTAATTTTTCGTCAAAAAACAGCACAGCCGTTTTCCGGTTGTGCTGTTTTTATATCTGTTTACACTATTTACCTGTCTGTTTGTGCTATTTTTATATCCAGAGGCTTCCTAATGTAAAATACTTTTGCACCGAACATCCCTTTTAAACCGATGCCGCAGCAGAGTCTGCCGGCACCGGCAGAAGAATCTGCAGGGAAAAGTAATCTTCCCCGGCTACGCAGGTAATCCCGCCGCCGTATTTTTCCGCGGTATAGCGGATGCTTTTCAGCCCGTATCCGTGGTAATCGCGGTCCGCCTTGGTGCTGACCGGAAGCCCGTCCTCAAAAGCCGGCTTTGTCTCGCAGTAGTTGCGGACGCGGATCATCTGGAAATTGCCTTTGGGAAACACGGAAACCTGGATGACGCGCTTTTGGCGGTCCTTATACTGCATGACCGTCTCGATGGCATTATCCAGCGCATTTCCGAACATCGTGTACAGATCCACGCTCCCGACAAAATCCAGCGCGGTTCCGTCCGCCATGCAGGTCATCTGAATCGCATGCTCCTCACAGAAAAGGCTCTTCTCCGTCAGAACCGTGTCCAGCACCGGATTGCCGGTTTTCATCGCCGTATCGTAAATCATGATAGATTTTTCCATCTCGTCGATCTGCTCATGCAGCGCCTACTCGTCGTGCAGCGCCCGCAGCGCTGCGATCTGATGCCGCAGGTCGTGGCATTTACGGTTTATCAGCTCAATATTCTCCTTCGACATCCGGTACTGCTCCTGCTGCTGGTGCCAGAGCTGCCGGATGGTATCCAGCTCCTGCTCCGTGCGCTGAATCTGCTCGACTCTGTTCTGCAAATAAAGCATCGTAAAGCAAAACACCGCCATAATCAGACGGAATACCGTGATCATATTGGAGCCGCTCTCCGGCTCATACCCCAGCAGCCAGAACAGCACCTGGTAGTTGGACAGTACCGCGTAAACTACCAGAATGAACATGCTGAACAGAAGTTTCTGCCTGCCGACATGATAACGCCCGTTTTCTGCAAATCTGCCAACAAGAAATTTTTTCGTCAGTATGCAGCAGAGCGCCGTACACGCCAGATAAACCAGAAAAATCCAGACATAACGTACCGGGGTCTGTATCCGGTAAAAAATATCCGAGACCGGCATGACGATCTGTGTGAGCGCGTCGGTCACCAGATACACCAGCACCGTGCAGTAAAGCGCCGCCCTGCGCGGGATTTTGTATATTGCCGTTCCAAAAAGAAAGGCTCCCAGAAAATACAGCGGCGCCTCCAGCGAAGTGGAAGCATTCTCAAAATCAACAAAAACATCATCCAGAATCAGGAGCACTGCAAGCAGCAGCGCCGCAAGAAGCCCCTGCCGGACGCGATTTCTCTTCCGCTCACAAATGCTGCAGAAGACCGTCATCAGCGCGAGCGAGCAGGCGGTCATAAAAAACATCGGTCCGCTAAATACCATTCTCTCAAGCATCCGCCGTTCCTCCTATATAATTTGTTAAAGCGGAAATAAAGGTTTTCCGCTTCTGCCTGCTGACAGGCACGCGCTCGCCGTTGACGATCACCATTTCTTTTTCAAAGCCGGAAACATAGGCGAGATTAATCAGATAGCTGACGTTGCAGCGCGCAAAATGAAAGGGCAGAAGCCGCTCCTCCACCTCCCGCATGGTCGACCTGGTCTGGATATTTCCGGTTTTCGTGTGGTAGAAAATCCGGTGTTTCTGACTCTCCACATAGCAGATATCCCCGATGCTGATTTTATACGCGCCATCCTCGTCCGATACCAGAAGCGCGTCGTCCGTCTTTCTTTTCAAAGAAGCGATCGCGTCGGAGAGCTCCATCGAAAAGCTGATGTAATTCACCGGCTTTAATATGTAAGAATGCGCCCGCACCCGGTAGCCCTGGATGGCATACTGCGCCATGCTGGTAATAAAAATCAGAATGACATCCCGGTCCTTTTCCCGTATTCTTTTTGCCGCTTCCATTCCGTCCATTTTCGGCATTTCGATATCCATCAGAATAATGTCATAATCCGATTCGTAAGAAAACAGAAACTGCTCTCCATTGTAGAACACCTTCGTTTCCAGAGTAATGCCCTTTTCCTTTACATACGTCCCCAGATACTCCTTTATGACGCTGATGTAAGCTTTGTCATCCTCCACTATGGCAATTCTTATCATGTGCTCCCTCTCCCGTTTTCCGTTAAAAAAAGAATCCCGCTTTGCGAGATTCCACGCCGCAAAATATGCTGCACAGGCAATCTGTCTCTTCCCGGCGAGACCTGGAAAAGATTCACCTGTTCTAAATGATGTGTGAGCAGAGCGGTAAGCCGGGTTATGTCGTGAATGGTCATCTATCCAGACCTGGCGTCGCCGCCAGGCTCGAGCGACCTACCTAAAGCTGACGGGCCGCCATATGCTTTGATTCGGTCTTGCTTCGGATGAGGTTTACATGTGCCCCGTCCGTTACCGGACGGGCGGTAGTCTCTTACACTGCCCTTCCACCCTTACCGGACATGCGCATCCCCTGCGGGTGCGCACGCCGGCGGTTCATTTCTGTTGCACTGTCTCTGGAGTCGCCTCCGCCGGACGTTATCCGGCATCCTGCCCTGTGAAGCCCGGACTTTCCTCGTCTGGCACCTTTCGGACAGCCAGCCGCGACCATTTGCTCTACTCACATTTACCATCATATCCCGGATTTGCTTTCCTGTCAACCACTGCCTGCTTCGCGAAAGTTACTGCGAACGGAGTGAACATTAACGTTTTCGTGTTACTGTTCACGCCAGCCATGCAGACCACAGACCGCCTTTGCTATACGCCGAAGCAGCCTCCGCCGATAAACTCGCGCAGCAGCGAATTCTGCGGAATGCTCTCGCCCGGGATCGCCACAAAGTAATCCAGGAATTTGAGCAGGCGCTTCGCCTCCACGTACTCCGGCGCCGTGCGCTCGATGCCAAATAAAAGCGGCTGTGCATAAGTTTTCAGCACGGCAAGCTCGTAGATAAGCGCGGAGTTAAACATCACGTCCGCCTCCTCCTGGTTCGGGAAGATGTATTGCTCCTCCCCGCGGCGCACGGAGGGCCACATCGCGATCGTGTTTTTCGCAGAGGTCCCCCGCGTGCGCGCATCGCGGATGATACGGCGCAGGAGACGTCCGTCCGTCGTCGGAATGCGGTTGTGCTCGTCAATATTAAGCTGCGTGAGCGCACTGATATAGATCTTAAACTTATTCTCGCGCGGCAGGCTGTGAGAAAGCTGATCGTTGAGCGCATGGATGCCCTCGATCACCAGCACATCCTTCTCGCCAAGCTGCAGGCGGTTCCCCGTATATTTGCGTTTGCCGAGGCGGAAATCGAACTCCGGAAGCTCTACCTCTTTCCCGGCAAGCAGATCACTCATATTCTGATTAAACAGCTCGATGTCAAGCGCATCCACGCGCTCAAAATCGTAATTTCCGTTTTCATCGCGCGGCGTCTTCTCACGGTCCACGAAATAATTATCCATCGGGATCGGATGCGGCTTGATGCCGCTGACAGCAAGCTGGATCGCCAGCCGGTGGGAAAACGTTGTTTTTCCCGAAGACGACGGTCCTGCGATCATGATCAGCTTCTTTTTCGGATCCGCCGCGATCTCACTGGCGATCTGCGCGATCTTTTTCTCCTGCAGCGCTTCCTGTATCAGAATAAGATCACTGATCTTTCCGGTGACTACCCGCTCGTTCAAGTCTCCGGCCGTCGTAACCTCCATCAGCTCGCTCCACTCCATCGACTCCTTCTGGATAGCGAACAGCTTCGGCTCCGGCGCAAACGGCGGCACCGTCTCCGGCTGCTCTCTGGTCGGAATCTGCAGGACAAAGCCCTCATCCCAGGGATACAGCTCAAAATATTTCAGATAACCGCTGCCCGGCACCATATATCCGTAAAAATAATCGCAGAAACCATCCAGACTGTAGGTATTTACCTTGGAAGCCATGCGATAGTGGAACAGCTTTTCCTTATCCTCCATGCCAAGACGCCCAAACAGCGCGATCGCCTTGTCCGTGTCCACCGCTTCCTTACTGATCACAATGTCGCGCTTCACAAGCTCCTTCATAGCCGCTTTCACTTCATGAAGGAACTTCGCCGTAACGCCCTTCTGCCCGCGCAGCGTGACATAAAGTCCCTCACTGACCGCAAAATGGATCCAGACGCGGTCCGCCTGCTCCTCGCCGCCCACCTGACGGATCGCCTTCAGAAGCAGCAGTATCATGCTCCGGCGATATGCCGAAAAGCCCATCGGATCGGCGACTGTCACAAACGTGATCCGCTCTCCGTTTGCCATACGTTTGTTTAATTCCTTCAGCTTTCCGTCCACCGTCGCAAGCACGATATCGTGCGCGTACTGCTTCTGGTACTCCTTGGCGGCAGCCAGATAAGAGGTTCCGTCCATGTAGCTTTTTTCTTCTCCGTTGATGAATACAGTGATCTGATCATTCATTTTCTTTCCCTCCTATCCTTTCTATATAACGGTAAACGGGCTGCACTCTTTTGCCGTTATGATCTCCAGCCCCTTGCAGTGCTTCTGCAGGTATTTTTCCATCTGTCCGATGAAAATATGCTCCAGCCCGTAATGTCCGGCGTCGATGATCGCCACGCCCTCGTCGATCGCGTCAAGGCCCTCGTGATGCCCGATGTCTCCGGTGATCAGCACCTGCGCCTTCGCGCGCACGGCAGGCTTTATCATGCTCTTGCCGGAGCCGGGCGAGATCGCCACGCGCTGCACGACCTGCTCCAGATCGCCGAAAATCTTGACATTTTCCAGCTTAAAAATCGTTTTCACCAGCTCCGCGCACTCGCGCAGCGTAACCGGGCGCACCAGAGAACCGACTCTGCCGAAGCCCATATACTGTCCGGTCTGCCCATCGATCCCGGTGATTTCCAAGATCTCCGGCTTCTGCAGCTTCATCATACTGCCCGCCAGCTCCGCCATCTCCACCACGTCGTAGGTGGTGTGGGAGGCATAGCAGCAGATGTCGTTCTGAAGCAGCGCCAGAAACTTTTTGCCCTTTAAGGTCTCCGATGTAACGCTTTTTATCCCCTCCATTGTGAGCGGATGATGCGTAAGCAGCATATCGGCGCCGCACGCAGCCGCCTGCGCGATTGTCTCATCCGTCGCATCCAGCGCGATCAGCACCTTCTTTATTTCCTTCTGGCGTCTTCCCGCCTGGAATCCGGAATTATCCCAGTCCGCCGCCTTGTCGAGCGGGAACTGCTCTTCTATTTTCTGAATAAACTCTTTTGCTGTCATGCTTTCCCTCCTTTGTAGAACTGCATAGTTTCATTCTATGTTCTAATGACGGAATATGTCAAGCATTTCCCGCTTTTTTTATGCAATCCCTGTTTAAGGCAATGCCGACGCCCAGCATTCCCCAGAACAGCGGGGCAACCGCAACAACGGAATCATTCAGAAGCCCCATCAGAAGATATCCCACGATCCCCAGGCAGATGCCTGCCGCCATCCACCAGGCATGGTCCCTGTTTTTTCTTTTTCTGAGCGCGCATACGCTCTCTTTAAAATAAATCGCCCAAAATAGCAGCAGACAGATCAGGGATGCGATTCCGGTCTGCACTGCCGTCTGCAGGTACATGCTGTGGGCTTTTGCCGGCGTCTCCATCAGCATCCGTTTGCTGGTGTTTATGCGCATCATATAATCATCCTGCGGAAATGCCAGCACAAAGGTATCCGGTCCTGTTCCGATAAGCAGCCGGTTCTTCAGCAGCGGGATGATCCTTCCCCAGAGATACCCTCTTCCGCTCATTGCCCGCTCATATCCCGGCAAAACCGTCGCTGCGTTGGATATCGTATCCGGCTTCCCATAAAGGTTTATATACTCATAAGGTCCGTCCCCTTCCCGGCAGAAGCGCCACACGACATCCTTCCACTCCATAATGACCCAGCTGCGGTTCTCCTCCTGATAAGCGTCAAATTTTAAATTCGCATATTCTTCGCCCTCAATAAAAAAGCACTGCTCCTCCATATCCCAGTAAACCGGAAGCCGGCTTTCTCCGTCTTCCATTACTTTTAAGGTATCGCCCATTTCCGTGTGCTCCGCGCTCAGATCCAGATTTTTTCCTTTGTAGCGGATTCTTACCGCATCCTGCATCGGCTCGATCTGTCTCATATTATAATAGATTTTCTTAAAGCTCTGTGCGATCCCTTCGGTCACCTTATGATCCGTCGCCCCGTCATAAAGCGCGATTGCTGCCACCGTCAGTAATACGCAGCCGACGATAGAAAGCCACCCTCTCTTATTTTTCGGAAACACCCACAGCACCGCTGCTGTTATCATAACCGCCAGAAAAATGAGTCCCGTTTTGGAGCCGCTCATCACAAGGCAGACTGTCAATACGCCGGTCAAAAGAACACAGCCCCATTTTTTCCGGCTCTTCTTCAGCCACGCAAAGCCCGCCGCTGCAGACGGCAGCAGCAGGATAAGATATACCGCTGCATAATTGGGATTATACAGTGAGAGATATACCTTCTGGCTTCCGCTTTCCGAAAATCCAAAGGACAGATTTTGCTTCACCGCATCGTCCTGCCATATCATCAGATATGCCTTGCCCGGCTGCGTACTCAAAAGATCCAGCCCGGCAGCCTGAAAAAGTCCCAGGATTCCCTGAAGAGCGGCCCCGATGAGCAATGCTGCCAGAAGGATTCTGGCGTCCTCCGTTTTTTCCACCACATGAAAGCAGTAGAATGCTGTAATTCCATATCCGCACAATACCCAGATATTCTCATACTGCTCCAGCATTCCCCTCAACGAAAGGCTTTTGTCTATGGAGCAGGCTGCGGACAGTATCGCCAGCCCTCCATAAAGCATCAGCGGGATCCATCTTTTCCAGCCTGTTTTTTTGATCCCTCTGAGCAGTATGCGATCCGCCAGGACCAGGATCATCCAGCCTGCCAGTACCAGAAATACTGCGCTTTTGGCATACATAAAGAAATCATACCAGTAGTCCTCGTCCGAAAACCAGGCATACCCGGACAGGCTGTTTTTTACCTTCTGACAGGAGACGACCAGCGGATATACGGAAAACAGAGCTATCCCCGGCCACAGATCCGCATTTGTTTTTATTTGCGCTTTTCTCTTCATGCTTTTCGTGAATTTTCCCTCCACAGACCGATCGCCGGGCTTTTTTAAAGCCCGGCGACCGGAAAATCATCGTTACTTTCTCTAAAATCGCTTATTTTACAGTAACCTTGCAGGTTGCGACCGCACTTCCGCATTTTACCGTAATCACAGCCGTTCCCTTTTTCTTCGCGGTAATCTTGCCCTTGGAATCCACCGTCGCAATGCTCTTATTTGAGCTGCTGTACGAAATGGTATCCTTGCTTGCCGCCGGTACTCTCGTCGGCTTTAAGGTATACGTCTTTTTCACCTTCAGAGAATACGTTTTCGGCACATTTTTCAGGCTTGTCGTCTTTATCCCCTGTACTTTTACCGTGCAGATAAATTTCTTCGATCCTGCCTTTACGGTGATCTTCGCCGTTCCTGCCTTCACGCCCTTAACGACGCCCTTGGAGGATACCGTGGCAACCTTCTTGTTGGAGGACGTGTAGGTGATCTTTTCCACGCTGGTTACCGGCAGGAGAGACGGAGTAAGCTTTAAGGTCTTGCCCTGCGTTACCGTCGCTGTTTTCTTCACACCGTTAATCGACGTCGTCTTCACCGCGCCCTTCTGAACCTTTGCCTTAATCGTCTTTTTCGCTCCGCTCGCCAGCGTAAAGGTCAGATTTACCGTGCCGGTCTTATTCAGTGCCGTCAGCTTCACGCTGCCGTTCTTGTTGACGCCGGAAACCCTCAGAACCTTTGTATTTGAGGATACCACCGATTTCAGATAGTCTCCCTTTGCCATGCCGGTTACTTTGAACTTCGTTGTGGACTGTTTTACCTTCAGCGTAAGGCTGTTTGCCGTGAGGTTGACGTATCTTTTCAGCTTCGCGATCGTGGCTGTCTCAGCCTTCTTGCACACGCTGCAGGTCCGCTTCTTTGAGCCTGCCGCCAGTGCAGTTGCCGCCTTGACCGTCTTCCATGCGCCGTACTTATGCGAGCCCGTCGCCTTGATCGCCACTGCCTTCTTCTTCGTATGGCAGATCTTACACTCCTCATGCTTGCTGCCCGCTGTGCCGCAGGTCGCTTTTTTATCTGTGATCCACTGATAGGTGTGTTTTCCGGTCGCGCTGATCGCCACTGCCTTCTTCTTCGCATGGCAAACAGTACACTCCTCATGCCTGCTGCCCGCTGCGCCGCAGGTCGCCTTCTTGTCCGTGATCCACTGGTAGGTGTGCTTTCCAGTCGCGCTGATCGTCTCTTTTTCCGTTTCTGCGCATCTGCTGCAGGTCCGTACCTTCTCGCCTGCCTTTGCACAGGTAGCCGATGTCGTTACCTGCCATTCGCCCCATACGTGGCCAAGCGCCGGCAGAATTGTTTCTCTGGTATCGCCATGGAGCCGGCAAGTTTCTTTTATCAGACCCGCCTCCTCACAGGTCGGCTCTTTTCTTTCTGTAACAGTCCAGACGCATTCGCTGTAAGTCACGATCAGACTGCAGGCTTCTGTAAATTCCCTTGCGGAAACGATATAGTGCTTTCCTGCTTCCAGATAATAATAACCATATATTCCATTGCCGAGAGACGTCTCGTCTTCCTCACAAATTACATACGTCCTTCCGCCATTTGCGGAAGTAAAGCCAAATACGTACGCTCCGGTGTTTTCCGGCGCAAACCGGAAATCGTTCCGGCTTCCGGGCGTCAATGGATTTTCCTTGTTTTCCTCCAGATCCTTAAGGTTATCCGCGCTTACCGCCGTCAGATCTGTATGGGTCCGGAACTGTCCAAGGAAAATGTACATACGATAGGTCTCATTATTGATCCATGCACCCTCCCAGCGCAGATATCTTCCGTCGGAGTCTTTGTCTCCCATTTCCAGAAGCTCCTCGCTTCCGTCTTCATAGGTCGCCTTTACCTGCAGGCCGTTAGCCTCTGCCACAAACGTTCCGCTGACCACCGTCGGATTCACAGGCTGTTTGACCACGGACAGTCCTGTAAGGCGCTTCAGCTTTCTGTTGCCAAGTGTCGTGGAGAAAGCAATTGTTTCGTCTTCTTCCCCGTATACCTGTGCAGATACACGGATCACATACTGCTTTCCGGCCTCCAGCCATACAGAGCATACGTTTTCGCCTGACGACGTCGAATAATCCGTATCCAGGTACTCGTAATTCCCGCGTCCATCAACCTGGATCACGTTAGCCCAGCTTCCATATTTCTCCGTACCTGCCCCAAGGCTAAATGCGTATTCACCGCTCTCCTGCGGGACAAAGGAATAATATCTGTTATACTCCTTATTCGGAGTCAGGTCTGCTGAAATACTCTCACTTCCGCCTGCCGCAATTTCTTCAAAATCAGAAACCCCTCTCCGTTTTACGGTCCTGGTTTCCTCATTCCAGTCGCCCGCGGATTCCTTCCGGTAAAGCACCCAGATGAGTGCTCCATCAACGCGCTGTTCTGCATTCGATTCAAAACGGTTTCCGTAGCTATCCCTGTAAGTGTACAGGCTCATCTGTTCCTGTAATCCATCCTCATAAGTTACCTGAATCTTAAATACATCCGAAGCATCCTGGAATATCGTGTAGTCTTTCTCATCTCCTAAAATCTCGACCTCTGTTATTTCTTTCTCCACAGCCTTGCTGAGAAGAACGGAAAAGCTGAAAGTTTGCCCCGAAGCTGCCCACCATACATTTGTATCCATATAGTATGTATAGGTTTCTCCCGCTTTCAGGTCATACGCCAGATAGAATTCTCCCTCTCCTTCAGCTTCTGCCAAATATCCCCCGTTGTGATATAGTTCCACTTGAGCAATTACGTCATCTCCTTCGCCGCTGAAACCATACCTTCCATCCTCTTCCGGAGTGAAGGTGAATTCCGCCCTGGAATGATCCTTGCTGACCGTCACTGTCGCTTTCTGATCCGGCTTCAGGACAATTGGCTTTTCCGGATTCTCCGCTTCCCCGACTTTCTTCGCACAGATTTCCGTTGCGATATTGGTAGTGCATACCAGCACACAGGTCTGATCCTTCTGCAGAGAAATGCGTTCGCCAGCCTCACGCAGACCGTTCTCTTCGTCATAATAGAAGTAGCAGTTGGCTATACCGTTATACTGCACTTCATATTTTCCAGCTTCAGCAGCCGTGAAGGAATACATCGTTGTGCGATAACCATAAGAGATAATCTGCGGCTCATCCTGCCGTATTACCGGAAGACTGCCTGCATCCACCCTTACACTCTGCACCGTTACCGGCTCTACTGCGATCTTCTCCGTTTCAATTGCGCTTCCGGAGCCAAAAGACAGATACGGAACAACGCTATACGTTCCGATAGGAAGCGCATCTCCACTATGATACTCATCGCCGTCCTTCTCTACCCGGTACCGCAGCGTATTTCCCTGCAGATCTGCATACTCCTTTGCAGTACTTACCGTGCCGTCTGAATAGGTAACCGTTGCCTTCACATCTTGTCCGCTAAAGTCCTCCAGTCCGGCAATATATTCCTTCTTCAGAGCATTCAGAACAATTTTTTCAATATTGCTCTTCGCTGTAAGCTCCGCCTCCAACGTCTGATATCCTTCCGGAGCCTTCAGGTATATATAATAGGTATCCGGCTCCGCCGCCAGAAGCACGCTCCCGTATCTGGAGGTACTGCTTACCTGCGCACGGTTCCCCGCCTTGCTCAGAGCCTGAATATTATCCACCGGAAGGTTAAACTCCAGCTCATATTTTCCGGCATTCTCCGCCTGGAATGCATACAGCGCTTTCCCCTGGTTCATCGAAAGCTTCGCCGGTTCGCCCAAAGTGATCGTTCCCTGGCAGGCGTTCTCCAGCGAGACCACCTTAAACGGAATGTCCGTATACGCTTCCCCGCAGGTAATCCGCAAGACATAATCGCCGGGAACATCCGCCTCCACTTCTCCTTCTTCCACTGCGCCGCTTCTGTATATGGACGCCCTTACCCAATTATCATAGGAATCATAACCATACACCGAAGTATCGTAAGTCTTTCCGTCAGAATACACGATCCTTACCCGAAACTCCGACGGGTTGATCTCTTCAAATTTCTCGATATACTGCAGACTCTCCGATACGCCCAGCGTCTCGATGCCGGTAACTTCCGGCACGGCTTCAATCGTAAGGTTGGTCGTTACAGGCGTATCCTCATAAGAATATACTCTCAGATAATATTCTTCTGCATTAAGCAAACTACTTAATGTTCTCCATCCCGAATCTTCAAATTCAAGATTTTCCCCAGCGAGTGTGTACAGACTTATCCCTACATCACTATCACATTTGAAGAAGTATCTTCCTTTTTCTGCTTTAAATCTGTAAAATGTAGTTTCCCCATTCCTGCTGACATCTACCCTCTGGCTTCCCAGAGAGACCGTTTCCCATTCAAACTCGTCAATGGGTTTCATAGAAACCGTATAACTGCACAGAGTCTCCCAGTTTTTGATATCAACTATCCGAATGGTGTATTCGCCGGAAGGCTGCTCGCTCCATTCGCTTACATACTCATCATTCTGGTCATACATTGAAAGCCGGAAGGTATTTCCATAGGAATCCTGCATACTTCCGTTGTTATACGTTACCGTCTCCGCCGGAATTCCTTCTTCATAATTCAATGTCACAGATAATCCATCATAATACACTGTTTGCCAGAAGTTCGCTATAAACTCTGTTCTGGCAGGATGTGCTTCTGCAGACAGAATCTTTGGAAGATAACGGATATTCAGTACCGACGAATCTGAATTTCCGCGTACTCCTACATAATAGGTGATCTCACTTTCCAGTTCATAGATATATTGACGGCTATAAGAATCTTCGCTCCTCGAGTATATCGTCTCATACCCTGTATCCGTCACTTTCAAAACCTTCAGATACTGAAAGCCATTAAAGGCATATCCGCCGCTCCTGCCCGGCCTGAACGAATAATATGTATATTCATCACCGCCTGCCAGACCTGCATTCTCTCCCTCAGCCAATGATCCTGCCAGTTCCAGATCCTCCACCGTGAAAAGATACTCCTGCCACACCGTTCCACTCGCGTATACCTGTGCCGTATAGTCGCCAGGCTGAAGCCCTGATACATTCCAGGTATACTCATTGTCTGCCTTTACAAACCTTATGTTCACTGTGTTTCCATAAGAATCTGTCGCATCATAATCTTCTGCCTGAATAATCTGGCTCTCTTCATTGTCATAGCCAAAGGTAACCGTCGCCCCGGCCAACACACCGCCGTCATCTCCCACGCGCCAGCTCGTCGGCTGCCCGGATACCTCAACAGATGTAAGCGTTGGCTGATATGCTATAGAAATTGTCCGTTCTTCCGACTCTCCACATCCTTCATAGGTGTAAAATGCAATATAGTATTCTGTTCCCACTGATAATCTATATTTGCTGCCCGATACTGAATACACATACAAATAGTCTTCTTCTGCCCTTTTGTATATGTCCATATTGTATACCCCGCCAAAGTACCATGTTCCGTCCTTTGAAGGTGTAAAAGTATACCAGTACACCCGGCTCTGCGGGCTGCTGACCGTAATATCTTTACCTTCTGTGAGTTCGCCTTTGTATCTATCCGACGCTGTCAGATTGACGGCCTCGATCGCATAACCCGTGCTTTTTTCCCCGCAGGTAAACTCCGCAACATACTCTCCAACCGGCAAATAATTGCCTACAGAGTATGGACTTATTCTGTCCGTATCATCCTGCGCATACACATCGACGTAAATGCTATTCCCATAATTATCCTCTGCCCAGGAATACCCTTCGGCAAATTCTACCGCAGCGCTGCTTCCATCGTCATAGGTCAGAGTAATTATGGCACCGTCAACCTGATAGTACTCAAGCCCGGCTATAAACGTTGTCTGCCCACTCTGCTTCATAGACATGCTCGTAAGGACCGGAATATACTGAACCTTTAATACCGCATCTTCCGATTCACCGCATACGCCTACATAATAGGTTTCATCCGCCTCAAGATCATAGTCATATCTGCGATAATTAGAATCTCTCCAGGATATCTCCTCATACCCTGTATCCGTTCCTTTTAATATCTTTGTGTTTTCAAAGCCCGCAAATGCGTACCTGCCGCTCCTCTCCGGCCGGAATTCATAATAGACGTCATACGATTCTCCGCCTTCTATTTCTGTGTTTTCTCCCAAAGACAGAGGCGTTTCCGCCCGCTTCAGGTCATTCACAGTAAAGTCGTATTCATATAGCACGTATTCTTCATATTGTACAATATCTTCGGAGTATGCCTGCGCGGTATACGTACCCACGCTAAGCTCAGCCACATTGTAAATGTATTCCCCGCTCTCATCAACAAACCTTATGTGTACAACATTTCCATAGGAGTCCTCTGCCCAGCTATAATCTGCCTGGACGGTCTTTTTAGTTCCATTATCATAGAAAAAGGTAACCTTTGCCCCCTCCAGAACTGTTTTGCTATCGCCTACTATACATCTGCTCACCGGTTGACCCGATATACTCACCGAAGTTAATATGGGTATATTTTTTATGCTGATCCTTCGCGTGTCTGACCCGGTTGCACTTCCACTGTAAAATGCAATGCAATAATTTTTTTCTGCTGACAGCATATATTTATTGCCACCCAGTGAACTTACATCTTGATAATTGTCTTCCTCCTTCTCGTATACGGTCATACCATCTGCGCCGTCAATTACCCACGCTCCCGTCTGAGACGGAGTAAAAGAATAATAGGCATACTGCTTCCATGGACTGCTGACACCAGACGTAGTTCCCTCCTGCAGTATTCCTTTATAGCTATCTGATTCCACCAGATCAACAGTTGAAATCTGATATTCCGCCCTTACGCCCCAGCAGGAAAATATCGCTTTATAATCTCCTCTGAGGAATGTAGAGTTCACGCTGACACTTGGGTTATCCGCAACACTCTCCGCATAGGTGTGAATCGTATTTCCATAAGCATCGTCTACCTCGGAAGAATGTCCCGCGGTAGTTAACTCATTAAATTCTACTGTAGCGTCACTTCCGTCCTTATATGTCACTTTAATTTGGGCGCCAGAGGGTGAATACACCTCAAGCCCGGCTATAAACGCTGTCTGTCCTTTCTGCACCACAGACATCCCCACGATGGTATGCTCATCGGATACGCTCTGTGCGTCAACTGTGTAAGCCTCCATTTCCACAGCAGAACTGTCGACGGTTCCCTCTTCGCCAATGATCAGCTCTTCCTCTGCGCCTTCCGGCTCTGCTTCCTCCGCAGGTTCCGCCGCCTGCTCTTCCGATAGCATTTCCTCTGCAGTCTGTTCGGGCGCCGTTTCCTCTGCACCTTCTGCTGCCTGCTCAGGAGCTGCTTCCTCTGCACCCTCTGCCGCCTGCTCGGGCGCCGCTTCCTCTGCTGCCTGTTCAGGCGCTGCTTCCTCTGCGCTCTCTGCTGCCTGTTCGGGTGCTATTCCCGCTGCCTGTTCAGGCGCCGCTTCCTCTGCACTTTCCACAGCTGCCTGTTCAGGCACCGCTTCCGCCTGCGGCGCGGCTTCCTCTGCTGGAACCGCCTCTGCGTTTTCCACGGAGATTTCCTCCGCTGCCGACGCATCTGCAGCGCTGACAAGTAATGCTGATGAATCCACACTGGTAAATGTCATTACCAGAGCCATCAAAAACGCCAATCGCCGTTTCCTCATACTTCTCTTTTCCTCCCTCAAAATTTAATATATTTATTTTACCTCTTTTTGATATCCCGGTCAACTTAATTCCTATTTCTGTAAATTTTTTATTTATTTTTGTCGCAATTGCAAAATCGATCCGTCCGGTATTTTTGTGAAATTTTACAAATGACATTAAGGGAGCTGTATGATACAATATAATTTTGTATGAAAGGATATACTTTTAAAGGAGAAACATCATGTGGAAAACAAAATTGACAAAAATATATGATATTCTGCTGTTTCTGTTGTTTGTGGGGCTTTTTGCCTACTGCATGCTCCACCCGGAGCTTTATTGTAAGACAGACAAGGAAACCGGCGCTCTGACGCTGCGGCCGTTTCTGCTTGCCGCCGAAATTCTGGTATTTCTTGCAGGGATGGTGCTGCTCTTTTTCCGCAGCCGCATCACACTGCTTCTGGCAAAGTTTGCCCGTCCTCTTAGCATTGCAGTCATGGTGCTTACGCCCTGCATTGCGTTTGCGTTTACCTATGTGATCACGCATTCCATACCAAAAAACTATTTGCCAAGAAATTACCGGAACCTTGCGCATTCCCCGGAGATTATTTTTTATAATGTCCTGGCTGCGGCAATGATCCTGCTCGTTTTCCTGATAATCACAAACAGCATCAGGATCTCCTGCAATCTGCTTATCTGGATCAGCATTATCTTTTGCGTCGCCAATTTTTACGTGACCCGGTTCCGCGATATTCCGATCCTGGCGTCCGATTTTTATTCCCTGCGGACCGCCGCTGCCGTGGCAGGAGATTACTCCTACAAGCCTAACTACATCTGTCTGTTTGCAGTGCAGGCGGGGCTTGTGTACCTGTTTTTCTTCCGCTGTCTCGGAAAAACGCGCCTGTTTTCCGCAAAACGCAGGCTTGTCTTTGCAGGCATCAGCTGCATCATCATCGCGATCTGGGGAAAGATTTTTGTATTCTCAGACTATCTGGAAAGCCGCGATATCCATTTAAGCATGTTCAAGCCGCTGGCTGGCTACAATTCGAACGGTACATATGTTACCATCATCCGCAGCATCCAGTATATGAACATTGACAAACCGGAAGACTATTCCGCACAGCAGATCGCGCAGATCACAGAGAACTATCCCAGCGATAAAGCGGTAGCCTCCGATGATTACCCGAATATCATCGTAATCATCGACGAGGCATTTTCGGACCTTGGCGTTCTCGGCGATCTGGAAGCGAATACTGATTATATGCCGTACATCCACAGCCTGCAGGAAAATACCATCCACGGCTATACCTACGCCTCCGTGCTCGGCGGCGGCACGGCGAATTCAGAGTTTGAGGTGCTGACCGGAAACAGCATTGCCCTTCTCCCGCAGAACTGCATTGCTTTCCAGGCTTATCTGAAGCAGAAAATGTCCTCTCTGGTTTCGGACTGTGCGGATCTGGGCTACCAGGGGCTGATTGCTGTTCACCCCTACGCCGCCAGCAACTACGGGCGTCTGACGGCCTACCCGCTGCTCGGCTTCCAGACCTATTTAAGCACGCCGGATTTCCCGGAGGATGCGGAGCGCATTCGGGGATATATCTCAAATGCTGAGGTAAATAATATGATCATCCGGAAATATGAGGAGGCAAAAACCGATTCTGACCAGCCGTTCCTCTTCTACACGATGACGATGCAGAACCACAGCGGCTACAAAAAGAAGCCGACGAATCTGCAGGATACTATCAAGCTGCCGGAGCATCCGAGCGCCGAGGCGGAGCAGTATCTGAACTGTATCAAGCATTCTGATGAAGCGTTTGAGGAGCTGACCGGTTATTTCTCACAGGTGGACGATCCGACCGTCATTTTGTATCTCGGCGACCATCAGCCGAATATGGAAACAGATTTTCTGAACAGCATCACCGACGGAGCTTATGAAAACTGGGATGAGGAGGAAATGATGAAGCGCTATGCGATTCCCTTTATTCTCTGGTCGAATTATGACCTGCCGGTAAAGGAGTACGAAAAAACAAGCATGAATTTCCTTTCAAGCATCCTGTTTGAAAACTGCGGCCTTCCGATGACAGGCTACCAGAAATACCTGCTGGATTTCGCCAAAGAAGTGCCAGTATTTACCGCAAACGGCTACTGGGGAGCCGACGGCGGCTTCTACACGAAGGACGACACCTCCTCCCCCTATTATGAAACAGTACAGGAATACTGCAGTCTCCTCTACAATAACATCAAGGATGTCAAAAACCGTCCGGAGGGCTTCTACGAGCTGCTGACAGAGTAATATTATTCATGTAAACAGCAACAAAAAAACTGACAGGGAACGCTGTTATAAAAGCTGTTCCCTGTCAGTTTTTTACATATCTATTTTATCTGGCTTTCCAGCACCTCAGCCGCCTTTGCAAGGGCGTCTTTTACACCTGCCGGATTCTTACCGCCTGCCTGCGCCATATTCGGACGACCGCCGCCGCCTCCGCCGACAAGAGCCGCAATGCCCTTAATGAGGTTGCCTGCGTGCGCGCCTGCCTTCTGTGCGCCGTCTGTCGCCATGGAGAGAAGGCTCACTTTTCCATCGTTGACACTCGCCAGGACGATCACGCCCTCTCCAAGCTTTTCCTTTAACTGGTCGCCAAGGTCGCGCAGACCGTTCATATCCACACCCTCCAGAGACGCCGCAAGCATTTTAACACCCTTTACTTCCTTCACGTTATCCATCACATCGCCGAGCGCATCCTTTGCAAGCTTACTCTTTAAGGATTCCACCTCGCTCTGCGCCGTCTTCAGCTCCTCCGTAAGATGATGCAGACGGTCGAGCAGGGTTGCCGGCGTTGCCTTTACCGCCTTCGCCGCCTCCGCAAGCTGCTGCTCCAGATTGTGATAATATGCAAATACGCCGTCGCCCGTGAGCGCCTCGATACGGCGCACGCCGGCCGCAATGCCGGATTCGGAAACGATCTTAAACGTGGTGATCACGCCCGTGTTGGCAACATGGGTACCGCCGCAAAGCTCCTTGGAAAAATCGCCCATGGAAACCACGCGCACGTCCTCCGCGTATTTCTCACCAAACAGCGCCATCGCGCCGGTTTTCTTTGCTTCCTCAAGATTCATGATCTGTGTGACAACCGGCAGGGAAGCAGCGATCTGCTCGTTTACCAGCGCCTCCGTCTTTGCGATCTCCTCCGCCGTCATCGGTGCGAAATGCGCAAAGTCAAAGCGCAGTCTGTCCGGTGTGACAAGAGACCCCTTCTGCTCTACATGCGCACCAAGCACTGTTTTGAGCGCTTTCTGAAGAAGATGCGTCGCGCTGTGGTTTTTACAGGTATCCGCGCGCTTTTTCGGTGAAACGGAGAGCGTCACCTCATCGCCCACCTTGAACATACCCTTTGTCACTTTTCCAACGTGGCCGATCTTACCGCCGAGCAGCTTGATGGTATCCTCCACCGCAAACTCGGCATCTGCTGTGCGGATGACGCCGGTATCGCCCTCCTGTCCGCCCATAGTAGCGTAGAACGGCGTCTTCTCCACAAAAATCGTAGCGTGCTCGCCGTCGGAAACCGCCTCAGTGATTTCCTTATCGGTCGTCAGAACCGTAATCTTCGAAGTATCCTCCAGACTGTCGTAACCGACAAACTCTGTCGTTACGGACGGGTCGATCTCATCGTAAACAGTGGCGTCAGCGCCCATGTAGTTTGTCACCTCACGGGCATTCCGCGCCTTGGTGCGCTGCTCCTCCATCGCCGCCTTAAAGCCGTCCTCGTCGATAGCGTAGCCCTTCTCTTCCAGGATCTCCTTTGTCAGATCGAGCGGGAAGCCGTAGGTATCGTACAGGGTAAACGCATCTTTTCCTGCCAGCGTCTTTGTGCCCTCCGCTTCCATTTTGCTCTCCATGCCGGAAAGAATGCTTAAGCCCTGGTCGATGGTCTTATTAAATTTATCTTCCTCCTGCGTCAGCACCTTGAAGATAAAGTCTTTCTTTTCCTCCAGCTCCGGATAGCCATCCTTTGAGCCTTCGATCACCGTCGCGCTCAGCTCGGACAGGAATTTGCCGGAAATGCCCAAAAGTCTTCCGTGGCGCGCCGCACGACGGATCAGACGGCGGAGCACATAACCTCTGCCCTCGTTCGTCGGCATGATTCCGTCCGAGATCATAAAGGTAGCGGAGCGGATATGGTCGGTGATCAGACGGATGGAAACATCCTTGTTTTCGTCCTTCTTGTATTCGGTGTGCGCAAACTCACATACCTTGTTGCGCAGTGCCTCAATGGTATCCACGTCGAAAATGGAATCTACGTCCTGCACGACAACCGCCAGACGCTCCAGCCCCATGCCGGTGTCGATGTTCTTCTGCTGCAGCTCCTCGTAGTTGCCGTTTCCGTCGTTCTCAAACTGCGTAAACACGTTGTTCCACACTTCCATGTAGCGGTCGCAGTCGCAGCCGACCGTACAGCCCGGCTTTCCGCAGCCGTATTTCTCGCCGCGGTCGTAGTAGATCTCAGAACAGGGACCGCAGGGGCCTGCTCCGTGCTCCCAGAAGTTGTCCTCTTTTCCAAAGCGGAAAATGCGCTCCGCCGGAATGCCGATTTCCTTATTCCAGATATCAAACGCCTCGTCGTCCTCCAGATAGACCGACGGGTACAGACGGTTCGCATCCAGACCTACCACCTCCGTGAGAAATTCCCAGGACCAGGCGATCGCCTCGTGCTTGAAGTAATCCCCGAAGGAGAAGTTTCCGAGCATCTCAAAAAAAGTGCCGTGGCGCGCCGTCTTGCCAACGTTCTCGATATCGCCGGTACGGATACATTTCTGACAGGTCGTCACCCTTCTGCGCGGCGGGATCTCCGCTCCCGTAAAGTACGGCTTTAAGGGAGCCATACCGGAATTGATGAGCAGAAGGCTCTTATCATTGTGCGGAACCAGAGAAAAGCTCTTCATTGCCAGATGACCTTTGCTCTGGAAAAAATCCAAAAACATCTTTCTAAGTTCATTCACACCGTATTGTTTCACAATCTTTCCTCCTCAAAATCACATTGCATCCATCTTGCGGACAGGCGCATTCTTTTCCCCGCGCAGACGCTATTTATTTCCCGCTTCCGCAGCCGTCTTTGCATCCTTGCGGTCCCGCAGAAACTTACCCAGCCGGATGCCGCCAAACGATGCCGCGCCGACCAGGATCATTTTTACTACCATCTGAATAAGATACGTTACAAAAGCCATGAGAATACCTCCTATTCTGCTTTAATCTGATGATACCCCTTTTTTCCTTTTTTAATCAGCAGCACGCCGTCGTCGTCCATGTCCGCCGTCGTGAATACGCGGTCGATCGCCGTCACCTTCACGTCGTTTACGGTAACGCCGCCCTGCTGCACCAGTCTTCTTGCCTCGGAACGGCTCGCAGAAAGCTTCGTCTCCACCAGAAGGCTTAAAATGTCCTTTCCGGCGTCAAGCTCCGCCTTCGGGAATGTGGTAGTCGGCACGTTTTCACTCTTGCCGCCGCCCGCAAACAGCGCCTTCGCCGCCTCGTCCGCTTTCTTTGCCTCTTCCTCTCCGTGCACAAGCTTTGTCAGCTCGTATGCCAGGATCTCCTTCGCTTTGTTGAGCTGACTGCCCTCCCACTTGTCCATCGCGTCGATCTCTTCGAGCGGAAGGAAGGTGAGCATACGGATGCATTTTAAAACGTCGGCATCTGCCACGTTTCTCCAGTACTGGTAGAATTCATACGGAGAGGTCTTGTTCGGATCAAGCCACACCGCACCGGACTGCGTCTTGCCCATTTTCTTGCCCTCGGAATTTAAGAGCAGCGTGATCGTCATCGCGTGAGCGTCCTTTCCGAGCTTGCGGCGGATCAGCTCCGTGCCGCCGAGCATATTGCTCCACTGGTCATCGCCGCCGAACTGCATGTTGCAGCCGTAACGCTCGTAGAGCTCCAGGAAATCGTAGCTCTGCATGATCATGTAGTTAAATTCAAGGAAGCTTAAGCCCTTTTCCATCCTCTGCTTGTAGCACTCCGCGCGCAGCATGTTATTGACCGAGAAATGCGGTCCCACCTCGCGCAGAAATTCGATATAATTAAGGTTCGTCAGCCAGTCGGCGTTGTTCACCATTAGCGCCTTGCCCTCGCCGAATTCGATGAAACGGCTCATCTGCTTTTTGAAGCACTCAATATTGTGATTGATGGTCTCTGTGGTCATCATTTTACGCATATCGGTCCTGCCGGACGGATCGCCCACCATGCCGGTACCGCCTCCGAGCAGCGCGATCGGACGGTTTCCCGCCATCTGCAGACGCTTCATCAGACAGAGCGCCATAAAATGACCGACATGCAGGCTGTCTGCCGTTGGATCGAAGCCGATGTAAAAGGTCGCCTTGCCCTCGTTGACCATCTTTTTGATTTCTTCTTCATTTGTCACCTGCGCGATCAGACCGCGGGCAACCAGTTCTTCGTAGATTCCCATAACTGTTCTCCTCGGATTTTCCATTAAACTATCCCTTACTATAGCACGCCGGACGCCAGAATGCAAGCAAAAACACGGCTGCCGTTCCGCCTTCCCTTATCAGCCTGCTGTCTTTATCAGGCAGGTTTTCCCCTGGAACGCCGCACCATAGCACAGCACGGTCTTATACCCTTCAAGCTCAAGGTTTTTCCTGTACTGCTTCTTCTCGATCTGCTGCAGTGCGTCCGCACACTCTTTTTCCAGGCTGTTCCCGTTTTCTTTCTTTCCGGGCCATTTTACCTCGATCACAAGCGCGCGCCTGCGCCGCTGCTCTTTTATAATGACGTCTGCCCGGCCGGTCCCGGCTTCTGAATTTGACTTCACCGCATATCCTGCGCCCAGGAACATGCCCGTGACCATCGCATGGTAGTAATCCTCTTTATAATCAAAATAACTGATCGTATCAAATAAGATATCCGTGATCTCCTGCGTCAGCTTTTCCGCGTCGCCGCCCCACCAGGCTTCAAACAGAGCAGTGCGGTCCTGTGCCGCAATTTTTTCCTCAAACCACTTTTTCACCGTGCTGCCAAACACCGACTTCACTTCCTCATTCGGAATGCGCAGCGCCACTTTTCCGTCCTCCGGCTGTATTCCCTTGGGAAGTTTTCCCGGTGGAACCTGTGTCAGATATCCGGTCAGATACAAAATGCTCCACAGGTTATCCTCTGTGGAATGGGCAATATCGTAAGTCAGATCCTCGCGAATTGGCTCCTGGATCACGCCGCCGGAGAGCAGTATTTCAAACTTCTCGTTGACGTTGATCTGCGGATGGTCGATAAAACGCCGGATGATGTTATTGTGACTTGTGTCGATCCAGTAATTTCCCGGCTTCGCGGTCTGATCAGTCATCAAAGCCCTGACATGGTTTATCACATCCCATGGGCAGTATATTTCTTTTCCACCGAAACAATACCCGTCATACCACTTTTTCATTTCGGTCAGGGCGTCCTGCAGCCCTGCAGTTTCCAGCAACGCCGTCACCTCCGGCTCGCTAAATCCAAAGTAATCCCGGTATTTTTTATCGGATATTGAATTGGAAATAAAATTGTTTGCTCCTGTAAAAATACTCTCCTTCGCAATCCTGAGACAGCCGGTTACCACAGCGAATTTTAAATTCGGATTGGATTTCCACGTCATTCCCAGCAGACTGCGTATCACCTCCAACATCTCCCCATAGTACCCATTATCACTGGCTTTCGCCAGTGGAACATCATACTCATCAATGAGTAAGATTACCTCTTTACCGTAATGCGCTTTCATCATACGCATTAAGACGAATAAAGCAGTTTTTACATCGGTAGATGTCCCGGACTGCTCCAGCAATCGATGAAAAACTCTCTTATCTGCTTCTGACACTTTGTCACTGTCTGACAAATAATCATGTTCACCACAGACAGATGAAATAACAAACTGAACCATCCCATACGCGCTGTCAAAGGATCTTCCCTGCACATCCTTCAGCGTCAGGAACAGTACCGGCCACTGGTTCATCCATTCCGCACAGAAATCTGCATACTTCATTATTTCAAGCCCCTCGAACTTATGCCTGCTTTCCTTACGGATATCGAAGAATTCTGCAAGCATGCTCATCGTAAGAGTCTTTCCGAACCGACGCGGTCTGGCAATCAGGTTGACTGTGAACTCCTCGCTTAACAATTCCCGGATAAAGCCAGTCTTATCCACGTAATAACAATTCCTGCTACGCAACTGTTCAAAAAGGTCAATGCCATACGGCAGATTCACTTTCGCCATTCTATCCACGCTCCTTTCCAGACTACCCGTTCTGGACTCCCAGCTTCACACACAGTTACTCTGCACAGCCTCAGTCCTCGTAGGCTGCCTCATCTCTCCCCCGTCGTCTATAAGCAGATTATCGCCGTCCGCCGCCGAGGTGGCGAGCCTGTCGCAGCGCTCGTTTAATTCATGTCCGTCGTGTCCCTTCACCCAGATAAAGCGCACCTCGTGCGGCTCCTTCGCGGCAAGCAGGCGCTTCCACAGCTCCACATTTTTCACCGGCTCATTTTTTCCGCGCTTCCAGCCCTTCCTCTGCCAGCCCTCGATCCAATGCTGGTTGAAGGCGTCCGTGAGATATTTGGAATCGGAATAAAGCTCCACCTGGCAGGGGCGGTTCAGCGCCTCCAGACCGATGATCGCCGCCATCAGCTCCATGCGGTTATTCGTCGTCTTCTCGTATCCCTGGCTGAAAGTGCGCTCATGCAGCACGCCCTTCGTATCCGTGTAATGCAGAATCGTTCCGTACCCGCCCGGTCCGTCCGGATTTCCGCGCGCGGCGCCGTCTGTATATATTTTTACTAACATTCCTCCAGCATCTCCCTGATCTGTTCCGTCACATTTTTTGCCCGCTTATGGTTCGCCCCGTTCGCCGTCACGCCGACCACCACGTCCTCCCTGGTGATCAGCCCCGGAAAATAAAAGTCGCATTTGTCCTTGTCGCTGCAGACATTTACCAGGATTCCCCGCTCCCTGCAGACGCGGAAGATATCCTCATTTATCTTGTGATCGTTCGTCGCAGCGATCACAAGCTCCGCATCATAAATATCGCTGCTCTCATATTTCTTCCGCAGGATTTTTATTTTCTCCGCCTTTTCCATTTTGTTCAGCTCCGGGTTCACCTCCGGCGCGATCACTGTCACGCAGTCCACAAACTCGCAGAGGGAGCGGATGCGCCGCTTTGCGATGGTCCCTGCGCCAACCACATATACGCGCTTTTTGCTCAGATCCACAAACATCGGGAAATACGGTTTTTTGATATTCGACACTCTATGCACCTCTGTTAATTCAAGATTCCATGATACCAGGTTCAAAAGGCCAAAACCCACGTTAGCCAGCATCATTCTATCTATTTAGTATACAAAATCTTCCTATTTTCATCAAGCACAAAATTTAATGCTGGTTTTTTATACGGTTATCGTATATAATGATGCCAGGGCCGAAAAGCCTGGATTCGCATGAACCTGATCATATGCGGGTGAAGGACTTTGGCATCGTACATATACACACTAACGGGAGGAAATTATGAGCTTCACATTTATAAAAAAACTGCCGATTCCGGCGGAGATAAAAAAACAGTTCCCCATCTCTAAAGAAGCTGCTTCTATAAAAGCACAGAGAGATGCAGAAATCAAGGAGGTATTTACCGGGGCTTCCAATAAATTTCTGGTGATCATCGGGCCCTGCTCGGCGGATAACGAAGAATCCGTCATGGATTATGTAAACCGAATTGCTGCTGTGCAGGAGAAGGTCGGCGACCGGCTTATTCTGATCCCGCGCGTCTACACAAACAAGCCGCGCACCACCGGCGAGGGCTACAAGGGCATGGTGCACCAGCCGGATCCGGAGAAAAAGCCGGATATGCTTGCCGGATTGATCGCCATCCGCAAACTGCATCTGCGCGTCATCGAAGAGACCGGGCTTACTTCTGCAGATGAAATGCTTTACCCGGAAAATTTCTGGTATCTTGCCGACCTGCTCTCCTATGTTGCCATCGGAGCACGTTCTGTGGAGGACCAGCATCACCGCATGACGACCAGCGGCATGGATGTGCCCGCCGGCATGAAAAATCCCACCAGCGGTGATTTTTCCGTTATGCTCAATTCTGTCGTTGCCGCCCAGGCTTCGCACGACTTTATTTACCGCGGATGGGAGGTTTCCACACAAGGAAACCCGCTTGCGCACGTTATTCTGCGCGGCGCGACCAACAAGCACGGAAATTCCATCCCGAACTATCACTATGAGGATTTGATCCGCCTGCTGCATATGTATGACGAACGCGACCTCAAAAACCCGGCTGCCATCATCGACGCAAACCATTCCAATTCCAATAAACAGTATCAGGAACAGGTACGTATCGTGAAGGAAGTCATGAACAACCGCAATTTAAACCCGCGTCTGAAGGAGCTGATTAAAGGCGTTATGATCGAGAGCTACATCGAACCGGGCAACCAGAAAATCGGCTGCGGCGAACACATTTACGGAAAATCCATCACCGACGCCTGCCTTGGCTGGAAGGAATCCGAGGAGCTGATCTACGACATTTACCGCATGTGCTGAAAATATAAAAAAACTCCATCTGTGCGGCTGGATTGCAACCACCCAGATTGAAAAAATTCCCCGGCTGATTTTCCTTACAGCCGGGGAATACATTATGTCCTTCGATTATACGTCTGCATCATTGAAGGCTCATGCATGATTTACACTGCAAAAGCGCAGATGAAATGTACAGTCATATTCTGGCAAAAAGGGTACGTGAATTAAAAGAAACCAGAGAAGGAGTTGATTCTATGTGTCGGGAAATGGAACAAATTTACAAAGAAGGCATTGAAGAAGGTATTGAGAAAGGTATTGAAAAAGGTATCGAGAAAGGTATCAAAAAGGGCGAAATGAAAAAGGCAAAAGAAGCTTCCTTTATCCTTGCGGATATGGGATTGCCGTTGGAGCAGATTGCACAGGCATTCCATGTCGATGTGCCGCTCATACAGGAATGGATAACAGAAAATATAAGCGCGGCAAAATAATACTAAAAACCGCCGGAGGGCGGATGGTCATCTGCCACCCGCCGTCTGGCGGTTTCTTCTGTAAATTATCCTTGGGTAAAAACACCATAAATGGACAGAACATCAACGCTCTGCTCAGATTTCACGCATGGACAAATGTGAAAACCCCCTTTATCCTCTCGGGTGCGCCTTGGCATAGATCTCCCGCACTCTTCTGACGTTCATGTCCATATAAATCTGCGTCGTGGAGATGTCGGAATGTCCCATCATTTCCTGCACCGCCCGCAGATCGGCGCCGTTCTGCACCAGATGAGCGCCAAAGGAATGCCGCAGGGTGTGCGGCGTGATGTCCTTGGTAATGCCTGCCTGCGCGGAATAAAATTTGATGATTTTCCAAAATCCCTGGCGGCTCATGGATTTCCCTGAGCAATTCACAAAAAGATATTCGCTCTCTCTGCCCTTCAGCAGCACGGAGCGGCTCTCGCCCATATACTGCTTCAGCGCCTTCTCCGCCTCCGTCCCAAAGGGAATCACGCGCTCCTTGTCGCTGTCACGGCAGAGCACATAACCCATCGCCATATTGACGTCCGTCAGCTTCATGGAAATCAGCTCGGAGACACGCATCCCGGTGGCATAGAGCAGCTCCAGCATCGCCTTATCGCGGATGCCCTTTGCCGAATCCATCTCCGGCTGATTTAAAAGCTGCACCGTTTCCTCCAGCGTCAGAATCTCCGGCGTCTTTTTTTCCACATGCGGCGCCTTCAGATTGTCGCTCGGGTCCTCTGTGATTGCTTTTGTTTTCATCAGAAAATGAAAAAAAGCGCGGATGGACGCAATCGTCCGCGACACGGATGAGGTGGAAAATCCCTCTTTTTCCATCTGCAGTATGTAGGAATTCAGGCTGGTAGCCGTAATATCCTGTACCTTTTCCACACCTTTACCGGACAAATAATGAAATAATTTTTTTAAATCCCTCTGATAGGACATCACCGTACTGTTTGACGCATTCTTTTCCTCTTCCAGATAGCCTGCAAACCGGCACATGTCCTGCTGTATCTGAGGAGCCAGCTCTCTTGTCATATCCATATTTCATAATCTCATCTTTCTTTTGTGTTGCATACGCTGCTTCCAGCGTGCGAAAAACGTCCGCCGGACGTTTTTATCGTATAACTGGCAGCAAAAAAATAAGAGTCGCGCTCCCCTTATAATTCTCCCCAGAATCATTATTTATGTAAACATTATATGTGCTTTTCCCAAGAAAATCAATGACTTTTTTTGCTCATTTTTCCCCTAAATACGCGGTTTTCCGGGCTTTCCACAAAATATCGAATCCAGAAATTATGTATACCACTATATCTGGTAAAATACGGCCGAAAAATTTTTAAAGAAAGTATGTGACCGCCTGCTTTAAAAGCCACAGACCGACGCTGCTCTCCAACAGAATTCCCACTAAAAGCAGGGCAGCGCAAACTCCCATCGTCTGCATGAACGACTTTTCCCCGCTCCACTCCTCCAGCACTCTCCTGCTGCGAAAGCGCGCTATGCCGCGCTCCATGACCGCCTCCGCCATCATCCAGATAAGCGGCGCGTAAACAAAGCTCTGCGGCATGATCGACGCCAGAAAGAGAAGGATCCCCATCAGACGCATACGGATCACAAAAATGCTAAGAAACATCCCCGCTGCAAAGCCGATCCAGCACAGAGAAGCTGCCAGCACCGGGATTCCAACAGCAGTGTGTCCAAGCAGGACCAGCAGTAAAAATGCTTTTCCTCTCTGCATGAGGATCCGGATAAAAAGCGCCTGCCGGTCGATTTCGGTATTTTTGATGGAGAGAAGCGTCTGTTCATTGAGAAGCTCATTTTCCTTCAGATAGGTATTTCCCCAAAGATTAACAAATAGGATTCCCAGAAGAAACCCCAGGAAGAAAAGTCCGGCGATCGCCAGCTCTTTAAGATCGTGCTTTTTCATACAAAAACCCCTGCACCGTCTTTTTACAGACTATGCAGGGGTATGTCCGTTTATGCTTCGTCAAAGTCCTCTTTGCCTACGCCGCAGAGCGGGCACTCGAAATCCTCCGGAACATCCTCCCATTTTGTACCAGGTGCGATTCCGCCTTCCGGGTATCCTGCTTCTTCGTCGTATTCCCATCCGCATACATTGCATACATATTTCATTGCTTTTGTCCTCCTTCTCAGAATATCGCGCCATATCAGTTTTCCCGGCGCATCTTTACTATATTACATACTGACAGAATAAGTCAATACAAATCTCAGCGCTTAATCGTCATACATGTAACCGCCTAAAAGGATCAATCTTCATTTGTGTTTACTTTACTTGCTCTTGCCTCCACTTCCTTTGCCTGGATGTCGGACGGAGCCTGCTCATATCTTGCAAATTCATAAGCAAAGGTTCCGCTTCCGCCTGTCATGGAGCGAAGCTGTGTGGAATAGCCGTACATTTCCATCATCGGAACGTCCGCCTCGATGATCTGATTGCCCTTGTGATCCGGGTTCATGCCGAGCACACGTCCGCGGCGCTTATTGAGATCGCCCATAACGTCGCCGGTGTATTTATCCGGAACCGTCACCTTCACCGATGCGATCGGCTCAAGCAGTACCGGAGAAGCCTCCATGAAGCCCTTCTTGAATGCCTGGATCGCCGCTGTCTTGAACGCCATTTCAGAGGAATCTACCGGATGGTAGGAGCCGTCGTACAGGGTTGCCTTCACGCCGACTACGGGGTAAGCTGCCAGCGGTCCGCGCTGAACGGATTCCTGGATACCCTTTTCCACTGCCGGGAAGTAGTTTTTCGGAACGGCGCCGCCCACAACGACCTGTTCGAATACATACGGCGTTTCCGGATCACCGGAATTTTCGAAGCGCATCTTAACGTGACCGTACTGACCGTGTCCGCCGGACTGCTTCTTATATTTTGCATCCACATCAGAATTCTTGCGGATGGTCTCGCGGAACGCTACCTTCGGGCGTGCAAGCTCCACATCCACTTTGTATTTTGTCAGCAGCTTGCTCACGATGATATCAAGATGCTGATCGCCCATGCCGTAGATCAGCGACTGACGGTTTTCCGCGTCGTTGACAGCCTTCATGGTGAGATCCTCCTGCATCATCTTTGCGAGCGCCTGGGAGATCTTATCCTCCTCGCCCTTGTTCTTTGCAAAGTATCTCTTGTAGGTATACGGCACGGAAACATCGATGCCCGCATACTGGATCGGCGTCGTCTTGGTGGAGAGCGATTCTCCGGTCTTTGTGACGTTCAGCTTGCCGATCGCGCCGATATCGCCCGCGTGAAGCTCCGGCACCTCAATGGTCCTGCTGCCTTCCATCACATAAAGCTTATTTAATTTCACTTCCACATCCTGCTTCGGATTGTAGAGCGTGTCGTCGTTCTTGATAACACCGGAAGCCACCTTGATGAGCGAATATTTTCCGATGAACGGATCCACGATCGTCTTGAACACAAAGGCAGATTTTGCCTTTGCGAAGTCGTAGTTTGCCTCGTAGATCTCGTTTGTCTTTGTGTTGATGCCCGCAATGTGACGTTTGTCCGGACTCGGGAAATACTGCACCATATCGTCAAGCAGGTTTGCAACGCCGTACAGATTGACAGGCGAACCCATAGCGACCGGAACGATGGAGCCGTCGGATACGTTCATGGTGAGCGCCGCCATGATCTCCGCGGTGGAGAATTCCTCTCCCGCAAAGTAGCGGTCCATAAATTCCTCGGAGGTCTCCGCAACTGCCTCAAGCAGATTCTCGCGGTATCTCTCCAGATATTCCATGGAGTAGTCCGGGATGTCGCACTCTACCTTCTCGCCCTTGCCTACCCAGCGTCTTCCGGCTTTCTTTACCACGTTTACGTAGCCGACAAACTTTTCATTTTCACGGATCGGCAGATGGATCGGCGCGATCTTCTTTCCGTAAAGCTCGGTCAGATCCTCCACTACCTGACGGAAGCTGGCATTGTCCACGTCCATGTTAGTTACGAAGAACATCCTCGGAAGCTTGTATTTCTCACAAAGCTCCCATGCCTTCTGCGTGCCTACCTCTACGCCGCTCTTGCCGGAAACAACGATGATCGCCGCATCCGCAGCAGCCGCAGCTTCTTCCGCCTCGCCCACGAAGTCGAAATACCCCGGCGTATCCAGCACGTTCACCTTGATGTCGCCCCAGATGATCGGGACAACCGTCGTGCTGATGGAGAATTTTCTCTTGATTTCTTCTTTATCATAGTCACTTACCGTATTTCCCTCCGGCACGCTGCCCATGCGGCTGGTAATACCGGATAAGTAAGCCATCGCTTCTGTCAGGGTGGTCTTTCCGGAACCGCCATGACCTAAAATAACCACGTTGCGAATTCTGTCTGTTGTATAAACTTTCATATACTTTCCTCCAATTTCGTTTTAGTCCGGGCAGAAAAACACTGCCTTTCTGCCGCCGCGCGAAGCCTATGGGTATATTCTACTAAAAATACGCGTAAATAGCAAGCAAATTATTCAAGATTACTAACTATATTTTCTACTATATTTTTCTTTCACACTTCAACGCGTAAAAGGGTTGACATCTGATCTATATCAATAGTACAATATATCTGTTTTGAACGAGATCATTACAGAAAAGAAGGATATCTGATGAAAAGTGATTTTACTGCCGGCTTTGTCGCTCTGGGGCTGATCGGCGGCTCCATCGCCAGAGCCATTAAACATTTTTACCCGGAAGCTACGGTGCTCGCCTGCGCGAGACGGCGCGAGACGCTCACCTATGCTTTAGAGGAGCATATCATCGACGAGGCGTACGACGATATCTGCGAGGCTTTCTCCCGCTGTGATTTTATTTTCCTGTGCGCGCCAGTGGAGGTAAATATCGACAGCCTTTCGAAAATAAAGCCGTTTTTGAAGGCGGACTGCATTTTAACGGATGTCGGCAGCACAAAGACCGATATCCATGAACGCGCCGCCGCACTTGGTCTGTCAGACTGGTTTATCGGCGGACACCCGATGGCAGGCTCTGAAAAGACCGGCATCGAGCATTCCCAGTGGGCTCTGATAGAAAACGCTTATTATATTCTGACGCCCTCCGCAGGGATTGCGCCGGAGAAGGTGACGCGCTACACAAAGCTGGTTTCTTCTCTGAACGCGCTGCCGCTGGTGCTCGACTGCAAAGAGCACGATTACGTGACCGCCGCTATCAGCCATCTGCCGCATATTATCGCAGCCACGCTGGTAAATCTGGTGCACGATGAGGACACACCCAACGAGACGATGCGGACCGTCGCAGCCGGAGGATTCAAGGATATCACACGCATCGCCTCCTCCTCCCCCGATATGTGGGAACAGATCTGCACGACCAACGCAGGCAACATTGTTTCCGTGCTGGACGCCTACACGGAAAGCCTGCAGAAGGTGCGCGCGCAGCTTCTTGCGAAAGATAGCTCCGCCATCCACAGTCTTTTTGAGCGCTCGCGCGATTACCGCAATTCCTTCTCCGACCGCTCCAGCGGACCGCTGAAGAAGGTTTATATGCTCTACTGCGATATGGTGGACGAGGCGGGTGGTATCGCCACCCTTGCCACGATTCTTGCAAGCAGCGGCATCAGCCTGCGCAATATCGGCATCGTACATAACCGGGAATTTGAGGAAGCCGTGCTGCGCGTGGAGTTTTACGACGAAGAATCTCTGAAAAAATCGGTAGAGCTGCTGCGCAGATACCGCTACACTGTATATGAAAGGTAGGTTTTCCGATGATTTTTAAAAAGCATTCTCCCTTAAAGGGCGAGATCACCGTTCCGGGCGATAAATCCATCTCGCACCGCGCCGTCATGTTCGGAGCGCTTGCCGAAGGCACCACCGAGGTGACGAATTTTCTGCAGGGCGCAGACTGTCTCTCAACAATAAGCTGCTTTCGCAGGCTCGGTGTCGACATCGAAAACACGCCGGAGCGCATTCTGATCCACGGGAAAGGTCTGCACGGACTGACCGTTCCCACAGAAACGCTGGATACCGGAAACAGCGGCACCACCACGCGGCTGATCTCCGGCATCCTCGCCGGACAGAAATTCACCTCCGTTTTAAACGGCGACGCTTCCATCCAGAGCCGTCCGATGAAGCGCATCATGGAGCCGCTCTCGCAGATGGGAGCGGATATCGTGAGCCTAAAAGATAACGGCTGCGCACCGCTTCGCATCTGCGGCAGTTCTCTGCACGGCATTCACTACAGCAGTCCGGTGGCTTCCGCGCAGGTGAAGTCCTGCATTCTGCTCGCCGGTCTTTACGCCGACGCTCCCACCAGCGTAACAGAACCGCAGCTCTCCCGCAACCATACCGAGCTGATGCTCGCCGGTTTCGGCGCAGACGTACAGTCTCGCGGCACCACAGCCACCATCCGGCCAGATCCACGGCTGTCCGCCGCAAAAATCACGGTTCCCGGAGACATCTCCTCCGCCGCGTATTTTATCGCTGCCGGGCTGATGATTCCCGGCTCCGAGATTCTGATACGCAATGTCGGCATCAATCCCACCCGCGACGGTATTCTGCGTGTTGTGCGTGATATGGGCGGCGACGTTACTGTTTTAAATGAAAAGGTGAGCGGCGGCGAGCCGGTTGCCGACCTTCTGGTAAAGCACAGTGCGCTGCACGGCACGGATATCAGCGGCGGCATCATCCCCACCCTCATTGATGAGCTGCCCGTCATCGCCGTGCTCGCCTGCATGGCGGAGGGCACCACGGTTATCCGCGACGCCCAGGAGCTGAAGGTGAAGGAATCCGACCGCATCGCAGTGATGACGGAAAATCTCACCGCTATGGGCGCTCATGTGACAGCGACCGATGACGGTATGATTATCGAAGGCGGGCATCCGCTGCACGGCGCTGTCATCGACAGCTATCTTGACCACCGCATCGCCATGAGCTTTGCCATCGCCGCGCTCGCCGCCGACGGTGAAACGGAAATTACCGGCGCCGACTGCGTCAGAATCAGCTATCCGGATTTCTATGAAACATTAAAGGCACTGATGGGTTAATCCATCAGTGCCCTGCTTCTTTCGTCAATCAGATTTAATACCCGCTCCGCTTCTTCTCCCGTCAGCGGCGTCGGCTGGTAGTTGTTAATTGTGCTATCGGAGGATACCGAGCAGGGAATCAGATTCGTTTTGCTCTCTGTAATCTCTCTGTCTGTGTTAATGACAAATCTCTGCTGAAAAATCACGGTATCTGTCTCCGTGGGATGCGTATTTCCGCCGAAGCAGAAGTTTCCCAGACTGTAGGCGATTGTTTTGCCCTTGTATGTCCCGATTCCCTGCAGGACGTGCGGGTGATGACCGACCACCACATCCGCTCCCTCGTCGATTGCCAGATGCGCCAGTGTCACCTGGTTCTCATCAGGAACCGTCACCAGCTCGTTGCTCCAGTGAAAAACCGCCACGATAATGTCCGCGCCCTCCTGCTTCAGTTTTGCGATATTCGATTTCACCTGCCCAGTCCGCTCCAGATGGTCGTCCAGCTCATAAATTCCAAATATCCCGACCCTGACGCCCTTCACTTCCATCAGCGCCGTATCGTCATAGCCAAAGGTCCGGATATGATTCTGCTCCAGAATATCGACGGTGTCCAGAAAGCTCTGCTCCCCATAATCATGACTGTGGTTGTTTGCCATATTTGCCGCCTCCACAGACGAAGACGCCAGAATCTTTACAAACTCCGGCTTCCCCTTAAACGCAAATTGTTTCTCCACTCTTGTCGTTTCCTCTGTCAGCGTTCCCTCCATATTAACAATCGTCAAATCATCCTTCTGAAAAATATCGCGCACATTTTCCAGAAAATAATCCGCCCCGTACATATCGTAATAAGCATTGAATCCAGTATCCCAGGCAAAATATTCGTCCGTTCCCAGAATGCAGTCCCCGGTAAAGCTTAAAAGCAGCTCCACCGGTTCCTCCAGCTTCACGATTTCTTCCGTCTCCTCCTGCTTTTCCGTCTGAGCAGGCGGCGCGCTTTGTCCTTCTCCCAGCAGCACATCCTGGATTCCCACCTCCGGCAGGGCGGATGCATTCTTTCTATCCGGCGCGGATGCGGATTTTTGCACACCGCTTTTATCCGCCGTTCCTTTTTCGGACATGACCGTCGCCATCCATAGAATCAGCGCCGCCAGCACGATGCACAATGCTCCGCCTGCAATGCAGAGCCGGGTCCGCCGTTCTCTCCGGTATTTCCGTATCAGCTTTCTTATGCGGCCAATTTCCCGGCGCTGCCCGTCATCTCCGGCTGCCAGAAGCAGCCCGCCCAACATCTGCTCCGCCTGTTCCAGCTCATGACTGCCGGTCAGACGACCTATAAAGCGCTGCATGGCATTTTGTTTTTTCATGTAATCACTACTCTTTCCCGTTTTTCTTCCAACAGTATAAACGGGGAATGTATCCTGATTTTATCATGTTTGTATCAAAGTTGTATCATCAGCACAGTACCACAATTCTGTCCGGCGTCGTCTGCGGCGGAATACTTCTTGTGACCGCAGTATAGTAAACCAGCAGGAACCGGTTCTGCAGACTGCAGGTAAATGCCTGCCCGTTTACCGTTCTGATTACGGTATTTCTGCCAACATTCAACTGCAGAGAACGGTCAGCCGCAGTCAGATTCCGGTCAAAGAAATTTAACATCACCTGTTCGTTTCTTCCAGGCACCGCAATGATCTGTGCACGGTACTGCGGCGGGAAAATCAACGGCACCGGCAGGCTGCTGTCATAGAAGGCAGTCACCTGCATTCCGGGTCTGAGCTGCCGGTTATCCATTATCTGCGTATCTGCCTCCACCGTAAAGTTTATGATTCCTTCCGCTGTACGGAGCGCCATCATCTGGCTGCAGCAGTTATTTCCTCTGGAAATGTTAATAATCGTGCCTGCCACGCCCACATAATCTGAATATCCCATAACACACCTTTTTTATTTAAGGTATGTTTTTTACAAAGAAAGGTGCATGTGTCCGGTACCCGATGCGCTGCAGCCCTCTTTCTTAAAAGCATTGCCGCGCAGAAAGACACGGTCAATATCCAGGTTTTCCGTGAGCAGGACAAGATCCGCATCCTTCCCGTCTGCGATGGAGCCCTTGCGGTCATACACTCCAATCAGTCTTGCCGGATTTTCCGTAAAGAGCGGCAGCAATTCCTCCAGCGGATATCCGGTAAATTTTTTCAGATTGCGCAGCGCCCGGATCTGCGTAAGCGTGCTGCCCGCCCGCGTGCCGTCTGACGCCAGCTTCGCGTCGCCGTCTTTCACGATCACCTCGTTGACACCCAGATGATATCTGCCATCCGGCAGGCCCGCCGCCATGATCGAGTCTGTGATCGCCACAACGCGCCCCAGCCCCTTTGTTTTCAGCAAAAGCCGCACGATGCCGGGATGCAGATGAAGCCCGTCGCAGATCATCTCGCAGTAGATATCCGTCTCCAGCGCTGCGCCAAGAATCGCCGGCTCATGCTGGTGCAGAAGCCGCATTGCATTAAAGGTATGTGTGCAGCAATCTGCTCCGGCTTCTATCGCCGCCATGGATGTCTTATAATCTGCTCCGGAGTGACCGATCGCCACTGTAATGCCAAGCGCCTTCAGCTTTGGTATCATTTCTACCATACCTTCTATTTCCGGTGAGACTGTAATATAACGGATATTCCCTTTTGCACGCTTCTGGTATTCCCCTGCAAGATCAATGTCTGATCCCTGCAGCAGATGCTCGGGCATCGCTCCCTTGTATTCTGATGAGAGAAACGGTCCCTCCAGATGAATGCCTAAAAGCTGTGCAGCATCCGCGTCCGACTGGTCGAGCTGCAGGTACTGGTCGATGCACCGCTCTGTCTGCTCCTTCGTATCCGTCAGCACGGAGGCAAGCCAGGAGGTCGTCCCGTTCCCGGCAAAGAATCTGCCGATCTTCTTTAAATCCTCCGATGACGCGCCGTTTACATCCACGCCGACCGCCCCGTGCGTGTGGACATCCAGAAAGCCCGGCACAACCTTTCTGCCTGCTGCATCAATAACCTCGCAGTCCGCAGGCAGGGCGCTGTCTCTGCAAATCCGCAGCTTTCCGTCTTCCAGCAGCAGGGATACTTTCTCAAATTGATGTTGAATATATACATCGCCATTGATTATGAAATATTTTTTCATGGTATCTTCTCCATTCTGCCGTACTATTTCACCCCAAAAATCTTTATTCCGGCAATTCTGCTACAAACTCCGTGATGCGCAGCAGCACATCCGGGTGCTCCTGCAAAAGCGTCACCGGAAAATGCGCGGACACCTCGCCGTATGCCGCATGGCGCACAACGCTCCGGTGCCAGT
Organism: uncultured Marvinbryantia sp.; assembly: GCF_905201705.1. Lineage (GTDB taxonomy): Bacteria > Bacillota > Clostridia > Lachnospirales > Lachnospiraceae > Marvinbryantia. The sequence continues at coordinate 43,601 of NZ_CAJKOX010000009.1, forward strand.
CACGGAAACATCCCAGACGGATTTTCCGTGCATTGTAAATCTCGTTCATTCCGATTGTGATGCAGTAGTTCGGCATATCGTCGATGGCGCCGTTTAAATCGCCGATTGCATTCGCCGTCCGTGTCTCCCGGCTGATTTTCAGCACGCGCGTGTGCAGACCGCGAAACTCCTCCGGCGACAGTTCGTCCTGCGCCTCATTAAACGCCACATGTCCGTTGATGCCGATGCCGCCAAAGCAGATATCCACGCCGCCGAGCTTCTCTATCAGCTCCTGCAGATAACCAGGGTTCTTCGGATCCGGGAACGCACGCTGATTTTCCGGCATCACCAGCTCCGGATCGATCTGAGAATAGACCGTGCGGTTCATAAAGCCGCGGAAGCTCAGCTTCTCCGAAGCGTCGATCCACTGCTTATCATCCGTCAGATACTCGTCCATATTGATAAACCACACATTTTTCAGACTGATGCGCTCCCGGTTTACGATATCCACAAAATACGGATACTGACCGACCGGTCCCACCGGGCAGATAAACACCGTGCGCTCCCCAAGCGCATTCTTTCTCTTTATCTCCTCCGCCATCTCCTGCGCCATCGCCCGAAAAACAGCCGCATTGTCTTCCATCACAGTAATCGGTATCTTTGGCGAAGCAAGTAATTCGTCCTTCGTATAGTAGTAGTATGCATGTTTCATCTCGTTCTTCCTCCCAAACCAATGTTACTGAAAACCTGTATATTTTTGTGTAACCTCCAGGACACGGTAGACGTCCAGATAAGGCTGAAATTCGTCCTCCCGACTGCAAAGGTACCGGCGCATCTCACGCCACTTTTCCCCCGCCTCCTGCCGCCTGCCCTTTGCAAGCAGCTCCATCGCCCCGGCAAGCCGCAGAATATATTCTTTATGAAAAGCAAGCAGCTTCCAGCATAATCGCGCCGGCTGCCCGTTTCCGTCCAGGCGGGATCCGCCGCAGCTTTCCCTCGTCCCGTCCTCCGTATCAATTTCCTGAAAATACTGCTCCGGCTCAAATGCCCCGCAGATTTCCTCTATCCGCCGCATCCGTTCCGCCATCTGCGCGTCAACGCGTTCTCCCTTACCGTTTAAATAATCGCAGCATTTCAGCGCGGACAGAGCCTCCAGATATGCTTTCGCATCCTTTGCTTTTTTGCCGTATGCCGCTTCAAAATACTCGCTGATCAGCGCCTCCACGTCCGCCTGCTCCTCAAAGAGCACGCGTCCCATCACATAATTCGGAAGCGCATTTGGAAGTGCAGCGCGCAGCTCCTGACAGCTTATATAACCGTTCAGCCCCATTCTCCGCAGCTTTTTGATATCCCCGCCAATGATCCGCGCAATGTGGACAGAGCCGAAATCCCCGTAATGTGCCCGGCCAAGGGGGTAGTCGTATACAAAGCTGTCGCCTGCAAACTGCGCCTGCCATGCCCGCAGAAACGCAAGATTTTCTCCGAGGTTTGTCGGAAGCGTGATCCGGTTCCGCACATACTCCGGCAGCTTCTTCGGAATCTGCCCCATATCGTACGATTTCTCGAAGGTCCGGCTGATCGGGGCAAACATCAGCACAAACCGCTCCGGATGATGCAGCCGCTCCTTCACCGGCGGCCACAAAAGCTCCTGGTAAAGCAAAAATACGATCCGCGTATCTAACCCCTCTTCTCTTAAACGGCGGTCAATCTCGTTCAGCAGCGCAGCATACTGGTCGGAAACTGTCGTCTTCCGGCATTTTGCGCACTCGCAGACATTGTTGTACTCATCCGCCAGCCAGATATGCAGATAATCCACCTCCGGGTTCTCCCTCGCATACGCCGTCACTTTTTCGGCAAACCGATCCGCAGCCTCATGATTGTGATAGCAGAGGTTCGTATTCATCGGCGCTCCCTTATAAAGTCCGCGCACGCCGTCCACCAGCGCCGCAAACGATTTTTCCGGTTCCTTCAGCGGTTCCTTTACCGCATCCCAGGAACCCGTCTCATAGCCGAGCACTTCTCCCGTCCATCCATGTCCCACCTTGTGCAGCAGCAGATCCCTTTTTTTCAGCTCCGCTTCCAGCAGCTTCATGCAGCGGCGGGCGTCCTCATAGGTAAAGCTCTCCGCCTCCCGGTAAGGATTCTGCTCATGGTGATACCACCTTGCAAAGAAAGCATAGGGCACTTTAAACTGCAGAAAAAAGCTATTAAAGCCCACCTTCGGCAGCCAGTCAATAAATTCCCGGACATTCTCAAACGAATCCGCCCCTTCAATGCAGACGCCCCGGTGATAAAAGGACGCCGTCTTTTCGTAATCCGCACAAAGCTTTTCACAGGTGATGCGCGGAACATACTCGCCCTTCCTGCCCGGCATCAAGAACCGGCAGCCAAGATAATGCAAATAATCATAGACGCCCAGCAGCACGCTGCGCGGACGATTCCCCGCAATCACACCGCCCTCTGCTGTCATCACCACGCGGAAGCTGTCATTCTCCCGGTCGTAGATTTCCTCACATCTCTCCCCGGCAGCCTTCGCCTCCACTGCCAGCCGTATCGTCCGGTTATCATCCTTCAGCTCCGGCAGCATCCTGCAAAGATACGCTTCCAGCTCCTCTGCCGCATAAACAACCGCCTGCGGACTGCATTGCTCATAAATAATTCTCATTGTCCCCCACCACCTAAAAAAGCCCCGTGGAACAGACTTTCGCCGCCCCACGGAGCCTGGTCCGCTTTGTCAGATAATTGCTGTGCGTTTTTTTTCTTATTATTCGCCCAGCGCCTCTGTCATCAAATCAAACAGCACATAATTTTCAAGCGGAACCTCCGCTTCCACGTCGCCGCTGTTGATGAACATCTGCTGCTGTCTCTGATAGTAATCCTGCATTGTTCCGTCTGCAATACCGTTCTTTACATCATCTGCGCTGAACCATGTTGCATCGCCGGTCTCCACCATGCAGGCTTCCTTGTCCTTCGCACACTGTGTTGCATACAGTCCGACCGCGTAATCCCAGTTATCCTCCTGGGAGGAGTAAGCCATCGCCTTATACAGCGCACGGCTGAAGCGGAGCAGGATGTCTCTGTTTTCTTCCGCATAGGACGGCAGGCAGATCCAGCTCGACAGGTTTACGGAATCCGTCGCAAATTCCAGCTCCAGGGCGCCCTCGCAGTTCTGCATGATCTGGTTGCTGTACGGGTTCCATGCCGTGCAGGCGTCTACGGAACCGGAAGACATTGCCGCTACCATGTTTGTTGCGTCCATCTCATAAGCCTCGATATCATCCATCGTAAGGCCTGCCGCCGCCAGCGCGCCGTTTAAAGCCGTCTCGGAAGAAGAGCCTGCATTGTAGGCTACCTTTTTGCCCTTCAGATTCGCGATATCATCCACGGAAGTAACCTCAGAAGACGGGAGCACGATGATTTTGTCCGTGCTGTGCACAGAGCTCGGCGCGAAAATGGTCGCCTGTCCGTTGATACAGAGCTTATGCGCACCGTGTCCGATATAAGCGATATCAATGCTGCCGCCCTCCATCGCCGCGATCTCAGACGGACCGTCCGCAAACTCCCAGAGTTTAATCTCCAGCCCTTCCTCTGCGAAGAAGCCCTGGTCAATACCGGTCAGCACCGACCAGAGGGATGCATAGTTCGGCATGTAAGCCACGTTCAGTTCGATCGTTTCCTCCGCATGTCCCACTGTCGCCATCGCCAGTGTCATCGCAGCCGCTGCCGCCACGCCGAGAAGTTTCTTCATAGTACCTTTCAACATAATAAAATCCTCCTTTAATGAAATTATTTTAACCGCTTTGCGGTCAGTCACATCATCAGGGTCCGCTGCTTCTGACCCGGCTTCATTATTTGCGTACCGCCAGGAATTCCTGGTATACCTCGTTCCAGATCTCCGCCTTCAGCTCCAGGAAGCGCGGATCTGATTTCGTCTCCTGCGTTCTCGGATACGGAATATCGATATCCACGATTCTTTTAATACGCCCCGGACGCGCGCTCATGATAATCACGCGCTGCGCCAGAATAATTGCCTCATCCACATCATGTGTGATGAAAAAGCAGGTCTTTTTCTCCTGCTCCCAGGTATTTAAAAGCTCCGTCTGAAGCTGCACGCGCGTCTGCGCATCCAGCGCTCCGAACGGCTCGTCCAGAAGCAGCACCTCCGGGTTTGCCGCATAGGCGCGGGCGATTGCCACACGCTGCTTCATGCCGCCGGAGAGCTCCTTCGGATAGGAATGCTCAAAGCCCTCCAGGCCGACCGCCTTTATGTATTTCCGGGCGATCTCCTCCGCCTGGTCCTTCGGCACCTTTTTCATTTCCAGACCGAACATAACATTCTTGATGACTGTCCGCCACGGAAACAGCGCATACTGCTGGAATACAACGCCGCGCTCCACGCCGGTCCCCTCGATCTGCTTTCCGTCCAGATAGACCGCCCCGCTGGTCGGCTCCAGGAGACCGGCAATGATATTCAGCAGCGTGGACTTGCCGCAGCCCGAGGGACCTACCACGCAGATGAATTCATTTTCCGCAATATCAAGGTTTACCCCGTTCAGCGCCACCACCTTGCCGTTGCGCCCCTGGTATTCCTTGTATACATTATCGATTTTTAATTTGACTAATTTATCTTCTCTTGCCATCCCGTTAATTTCCTTTCTATGATATCTACAATCTTCACCAGAATTAAACCGATGATGCCAAGCAGAATGATGTACATCAGCATCGGAGCCGACTCAAAGGAGTTCGACAGAGAGCGGATACGCATACCGATACCTGCCTGCGCACCGGTCGATTCCGCCGCCAGCAGTGTTGTCAGCGCCGCGCCGAGTCCGAGACGGATCGCCGTGATGATAAACGGTACGGTTGCCGGACAGATGATTTTCCAGAAAATATCAAAATCGTTTGCCCCAAGCACTCTTGCCGCTTTGATCAGCGTAACGTCGATGTTTTTGATTCCCTGATAGATGGTGATGCTCATGGTCATAAAGGTGCAGATCCAGATAAGGATTACTGCCGGTTTCTGACCGACACCGAAGGTGATGACCAGAAGCGGCGCGTACGCCAGCGCCGGGATATTGCGGATAAAGTTAATCCACGGCTCGATGATTTTCTGCACCGGCGTGTACCATGCCATCAGAAATGCCACCGGCAGCGCCGTGATAAAGCCAAGCCCGAAACCGATCCCCACGCAGGTCATACTGCTGGCGATATCCTTCCAGAATACCCCGCGGTCGACCATCGTGCCGACCGCCGGCACTACCTTGTCGGCAAACGGAAAGCTTCTCCCGGTCGCCTCACCGATGGACAGCAGAAACCAGACGAGCATTGCCGCGAGAAACGATATCAGCAGCCAGACCTTATCACTGATTACGATTTTCTTCTTTTTTGTTCCCTTCTCATTCATGTTTTACCCTCCTTTTATCCCATTATCCACAGCAGGGATGTCCATGACCGTCTCTTGTATGACTGTTCTGGGAAGGATCCTTCATACAGAGATGCACCGCCGCCGTGGTAAAGGTTTTTGGCAGCGCCAGGATGTTCGGATTTGGACCGACGTACTTTTTCATCGCGTCCTGCAGCGCTTCCTCGACGGTCGCGCGTGTTTTCAGTCCCATGCCCCTGGCAATTCCCGGTTCGCGCGCTCCCACAATATAGATCGCGCTGGTGTGCTCTTCTGCCAGATGTCCGCAGCTCATCATGGAAAAACCATGGAAGGGATGGAAGGCATTGGCAAAACGGTATTTGCGGATATATTCTTCATTCGTGGCGAAATATTCACCGTAGCGGTTCATATCGGGCAGAATATTCATAGAATCATGCTGGAACATCTCATAAAGTTCGCGCAGGTAAGGCCATCTCTCGTCGTGGAACCACCCGTCGCAGATGCTCGGAACAATAAATACGCAGCGGTCGCTCAGCACCCGTTTGTGGCGGATCACCTGCGCAGACAGCGCCTGCATCATCTGGATAGGGTTCGTACCCATGCCATCGCCGTAATGGAAGTTCGTCGGCATTCCGAATACCACCACATCGTACTTCTTCTCCGCCCAGTGTACGTAGGTGCGCTTATCCGCCATCTTCCAGCTGACGGGCTGCATCTCCTTTGCATAGCCGGAATTAATTTCGATCTGGCGCGACTTCGTGTCCAGCACCGCGTCGCAGCAGAAGAATTTCTTCCCCATCTTCTCTTCCATAAACATGCCGTGGCGGTCAAATTTCTGGCGCATCACGCTGCTGGTGGAGACCGGAACGAAGTCCGGCTTGTGCATCACCTCCGGCACATGGTGGCTGGCAATGCTCCGCCAATGGCTGATGCCGGTCGCACAGTGCTTGTAGCCGCCCGAATAGCCGCCATAAGGATTGCCCTGCGTATGCCCGATGAGGATCGCAACATCCGCGTCAAACACGTATTTGTTCATGATCACATGGTCGCCCGCCTCGGTATATCCAAGGTCTACCAGGTGATCGTAGTCTTCGCTGTCATGGCTGGTGATCTGCCCGAGCGGATAAAACTCATTAAACAGCTCCTCGCCGAGGATCGTGCGCATCTCCTTCACCGTTGCACGCGGGTGCAGTCCGTTGGAAAACAGCAGGAGCACATCCTTCTTCTCCACGCCGACGCTGTAAAGCTCGTCGAGGCAGGCGCGGATCGCCACCTTGCGGTGCGAGGTCGGCTGGTTGCCGCCCTTTACGATATCCGGAATGACGATGACAACCTTATCGCCCGCCTTCGCAATTTCCGTAAGCGTTGGCATCCCGATCGGATTGCGGATACTCTGCATAGTCGCCTCATAAAGGCTGTCCCAGTCCTGCGGAAGACACGGCGGATCGGGAACCGTTTCGCCGGGTATAAAAACATCTGTGGTATCCGGCAATTCGGCGCTCATCATGCCATTGCCATACTCAAACTCTAATCTCATATCTCATCCTCCTGCTATTCTCCCAAGTATAAACGAATGATTTCCAGATATTCCTCCGGATAGAAGCCAATTTCACCCTGAAATCTTGTCAGCGCGATCAGTCCGCCGTCAATTTCTTCAATAGATGCAAGCATTGCTGCATTGTCGGCTTTTAATCCCCCGCCGTACACCACGTCCATGCCGCCCGTCTGCTCCTTTACAAAGCGTGCGATCTTTGTGATGTAATCCTTGCCCGCAGGCGTCTTGCCCGGCCCGATGCTCCACACAGGCTCATAGGCAATGACCACCTTCGATTTATCAACGCCATCCAGCCCGACGGAAAGCTGTTCTCCAAGGACCTGCTCCCACTGCGGCTGTTCCTCGCTTGTCTCACCGATGCAATAGACCACCTTCAGACCGGCGTCCATTGCGCATTTGATTTCCTTATTTAATAGGCGGTTGACGGCTGACATATCGGATACGCCCGCCTCCGCCAGAATGCCTTTTTTATCGTTGCGCTCCTCGCAGTGCCCGATCAGCGTCGCCGCACAGCCCATCGCTTTCACGATGGATGCCGGGCGGTTTGTGGTGAACGCACCGAAATTGCCGCCGACCGCCGTGTTATCGCGGTACACGCCCTGGCTGCCGATCTGCAGCGGGCTGTTTTCGGAAAGCGCCGCCACTGCTTGCAGAAGATGCGCCTCCGGCAGAAACTGAACAAATTCCACCTTCTGCGGATCGTATTTTCTAAGCGCATCCTGGGTATTCTCCACGATCGTCTTTCCCCACTCCTGCACCGGTGCAAGACGGTTGACGCCGCCGAGCGATACCGGAACGTCAAAGCGCTTTAAATTCAAATAAATATGCTTCATAATCATTCTACCTTTCTATCTGAGAAATGCATACTGCGGGAAATCCTCTCCCATCAGCGGCTCCGCGTAATCAAAGAACGCGTCGGCGATCTGATTGCCTCCCTCGATCCATTCCAGCGGAAATTTCTTTTCCGCATTCGCCACGCCGGAAAGCGGCGTCAGAAACAGTCTGCTGATATATTTCGGTCTGCGGATCGCCTCGATTGCAACCATCTGCCCGCTCTGTCCGCGCAGCGCTGATTCCAGTGCGTATCTGCCGACCTCGTATGCTTCCTTCCGGTCGGTCGATGATACGTAGGGAATGCTGCATCTGCCGAGCAGTCCCGGTTTTTCTGCACGCGATTTGATGCCAAGCTTCTGCATGATCTGGTCTGATATGTACTGCGCCGTTCCGCCCGGAACTGTATGCCCAAAGCCGTCCACGATGCCGGTGTCCGCCAGCGGCTTTCCATCCAATCCGCAGAGACCCTCGCTCACCGTCACCAGCAGCCCGTTCCCCTTCGCGTAGCCCGCCTCGATATCGGCAAGCATTTTATCAACATCCACCGGAAGCTCCGGCAGATAAGTAAGCTGCCCGCAGCGCGTCAGGCGCTTCGCCATCGCGCTCGCCGCCGTCACCCAGCCTGCGTTTCTGCCCATCAGCTCCATCACGACCACATGGATCGGCAGCCCGGAGGCATCCAGCGCCAGCTCGGAGGCGCTGATCGCTGCATAGCGCGCCGCGCTCCCAAAGCCCGGACAGTGATCCGTCACCTCCAGATCGTTGTCCATCGTCTTCGGGATTCCGATCACGCGAAGATCCAGTCCTTCCTTCACCGCAAGCTCATTTACCTTATTGCAGGTGTCCATGGAGTCGTTGCCGCCGTTATAAAAGAAGGCGTTGATCTCGTATTTTTTCAAGGTTTCCATCACTGTCGGATAATCGTCTTCCGTCAGCTTCCTGCGGCAGGAACCGATCGCCGACGCCGGGGTGTACTGTAATCTGGCGATCACCTCAGCCGGAACATCCGTCAGATCGATGAGATCACCTTTTAATATCCCCTCCGCGCCAAACCGCGCGGCATATATCTTATCTACTCTGCCTGATGTGCGCGCCGCCTCCACCACGCCCTGCAGCGAGGTGTTGATGACCGCTGTCGGTCCGCCTCCATGGGCGACCAGAATATTCATACTCATACTATATCCCTTTCTTTTTGTAGCGCTCCGCCATCTCATCAAGCGATACGTTTTCGATGAGCGGCGCCCTGCCCACGCTGTCAAATTCCACGATCAGCGTTCCCACAACTTCTTTCACGCCGCGCTCAATGCAGTCTACGATCAGAGCAACATCGTCATCCGGCACATTTCCATACATTACGGTATCCATGATCGGCGGGAAGAACACGCGCGGATCAAATGCCGACGGGTTCTTGCAGAGCAGCTCATAGATCGCCCCGATAGAAGCGCTGTCCCGCAGCGACGGGTTGTACGTAAACAGCTCGCGCAGATTACGGGTAACGGCAAGGCGAATGTCTGTGTCGACGTTGATCTTTCGGATGCCGAGTTTGGAAACTTCCTTTAGCTGCTCTTTCTTGATGCCGTATGCGTCGTGGATATCGCCGCCGAGCGCATTGATCTCGCTGACGATATACTGCGGAACGGTAGAGGAGCCGTGACTGACAAGCGTGCCCTCGATGCCCTCATGCATCATGCATTCCTTCGTCGCGATCGCAATTTCCTTGCGGATAACCGTATCCTTTCCTTTGTTTGCGCCGTGCTTCGTGCCATAGCTGATCGCGAGAGCGTCCACGCCGGTATTTTTGAAGAATTTCACCGCATCCATCGGATTTGTATAGGTAGAGGTTGCCGCAAACACATGATCCTCCACGCCCGCAAGCACGCCAAGCTCGCCCTCAACGGTGACGCCGCGCTCATGCGCATATTTTACGACCTCACGCGTCAGCTCCATATTTTCTTCAAATGGAAGTGCGGAGCCGTCTATCATAACAGAGGTATAGCCTCCCTCGATCGCCGCTGCGCAGGATTCAAAATTCTTGCCGTGATCCAGATGCAGCGCCACCGGGATCGGGCTGTTCTTGGCATATTTCTTTACTGCATTCGCGATATTTAACGCGCCCTTTTTCTTATCCTCCAGTGTGCCGTTTGCAAAATCGGTGCGTCCTCCCATAAAGGCGTTCGCAAGATCCGCTCCCTGCAGGATCGCCGCCGAGCGAAACATCTCATGGACCTCGATCACCGCTTTTGCCTGGCACACTGCGTTTACATTGAATGCGCCCTGCGCGTAATTGTATTTCTCCGTTGCGTCCAGAATCGCTCTCATTGGTACTAATGGCATTTTCTCCACCTTTCCTTTCTTCATTGTTTTGGCAAATTGTTTGTTTTCTTAAACTTAATCCTCTGATATTTTCTGTTTTGAACAATTAATTAAAACTTTTAAAAATTATTGAAAACATTATAGCACATTACTTTCTTTGATACAACAGGAAATTAAGGAAATTTTTGAGAATAAAAAAGCGCCTCTGCCATCAGGCAAAAGCGTTTTCTTTTTATTCTACCGTAAGATGTGTTTCCAGGGCATGATTAATAGCCACAGCAGCGGCGCCGAGCGCTCCGCTCGTATGGTCAGGCTCCACAAAAAGAAACTCCGAGCCCCGATATGTCTTGTTGCAGAGGTTCCTGTCCGCCTGCTCTAAAAGCAGCGTGCGGTTCTTCTCCAGACCAAAAAGCTTGCAGTCGATCAGAATCTTCTCCGGACAGGTGAAATTGATAATATTTGCCACTGCCGTTCCGAGCACCTTCACCGCATCCTCCACGATCGCGGCAACGTCTTTATCGCCCTGGCGCTGCGCTTTCATGATCTGAAACATTTCCGGTCTCATCTGTCCGCACAGCTCCTTCAGCCCTGCCGCCTTTCCCTGGCGCAATGCTTCCTCGCACCGCTGTATGACCGCGTAGTCGCTGGAGTACGCCTCCAGACAGCCGCGGTTTCCGCAGACGCACTGCCTGCCGTTCGCCTCCATCACCATATGTCCGACCTCACCGGCGCCGACTACCGAGCCGAGATAATTTGCCATGTTGACGATCAGCGGACAGGCGATACCGGTATCCACGAAAAGATAGGCAAAGCTCTGCACATTTTCCATCTCCCGCCGACGGCGGAACTGCGCGCCGATCGCGCGCACGCAGGCATTGTTTTCCACGATCACCGTTCCCTGATAACCGGTAAGCTCCTGAAAATCCTTACAAATATTTTTGTTGCTCCACTGGGTTCGCGGATGCACCCGCAGAACCCCCTCCTCACGGTCCACCCAGCCTGGCAGCCCGAAGCAGACGCCGGAGATATCTTCTAATTTCAGGCGGCAGTGCTTCAGACAATTCATCACCACCTGGCAGGTCTCCTCCATGCTTCGCCGGTAGTCGGCGTACACCTGCTCGTCGTAATGGGAGTACAGCGGCCGTCCGCAGTAATCTGTCACGCTGACACAGCGGCGCGTTCCGGTGCTCTCGATCCCGATAAAATGATATGCCTCCGGAACGACCTCCAGCAGTCGCGCTTTTCTGCCGATACGCGCCTGATTTGCGTCTCTTACGCTGACCTCCCGCACAATTCCCGCGGAGATCATACTGTTTACATTGGTTGTAATGGTCGGAAGAGTAAGCTCAAGCTGTTCTGCAATGTCCGCACGCTTTACCGGTCCCAGATAATAGATCAGCCGCAGGATGGTCGCCTGATTTGCCGCCTTTACGCGCAGCAGGCTGTTTCCCTGCTCTATTCGCATGGATTTGCCCCTTTCCCCTTCTCCGCGGGCGCCGCAAAGGCTGTCCGGTTTTTCTGATAGATCGTCAGCATTCCCTTCAGAAGCAGCTCTTCATCCAGGATAATCTCTCGGCGGCAGAGCGGAACGACCGTTTTTGCAAGCCCGCCGGTCGCAAGCACCGTCGCCTTCTTTCCAAGCTCCTCCTCGATCCGGTCAATAATGCCGTCCATGGCTGCGGCATTACTGTTTAAAATGCCGCTCTTCATGCAATCAACGGTATTCTTCCCGATCACGCGCTCCGGACTGTCCAGCCCGACACCCTGAAGCTGCGAGGCATTCGACGTCAGCGCGTCCAGGGATACCCGCAGACCGGGATAGATCATGCCTCCGATATAGTTTTTCTTATCATCCACCACGCACACAGTCGTCGCCGTGCCAAGATCGAAGATGATCAGCGGAACCTGATAATGCGTAATACCGGCAACCGCATCCGCCACCAGGTCACTGCCGAGCTGGTTCGGGAAATCCATCAGGATATTAAGCCCCGTTTTCAGCCCCGACTTCACCACCATGATCTCCCGGCGCAGAATTTTTTCCGCCGCCACGCGCATCACGTTGGTGATCTGCGGAACGACCGAGCACACGATACCGCCTGAAATGTCGTCCACCGTATAGCCGTAAATATCCAGCACGTTTTTTATGTCGATGGCATACTCCAGCTCCGTCTTTGTCCGTATCGTCGAGACGCGCTCTATAAAATACGTCTTTTTCTCGTCGATACCGCCGATGACAATATTGGTATTGCCGATATCAATCGCTAAAATCATAGTATCCTCCGATAAAATGCCGGTATTTTATGCCGGCTGTGATTTCTGTTTCAGCGCCGGAATAAACCGCGCTTTATATAAAGCAACTCCTACCGCACCCGTCAGTATCGTCGAAGAAAGCATCTCGCACACAGCGTTAATGCCCACAAAAGTGCAGATAAATACGATAATGTTCTGTCCTCCCATCAGCCCCTGCACATATTCCGTATTTCCGTACAGAAGTACCAGTGCAAGCATGAAAAATGCCGTGTTCAAAAATGCCGAGCAGAAGCCGGTCACGGCACATGCCACGTAAATATTTACATGCCTGCGCACACCGCTGAAGATATAACCGAGCAGAAGCCCGTCGAGCACACGCGGTACAAAACGCTGAATAAAGGCAAGCACCGGATTGATCTCAAACAATATCACACCCATAGCGCTTGTCCCGCCAATGCCAATGCACTGCAGAAAACTGGTGAGTCCAAACACACCGCCTGCGATCGCGCCGCCCGCAGGCCCTAAAACGATTGCGCTGATGGCAACCGGAATCACGTTAAAGGTGATCGCCAGCGGTCCGATGTTCAGATAGCCCAACGGCGTATACGCCATCAGTAAAAGAAGTGCGGTCATAAGACCAAGAATGGTAAGCTGCGTTGTTGAAAATTTTCTGTTCATGATTTTCCTCCTTGTTATCGCTCCAATATGGATACAATACGGTGATGGAACTGCGGGTATTCTTCCTGTTATAATTTACCCGCATCCTTTGGTTTACGGGTTTCCTTTTTTCTGCAAAGCGATGATCCTATCCAGAATGTGCGCGGCTGTCTCCTCCTTGCTGAGCAGAGGGAGTGAGATCTCCTCATCCCGTGTAATCATCGTCACGACGTTGGTATCTGTCCCAAATCCTGCGCCCTCCGTCTTTATACTGTTGGCAACGATCATGTCCAGATTCTTTTTCGTGAGCTTTTCCTTTGCATTTTGCAGCACATTCTGCGTCTCCATGGCAAACCCGCAGAGAAATTGTCCGCTCTTTTTGTGTTCGCCAAGATATTTCAGAATATCCTGCGTGCGCTCCAGCGCAATAGAAAAATTGTCGTCTGATTTTTTCACCTTTTCCGTACTGACCTCTGCCGGACGATAATCCGCCACGGCAGCCGCCTTGATGATGATATCCTGACTGGATGCCAGAGAGGTCACTCTGTCGAACATCTCCTGGGCGGTCGTAACCGGAACTATTTTTACAGACAACGGAGCCTTCAGCGCTGTTTTGCCGGTGACGAGCGTCACCTCCGCTCCGCGGAGCATGGCATTTTCGGCGAGCGCATAGCCCATTTTGCCGGTGGAATGATTCGTGATATAACGCACCGGATCGATCGCCTCCTGCGTCGGTCCCGCCGTCACCAGAATCCGTTTGCCCCTCAGATCCTTCGGGCAGGCGATCTCCTTCTTAATATACGAAAGAAGCTCCTCCGGCTCCGGCATTTTCCCGGCGCCTGTGTCGCCGCACGCCAGATAACCGCTCGCCGGCTGGATAACCTCCCAGCCGTACCTTTCCAGAATCTTCAGATTATCCTGCACGACCGGATTCTCGAACATATTCGTGTTCATCGCCGGTGCAATGATCTTCGGGCATCTGCACGCCAGCGCCGTCGTCGTCAGCATATCGTCCGCTATGCCGTGCGCCAGCTTGCCGATCACATTCGCCGATGCCGGAGCTACCAGCAGAATGTCCGCCTTCTTTGCAAGCGAAACGTGCTCCACCTGAAACTGAAAATTCCGGTCGAAGGTGTCTGTCAGACACTTGTTTCCCACCAGACTTTCAAACGTGATCGGAGTAATGAAATTACATGCATTTTTTGTCATCAGAACGTGAACGTCCGCGTGAAGCTTCTTCAGGGCGCTTGCCAGATACGCGATCTTGTAGGCTGCAATGCTCCCTGTCACTCCAAGCAGTACCGTTTTTCCCTTCAGCATCTCTTTCTTCCTCCTTCTTGCCGCGTCAGATGTATTATAAGCTTTTTGCATGGGGATTGCAAGGGAAAAAGAAGGCCGCTGCTTTTTCTATCATCTGCAGTTTCTCTGTAAGTTCCTTCCGGCGCCCGGCGATTTTTTCCCCGTCCCGTCCCTGCAGACTCTCAAGAATTTCCAGGCAGGTCTTTTCTTCCTTCCGCAGAAATTCCTGCAGCGCCGGATTTTTCTGCCGGATGAGAAATCTTCCGAAGCAGTATTCATAATCTTCCCAGGGGGGTGTCTTTGGATTTTTCACGCGCTCCGCCCGCATCATCGGATAAAACTTTCCATCGTCCTTTACCATATCCTCGGCAGTAATGACCAACCCCTCCGCATGCAGAAAGCGGCGCACGCTCTCAATCTCGGACTGCGGCTGCAGAACGAAAACATCTGTTTTGGCAAGCTGCGCCCTGCCCTCCGAGAGAATTTTTATGGTAAGCGGACCGCCCATTCCGGCGATCACCACGCAGTCCGCCTCTCCCGGCTGCAGTTTTTGCGCCCCGTCCGAGAGCCTGGTGGTGATCTTCGCTTCCAGATGCTGCCGGCGGATGTGTTCCTGCGCCCGCAAAAGCGGTCCGCGGTTGACGTCCATTGCCACCGCATACTCCAGACTCTCCTGCTGCGCGAGGAAAATCGGCAGATAGCCGTGATCCGTTCCGATATCCGCCAGCCGTTTCGCGCCCCTCGTCAACCCTGCAATGGCAGACAGGCGTATTGATAATTGTATGCTCAATATTTTCTCCTTTATTGTCTTTTTCCGGTTTTTAGCAGGCTTGAAAGGAGAAGCTCGCCGCCGCGATCTCCCGCACACGTTTCTGCTCCGCTATCAGCTTCTGCAGCCCTGCCATATCGGTGGGCGACAATTCTTTTTTCCGCCTCTCCAGACTGCTCAGGAAGATCTTCTGCAGGGTTTCCTTAAATGCTTTCTCGCGCTCCGCCTCCGACTCCACCGCCAGCGTGGAATGAAAGAGCGCCGCCGCCTGGCTCTGCTCCTCCGGATCGGTAAAATGATTGATAATCTTTGCCGGGGATTTTTCCCCCGCCTCATACTGCGCAAATAAAAGCTCCGCCACCGTCCGGTACGGCTCCCCGGTGAAATCATCCGGCGTGATAAACCTGCGCGCGCCCTCATAGAGCGACGGGTACTCGATCAGCCACGTGAGGAGCAGCTTCTGGGACTTTAAGAGCCCCGGCTCTTTTTCCTGCCGCCGTGCCTGACTGCGCGCAGTCTCCGTCCGCGAATAATTCATGCCTTTCAGCGCAATGCTGTTCACCAGCTTACGAAGGCTGTCCGCGCCCACTCCGTAGCGGCGCGCCACTGCCTCCAGATAATTTTCGCGCTCCAGCTCCTGCTCAAAACCCACTAACTTTTTGGCAACCGCCTCATAAAACGCCGTCTTTCCCTTGGGATCGTTCATATCAAAGGATTTTTGCAGAATATCCGTCTCAAACAGGAAGCTGTTCTGAGCGTCGTCGATCCGCTTCTGAAATTCCTCCGCTCCAAGCGCCTTGATAAATTCATCAGGATCTTTATAAGGGCGCATATTCAGCACGCGCGCCGTCACCCCCGCCTCCGCAAGCAGCGGGATCGCGCGCAAAGCCGCGCGCACGCCCGCCTCGTCGCTGTCGTAGGTCAGTATCACCTCGTCCGTATAACGGCGGATGAGACTGGCATGCTGCGAGGTCAGCGCCGTCCCCAGGGATGCTACCGCATTGATAAATCCAGCCTGGTGCAGCGAGATCACATCCATATAGCCCTCGCACACCAGAAGCTGCTTCTTGCGCGCGGTCTTTGCAAAATTCAGCCCGTAAAGATTACGGCTCTTATCAAACACCACCGTCTCCGGGGAATTTAAATATTTCGGTTTTCCGTCGCCCATCACGCGGCCGCCAAAGCCGATCACCCTGCCGTTCACGTCCATGATCGGGAAGATGACGCGGTTCCAGAATTTATCGTACATGCCATGCTTCTCGTCCACCTGCATCAGCCCGGACTGCGCCAGCAGCTCGTCTGAGATACCCTTTCCCTTCAGATAACGGTAGAGATCGTTGCTGTATTTATTTGCATAGCCGAGTCCGAAGCGGTGAATCGTCTCATCTGAAAGCTGGCGGTCCTTCAGATACTTCATGGCATGTGCGCCGTTCTCCTGGCGGAGCTGATAGTAAAAATACTTCGCCGCCATTTTATTTAATTCCAGAATACGGCTGCGCAGGCTCTGCTCCCGCCGCATCTCCTCACTCGCCTCCTGCTCCGGAAGCTGCACGCCCGCGCGGTCAGCCAGCACCTTCATCGCTTCCGGGAAGGTATAGTGCTCGTATTCCATCAGAAACGTAAAGACATTGCCGCCCGCTCCGCAGCCAAAGCAATAATACATCTGCTTTTCCCGCGATACGGAGAAAGACGCCGATTTTTCGCTGTGAAACGGACATAGTCCAAAGTAAGAGCTGCCCTTTCTCTGCAGCCGTACATAGCCTGAGATCACATCCACAATATCATTTCTGGAGCGCACCTCTTCCACAAGATCCTCCGAGTAAAACATCGTTTTCTTCCTTTCTTTAAAGCCTCCACGCCTTCGGAATAAAGTATTCCGCATATTTCGTCATCGCATACTGGTCGGTCATGCCGGAAATGTAATCACACACCACGCGCGGCACGCTCTGCCCGCCTCTTGTCACCATCTCCTGGTATTCCAGCGGCAGCACCTCCAGGTGCTTTTCATAATATTCGTACAGGGCAGCGATCATATTCTCCGCCTTGGTCTCCTCTCCCTTTGCAGCCGGGTTCGTATACACGCTCTTAAACATGAATTTGCGGATATTCTTCATTGCCTGCTCCACCTCCGGCGACTGGCAGATATCCGGTTTTCCCTGGCTGTTGCTCACGATATCGTGGATCATCGTGTTCAGCCGCTCCTTGATGGTGCTGCCGAGCACCTGACGGTATTCCAGCGGGATCTCCTCCTCGCGCAGGATGCCCGCGCGCTCCGCGTCATCAATATCGTGGTTGATATAAGCGATCTTATCCGAGAGACGCACAACCTTCCCCTCCAGCGTAGAAGGATTCCCGCTCGTACGGTGATTGCGGATGCCGTCCCGCACCTCCCAGGTGAGGTTTAGTCCCCTGCCCTTTTTCTCCAGCAGCTCCACCACGCGGATGCTCTGCTCGCTGTGGATAAATCCGTCCGGGCAGACACGGTTCAGCACGCGCTCCCCGGCGTGGCCGAACGGCGTGTGTCCGAGGTCGTGCCCCATCGCGATCGCTTCCGTCAGATTTTCGTTCAGGCGCAGCGCCTGCGCGATCGTGCGCGCGATCTGCGACACCTCCAGCGTGTGCGTCAGACGGTCGCGGTAGTGGTCGCCCTGCGGATTCAGAAAGACCTGCGTCTTATGCTTTAACCTTCGGAACGATTTGCAATGCAGAATGCGGTCGCGGTCACGCTGGTAGACCGGCCGTATATCACACTGTGCCTCTTCCCGGTCTCTTCCGCGCGTATTTCTGCTCAGACTCGCGTATTCACTTAAAAACTCCTCTTCCCTGTTTTCCGCCATCTCCCGGATGTTCATAGACTTCCCCTCCCTTGCTGAAATTCCATTTTTCAAAAATTCCGGTCCTCACAATGCTCTTTTCGCCCCCTGCCTTCACGGCTTCAGATGCCCGGTCACGGTGTATCCGTCGTCTGTTACCTTCACTGTGATCGCGCCCAAAAGATCGGTGCGCGCCGCCAGACTGCCGCTCTCGTCGAGCCGCTTTAGCAGCTGGGCGTGCGGATGCCCGTAGGAATTGTTTTCCCCGCAGGAGATTACCGCGATCTCCGGTTTTGTCATCTCCAGAAAAAGCTCCGGCGTGGAATTCTTTGAGCCGTGATGCGCCGCCTTCAGCACATCCACATCGCCAAGGCTTCCCTCCTGCAGAAGCGCCTTCTCGCCGGTTCCTTCCACATCTCCCGTAAACAGGGCTTTGAAGGAACCGACGCTCACCTCGGCGACCACCGAAGAGGCGTTGCCGTTTTCATAAGCGCTCCCCCGCTGCGGCGCAAGAATCCGCACCGTCATATCTCCGGCGTTTATGATATCGCCTTTTCCCACAAAGCGCACCGGGATTTCCTGTTTTTTTGCCAGAGACAAAAGCTGCTCTGCTATCTCGTTTTCTTCTCCCGCATCCGGCAGCAGCAGCGTCCCGACGGTGATCCCCGCCGCATTGCGTCCGTCAAGTCCGCGCTCGTACCCCTCCAGCATCTCCAGAAGCGCGCTCACATGATCTTTGTCATAGTGGGAGATCAGCCAGTAATCCACCCTGGCGATGCCGCTGCTTTTCAGAAACGGCTCCACACAGTTTTCGGCTAACTTACTTTCGCTGCTGCTTCCGCCGTCAATCATCCAGACAGAATGATCCCGGTTCCGGATACAGCAGCCGTCTCCCTGCCCCACATCCAGAAACGTCATCGAAAAGGCGTGCGGCTCTCCGGCAAAAAATACTCCTGTTAATAGTATAAATGCAATGCCACACTTTATCAAATCCATTTTTTCTGTTTTCATAAAAAATTCATGATTTTTCCGTCCGTTTTCAAATTTTTTGCAGAAAAACATCGCCGAAAACAGAACCGCATAGTAAGCGGCTATTTTCACCGGCTGCGGCTGCCCCGTCACAATCCCCGCGAACGGCAAAAGACGCAGCTTTCCACACGCAAATGCAATGCCCTTCAGCAGATAATGAGCGGGCGCCAGCACAAAGCTTCCAAGCTCCCGGTTAAGAGCAGCGCCGGCGATCCCCGCCATGCCAAAGCCCAGCACAAAGGGCATCAGCGGCAGCACACAGATATTCAGAAGCACATTATATAATGGAAACTGATAGTAAAAATATGCCGTCACCGGAAGCGTCATGATCTGAACTCCCATGCTCATGCCAAGCGTCGTCCCCTTTAAAAGACGGCTCCGGAAGGTTTGCGCAAACAAAATGCCGCCCACCGCGCCAAAGGACAAAAGAAATCCCGCCTGGTGCAGCGCCCTGGCTCTGCAGAGCAATATCGCCGCGGCGGAAACCGCCAGGCTGGTAGCGGGATCTGCCGTGCGCCCCGTCACCTGCGACAGAAGGAAAATGCCAAACATCAGCACCGCCCGCACTGCCGAGACCGGATATCCGGTCATGCAGGCATACGCCGCCATTACCACGCCGCATATTGCTGCAGAGCCGGTAAAGGAAACGCGCAGTCTCCGCAGCGCCCCAAACAGCGCCATGCCGGTCATGGAAACATGCAGCCCTGAAATCGCAAGCAAATGTAAAATCCCGGTATCCGCATACAGGTCTTTTATTTTCTCGTCCAGGATTCCCTTGTCGCCGAGCAGCATCGCAGACAGCACGCCCGCGTCGGTATCCTCCCCGGCATCCTCCAAAAGTCCCCTTGCATATCGACGAAATTCAGAAATCGCGTTTCGCACCGGATAGATACCGGTATCCCGCTGCAAAATTTCTGCTCTCCGCAAAAGTATTTCGACGCCCATATCCGCATAGTATGCTTTTGCGTCAAAGCCGCCCGGATTTCTCTGCTCCTTCGGATAAGTGCAGACACCGGAAACACGCACACGATTTCCGATTTTAACTTCCTGCGCCCGCTTTAAATATACGATCATTCTGTTTTCATATTCACTGGTTTTCTGCGAAGAATCCGCAGCCTGTGATTCAATGGAAATGTCTTTCAGATAAATTCTCTGACTTTCTTGTTTAAATTCCTGTCTGTAAACTGTGCCGCTTACCGAAAGATCCGCGCCCTCCGGCGCCGGGGAGACAGACGTATTCTGCGTCTCTCCCCGGAAAACGCCGGAAAATGCAAACCACAAAAGAAGCAGACAGCAGATACAGCATAGATGCCTCTCCCGCATTCGTCTCTCCTTTTCTTTTGCCTTCCTGCAGCTTCCTTCAGCGTCGGAAACTGCCGCGTTTTTGTATTTACAGCCCGACCGAGGGCTTCCCGTCCTGTTCCAGCTCCGCCTCTGTGCTCTCCACAGTCTCGATCAGCTCGCTGTTCCGATGGAACGGTCCCGACAGATTCAGACTTTCCTTGTACAGCACGTTCGACTGTCCCTCCACCTGGAACTGTACGCGCTCCACGTCCAGCATATCGCAGAGACTGTCTACGATCGCGTAGATCGTTACCTCCGGAAGAAGCGCTTCATCCCCGCGCACGTTCAGGAACTCCTTGCTCAGGTTCAGCGTGCAGAGGTTGCCCTCCACCGAAACGCTGAGCACGCGCACATCCTCCGGCAGTATCGGCAGAAGCTGCGTATTCATCGGTCCCTTCAAAAGCTGCTCCATCACGACCCGCTCCAGCGTAGTATTGCTGGAATAATGGACATTGCGGACTTCTCTGACGATTTTATTGCCGTCCTTATTGGAAAAATACAGAGAAAGCGCCGCATACCGGTAAGAATTTGTTCCAACCAGCTGATTGATAAACATACTGCCCGTCATCGCTCCCACCGGCTCACCGGAAATATCCCGCAGCACATCATTTCCAATATGGAATACCACGGTACGGATTTCCTTCACCTGCGTCATCGTCATGACAACTCCCGCGCGCAGAAGGATCTCGCTTGCGTTATCAAGCTCCTCATAGGTGTCGTTGAAAGTAACGGTGAGCTGTCCGTCCGACAGGGAGCTGCCGGTAATCTCTACCCCCGACGTAAGCAGACTGGTATGCTCTGCCGACACTGAAGGCGACGCAAGCTTTTCCAGAAGCTCTGCCGCAATCTCTTCCGTATCCTCTGCCTGTGGATGATAGCTCTCCGAAGAAAGCTCCGTGCGCTCCAGGTTTGTATAATAAATCTGGTATCCGGAATTATCCGTTCCCGCTTTCGTGCAGCCCGACATGCCGATCAGCAGGATCACAATCAAAAAACTGAAAAAAATCTTTTTCATCGCTGCCTCCCGACTACTCCGAATAGAGCAGCGGAACGCGCACGGTAAACGTCGTTCCGTTCCCCTCTTCGCTGTATACTTTAATTACGCCGCGATGCATCAGGATCGCATTTCTCGCAATCGCAAGCCCAAGCCCGGTACCGCCGATCTCTCTGGAATGCGATTTGTCCACCCGGTAAAAACGCTCGAAAATATGCTCCTGATCCGCCTGCGGGATGCCGATTCCGTTATCCTCCACCTTCACATAAAAATATTTGTGATCCGTGTTGATCGACAGGTGAACCCAGCCGCCCTCCCGGTTGTACTTTACAGCATTTTCCACGAGGTTTGACAGCGCAAGCGTCAGCTTTGTCTCATCCACCTCCGCGATCACCGGTTTATAGCTGTCAAACACCAGCTCAATATTCCGCTTTGCCGCGATCGGACGCAGACGCTTCAGGATCAGCTCGATCAGCTCGTTGATATTTGTGGACTGGATATTGACGTCGGATGCTCTGCGGTCCATCTTTACAAGCGAAAGCAGATCGTTGATGATCTTGTTTTCACGCTCGATCTCCTCTGCGATATCCTGCAGAAATTCCTTGTAAAGCTCCGCCGGCACATCCTCCTGCATCAGCAGGGAATCCGCCAGTACCTTCATTGAGGTGATCGGCGTTTTCAGCTCATGAGAGACATTCGACACAAATTCCTGGCGCGAATCGTCCAGCGTCTTCATTCTGCCGAGCATACGGTTATACGCTTCCGAGAGCACCTGCGTTTCCGTGTAATCCACCAGCGTGAGATCGTCCTCCAGAAATCCGCCGCTGATTCCCTCCAGCGCCTGCGTCACCTTGCCAAACGGCTTTACCAGAATGCTAGACGCATACAGCGCCGCCACCAGGACCGCAGCAATTAAACCCACCTGCAGGATCGATACCTGTCTGCTGAGTTCTTCCTTACTTTCCATGATATCTGCCGTCTCGGAGCTGACGATCAGCGCCCCGACGACCTGCTTCGTGACCGCCTCCTGGATCGGGATCGCCAGCTCGACAAAACGGCTCGACGAATCGCGCGTAAGACTGACCTCCCCGCGGAAGCATTTGATCACCTCCTCGGATACGAGATATTTCCCGACATCCAGGCTATAGGTATCCTCAATAATCTCAAACTCCCGGTTCGCCACCACCAGGCGTCCGTTGTACAGCTTCGCGAGCTGCTCCATCTCCGTCGCAAAACCGCCGATATCCAGATTCAGATTGGTAACAGCGGTGCCCATACGGTCGGCGAGATTCTGACTCTGATTCTGCAGCATCCTGCCCCGCTGGATCAATGACTGCTCCTCATACCGTTCCAGAATGTTCATCTTCATCAGCAGGATCGGAATGATGCCGACCAGACAGACGATCAGAAAAATGCGCAGTCTGAGGCTTTTCAGCAGACGGACGACTCCGGTTTTTTGAAAAATTGACTTCAGTTTGTTTTTCATAGCTTTCCTTTAGTGCTGAAAATAGTAACCTACGCCCCATTTTGTATGTACGTACTTCGGTTCGCTGGGATTTGTCTCAATTTTCTCGCGAAGTCTCCGAATATGGACGTCAACCGTACGCACGTCACCCGGATATTCATACCCCCACACGGTATCCAGCAGGTTCTCGCGGCTGTACACCTTGTTCGGATTAAATACCAGAAGCTCCAGGACGTCAAATTCCTTTGCCGTCAGATTGATCTCTTTTCCTGCGATGGTCACTCTTCTGCTCTCGCAGTCCAGAACCAGATCGCCCACCTGCACGACCCTGCTCTTGCTCTCGGCAGCGGCAGGTTTTCCGGTGCGGCGCATGATCGCCTTGAGACGCGCCTTTACCTCCAGAATGTTGAACGGCTTTGTGATATAGTCGTCCGCCCCGTACTCAAGTCCCATAATTTTATCCATATCGTCGCCCTTTGCGGTCAGCATGACGATGGGAACGCTGGAGAACTCCCGGATCTGCTGGCACACGGAAAGACCGTCCACCTTCGGCAGCATAAGATCAAGAAGTATGATATCGTATTCCTTATTTTTTGCCATCTGAAGTGCTTCTTCCCCGTCGTATGCGCAGTCCACCTCCATGCCGTCCTGCTCCAGACTGAAACGGATTCCCTTCACAATTAATTTCTCATCATCTACTACCAAAACCTGCTTTGCCATTTGCCTCTCCTTTACCTCACTGCTATCTCATCTTTTATCTTCTGAAAAGTGGCTTCCTTGATGCCGCTTACATTCATAATTTCTTCCGTCGACTGAAAGGCGCCGTTTGCCTCGCGGTACGCAATGATATCCCTTGCGCGCGACTCTCCGATACCGCTCAGGGTACAGAGCTGCGCGATATCTGCGGTGTTAATATTTACCTTCACCGCCACTGCGCTGCTCTCCTGCCCGGAAGAGACGCCGGTCACGCTCTGCTCCAAAGCAGAAATACCCTGCTGCGCGGCTTCCTCCTGTGTATACACATAGATCTTTGCCGCGTCCGCAAGAAGCGCCGCCTGGTTCAGTGACGCCAGATCTGCGTTTTCCAGCAGACCGCCTGCAGCCTCCACCGCATCACAGACGCGCATTCCCTCTTCCAGCTCGTAAACGCCCGGTCGCTGCACCGCTCCGCAGATATCAACAAAAATTTTCTGCGACTGTGTTTCCATGACATCCTGCTCCTGAAACGCCTCCGCGCCGCCTGTCTCCGATCCAGCCTCCTCTGCGGCGGTTTCATCCTGCTCCGTATAGGATTCCCAGACTACCTGCGGCTGCTTTCTTTCGCAGCCCGCGCAGCACGAAAGCACGAGCGCACCGATCAGTCCCGTATAAATTCTTTTTCTCAACTGCATACTCTCCTTTGCCCAAAGACAGCGGAGTTCCCCTTATGCATTACCTATTTTAACGGAAATCTGCGGGAATTACAATAGCATTTTTAGAGTTTTGTAATGTTTTTATAACTCAAATGTAATAATTCCTGCGATCGCGATCAGCATCCCGATCAGCTTGCGCACAGAAAATGCCGTCTTTTCCATACCGAAAATTCCAAAAAGCTCGATCAGCCACGCCACCGCGAGCTGGGCGATCACGATCAGCATCGCCGATTTTGCCGGACCGAGCATACTCATGCTTTTCACCACCGTGACCGTGATAAACGCGCCGATAACACCGCCAAGCAGCGTGTATTTGTGCGGCACCTGCGCAAGCGCGCCGAAGCTGCTGCGGTCCGTGATCAGCCAGGCCGCAAGACAGACAATGAGCGCCGAAAACTGCACAAACGAGGTCGACACCCACAGGCTTGTGTTTTTTGTGACATCCGTGTTAAAGACTCCCTGCACGCTCATCAATGCACCCGATAAGAGTGCGATCAGAATTCCAAACATAATAAAACTCCTTTTCTCAGATAAATATCATAGCTTTCCGATACCGGAATCTGCGGTATCTTCCAGGATAGTATCTGCAAAAAAGGAGTTTGTATGTATTATGCTCCAAATTCCGGCTAATCACAGGAAAAAGTGACGTCCACGTTTTTCCTGTTAATTCAGCGCTGCCGCAAGCTTCTCTGCCATCTCATCGACATGCTTTTTTTCGATGATAAGCGGCGGCACAAGTCGGAGTACGTCGCTGCCCGCGGAAATTACGATCAGCCCCTGAGCGAGCGCCGCGTTGACCACCTCGCCGACTTTCTTTCCGTTTCCGATTACCACGCCCTGCATCAGACCCATGCCGCGGCGCGCCAGCAGGCAGTCATATTTTTCTATCAGCTCATCGAGTTTTTGTTCCAGATAAGGCGCGACCTCGCGCACATGCCCGACGATATCCTGCTCTTCGAAAATTTCCAGCACCTTCGCCGCTGCCGCGCACGCAAAGGGGTTGCCGCCATAGGTCGTCCCGTGGTCGCCCGGAACCAGCGAATTTGCCGCCGCCTTTTCGCCGAGAAGGAACGCGCCCACCGGCACGCCGCATCCGAGCGCTTTTGCGCTTGTCATGATATCCGGCTTGACGCCGTACGCCTGCCATGCGAACATTTCACCGCAGCGCCCCATACCGCACTGGATCTCATCGAGGATCATCAAAAGATCATGCTCATCGCACAGCGCGCGCACACCCTCCAAAAATTCCTTTTTGACCGGATAGATGCCGCCCTCTCCCTGCACTGTCTCAAGAAGGATCGCACAGGTTTTTTCGTTGATCTGCGCCTTTACGCTCTCCAGATCATTGAAATCGGCAAAGCGCACGCCGTCCATCAACGGCTTAAACGCCTCCTGGTAGTGCGGGTTGCCTGTCACGGAGAGCGCGCCGACGCTCCTTCCGTGGAAGGAATGGTTCATCGCGATGATCTCATAGCCCGGCTTGCCGCCCTTTAAGAAGGCATATTTGCGCGCCGCCTTGATCGCGCCCTCGATCGCCTCCGTGCCGCTGTTCGTAAAGAATACCTTACTCATACCGCTCACCCTGATCAGCTTCTCTGCGGCATCGCCGAGCGGCACATTGTAAAACAAATTCGACGTATGGATCAGTTTATCGATCTGACCCTTCAGCGCCTCGTCGAAACCCGGATAGTGATAGCCAAGCCCCATCACGGCAATGCCCGCCGCAAAATCGAGATATTCCTTTCCGTCCGTATCCTTTAAATAAACGCCCTGTCCTGACTCAAACACCACCGGAAAACGGTTGTAGGTGTGCAGCACGTAATTTTCAGTCTGTTCCATATAGCTATTCATGATAATACCTCTTTTCTGTGTCGCTAATGATTGCCGTGCCGACGCCGCGGTCTGTAAAGAATTCCAGCAGCAGGCAATGCTCAATGCGTCCGTCCAGAATGTGGACGCGGGAAACGCCCGCCTTCATCGCCTCGATACAGTTCTGCAGCTTCGGCAGCATTCCGCCGCCTGCCATGCCGCTTGCCAGAAATTCCTCTGCCTCCGGGATCGTCATTTCGGAGATCAGTGAGGATTTATCAAGCGGATTGCGGTAAACGCCCTCGATATCCGTGAGGAACGCCAGCTTTGAGGCGCCCATCGCCGAGGCGATCGCACACGCCGCATCATCCGCATTGATATTGTAGGAATGGTAGGCGTCGTCGGAGCCGATCGGACAGATCACCGGCACAAAGTCATCGTTTAAAAGCTTTTCCAGAAGCTCGGTGTTGACCTCCTTAATCTCCCCGACATATCCGATGTCCTGCCCCTTTGAGAGCTTTTTATCTACCTTTAGCAAAGTGCCGTCCTTGCCGCTGATGCCGACCGCATGGACGCCGAGCTTTTCCATCATGGAGACAAGTCCTTTATTGATCTTGTTCAGCACCATCTCGGCAATCTCCATCGTCTCTTTATCCGTGACGCGCAGTCCGTTCACAAACCGTGTCTCAAGCCCTGCCTTATTCACCCACTTTGTGATCTCCTTGCCGCCGCCATGCACGATGATCGGGCGGAAGCCGACCAGCTTTAAGAGCGCCACATCGCGGATCACGCTTTTTTTCAGTTCATGATCCACCATTGCGCTGCCGCCGTATTTGACAACCATTATTTTTCCGTGAAAACGCTGTATGTAAGGCAATGCCTCATTTAATACCTGGGCTTTCTGCAGCCAGTTCTCCATTGATTCCATTTTCTGTCTGATATCCTTTCTTTTTGCTTTGACCGTTGCCGCGATATTTACGCCGCGTCAGCATAAGTGACATGTGCAAAATCCTTATGAGCGATAGTCCGCGTTAATCTTCACATAATCATATGTGAGGTCACAGCCCCACGCTGTCGCCTCGGCATCCCCCATCTTCACATCGGCGATCACAATAACCTCCTCCTCGGAGAGAATCTTCGTCGCCTGCTCCTCGCTGTAGTCGAGCGCCACGCCGTTCTCGATGATCTTCATGCTTCCCGCTGCGCTCTCAAATGTAAGATCGACTTTTTCCGGGTCAAACTGCGCCCCGGAATAGCCCATCGCGCAGAGGATTCTTCCCCAGTTGGCGTCGTGTCCGTAGATCGCCGCCTTGGTGAGGCTGGAGGTGATCACCGATTTACTTAACGTCACCGCCTGCTCTTTCGACTCCGCATGGATGACCTTTACGGTAAACAGCGCCGTAGCGCCCTCGCCGTCGCCAGCCATCTTACGTGCAAGACAGGTATTTACAAAATTTAATGCACGCAAAAAGGTGTGATAGTCCTCATTTTCTTCTGTGATCTCTGCGTTTCCCGCCAGACCGTTCGCGAGCAGCAGCACGGTGTCGTTCGTGGAGGTATCGCCGTCCACTGAAATCATATTGTAGGTATCCTTAATGTCCGCACTGAGCGCCTTCTGCAGCATTTCTTTGGAGATTGCCGCGTCCGTCGTCACAAAGCTGAGCATGGTACACATATTCGGATGGATCATGCCGGAGCCCTTGCACATGCCGCCGAGCGTCACTTCTTTGCCGCCGAGCGTAAACTGCACGGCAATCTCCTTTTTCACCGTGTCCGTCGTCATGATCGCCTTTGCAGCCTCCGTTCCTTTTTCCAGAGAGCCATCCTTCGTCTCCGCCAGCACCTTCACGCCCGCCCTGATGCGGTCCATCGGGAGCTGCATTCCGATGACGCCGGTGGAGCCGACCAGTACCGCTTCTTTCGCTATGCCAAGCGCTTCTGCGGCAGCCTCCGCCGTCTCCAGGCAGTACTGATATCCTTCCGCTCCTGTGCAGGCGTTGGCGATGCCGCTGTTCACGACTACCGCCTGCGCATATTCTGCATGCTTCACCACTTCCATATCCCACTTCACCGGAGCCGCCTTTACGATGTTTGTCGTAAACGTGCCCGCCGCATGACACGGCACTGTGCTGTAGATCAGCGCCATATCCGTCCTGTCCTTATATTTGATCGCCGCCGCTGTCGCCGCCGCCTCAAAGCCCTTCGCTGCCGTTACACCGCCCTCAATCTGCCTCATTTTTCCATCTCCTCCTAAATTTTTCCGTCACCGGTTAAATGCCGTAATATTCTCCTCGTTCAACACAAAATCATAGTAATTTAAATCTTCCCGCTTCGTCCAGCCGATCTCCTTCCAGAACGCATTTCCGATATCATTCTGGGTGAACGCAATCAGCGAGACTTTATTAATCTTTTCCTTTTTCAGCGCTTCCATCGCAAATACAACCATCGCTTTGCCGATTCCCTGCTTGCGGAAATCGGGATGAACGCACACATGATAGAGACAGCCGCGTCTGCCGTCGTGACCGCAGAGGATGCTTCCGATAATCTGACCGTCCCGCTCCGCCACCACGCTGCAGCCCGGATTCCGGTTCAGGAACCGCTCAATCCCCTCGCGGGAATCGTCCACGCTGCGGATGCCAAATCCGCTGATCTGCATCCAGAGCGCGTGTACCTGCGTAAAATCATCGATCGTCATGCTGCGTATCTTATCCTGCTGTTTCATATTTTTCTCACCTTTTCTGCTTTCTCTACTGTTCACTCCGTTCACAGCCACTTTCGCAAACCCATTTAAAACGCGTTCCCATGTTCCATTTTTTTTTGGGGGGACAGAGCATCCTGTTTCCATCGACGCTCTCCGGAATAATCGGCAGCTTTCGCTTTCAGGCGTCCTACGGGAACATCGGCGCAAGCTCCAGCCCCATGCTCTCCGGCAGCCCGAACATCAGATTCATGTTCTGCACTGCCTGCCCTGCAGCGCCCTTAACCAGATTGTCCATCGCGCCCATCATGATCAGGCGGTTCGTTCTGGCGTCGACAACAACGTTCACATCCACATAGTTGCTGCCCTCCACCCACTTTGTCTGCGGGCAGACGCCCTCGTCGAGGACACGGACAAATTTTTCCTTCTCATAATATTTCTGATACAGAGACTTCGCCTCTGCATAAGTGACATCCTTTTTCAGCGAAGCATACGCCGTGATCAGAATGCCGCGGTTCATCGGCACCAGATGCGGGGTGAAGTTTAAAGTCACCGGCTGCCCTGCCGCATAACCAAGCTGCTCCTCGATCTCCGGTGTGTGACGGTGATTCGCCACGCCATATGCCTTGATATTTTCGTTTACCTCACAGTAGAGGTTATCCACCTTCGCCCCTCTTCCAGCCCCGGAGGTGCCGGATTTCGCGTCGATGATCAGCGTCGCCGGATCGATCAGCCCCTCCTTCACAGCCGGATAAACAGACAGTGTGCTGCAGGTCGGGTAGCATCCCGGATTCGCCAGAAGGCGCGCTCCCTTAATCTGCTCCCGGTTAATCTCGCACAGCCCGTAGACCGCTTCCTTTATAAACTGCGGCGACTTGTGCTCGATGCCGTACCATTTTTCATAGACGGCAACATCCTTGATGCGGTAATCCGCGCTCAGGTCGATCACCTTGGCCTGCGATAAGATTTTCTCCGACAGCAGCGATGCCAAAAAGCCCTGCGGCGTCGCTGTGAAAATGACATCCACTTCTTCCGCAAGCTTTTCCAGATTGTCATCCCTGCAGACGTCCTCCACGATCTCAAACATGTTGCGGTACACGTCCGCGTACTTTTTATCTATGTAGCTTCTGGAGCCGTACCACTTTATCTCAGCCTCTTTATGTCCCATCAAAAGGCGCACCAGCTCGCCTCCCGCGTATCCCGTCGCTCCGATGATTCCTGCTTTTATCATATTATTCTCTCCTGCATTTCTTTATAGTAATGTTGGTGATACCATACGGATGTTCCGAGCTTCACATTCCCGTAAACTTCAGATTTTCCGTGCTTTATCATACGCGCTTTTCGCAGATATTGCAAGTGCATTCTGCGCGGAACTACTCTGCCTGGCAGCGCTGTGCGCCCGTCCTTCTGCACTTCTTCCCGTGCGCCTTGCATAACTATACAATATTTTTGCATATTATGCAAGCATTTTTTATATTGCTCTTTGCAGTTTCCTCCCCACATACGCACTTTCCGCGTCTTTAAGGCTCCGGTTTCACTCCTTACAGAGCCAGGATTGCCTGTGCATGTTCCCTGTTGCATAATTATAAATTTTTTTGAATTTATGCTTGCATATTTTCCGGATATGATGTATAGTAGGTTCTGTTAAAAACACAGCTTTGATTTTTGAAAATTTTGAGGAGGATACTATTATGAAGGAAAAAGTAATTCTGGCGTATTCAGGCGGACTTGATACTACTGCGCTGATCCCGTGGCTGAAGGAAACCTTTGATTACGAAGTAATCTGCTGCTGCATCAACTGCGGACAGGGCAACGAGCTGGACGGTCTGGAGGAGCGTGCAAAATTATCCGGCGCTTCCAAATTATATATTGAAGACATTATTGACGAATTCTGCGACGATTTTATCATGCCGTGCGTGAAGGCAGGCGCTGTCTATGAGCACAAATATCTGCTCGGCACCTCGATGGCGCGTCCGGTGATCGCAAAGCGTCTGGTAGAGATCGCCCGCAAGGAGGGCGCTACCACGATCTGCCATGGCGCAACCGGAAAAGGAAATGACCAGATCCGTTTTGAGCTTAGCATCAAGGCTCTTGCACCGGATCTGAAGATCGTTGCTCCGTGGCGCATGACGGACGTCTGGACCATGCAGTCCCGTGAGGATGAGATCGAATACTGCCGCCAGCACGGCATCGACCTTCCGTTCGACGCAAGCCACAGCTACAGCCGTGACCGCAACCTCTGGCACATCAGCCATGAGGGACTGGAGCTGGAGGATCCGGCAAACGAGCCGAACTACGACCATATGCTGGTACTCGGCGTTACCCCGGAGAAGGCGCCGGATGAGGGCGAATACGTGACCATGACCTTTGAGGCTGGTGTTCCGAAGACGCTGAACGGCAAGGCGATGAAGGTATCCGAGATCATCACAGAGCTGAACGCGCTCGGCGGAAAGCACGGCATCGGTATCGTGGATATCGTGGAGAACCGTGTAGTCGGCATGAAATCACGCGGAGTTTATGAGACACCGGGCGGCACCATTCTGATGGAGGCGCACGATCAGCTTGAGGAGCTGATTCTCGACCGTGAGACTTTAGAGACAAAGAAAAAGCTGGGCAGCCAGTTTGCTCAGATCGTATATGAAGGAAAATGGTTTACACCGCTGCGCGAGGCAATCCAGGCATTCGTGGACGTCACACAGCAGTATGTGACCGGCGAAGTGAAATTCAAACTGTACAAGGGCAACATCATCAAGGCAGGCACCACCTCTCCGTACAGCCTGTACAATGAATCGCTCGCTTCCTTCACGACCGGCGATCTCTACGATCACCACGACGCAAGCGGCTTTATCACCCTGTTTGGCCTGCCGCTGAAGGTGCGCGCAATGAAAATGGCTGAAGTAGAAAAAAATAAATAAACGCCTATAGGTGTGAAAAGGGCTGCAGTGAAATGCGATAAGTGCATTTCGCCGCAGCCTTCTTTTTGTTTTATCGTATCCTATTCTTTTCTTCTCAAAAGATCGTACCGTTCCGCCATCCCGGACAGGCGCACGTCTAACTTCTGCTGCGGATGCGGAGCGCTCTCCATAGATACGCCCTCCTCATCGGCAATGGAAAGAACCGTCGCCAGTACATTTCTTCCGTCCGGCTTCATGATCTCGATCTCCTCGCCGACGGAGAACTTGTTGCGCTGCTCGATGCGGCAGGCTCCGTCCTGCACCTCCTCCACAATGCCGAGATAGGTGTATTCCTTCACATAGGTATTGTTGTCGTAAATCTGCGTGCTCTCATCCGGCTTCCCGTAGAAAAAGCCGGTGGTGAACTGCCGATAGGTACAGCTCGCGATCTGCTGCCGGTACCACGGCATATTTTCCTCATATTTCGCCGGAGACTCCAGATAATCGTCGATCGCCTTCCGGTAGGTCCGCGCCACAGTCGCCACATAGAGCGCCGTTTTCATCCGCCCTTCTATCTTAAAGCTGTCGATCCCGGCTTCCATCAGATCGGGAATATGCCCGATCATGCAGAGATCTTTGGAATTAAAGATGTAGGTTCCACGCTCATTCTCGTAAACCGGCAGGTACTGTCCGGGGCGTGTCTCCTCCACGACTGCATATTTCCAGCGGCACGGATGCGTGCAGGCTCCCTGGTTGGCGTCCCGCCCGGTAAAGTAATTGCTTAAAAGGCATCTTCCGGAATAGGAGATGCACATCGCGCCATGCACAAAGGTCTCGATCTCCAGCTCCTCCGGAATATTTGCACGCAGCTCCCTGATCTCCTTTAAAGAAAGCTCCCGCGCGGACACCACGCGCTTAGCCCCCAGCTCATGCCAGAAGCGATATGTCTCATAGTTCGTGTTGTTTGCCTGCGTGCTGATATGGATCTCAATCTCCGGACAGACGCGCTTCGCGATCCGGAAAACACCCGGATCGGCGATGATGAGCGCATCCGGGCGGATCTCCTTCAGTTCTTTAAAATATTCCTCCACCCCGGCAAGATCGTAATTATGTGCCAGAATATTCGCCGTCACATATACTTTTACGCCGTGTTCATGTGCGAACGCAATGCCTGCGCGCATCTCTTCCATCGAAAAATTTTTCGCCTTAGCGCGAAGCCCGAAAGCTTCCCCGCCGATATACACGGCGTCCGCTCCGAAAATGACGGCGGTTTTCAGCACCTCAAGGCTGCTCGCCGGAATTAAAAGCTCTGGTTTTCTCATACTGCTCCTCATCTTATCTTCACACTCACTGCCGCCCCGTCCCCGACCGGGACGATGGACGTCAATAGCCGCTCATTGTGCTTCAATTCATACAGATATTCCCGCATCCGCTTGTAGATCGTCCGGTTGCGGCGCTCCACCACAAAATGCGACTCGATCAGATCGCCCTCCTGCAGCACATTGTCCGACACCAGAATCCCCTCCGGCTCCAGCAGACGCAGCACCTCCGGCAGAAAATAAATGTACTGCCCCTTCGCGGCGTCCATAAAAATAAAATCAAAAGAGCCTTCCAGCTCTTTTAATATCTCCATCGCGTCTCCCTCCAGCAGGGTAACGCGCCCATTAAGACCTGCGCGCGCAAAATTTTCCTTCGCCTGCGGGATCCGCTTCTCATATTTTTCAATCGTTGTGACCGTCGTCTCCGGCGGCGTATTCTCGCACATCAGAATCGCGGAAAATCCGATCGCCGTGCCCACCTCCAGGATGCGCGCCGGGCGCTTCATCCGCAGCAGCACCTTCAGAAAGCTCTGCATCTGGCGCCGGACGATCGGCACGCCGTCGCTTTTCGCCTGCTGCTCCAGCGTCTCCAGAAACTCGCTGTTTCCGGTATCCAGAGAATCCAGATAAGCGGTCATTCGTTCTTCTACAATCATCCGTTATCCTCATTTTCTGACAAATCATCTTCATTTCCGGTGATGACCGCAAGCATCTCTTCGGCATTCTGCGATGTGTTCAGCACATAATTGCCCGCTTTGAGCTGCCCGTGATATTTGGAAAGACGCTCCTGTACACGGAATACCTTTTCATCCCGGATCAGTCCCTTTGCCTCCAAAAGCTTTGCCACCTGGCCGATGCTGCTGCCCTCCGGGATCACCACCGCAACGTCCCTGCCCGGCGGATCGGACACCGTCGCGTTATCATAAATGCTGTGTCCGAAATAGTAGGCGTACTCCCCGAGGTGATAAATTCCCACGGCGATCACCACCGCCAGAAGCACCTTCACCAAAAACAGTAAAATACCGGTCAGTATCCGTCTGGTCTGCATAAGTCTCCTCCTCTCTACGAGCGGATTCCCTGTGCAACTTCGTCCAGATCAAGATCCAGCGCCTCCGTCAGACCTGCCGCCACCTTCTGGAGCATCCTGCAGACTGCAAGCTCACTGTTTAAATACTCATTCACCAGCGGATCCTTGCGGAACTGCGCATGCTCCATATTAAATTCCTGCACCCGGTCATACAGCGTCTCGACATCGCCCTCATACTGCAGGCGGTAAACCTGTGTCCGGTATGCGTCAATCTGCTTTTTCAGCTCCGGCATACCGGACAGCTTCGTTTTCGCCCTGCAAAACGCGCGGTACTCCGGGCTGTCCTGAATGACGCGTATCAGCGCCTTTGTATAAATCTCTACATTATCCTGCATAGCCGCTCCCTGTCAGACTTCCATAATAATCGGAAGGATCATCGGACTTCTCTTTGTTTTTTTCCATATAAAGTTATTCAGCTCATCGCGGATGGTATTCTTGATCTTGCTCCAGTCAGAAATATGCTTAGCCGCACAGTAATCAAGCGCCTCCTCGATCACCTGACGGGCCTCGCCCATCAGATCCTCCGATTCACGCACATAAACAAATCCGCGCGAGACGATATCCGGTCCGGCAAGCACCTGGTTGGTATATCGCTCCAGTGTGAGAACCACGATCACAATGCCGTCCTCTGCGAGATGCTGACGGTCGCGCAGCACGATGTTTCCAACGTCGCCGACGCCAAGACCATCCACCAGGATCGCGCCTGTCTGTACCTCTCCGGTAATCTTTGCCGGCTCTTCCTCATCCAGCTCCAGAACCTGTCCGCTCTTCATGATAAAAATGCGGTCCTTCGGAATGCCAAGGCTCTGCGCGAGCTGCGCATGGGCCTTTAAGTGGCGGTATTCTCCGTGCACCGGGATCGCATATTTCGGATGTACCAGCGAATAAATCAACTTGATCTCCTCCTGGCAGGCGTGTCCGGAAACGTGCGTATCCTGGAAAATGACGTCGGCTCCCTTTGCCGAAAGCTCGTTGATGACCTTCGAGACGGCTTTCTCATTGCCGGGGATCGGGTGCGAGCTGAAAATAACGGTATCGCCCGGCTTGATAGACACCTTGCGGTGCATATCGGACGCCATACGCGAAAGCGCCGCCATCGACTCGCCCTGGCTTCCCGTGGTGATCAGAACCATCTGCTCATCCGGATAATTTTTCATCTGCTCGATGTCGATCAGCGTGTAATCCGGGATATTCAGATAGCCAAGCTCGGCAGCCGTGGAGATGATGCTAACCATGCTTCTGCCCTCAACCACTACCTTACGGCCATACTTATATGCAGAATTGATGATCTGCTGCACGCGGTCCACATTGGACGCAAACGTGGCGATAATGATGCGCGTGTTGCGGTGCTCCGCAAAAATGTTGTCAAAGGTTCTGCCAACCGTGCGCTCGGACATCGTAAAGCCTGTGCGCTCCGCATTGGTGCTGTCGCACATCAGGGCAAGCACGCCCTTCTTTCCGATCTCCGCAAAGCGCTGCAGATCGATCGCATCGCCGAATACCGGCGTGTAGTCCACCTTAAAGTCTCCCGTGTGGACAACGATTCCCGCCGGAGAATAGATTGCAAGCGCCGCCGCATCCACGATGCTGTGATTTGTCTTGATAAACTCAATGCGGAACAGCCCCAGATTGATGGACTGCCCGTGCTTCACGACCTTGCGCTTGGTTGTTTTCATCAAATTGTGCTCGGTAAATTTATTCTCAATGATGCCCATCGTCAGCTTGGTGGCATAGATCGGCACGTTGATGTCCCTGATGATATACGGGAGCGCGCCGATATGATCCTCATGACCGTGGGTGATAACAAAGCCCTTCACTTTGTCGATATTGTCTTTCAGATAGGTGACGTCCGGAATCACCAGGTCGATTCCGAGCATGTCGTCCTCCGGAAAGGACAGACCGCAGTCCACCACAATAATACTGTCTTCGAACTCAAAGGCAGTTATGTTCATTCCGATCTGCTCCAGACCGCCGAGCGGAATGATCCTCAATTTGGAATTGTTAATATTTTTCAGAAAAATTCTCCTTTCTTTTTACAGCGTAATATCAACGTCCTCCAGCATTTCACTGAAAACCCTGGATATTGCCGCTAATTCATTATCATCTTCTACGATCTCATAAATTGCTTCCTGCTCGCCGTCTTCCGACAAATCCTTCAGAATCAATGCTTCTGCGTCGTCTTCCTCGGAATCGGTGACCAGTATATAGTTTGTTCCATTTATTCTCGTCTGTTCCAACACAAAAAATTCCACAGATTCCTCCGAATCTGCAAGCTGAAATAAAAGTTTTTCCATAGGTTCGTTCTCCGTGTGTCTTTTTTGCTTATTCCGCGCTGCCGTCCGCCGCTTTCATGGAAGCACAATCCAAATAGCCCTGCAGGATATACACGGCTGCCAGCTTATCCACATATTTTTTCCGCTCCTCGCGGCGCACTTTTCCCTCCATCAGCGTACGGTTCGCCTCCACCGTCGTCAGACGTTCGTCCCACATGACGACCGGAAGCCCTGTCCTGCGCTCCAGCATCTCTTTAAATGCCAGAGATTTTTCTGCGCGTTCCCCAATCGTGTTGTTCATATTTTTCGGAAAGCCAAGCACGATCCTTCCGACATGGTATTCTTCGATCAACGCCTCGATCCTCGCACATGTCTGCCGGAGTTTATTTTCAGACGTTCTTCGGATGATCTCGATCCCCTGGGCAGTGATCAGCAGCTCGTCGCTGATCGCCACGCCCACCGTTTTAGAGCCGAAATCAAGCCCCATGATCCTGGTTCTGTTTTCTGCCGTCATGAGCGGTTCCTGATATATTCGCGCAAAAGCTCTTCCACCAGCTCATCGCGCTCCACCTTCATGATCATGGCGCGTGCATTGTTGTGACTTGTAATATAAGTGGGATCGCCCGACATAATGTAGCCGACGATCTGGTTCACCGGATTGTAGCCCTTCTCCACCATGGCATTGTATACGGCGTCCAGCGTATCCTTTACGCTCACTTCTGTATCAAGATTCATTCGAAAATACTGTGTGTTACTGATTCTTCCCATTTTTCCACGTCCTTAATAAACATCCTTTTGCTCTATTCTACATCAGAGTCTCACAAAATACAATCACAAATTTTATTTCTGAGATCCTGCCCCTCATTCGGAACCGTTACCGAAATGTATTCCCGCGTATGCCCGCAGTAGTATTCCCTGCCGTCTCTTTGCGTTTTTTCCTCAAACAAAACCTGCACCTGTCTGCCCTTAAAGCGCGCCTCATACGCTGCCATATTCCTGCGGTTCAGCTCCTGCAGCACCTGGCTTCGCTCACTTTTCGTTTCCTCCGGAATCTGGTTTTCCATCGCGGCAGCTCTGGTTCCCCTGCGTCTGGAATACTTAAAAATATGCGTCTCATAAAATTTCACCTTTTCCAGGAAGGCGACCGTCTGAGAAAATTCCTCCTCCGTCTCCCCCGGAAAGCCAACGATCACATCGGTCGTCAGCGCCGGATCATCAAACACACTGCGCAGAAGCACGCATTTTTCGTAATATTCCTCCGCCGTATAGTGACGGTTCATGCGCTTTAGTGTCGCATCGCACCCGCTCTGCAGGGACAGGTGAAAATGCGGACAGATTTTCGGCAGCCTGCTGATCTTTTGCGCAAATTCCTCCGTAATGATGCGCGGTTCCAGTGAGCCAAGCCGGATGCGCCGGATGCCGTCCACCTCATGCACCGCCTCAATGAGCTGCAATAGGCCAACGCCGTCGTTTTTTTCCTTCCCATAGGAACTTAAATGGATCCCGGTCAGCACGACCTCCTGATAGCCGTTTTCTGCAAGCGTCCGCACTTCGTCAAGCACATCGCCCAGATCGCGGCTACGGATACGCCCTCTGGCATACGGAATAATGCAGTAGCTGCAGAACTGGTTGCAGCCGTCCTGCACCTTGATATAGGCACGCGTGTGTTCCGCCGTTTTGGCAATGGAAAGCGTCTCATATTCCGGCGCATGTGCAACATCCAGCAGATGACACGCCTCACGCGACTGCTCGTATTCCTCCAGGATATCTGCAAGCTCCTTCTTGCGGTTATTT
Organism: uncultured Marvinbryantia sp.; assembly: GCF_905201705.1. Lineage (GTDB taxonomy): Bacteria > Bacillota > Clostridia > Lachnospirales > Lachnospiraceae > Marvinbryantia. The sequence continues at coordinate 81,571 of NZ_CAJKOX010000009.1, forward strand.
CCAATTACAATGTCCACCGCTTCATCCGCTGCAAGCTCCTCCCCCGCCGCCTGCGCGTAGCAGCCAGCCGCCACCACGATCGCCTGCGGGTTTAATTTCTTCGCCCGGTGCAGCATCTGCCGCGACTTACGGTCTGCAATATTTGTGACGGTGCAGGTATTGATAATATAAACATCCGCCGGTGAGTCGAACGGCACGATCTCATAGCCGCGTTTTTCAAGCATCTGCTGCATCGCCTCTGTCTCGTATGCGTTTACTTTGCAGCCCAGATTATGAAATGCTACTTTTTTCTTTTTCATCTTGACTTTTTCCTTTCCAAAAGGTAAGATAAAATTGATTAAACAATAAAGGGAGGTCTTTCGCAATGAAGACAGTACAGATTTCTTTAAATTCGATCGACAAGGTAAAATCCTTCGTAAACGACATCACAAAATTCGATTATGATTTCGACCTTGTATCCGGCAGGTACGTTATCGATGCGAAGTCCATCATGGGCATCTTTAGTCTTGACTTATCAAAACCGATCGAATTAAACATCCATGCAGAAGACGATATTGAAACCGTTCTGGCTGCCCTGAAGCCCTACATCATCAGTTAATCTCCGGTTCCACCGGACAGATGCCTCCCTCGCGGGAGGTTTTTTTGTGATGAAAGACGCCAACCCGCATGCATGAAGCAATTCGCGGGCTTTCACTGCAAGACTTTTAAAGAAGACGGTGTCGTATGTCTATCGCAGACAATAGGAAGATTTTGCAGATTTTGCGAGCATAGCGACAGCTTTCGAAGCTTGTCTGAGCCTGCGCGGCAGGCGAGTTTGCGAAGAAAGCTGTCAGATAGGCGGCGCAGCAAAATCAAAAAATCAACATGTCTGCGATAGACATATGGCAACCGGCTTTCCCCATAAAACCTGTCTGACAGACATTGCGCCGCCCGCTTCTTATTCCACCCAGATCTTCTCTGTCGTCTCAATCGCCGTCTTTACAAGCTCGTCTATTTTTTCCGAGAGCTTTCCTTCTGACCGCCGGATGATGTTGAGGTTTGGCTTGGTGACGGGGTGCTTTGCCACGAAGATCGTGCAGCAGTCCTCAAAGGGCTGGATGGACGTCTCGTATGCGCCGATTTTTAAGGATACATCGACAATCTCCTGCTTGTCGAAGCCGATAAGCGGACGATAGACCGGCAGCGTACACACCTCATTTGTCGCCGCGAGGCTCTGCATGGTCTGGCTTGCCACCTGACCAATGCTCTCTCCTGTGATCAGACCGAGAGAGCCGGTCTCTTTCGCAAAATGCTCGGCAATGCGCATCATATAACGGCGCATGATGATCGTCAGCTCCTCATGCGGACACTGCTCGTAAATGTAAAGCTGGATATCAGTAAAGTTTACGACATGCAGCATGATCGGGCCGCTGTAATGCGATACGATCCTTGCAAGGTCGATCACCTTCTGTTTTGCACGCTCGCTCGTGTAGGGCGGCGCATGGAAATAAACCGCGTCGATCTTCACGCCGCGCTTGGAGATCATATAACCGGCAACCGGACTGTCGATGCCGCCGGACAACAGCAGCATAGCCTTGCCGTTCGTTCCCACCGGCATCCCACCTGCTCCCGGGATAATGCGGGAATAGATATAGATTTTTTCACGGATTTCCACAGACAGCATGATCTGCGGAGCATGGACGTCCACATGCATGTCCGGGAAAGCCTGCAGGATCCGCTCGCCGAGATCAGCGTTGATTTCCATGGAATTGCGCGGATAATTTTTTCTTGCACGCCTTGCGTCCACCTTGAAGGTCTGATTTTTCTGCGGATACATCTCTCCCATATAAGAAACAACCGTCTCCGCCAGCGCATCGAAGCCCTCATCCTCCGTCACGATAACCGGGCAGATGCCGACCACGCCAAATACATGCTGCAGCGCCTCCACCGTCTCCTCGAAATCGTATGCACCCAGGCAGTCCACATAGATGCGCCCCTGTTCTCTGCGCACCTCAAACTCGCCCTCCGCTTTTTTCAGTGCATGACGGATCTGCTTCACCAACGCCTCCTCAAAGAGATAGCGATTCTTGCCCTTGATACCGATCTCTCCGTATTTGATCAAAAATGTTTTAAATGTCATAGTCTCCTCCCGCATATCGTGCGTTAACGTCTGGTAAATCTGCGCAGCAAGGGCAGCAGTTCCCGAAGCTGCTCCAGACAGTAATCAATTTCCTCTTCCGTTGTAAAGACGCTGAAGCTGAAGCGCACCGTTGATTCCAGCAGGCTGTTTTCCAGCTTCATCTCTTTCAGCACTGTACTTACCGGCAGCTTTTTGTTCGACGAGCACGCAGAACCGGACGACACGCAGATGCCGCGCTCCTCCAGCGCATGCAGCAGCACCTCGCTGCGCACTCCGCGAAAGCTCACGCTGACAATATGCGGCGCGCCCACGTTCTCTGCAGCCGCACACTGACCGTTTTGCATATTTGCCGCCTGCCCCTGCACGATGGCATCCGGCAGCTCTGCGATTCCGCGCAGGAACCGCTCCTTTAATGCCGCAAGATGGCTGACCTTTTCCTCAAAACCGCTGTACGCCTCTTTTGCGGCAAGCCCCAGGCCCGCCGCTCCCGGCACATTATCCGTCCCGGAGCGCATTCCTTTCTGCTGTCCGCCGCCAAGGATCAGCGGTTTAATCTTTACCTTTTCTCCGATATATAAAAAGCCGGTTCCCTTCGGTCCGTGGATCTTGTGACCGCTCACTGAGAGCAGATCAATACCGATCCGCTTCGGATAGATGCGGTATTTGCCGTATGCCTGAATGGCATCCACGTGGAAGAGCGTCTGCGGATTGTGTTCCTTCACTATTTTTGCAGCCTCTTCTACCGGCTCCTTTGTTCCCACTTCATTATTAATATACATGATCGAGACAAGGATCGTCTCCTTTTTCAGCGCCGCGCGCAAGTCATCAAGACGAATGCAGCCCTGCCCGTCCACCGGCAGATATGTGATCTCAAAGCCAAGCTCCTGCAGGTACGCCATCGGCTGCAGCACCGCGGCGTGTTCCACGGCGGTCGTAATAATATGATTGCCGGCGCGCTTATTTGCAAGCGCCGCGCCAATGAGCGCCCAGTTATCCGACTCTGTCCCGCCGGATGTAAAATAAATCTCTTTTTCCGATACCTTTAAGGTGCGCGCGATCTCCTCCCGCGCTTCACGCAGATATCGCTCCGCCTGCACGCCCTTCGTATGCTTCGAGGAGGGATTTCCAAAATCCTCCGTCATTGTTTTCACGACGATATCCTTCACGCTGTCCAGGCACTTTGTCGTCGCCGAATTATCCAGATATGCTTCCATAGTTTCTCCCGTCTATCGCTCCAGCACATAGCCAAGCATTGCCAGCGCTGCAAGTCCCGCCGTCTCCGTGCGCAGAATACGTTTTCCAAGCGTCACGCGCGCAAAGCCCGCCTGCTCTGCCTGCAGGACCTCCGCTTCCTCAAAGCCGCCCTCCGGACCGATAAAGACCGCCGCCGACTGTCCCGGCTGCAGCCCCGCAAAAAGCGCCCGCGTCTTATCCATTCCGCCCGCAAGCTCGTAGGGGATCAGCTTCAGATCCATCTCCCCCGCATATTCCAGCGCCTGCGCAAAGCTCACCGGCTCCTTCACCTGCGGCACGATCATGCGCCCCGACTGCTTCGCCGCGCCTTCCGAAATCGCCCTCCAGCGCGCGCAGCGCGTCTTTTCTTTCTTTGCATCCAGCTTTACCACCGTGCGCTTCGTCACCACCGGAACGATCTCACACGCGCCAAGCTCGACCGCCTTCTGCACGATCCAGTCCATTTTATCACTTTTAGGCAGTCCCTGAAAGAGACAGATTCTGACCGGAAGCTCAACCTCCGCATCGCTGACACTCTCAATGGCTGCCCATATTTGATCCTTCTCCACAGACATGATGCGGCAGCTATACAGACGGCTGCTCTGTCCGTCACTCACCGTAAGCCGCTCCCCCACGTCCATGCGAAGTACATTTCTGATATGATTTACGTCACTGCCCGTCAGACAGACCATATCTTCCGTAATCTGCGCGGGCTCTGCAAAAAAATGATGCATTGCTAACCGTTCTTTCTGGCTGTCACCGACACCCACTCTCCCTGGCGCGTCACCTCCACCAGAGACAGTCCTGCCTTCTGCACAGCCTCCACCACTACCTCTTCCTTCACATCAAGGATACCGGAGGTGATGTATACCGCGCCCGGCTTCATCTGTGCTGTGATCACCGGCGTTAATGCCACCAGCACATCCGCCAGAATATTCGCAACCACGATATCATACTTCTCATAACCTGCCGCATCCTGCACAGTCTTATCGTCAATGATATTGCCGAGTACCATCTCCATCGCTTCCGTCGGGATCGCGTTTGCCTCCAGATTCTCCGCAACCGTGGAAGCCGCACACGGATCAAGATCCGTTCCCAGCGCATGCTTTGCGCCCAGCTTCAGCGCAGCGATCGACAAAATACCGCTGCCGGTGCCGACGTCCAGAAGCTCCGTATCCGGCGTCACATATTTTTTGAGCTGGCGCAGACAGAGTTGCGTCGTCTCGTGCATACCGGTGCCGAACGCCGTACCCGGATCGATGTGGATGATCATTTTATTCTTATCCTCTTCCTTTACTTCCTCCCATGAGGGGATGATGAGGATGTCGTCCACGTAAAACTGATGGAAATACTGCTTCCAGTTATTGATCCAGTCCTTATCCTCCGTCTCACTCTCGGTGATCGTGCCCTCGCCGATATCCATAAACATGCGCAGATCGTCAAGCTCTTCTTTTACCCTTGCAAGAAGCGCTTCGCGGTCCGCACCCTCCTCGATATAAAAGCTTAAATAAGCAACGCCGTCGTCCGGCGCGCCCTCCGGCAGGATATCCACAAACATCTGCTGCTTGTCGGATTCCGTCAGCGGCACCTTATCTTCAATCTCAACGCCCTCAACGCCTGCGTCCGCCAGAGAGGAAATTACAATTTCCTCCGCCTCAGACAGCGTCTTCAGGGTAAACTTGTGATATTTCATCGTTTAGTCCTCAAATGTCTCTTTTAATTTGTCCATGAAGCCTTTTTTCTTCGGCTTCTCCTTCTCCGGCTCCGTTTTGCTCTCCGGCTGTCCAAGCGAGCGGTCTGTCGCCGCGTCAAACGCCTTCAGCGCCTCCTTCGCCTCATTATTCAGCTTCGTCGGCACCTGTACCACCAGAGTAACATACTGGTCGCCGCGCACAGCCTTATTGCGCAGGGACGGCACGCCCTTGCCCTTTAAGCGGATCTTGGTGTCGGTCTGTGTGCCCGGCTTTACATTGTAGAGCACATCGCCATCGATCGTGCTGATCTTCACATCTCCGCCAAGCGCTGCCTGTGCAAAGGTGATCGGCGCTGTGGAGAAAATATTCATATCCTGTCTCTGGAAGATCGGGTGACGCTGCACCACAACTTCTACCAGAAGATCGCCGCGCGGACCGCCGTTTTTACCCGGTTCCCCCTTGCCTGCAATGCGCACGCTCTGTCCGTCGTCGATGCCCGCCGGGATCGTGACCTTGATGGTCTTTCTGCTGGAAGTATACCCGGTGCCGGAGCACGCCGCGCATTTCTCGCGGATGATCTTTCCACTGCCGCCGCAGTCCGGACAGGTCGTCACATTCTGCACCATACCGAACAGGGACTGCTGTGTCATCACTACCTGACCTCTGCCGCCGCACTTCGGGCAGGTCTCCGGACTGGTTCCCGGCTTCGCACCGGTTCCGTGACAGATCGTACATTCATCCTTCAGGCTCAGCTCAAGCTGCTTCTCACAGCCGAATACCGCCTCCTGGAAGGTGATGCGCACAGAAGCGCGCAGATTTGCGCCGCGCATCGGTCCGTTGCTTGTGCGCCGTCTGCTTCCGCTGCCAAACAGATCGCCAAAAATATCACCGAAGATATCGCCCATATCGGCGCTGTTGAAATCAAATCCACCGAATCCGCTGCCACCGGCTCCGCCCTGTTCAAATGCCGCATGGCCAAACTGATCATACTGACGGCGCTTCTCCGGATCAGACAGCACGGCATATGCCTCCGACGCCTCTTTAAATTTCTTTTCCGCCTCCTTATCGCCCGGATTCATATCCGGATGATATTTCTTTGCAAGCTGTCTGTATGCTTTTTTTAATGCTGCCTCGTCTGCATTCTTATCCACACCGAGGACTTCATAATAATCTCTCTTCGTCTCTGCCATTTTTTCTCACCTGCTTCTATCATTCATTCTGCACTCTGAATTCCCGCCTGTGCCCGGAATATACCTTGTGATGCAGAAAAACAAAAGGTTTTTCTGTACCGCAAGATACCCGGGCCCGCATTGCCGCCCGGCGAAGGCTTTCGTCTTCTGCCGCTGATCGGCGCCGCGGGTACCGGGCGTTGTTTCTTTCATTAAAAATCTATTTCCTGCTCACGATGCCCGCGGATCTTTTCCGCGCCGCACCCGGCATCCTTCATTTTACACTTCTTTGTAGTCCGCGTCAATAACATCATCATCCGGCTGCGTGTAATTTTCCTGCTGTGCGCCGCCCATATCCGGACCTGCGCCCGCAGCGCCTGCGCCTGCTGCTCCTGCCGCGCCCTGTGCCTGCTCGTAAACCTTTGCAAACAGCTTCTGTGCGCTCTCCATCAGCTTTTCCTTTGCCGCTTTGATCTCTGCAACCTGCGCGTCCGTCATTTCCTCCGGATTGGAGTTCTCGATCAGACTCTTCAGCGCTGTAAGATCCGCCTGTACAGCCGTCTTATCTGCGCCGTCCAGCTTGTCGCCGACCTCTTCCATTGCCTTCTCGGTCTGGAATACCATTGCGTCAGCGTCGTTTCTGGTGTCGATCGCTTCCTTGCGCTTCTTATCCTGCGCTTCGAACTCAGCAGCCTCTTTTACCGCCTTCTCGATATCCGCATCCGACATGTTGGAACCGGACGTGATCGTGATGTGCTGCTCCTTGCCGGTGCCAAGATCCTTTGCAGATACGTTTACGATACCGTTTGCATCGATATCGAAGGTAACCTCGATCTGCGGAACGCCGCGTCTTGCAGGCGGGATCCCATCCAGACGGAACTGTCCGAGAGACTTGTTATCTTTTGCGAACTGTCTCTCACCCTGTACGACATGAATATCAACTGCCGTCTGGTTATCCGCCGCTGTGGAGAATACCTGGCTCTTCTTTGTCGGGATCGTTGTGTTGCGCTCGATCAGTCTGGTTGCCACGCCGCCCATGGTCTCAATGGAGAGGGAAAGCGGAGTAACATCCAGCAGCAGGATATCGCCTGCACCGGCGTCGCCTGCCAGCTTACCGCCCTGGATAGCCGCGCCGATCGCCACACACTCATCCGGGTTCAGCGTCTTGCTCGCCTCATGTCCCGTAAGCGCTTTTACCTTATCCTGTACAGCCGGAATACGTGTGGAACCACCTACCAGCAGCACCTTGCCAAGCTCGGAAGCCGTGATACCGGCATCCTTCAGTGCGTTCTGCACCGGAATGGTCGTTCTTTCCACAAGGTCATGTGTCAGCTCGTCAAATTTTGCACGGGACAGCGTCATATCAAAATGCTTCGGTCCCTCTGCGGTTGCCGTGATGAACGGCAGGTTAATATTTGTGGTGGTTGCGGAGGACAGCTCCTTCTTTGCCTTCTCTGCAGCCTCTTTCAGTCTCTGGAGTGCCATCTTGTCAACGGACAGGTCAACGCCCTCCGCCTTCTTAAATTCAGCGATCATGTAGTCAGTGATCTTCTGGTCAAAATCGTCGCCGCCCAGACGGTTGTCGCCGTTTGTTGCAAGTACCTCGATAACGCCGTCGCCGATCTCGATGATAGATACATCGAAGGTACCGCCGCCAAGGTCGTATACCATGATCTTCTGCTCTTTCTCGTTGTCAAGACCGTATGCAAGCGCTGCCGCCGTCGGCTCGTTGATGATACGCTTTACATCCAGACCGGCAATCTTGCCCGCATCCTTTGTTGCCTGACGCTGTGCGTCGTTGAAATATGCCGGAACCGTGATAACCGCCTCTGTTACCTTCTCGCCAAGGTAATTCTCTGCATCCGCCTTCAGTTTCTGAAGGATCATTGCGGAAATCTCCTGCGGCGTGTAATTCTTGCCGTCGATGCTTACCTTGTAATCAGTTCCCATATGTCTCTTAATAGAAGAGATCGTCTTGTCTGCGTTGGTAACCGCCTGACGTTTTGCCGGCTCGCCTACCAGACGCTCGCCTGTCTTGGAGAATGCCACAACGGACGGTGTGGTTCTTGCTCCCTCTGTATTTGTGATAACGGTTGGCTTACCGCCTTCCATAACTGCTACGCAGCTGTTTGTTGTACCTAAGTCAATACCAATAATCTTGCTCATAATAATTTCCTCCTGCTCCTGTAATATTTAATTTTGTTTAGTTTGCTACTTTTACCATGCTGTGTCTTACAACCTGGTCTTTGTAGGTATAGCCTTTTAAAAACTCCTCAGTGATCGTGTTCTCCGCAGTTTCTTCCTCCTCCACATGCATCACTGCATTGTGGAAATCCGGGTTAAACTCACATCCGACTGCCTCGATCGGCTTGACGCCGAGCTTATCAAGCATTTCCGTCATCTGCCGGTAAACCTTGTTCATCCCGTCCACAAAAGCGTCCGTCTTTGCTTCCTCCGGGACTGCCGCCAGTCCGCGCTCGAAATTGTCTACGATCGGCAGGAGCTGTTCGATCACGCTCTTCGCACCCATCTCAAACATTTTCGATTTTTCCTTCTCGGAACGTTTGCGGAAATTTTCAAATTCCGCCATCTGACGTTTCACCCGATCCTGCAGCTCCTCGATCTGCGTATCCTTTTTGTCTTTCTTACTTTCTTTCTGTGACGTTTCTCTGTCTGCCTCCTCTGCAGGTTCCGAAGCTTCCTGCTGCGCGCAAGTCTCTTCCGTTTCCGGTTTTTCCTCCTTCTGCGCTTCGTTTTCTATCGCTTCGTCCATGTCTTTCTCCATGTTTTCTTCTGCCACTGTAACCGCCTGCCTTTCTGTATATTCTGATCTATCGTCAATCCCGCTCGAATATCGTATCCAGCTGGGATTTTAAGGTTTTTAAGGAATCGACCACCTTTTCATAATCCATCCGCTTCGGTCCGATAATCCCGATCGTTCCCTGAACACCCTCGCCCAGTTCATACGTTGCCGTGACTACACTGCAGTCGCGCATCTTCCGTATGGGCGCTTCGTTTCCGATATACACCTGAATGCCGGTACTGTTTTCTTCCTCCAGCGACTCGTTGATCAGATTTGCCAGCTCCTTCTTATCTTCAAAGGCACTGATCAGCTCGCTCGCCCGCTCGCTGTCGCTCAGCTCCGGATACTTGAAAATGTTAGTGGCGCCGCTTGTATAGATCTCCATATCGTCTTCCATCTGGATCGCTTCCGCGACTGCATCAAGCACCTGGCTGACGACCTCGCTGTGGATGCCGGCCTGCTCCTTCATCCGGGTGATCATCGCAAGATTGATCTCCTCCAGCGCAAGCCCATTGAGACTTGTGTTCAGCAGGATGTTCAGCTTCAGCACCATCTCATTGTCCAGTCCGTGCCGGAAGTGAAGCATCTTGTTTTTTACAATGTTTCCTTCCGTGACGACCACTGCCAGGAGCTGTTCCTCACTGATGGCTGAAAGCTGAATAAACTTCAGCTTCGTCGTGTGGTAGCGCGGCGCGGTGATCATGGTCGCGTAGTTGGTGTTGTTCGCCAGCACCCGAACCACCTGCTTCAGTATCAGCTCCATCTTATCCTGCTTCTGGATCAGCAGCTCCTGCTGTTCTTTTACTTCCTGTTCCTTCTGCTCCATAAGATGATCCACATATAAGCGGTAGCCCTTGTCTGAGGGAATTCTGCCCGCCGAGGTGTGCGGCTGAATGATCAGCCCCATCTCCTCCAGGTCTGCCATTTCATTTCGAATTGTAGCGGAACTGAGGTTCAGGTCTGCGTACTTGGAGATCGTCCTGGAGCCTACCGGCTCGCCTGTCTCCAGATATGTCTGAATGATAGCGTAAAAGATTTTCCATTTTCTGTCGTCCAGCTTCATATCATCTGACTGCATCCTGCATCCTCCTTCCTGTTTTGTTAGCACTCTTTTGAATCGAGTGCTAACATCTACGGTTTTAAGATACCACTGCTGCCTGTGATTGTCAATAGCTATTTTGAAAAAATTTTGATTAACTTTTCTGTCGAATCATCCCGACTGGATATATTTGACATTTTTTGCGTTTTAAGATACACTTATGAAAAATGAATAATGAAAGGAATCCGCAATGAAGATACGAAATTTTCTTACGATTCTGTTTGCCGTTCTCGCTATTGTTGCCCTGATCGCGCTCGCCGGTCTTGCAACGATATACGTGGCAGACGATTCCAACCCTCTGCGCCAGCGGCTTGTGCAGATATTCGACCCTGACGGGGAGACTGTGGCGGTCAGCACGCCTGAGGCAGGAACAGACGCTCCGGCTGCGGAAACTGTGAAGGCACATTCCTTCATCTTTGTGGGTGACTCCCGCACCATTGGGATGCGCGATGCAGTAAACGACAACTGCACTTATATAGGAAAAGAAGGAGAAGGTTACGAATGGTTTTCCGCTGAAGGTGTCCAGGAGCTCGACGCCGTTCTTGCCGGTACCTCGGGGCAGACCGTGATTTTTAATTTCGGCGTGAACGATCCCGCAAATATCAGTCTCTACATTGATCTTTACCAATCGCTTAAAGAGACATATCCCGGCACCGCTTTTTACTATCTGTCCGTAAATCCGCTGGTAGACAACGAAGGCTTCAATACTACAAACGAAATGATTTCCTTATTTAATGCCACCATACAGAGCGCTTTTCCTGACACCTATCTGGATTGCAACAGCTACCTGAACAGCGTTGGCTTTGAGACTGTGGACGGGCTGCACTACACAGATGATTCCTACAAGATGATCCACAATTTCGTCGTGGATAAGATTGCGTAAAAAAGGTCCCGCCGCAATGTCCGGGCAAAAGTGTCCATCGCATACATCAACTGACCATCAGCCAGACACCCCGCGGACGCGAAGTGTCTGGCTGATATTTAGAATTTTTCTCTTATTTTCTGCTTTTTTCCGGCTTTATGCTGACTCCGCGGTTCATATCGCCCTGCGGATTCACCCCGAACTCATAGTCGTTGCCCGGAAGGATCATATTGAGCACAATACCTGCAATCGCTGCAATGGCAAGTGCGGTCAGCGTAATTGATGCAGCACCGATCTGGAAAGTAAGACCATTTCCAAATCCAAGCCCGCATACAAAAATAACGCCGACAATAATCAGGTTGCGCGATTTTGTTAAATCCACCTTATTTTCCACCACATTGCGGACACCGATCGCAGAAATCATACCGTAAAGCATGAAGCTGACACCGCCGATGATCGAAGCCGGCATGGTACTGATGATCGCAGATACCTTCGGAATGAAGCTGATAATAATCGCAAACACGGCTGCGATGCGAATTACCAGCGGATCGTAGACATGACTGAGCTCCAGCACTCCGGTGTTTTCACCGTAGGTGGTATTCGCAGGACCTCCGATCAATCCTGCTAATGCTGTCGCAAGTCCGTCCCCCATCAGCGTGCGGTGCAGCCCCGGCTCCGCAAGGAAGTTCTCGCCGACGGTTGCCGAAATAGCAGACATATCACCAATGTGCTCCATCATGGTCGCAATCGCAATCGGCGCCATGACGAGGATTGCCGTCAGATCGAATTTACAGAGCTGAAACGGCGGAAGCCCCACAAAGCTTGCGGACGCAATCGCTGAAAAATCAATAATCGCAGAACCGTCCGGATTCGTAATACCGCAGGCATTCATAATCACCGCTACCACGTAGGAAATCACCACTCCCATCAGGATCGGAATAATCTTAAACATTCCCTTTCCCCAGATGTTAAAGATAATAATGACCGCAAGCGCTACTAATGCCAGAAACCAGTTGGTCGATGCATTGCCGATCGCAGAAGACGCCAGACTTAAGCCAATGCAGATAATTACCGGTCCGGTTACGACCGGCGGCAGGAAACGCATCACACGTTTCACGCCTGCCAGACGGATAATCAGTGCAAGTACCAGATACAGAAGACCCGCCACTACAACGCCGCCGCAGGCATACGCAGCCTTTTCATTTGCTGCCATTCCCGCGTAAATCCCGCTGCTTAAATTTGCCACCGTAGAAAAGCCTCCGAGAAAAGCAAAGGATGACCCAAGAAATGCTGGGACCTTCATCTTCGAGCATATATGGAAAAACAGCGTCCCGAATCCGGCGCAGAATAAGGTCACAGATACGGTCAGTCCCCTGGTCAAAGGCTCCCCACAGGCACTTTGGAAATAGCTGTTCACAAGAATCGGCACCAGGATCGTCGCGCCAAACATCGCAAACATATGCTGCAATCCCAGAATTAACATTTTCGGCACACCCAATTGTTTCGCATCGCGAATTGCTTCCGTTGAATTTTTCATAATCTCCTCCTCATTTTACAGCATGTACTTCTGTCATTTCATTTTATCTCTTATGCACGGTCTAAATCACGCCATAATAATTTCAGAAATCGCATCTAAAATTTTATCATGGCATCCTCCGCAGCCCGTAGAGCAGTGTGTCACCTTCTGAACCTCATCAAACGCTTTAAGAGCATCCTCGAACCGGTTCATCTGATGCAATGCGTTCTCCACGTCAGCATAAGAAACCTGTTTACATTTACAAATCATCTCATTTGTTTTCATATCTAATCCTCCTTTCAATACACTCTGTTGACTTCTGCGTTTCTATATTATCATATATAAGCGCACAGTTTAAGTCCTTATTTTTATAATTTTCTATCCTGTTCAAAAGCCTCCCTGCTGTTCACTATAATAAAAACTCTATGTGGAAGATTGCTCAGCCACATAGAGTTTTTTCTGTTGCTTATATCTCGCTTTTTATGTCATCCCTCAGACTAAGTAAATATATCCTCGCAGACTTCTTCCGCCCGCCCAATTGTAAATACTCTGATACTTGAAGACGACATTTGATTTTGCCGTGTTCGGCATTGTGGTAGACTCTGTATAACCAGACTCTGATACATACGGAACACCGTTGATGATATTTTCTACCACCGCAATATGGGCATCTCCGGTTGACCCGTAATTGAAGATTGCCAGCGCGCCAATTTTCGGAGTAGTGCCATACTCAAATACGCCCTTTGCAACATTCTGATTGTAAATACCTACCGGATCTAGTCCGAAAATAGCCTGTACCTTCGCAATATTTCCGCCGGCCTTCGCCACAATCTCCATTGCGCGCCCGCATGCATACCAGGTACAGTTACCGAGTACATAAGTTTTTCCGTAATACGGCTTGCCCGTCGGTGCAAGACTGTTATACTTATAATAAATATTGTAGGTTGCATTATAATAGTACTTATTGGTTGCTGCCGGTCTGCCGGTCCGCGGCGTAAAGTTCGCCGGTATCGTCACCGCTCCGGTCGTATTTAAGTAATCTCCGGTATTGGTGTTAGTATTGCCGTTGCCCCCCGTCGAACCCGGAGTTGTATTGATCGCCGACTTCACGGTAACCGTACGATAGATCAGTGTGGCACTCTTTCCTGTAGCATCCGTCGCTGTCAGCTTGTACCTATAAGTACCTGCCGCCAGCCTGTTGAACAGCATCGCGTCATCCAGCTTGCTGTTCGCCACATTATAGGATGTGGTATTTGGAATTACCGTCTGTGTGTATACGATCTTATTGCTGCTGTTTATGATTGCAGCTGTAACACTGGTAAGCTTGTACGTTGAAGTAATTCTGCCGCCGATCGCATAAGATTTTCCCTGTGTAAGCGTAATATTAGCTGCCGGAACCGGATTTGTCACTTTGATCGTGCCCGTATTTGTATTTGTGTTCGTATTCGTATTTGCAGCCTTCACCGTAACGGTACGATAGATCAGCGTGGCACTTGTCCCCTGATTGTCCACTGCCGTAAGCTTGTACTTATAGGTGCCCGCCGCCAGCTTATTAAACAGCATCGCACTATCCAGCACGCTGTTTGCCACATTATAAGATGTCTTATTCGGTTTTACCGACTTGGTATAAACAGTTTTGCTGCTGCTGTTTATAATAGACGCAGTGACCTTCGAAAGCTTATATGTAGACTGCACCGTTCCGCCAATGGAATATCCGGCGCCCTTATTTATCGTAACATTTCCCGCAGGCTTCGGGTTTACCACCTTAATCTTTCCGGTTCCTGTGACTGTAAATTTCTTATTCACTACAATCGTTTTTCCGCTGGAAACCTCACAGCGTACTTTCAGATAATAAGAACCGACACTCAGCTTATTAAACTGGATATGCGGATCTGCCACCGCCAAATTAAAGGTTTTGCTCTTCGGTTTTCCAACATAGCGCTGATAACATTTTTTTCCGGCGAGATCATAGACCGTCACGCGGACTTCTTTGATTGTCTTATTACATTTAATCGTTCCCTTTAAGCTGAAATACCCGCCCTTTTTGATCGTAGTCGGCGTTTTAACACCGCTAAGCGTATACATTGTTTTTGTAGTAGCCGCCTTTGCCGATACCGGAAGCGCAAGCATTAATATCAGCATTCCAAATAAGATCCACAGCCATTTTCTTTTTTTCTGCATAACTCCTCCCCTTTTCCTATATGTAGTGATGCCACAGCCACGTCTGTCTATATTTTGTTAAATCTTTTTTACGTTTTGCAGTTTCCAGTATACTATATTTTTCCTGTGTTTGCAATAACTTTTCCCACTTTTTTAACATTTTTGTAACGACTAAAACGAAAGGTTGTATTTCCCGTGAGCATCCTCCTACCAGGCATACGCGTCCGTATCCTCTCCGGCCCCCTGCACCGTGATAATCAGCTCGTGCGGCAGGCAGGCGATAACCTCCCCGGTGCGGCTGATTTTTCCTTCATGGACGCAGATTTTGTCGGCACAGTCCGCCTCTGTCACAGAGACAGCGCCGTCCTCCACCACAATGCGGTTGTATCCCTGCTCGCTGTCGCCGAGCAAAAGCTCAGTATTTTTAGAGAGGGGCAGCCGCGCCTCCTCCATCCCGTGGGATTGGATGACCGCATAGCTGCCCTCTTTTTTCAGTAAGGTCTCCTGCACCAGAAGTCCCGCGAACGCCACAAAAATGACCAGCGCCGCAAAAATGATCGTATTTCTTTTTTTATGCATCGATTTCCTCTCATACCCACAAATTATTCCCGCAGCGCCTCATCCGTATACCGAACCTCGCCGTCTTTTAAGATAAAGATCGCCTCTGCGCCGTCCGTCCGGCGGATCAGCTCCTCCGCCTGCTCCGATCCGAGCGCCAGACAGGTCGTGCTGAGCGCATCCCCCGTCAGCGAGGAGTCGCAGATGATAGAGACGCCCTCGATGTCGCTCTCCGCCGGATAGCCGGTATCGGGATCAAGAATATGATGGTAGATCTTTCCATCCTGCTCAAAGTAACGCTCGTAAATTCCGGAGGATACCACGGTCTGATCCTCCACCTTCACGATCGACGCTGTCTCGCTGTAGCTCCCAAACGGCTTCTGAATGCCAATATTCCACTTGCTGCCATCCGGCTTGCTGCCGATCGCCAGCACATTTCCGCCAAGATTGATAAGCCCGCTGGCGACGCCCTCACCCGTCAGATATTCCTTGATCGCATCCGCCGCATAGCCCTTCACCAGCGCTCCCAGGTCGATCATGATGTCCGGACTGTCAAAAATCAGCGTGTTTCCGTCCACATGCACCCCTCCGGCATTCACCTGCGCCGCTGCCTGCGCGATCTGCTCTGCCTCTGGCACTGCCGCATCCTCGCTTTTAAAATCCCAGAGATCCGAGAGCGGAGCGATCGTGATATCAAATTTTCCGCCGGATTTTTCGTAATAATCCAGTCCGACAGAAACCAGCTCTGCGATGCCCTCCGACACCTCTACGACATCCTCTGTTCGGTGGTTCACCGCATACAGCTCGCTCTCGCTGTCTGTCCGGCTGAAAACGCGCTCAAACTGCGCGCACATATCCATGCAGTGCTGCATCAGCTCCTCACCATTTTCACCGGCATAAAAGCTGATCGTGATCACTGTGTCGAAATAAAGCATTGTCTGCTCAAATTCTTTCGGTTCCGGCTGCGCGCCGCACCCCGCAAGGAGGCACAGCGCGCCTGCCAGAACCGCTGTAAATCGTTTCTTATATCTCATATTTTAAATTCTCATACTAAGCTGCATCTGTGAAATCTTCCGATTCAGTTTCCGTTTCTTTGTTGTTACTCTCCTCTCTTACGGATAATCTTAGAGGGACACTTCTCGGCACATTTTCCGCATGCCTGACATTTTTCCTGATCGATGACCGCAACGTTGCCATTCATAGTGATCGCGCCGAACTCACACTGCTTCGTGCAGAGGCTGCATCCGATACATCCTGCCGAGCACGCCTCTTTAACCGCCTTGCCCTTATCCTGAGAATTGCACCGCACAACGTACTTCGCATCCGCCGGGATCATCACGATCAGACCGTTCGGGCAGGTCGCCGCGCATTTTCCACAGCCTACGCACTTTGAACTGTCCACCACGGCAATGCCGTTTACCACATGGATCGCGTCAAACTTACAGACCGTCACGCAGGAGCCAAAGCCCTTACAGCCCTTCACGCAGTGCTTTGCTCCCCGTCCCGGAACCACAGCTGCCGCACGGCAGTCCTTAATTCCAACGTAATTACATTTATCCAGCGCCGTGTCGCAGTCGCCGGAGCAGCGCACAAACGCTACCCTGCGCTTCACATCGGAAGCCTCCTCGCCGAGCAGTGCGCTGATCTTTGCAGCAACCGGAGCGCCGCCCACCGGACAGCCGTTCGCCGGCGCCTCACCCTTTGCAATTGCTGCCGCCAGACCGTCGCAGCCCGGAAATCCGCAGCCGCCGCAGTTGTTTCCCGGCAGCTCCGCCCGGATAGCGACCTCTTTTTCATCCACTTCCACTTTAAACTTTTCTCCGGCAGTTACCAGAAGGAAACCTACAAGGATACCCACCGCTCCGACAACCAGTGCCGCCAGAAGAATCGCTGTTATACTCATACCTTTTCCTCCTTAGATCAGCCCGGAAAACCCGTTGAAGGCGATCGCCATCAGCGCTGCGGTGAACAGCACGATCGGCATTCCCTTTAACGGTCCGATAATGTTATTATTTTCCATTCTCTCACGAATACCCGCCATAATAACGATTGCGATCGTGAAACCGACAGACGTGCCGATCCCGTTTACCACGCTGTGCGCAAAATCATATTCCTTCTGCACGTTCGTCAGCGCCACGCCGAGTACCGCACAGTTTGTCGTGATCAGCGGAAGGTACACGCCGAGCGCCTGGTAAAGCGCCGGGCTTGATTTTTTCAGGAACATCTCTACAAACTGCACCAGTCCCGCGATGACCAGAATGAACACGATTGTCTGCAGAAACTGCAGATCCAGCGGCGTCAGCACAAAATCATAGATCAGACTCGCCACTGCAGACGCGATGGTGATGACAAAGATAACCGCCACACCCATACTCGCCGCCGTCTTTACCTGCTTCGACACGCCAAGGAACGGGCACAGACCGTAAAACTGGCTGAGCACCACGTTATTTACCAGAGCCGCGCCGACCAATAATAAAACCATTTCTGACATACTCTACACCCCCTGGCTTTCCGCTTTCTGCTCTTCTTTTCTGTCTGAGCAGGCAGCCTTTCCGCAGCTGCAGCAGTCGCCCGCGCAGCCCTCCACCTTCTTGTTGCCGTTGTTCTGGATATTTAAGCCGTTCAGCACCGCGATCAGCGCGCCAAGCACGATAAACGCACCAGGAGCGGAGACGAAGATCGCTACCGGCTGATAACCCGAAGGCATGATATGCATTCCAAAGAATGTACCTGCGCCGATCAATTCACGGAAGATGCCGATCAGCGTCAGCGCGATCGTAAAGCCAAGTCCCATGCCGAGACCGTCGCACGCTGCCAGAAGCGGCGTCGATTTGGAAGCATACGCCTCCGCGCGCCCCAGGATGATGCAGTTTACCACGATCAGCGGAATGTAAAGCCCAAGCGCGCTGTACAGCGACGGAATATACGCCTTCAGCACCAGCTCCACCACCGTTACCAGCGACGCGATCACGACAATGTACCCCGGAATACGCACCTGATCCGGAATGACGTTTCTCAGAAGAGAAATGATCATATTCGACAGGATCAGAACCGCCATCGTAGAAAGACCCATACCGATGCCGTTGATCGCCGACGTCGTAACCGCCAGCGTCGGACACATACCGAGCACCAGGATAAAGGTCGGGTTTTCTTTAATAATACCATTTAATATACGCTCTTTGTATTGATTCATTCCCCACACCCCCTTACTGCGCCGCACTGTTTACAAGATACAGTGCAGCATTTACGGCATTTGTCACGGCCTTCGAGGTGATCGTCGCGCCGCTGAGCGCCTGGATCTGCGTATCGGACGTTGCCGCGTCCTTCGTCAGCTCAAACTGTTCTGCCGCATCGCCGACAAACTGATTGCGGAAGTCCTCCTCCGTCGCGCGCATACCAAGGCCTGCCGTCTCATTGATCGTTAAGAATTCCATACCGGTGACGGTTCCTTCGTTATCCAGGCCAAGGCTGATGGTGATATCTCCGCCAAAGCCCTCCTTGCTGGTAACGTTGACCACGCAGCCGATCTTATTTCCGCTTCCGTCCAGCGCAGCATAAACGCTGTCATAAGAAACGCTGCCGAACTGTCCGTCCGCCACGGTGCCGTCCTCCGCCGTCAAAGCAGCGACAGCCGCCTCCAGCGTCTCATCCATATCAAAGCTCTCCGCATCCGGACATACCGCCGCATAAGCCTCCGCCTGCGCCGCAAGCTCCGCCTTCTCGATCGGTCCCTTCGTGAGCTGATAGATGCCGCCAAGCGCCAGACCTGCTACCAGCGTGATGCCGCACAGCGTAAGCGCGGATTTATATGTAGCGAGCGAGAAGCCCTTCTTGCCCTCCAGAGCGCCGTTTGCGTAACCAAATGCCGTCGGCATCGTCACTTTCTCGATCAGCGGAACCAGAAGGTTGCAGATAATGATCGCATAGGAAACGCCCTCCGGCAGCGCGCCAAAGGTACGCAGAATTCCGGTCAGCACACCGAGCAGGATACCAAATACGATCTTTCCCTTTTTGGTGATCGGGCTTGTCACATAGTCGGTCGCCATGAAGAATGCACCGAGCATCAGACCGCCGCTGCAGAGCTGCGCGAGCACAAAGCCGATGCCGCTGCCAGAGCCGAAGATCAGCTCAAAAACCGCAAAGGATACCAGATAGCATACCGGGATCTCCCAGGTAATGATCTTTTTCACCAGCAGATAAATACCGCCGATCAGAATTGCCAGCGTGGAAACCTCACCGATGCAGCCGCCGGTAAAGCCCAGGAAAAGCTGCGCCAGATCCACCTGCTCCCCTGCTGCGAGCGAAGCCAGCGGGGTCGCCCCGGAAACACCATCCACCGCGTAATCGCTCATGATCCCCGTAAAGGAAATGAGCAGGAAGCAGCGCGCACCGAGCGCCGGGTTCATAAAGTTCTGTC
This sequence comes from uncultured Marvinbryantia sp., assembly GCF_905201705.1. GTDB lineage: Bacteria > Bacillota > Clostridia > Lachnospirales > Lachnospiraceae > Marvinbryantia. The sequence continues at coordinate 101,201 of NZ_CAJKOX010000009.1, forward strand.
CGATGCCGCCGAAAAACTGCTTAACAAAAATGACGGCAAAAATACTTCCAAGCGCCGGGATCCACAGGGGAACCGTCGGCGGAAGATTCATTCCGAGCAAAAGACCGGTCACAAGCGCGCTCCCGTCCAGGACAGTCACTTTCTGATGCGCGAGCTTCTGAAACACATATTCTGAAAGCAGCGCAAATACGATAGACACTGCCATTACCGCCAGGGAGTAAAGTCCGAAGCGGTAAACACCGAATGCCGCAGCAGGAAGCAGGGCAAGTGCGACATCATACATAATACTTTTGGTGGAATCATCTCCCCTTACATGGGGCGACGATGACACATTTAAAAAGCCGTTCACAACAATCCCTCCTATCCTTTCTTTCTTCTCTCCGCCATCACTGCCTGGCGCATCTGACGGAATGCCTGTGTCAGCGGTCTTCTTGCCGGACAGGCAAACGTACAGCTTCCGCATTCGCAGCACTCCATGCCGTTTAGCGCAGTGAACGCCGCCGTATCATATTTCTGCGCCGCCTCGATCAGCTTCTGCGGAACAATGTTCGACGGACACACCTGCACGCAGCGTCCGCAGCGGATACATGCCGTCTCCTCGAAGCGCTCCACATCATCCTGCATCAGACAGGTGAGCGCAGAGGAGGTCTTGACGATCGGCACATCCAGCGACGGGATCGACATTCCCATCATCGGACCGCCGGCAATCACCTTTTTCACGCCCTCCTTCAGCCCGCCGGAAGCCTCCGCAAGCTCCGCAAAGCAGGTGCCGATCTTGACATTATAGTTTTTCGGCTCATTGATGCCGGTTCCTGTTACAGTAACAATTCTGCGCATCAGCGGCGTTTTTTCGCACACTGCCATATGAATCGCGATCACCGTATCCACATTATCCACGATACAGCCGGCATCCGCCGGAAGCTTTGTAGAATTAATTTTTCTTCCGGTCACCGCATAGATCAGATTTCGCTCTGCGCCCTGCGGATACTTCGTTTTCAGCGGAACCACCTCGATCCGCGGCTCATTTTTCACAAGCTCCTGCAGATTGTGGATGCCCGTCGGCTTATTTGCCTCGACAGCGATCACGCCCTTCGCATTATCAAAAAGCTGCAGCATCACCTTGAGCCCGCTGACGATCTGCTCCGGATTTTCAATCATCATGCGGTAATCGCTCGTCAGATACGGCTCGCACTCCGCGCCGTTCACAATGATGTGGTCGATCGCGTCCGGATTCTTCGGCATCAGCTTTACGTGCGTCGGAAATCCGGCACCGCCAAGCCCGACGATGCCCGCCTCTTTCACAGCGTCCAGGATCTCCTGCTTTGACATCTTCGTATAATCGCGGTACTGCCCAAGTCCCTCAATCGGCGTATAATTGCCGTCGTTCTCGATTACGATCGCATCCACTTTCGCACCGGAAACCGTGATGCGCGGCTCGATCGCCTTCACCGTACCGGAAACGGAGCTGACAATGTTTGCGGACACAAATCCGCCGGCTTCTGCGATGAGCTGCCCCATCAAAACCGTGTCTTTTTTCCTGACTACCGGCTTTGCAGGCGCCCCGATATGCTGCGAAAGCGGAAATACCAGCTCGCCCTTGGGCAGATACGTCTGAACCGGTTTGTCTTTTGTAAACCGTTTTCCGTCATCCGGATGGACTCCTCCCTTAAAAGTAGCTAATTTCATACTCTCTTCTCCTTTTTCTAAAGTACATGTCATTATGTATATATAGTAATCTTTTTAAAGGCATTTTTCAACAAGAAACTTTTATGTTTCTTTCAAAAAACACAAAAATCCCCCTGTATCCGGAGGATTTTTTGTTAATTTTTTACCAAACTTTCCGGGGAAGCCGCTTCAGGACCTGCACGCCCAGCAGACCGATAAAGGCCCCCATGACCGTTCCTGCCAGAAGCAGCACAGGCAGATATGCGAATACCGCCGCATTTTCCAGCACAAGCGCCGCAACGATCAGCTGTCCGATGTTGTGAAAAATCCCGCCAGCAATACTGACGCCTGTTCTGCCAAACCACTCCTTCTTTTTGCAGAGCCACATTACCAGAAAGCTCAGGGTTCCGCCCGCGAAGCTATAAAGCATCGCAAACTCATTTCCAAATGTCATGCCGACCAGCAGGATACGCACCATAGAAATTACAAAGGCATCTGCCGGGCGCATCATGTACAGCGCCGCAAAAACTACCAGATTCGCAAGTCCCGGCTTCACACCCGGGACCCCCATCGGGATGGGGATCAATGTCTCAATATAACTGAAAATCATGGCAAGCGCCACCAGCACGCCGTACATCGCCGCGCGCTCCGCTGTCGTCTGTTTTCGCTGTCCGTCCTTCTTCATTGCATCCCTTCCGTTTACTGTCATTTTGTCTTTTTTTGTCGCAAAAAGCCGAATCCCTGCGGAAACGGCTTTCCGATACCCTATAAATTTACCACAAAAGACTGTCACGGTAAAGCAAAACAATCTGGAATCAGTATATTCCCGTGCTTACACGGAATCATGCTCAATTCCCCGAAAATCATCCGTGTCAAAAAACTCGATCAGCGTTATCCCAAATCCGTCACAAATCTTCATGAGCGTATAGACGCCCGGATTTTTCGTGCTTCCATCAATAATATGCATCAAAGTTGTGATCGGCACCGCTGATTTATACGCCAGCCAATAATACGACATATCCAGATTCCAGCACAGCTCCTTGATTCTCTTCCCAATTAATCCCTCTTTTATCATCCCACATTTTTCCTCTAACCTTGTACTACAGTTTATTTTATCTCTTTTGATTTGCAAACTACTTCCAAATATGGGCATAATTTCAATGATTTTCCAAATTAAGAAAAATGTGACTGCAATTATACGTTTCTGATTATATATACGAAGAAGAATGTCGGTTTGTGACGAAAAAACCACAACATTATGAAAAACCTTATTTTTCGTCTGCTTTGCTCTCTGTCTCCTCTATTTCCTTCCCTATCCTCTCTAAGTTTTGTTCTGACTCCATACATTTCTGGTATGAGTTGACGGCATTTTCCTGTTTTTTATTTCTTCTTTTTCTTATCCGGCAGTTCTTTCCACATGCTCTCAACCAGTTTGCATAAAAACTCCCGATCATCCACATCATCAACCAGAATCATCTCTTTCGCTCCCTCATACGGAAGCTCCATTTCAGCGTCCGGCATCAGTTTCATCGCCGCCGGGACGGACTTTACCAGAAGTCTGTCATCGTATACTCCTCCAAAAACCCGACCGTGATAATAAAGTATATACTCACCCATCATTGCCCGACTGCTGATTTCATCCAACCCTGATAATTGCTCTACGACAAAATCCAGATACTCTTTTGTTGATGCCATATCATTTCCTCCCATCGATAAGCTTTCGGAACTTCTTATCATTCATCTGCTCATTCGTGATATACTCCCCGTCACAGAACAGCGAATATGTCGTGATCGGAGTCGGTGCATTCTGAGCATCCTCTCTGCTCCTGATCTTTACAGCCTTGAAGGATATCCCGTCTTTCTCAGCCACCTCTTCCAAAACCGGCACATACTTCGCATTAAACGGACACTGATTCGTATAGTAAAGAACATAACCATCTTCCTCTATATGAGGATGCTTTGCACATTCTTTGAACGAAGGAGTCCCTGCTCCCTTTTCAAACGGCAGATACCATAATTGGATTCCGTTATCGGCCTCATCACAGACCTCAAAGCCTTTGTACTTTAAGAACTTCGGATCTGCCAGAAACGGCTTCTTCTTTGCAGCCGCAAGTACACAAAGCCCCTTCTTGCCCTTCTCCTTACTGTCCTTAATACATTCTGAAAGCAGATCACCTGCATATCCATGCCCCTTGAAAGAACCCGATACCCACAGACAGTCAATATACATATACCCCGGAGCATGGATGGGATTCCACGCATTCTCCGCAGGAATATATTCGATAAAGCACTTCCCGCGTTCAACGCTCTTAAGAAATACAAGTCCTTCATCAAACCTGTCTGCAAGCCAGGCCTTCTTTGATACTACCTGCACATCCTTATTGTTTGAAATGGCACAGCAGATATGCTCCTTTTCCAGATTTTCTTTCGTAACTCTGATATATTCCATACATTCAGATCCTCCTTATCGGATGTCTTACCACAGTCTTCCGTTTCTCCGGTGCAACCTTACGCGCATCACTCAGATAAATCTCATGATGAAACCGTTGGTCGGTGATATCAAGAACATACCCCTGTTCTTCCATAAAATGATGCATCGTCTCTACTGTGGCAGGCTCATCATCATACGGCCCGATATGCATGCATTGTACGCACAGTCCTTCATCGTAGGTAAAAAACTCAACCTTTGAAAAATCCTGTTTCTTCTTTGCCGTCGCTTCTCTAACTGCCCAATCGAAATCTTCCTTTGTGACAAAGTCCGGCAATCGAATGACGGAAATCCACTGAAAAGCATCCTTATGCGCATAATCAATGCCGACTGCTCCATCCTGCCTGCCAGCCCGGTCGGTTCGCACCATGGCATCCACCGGATGCCGCTCATCCTGCCACCAGAATCCCTCTAAGGGCGGCACCACATAATCAAAATATCCGTTAATCTGGTGGTCACCCTTTTTGCTCATCTTTATTGTAAAAGCAATCGCATACAACAAACCTATAGCCTGCTTGTATGCGCCATCTTCATCATTAGGATTTCCTCTGCCCCTTACCGCAATGTAATTCATTTTCGGGATAGTCACAATGGAAGGCGTGCCCTTCGGCATGTAAAACTCTTTGTATTCTTTCTTATAATCAAACGCCATGATCATTATTCCTCCGTCAGATCCTTCTCTTCATAAGGCTTATTCCACGAACCGATCTCGATCAGATTTCCTTCCGGATCCGCGATATAGCAGGTTCTCTGTCCCCACGGTTCAAGCACCGGCGGAAGAATCGATGCGGCACCGTTTTCCATAGCTTTTTTATACGCCTCATCAACCTCACCAAATGTATCGACATACAATGCTATTTCAAAATGACCGTTCAGACCATTGATATATTTATATCTTTGGCCTGTCATCTTCTCAAAATCTTTCCTGCCATATAATAGAAACAGCGTTCCATCTTTGCAATATCGTCAACAAATAATCCAAAACCGTCTAATCTCATTATGCTAATCCTCCATATATATTTTTAGTGTCTGCTCCGCATTCCTGCGGATGATATCCCGCGCCTCGATCGGCTCCAGCACTTCAGCCTTCGCTCCGAAGGTCATAAGCCATGTCACAAGGTTATCCATATCCGTATAATCCGCCGTAAAGAGCAGCTTCCCATCATCCGCTTCCGTAAAGCAATGCGGTCCAAACTCTTCAACCAGCCGCCATTTCATATCCGGTGAAAAAAGCGCCTTTACCTTTATACCGCCCGGAAATATCTTCTCATTCGACAGATTCGGCATAGGTGCATTCCGACAGACAAAATCTTTCTCCGTTTCAGCAACTCTGTCCATGCGGTTCAGCTTAAATAGCCTGTAATCTTCCCGTGCTTCACACCAGCCCCACACATACCAGCTCGCCCATTTGAAAACCAAATAATAGGGCTCAATCGTTCTGCTGCTTTCTCCGGATGGTGCATAATACCTAAATTCCAAAAGACGCCTGTTCTCTATCGCACTCTGAATCACCTCGATCTTTGGAGCAAGCGACCCCTTATACCAGGAAGACAGATCAATCAGCATGGAATCCCTGCCGCTTATGAATTCCGACGATCCTGTCTGAAGCTTCTCCATCAGCTGTCCGTAGTATCGGCTTCCGCTCACGCTATCCAGACTCCGGAGCCCGGCAAGGATCATCTGCATGTCCTTTGATGTCAGAATTGTCCTGTCCATGCAGTATCCATCCATAATGCTGATTCCTCCGCCGGCACCCTGAACAGTCTTTATAGGAATCCCGGCCTTACACAGATCTTCAATATCACGGTTTATCGTTCTCCGCGATACTTCAAACCTTTCTGCCAGCTCAGGAGCTGTTGTCTTCTCTTCCTGCAGTAAGATCGACAATATTCCTATCAGCCTGTCTATCTTCATAATCTCTCACGCTCCGTTCATATCATAGCAAACTCAACACGACAACAGTATGTCATGTTTATTATATCATTTCAAAAAAATATCCGAAACAAAAAATAACGTTCAGCAGAGAAATCCATCTTCACTGACCGCTATCCTTAAATTCTCTTCATAAAACTCAAACTCGCCCATCCGGTCCTGCTCTTCAGACTTCCACATCCGTCCTTAGAAACCTGTCCGGATTTCACTTCCATAATCATATAAATCCCAACCGGGCAAAACTGCTGCACTCTGTCATAGCTCGTCCGTAACCGATGAATAACGCATCGTCTACACCAAATAAGAGGTAATTTTTTAGCCGAACACCCCCTGATTTTTACGCTATTCCAAGTTTCATCTATACCCATTTTAGAATACAGCTTTTTAGTATGGGATATCACACAATCCAAACCACAAGGCGGATTTTCACCTGCAGTATCGTATTTATGATTTCCTCCCCGTTTTTTCCGATATAATTCCAGCATTTCCGCTGTCCGGGGCCAAAAAGCGCAGCATTTTTATCAAGTTTAATGTTTTTCCCTGCAAAATACACCTACAGGATCTGCCGCCGGCAGCTCCCTTCGGATGCATGGCAACGAAAAATGCCGCCGGGCGCCAAACACACCCGGCGGCAAGGCTTATCCTGAATATTTATTTTTCTATCACCGCTGCACAGAAGATGAGAGATCCCGTCTTCTTCTCTTTTTCAATTATACCAGTCTCGCAACGTTGCTTTTTCGCGCCGCTTCCGCCACTGCCGCGGCAACGGCATCCCTTACTCTCGGATCAAATGCCTTTGGCAAAATATAATCCGCACACAGTTCTTCCTCGCTGACCAATCCGGCGATCGCATAAGCCGCAGCAATTTTCATTTCCTCATTTATGTCGGAAGCCCGTACATCCAGCGCACCGCGGAAAATCCCCGGAAAACACAGCACGTTATTTACCTGATTGGGATAGTCGGATCTTCCCGTGGATACTACGGCTGCTCCGGCCGCTTTTGCAGCTTCGGGGAAAATTTCCGGCGTGGGATTGGCACATGCAAATATGATCGGGTCTTTTGCCATGGAACGTACCATCTCCTCCGTCAACGTGCCGGGAGCTGAAACTCCGATAAATACATCCGCTCCCTTTATTACTTCTTTCAGACTGCCCTTCTCCTGATTTACATTTGTGATTTCCGCCATTTCCTGTTTGATCGCATTCAGATTGTCTCTTCCTTTATAGATAGCGCCTGTGCGGTCCGTCATAATCACATTCTTTAATCCCATTGAAATTAACAGCTTTATAATAGCGATTCCCGCTGCCCCTGCACCCGAAGTTACAATCTTCACCTCATCCAGTTTCTTCCCCACAAGCTTTAATGCATTAATCATCCCGGCAAGTGTAATGACAGCCGTACCGTGCTGGTCATCATGGAAAATCGGAATATCGCAGCACTCCTTTAGCCGGCGTTCAATCTCAAAGCAGCGGGGTGCAGAGATATCTTCCAGATTTACGCCGCCAAAACTTCCCGCCAAAAGCCGCACAGTTTCCACAATCTGATCCACGTTTTTACTGCGCACACAGAGGGGAATCGCATCCACATCTCCAAATGCCTTAAATAAAACACATTTCCCTTCCATCACCGGCATTCCAGCCTCCGGTCCGATATCGCCCAGGCCCAGGACAGCCGTACCGTCGGTCACCACCGCAACCGTATTCCACCTTCTGGTCAGCTCAAAGCTCTTGCTGATGTCCTTCTGAATCTGCAGGCAGGGCTCCGCCACACCCGGAGTATAAGCCAGACTGAGTGCCTCTTTCGTATCTACTGCCACTCTGGCGGTAATCTCAATTTTCCCTCTCAAATCATAATGCATTTTCAAGGATTCTTTTGCATAATCCATATTTTTTTCTTCCTCTCTCTGAATATTTTCTGCTGATTTTCCGCGTCGGTCCGTCCTTAAAAAGGTCCGTATCCGATCGCCACGCCAATTATGACAAAAATGCCTCCTGCCAGCACGCTCATCAAAATCCATTTCCACACAAATTTAATCCAGCGATCCAGAGAAATCCCGGCAAACCCGATGCTTGCCATCAAAGTTCCCGACAGCGGTGTAATAACATTTGTAATGGCATCTCCAAAATTGAACGTCTGTACGATAGACTGCTGGGAAACCTGAAGGACATCCCCCATACCGGAAAAAATCGGGATTACCGTTGTCGCCTGTCCCGAAGAGGAACAGATAACAAAATTAATCAGCAGGTTACAGATATACATTCCAATCGCAGATACAAAGCTGGAGCTATTGACAAACAGGCTGCTCAGTGCATGTACGATCGTATGCAGGATATTCCCATCAGTCAAAATAATATTAATACCTGTTGCAAATCCTATGATAACGCAAACACCGATTACGGATTTTGCTCCATTTATAAAGTGCTTTGCCATATCATTCGGAGACATGCCGGAGATCAATCCACAGGCGGTCGCCGTCAGCATAAACACGACCGGTATCTGATCGGACGTGCTCCATCCATGCGTGGCACCATAAACTACTATGACAAACCCGATCAAAAACGCTGCCAGAGTACAGACCTTGCGGATTGTCAGCTCTGCCGTTTCCTTTTCTTCAACCTGCTGCTTAATTCCGGATACTCCATAAAGAATGCTTGCTTTCGGATCCGCCTGCACCTTTCTGGTATACCGGATCAGGAAAACAGATGTAAATGCCCAAAATACGACTGTAGCTGCCACTCGAAGCTGCCATCCGGAAAATTGCGGCAGACCAACCAGCCCCTGCGCCACTGCAGTGGATGAGGAACAAAAAGCGCCTCCCGCCAGACCGCAGGTCATTCCCAGCAGCGCAAGCGACACACCGATCATGGCGTCACCGCCCAGATTATATCCCAGAAGCAGCGCAAGCGGAACAAACGCGATGATCGGCGTATTGATCCCCATGGCACCGAGGATAGAAAAACATCCCAGCAAAATCGGTATGATCAGATACAGGTTATTTTTATATTTTGCAGCCAGCTTTCCAATTGTTGCATCAAATACCTGCGTCGCATTAATCACTTCCATTGACGCAGCGATCATAAGAACCATTACAATAATGCTAACCTGCTTTGAAAAGCCCTGCGGCAGAGCCAGAAGAGCATTCCAGGGCGATACCGGCGTCTGCTCGATATACGAAAATGAATTGGCATCGATCGCCGTTCTTCCATTCACTTCTATGCTCTCATACTGTCCCGCCGGGATCAGATAAGTTGCGATCATAGCCAGAAAGGCAATTATCAGAATAATAATCAACTGGTGCGGTACTGCAAATTTTTTGTTCTTTTTCTCTTTACTCATGTTTTTTCCCCCATTTAAGCGAATGCGCTATATTAAAACTTTCTCACCGCGGTAACATAAATTTCCATCCTCATCCTTTGCAAACTGTGAAAAAAATTGATCGTATGTAATCCAACTCTCTTCCGGATAGTTCGCATGTGCCATATCACTGACAATACCTACCGTTAAAAGCGGTATTCCCTGGCTGTTCGGGTAGCTGTACCATGTGATAGGCCACGTCGTCCAGGTCTGGACATGGTTTTTATCCAAATGATACCGTTCTATTTTTTCAACGATGTCTTTCCGCAATTCCGGTATTAATGAAAACGGAAATTCTTCGTCCTCTGTTTCTGCCGTGCAAAAACGATCCTTATTCCCACAGATAAACAGGGTGGGAACCACGTCCTCTGTTTTTTCATATGTGCCGTGGACCTTTCTGGGATGATACATTCCGGACCAGCTTCCGCATGCCGCAAATAAATCGCCCGCGCTGCCGCAAAGTACATCCGTCATAATTCCGCCGCTGCTCTGACCGCAGGCATAGATCCGTTTCCGGTCAACCGGCAGTCTTTTTGCCACCTCTTCTACCAGAGACCGGATAAATGCCACATCGTTCACCGGCCTGCCTTCATAACTTCCATTCCAGTAAAGTACGTTTTTTAATCCGTCCGGCTTTTGCTGATGAATCCCTGCCTGCGGAAATACCACAAGAAAGCGCCTTGCCTCCGCCACTACAGACATCGCACTAATATCAAAAAAGCTTTCCGCCGTTCCGCCTCTTCCATGCATCACAACAACAAGCGGCCATTTCTGATCTGCAGTACAGCTCTCAGGCACATACTCATACCAGAGACGGTTCATTCCCTCAAATACCCGCTCCTGTAATACGGCTCCGCAGGCAAGCGGCTCCCTGTAATATCTGAGGTTCTTTCTTGTAAAACTCCGGTGCCTTCTCGCCATCCCTATGTAATTCCACACTTTTTCCAGACGCCCGAGGGTTACTTCTCCCGCATCCAGCGTAACTCTGACCTGGGCGATCTGCTCCTCATTCACCTCACTGAACCTCTTTACCGGCGACGGCATCCAGATCAGATCCGCCCCCTGCCCTTTCAGCGGATCATCCGTCACATGATTCTGCTCCTTCCAGTAATCAACCGCTTGCAGATTAAAACCATCCTCCAGATCGGCAAACGTCATCCAGACAGGCACCTGGCATTTTGCGGCCTCAATGCGAAGTTCCGTACCATTCTGTTCTGCATTTTCCGCCGTACACTCACTGGATTCCCTTAAATTCACTCCGATTGTTCCAAAGCTGAACAGACCGCTCCACTCGCTCGCCATTTTCTGCACCGCCTGATGTGCGATCGCAGCCCCGTCCCCGATTCCGCAGGCATAAATATTATCCTGCATCGTCACATAATAATTTCTGGACTGCACCTCCGTATACACAGCGTTCATGTAATCCGCATCACTTCCGTCATCCTTCCAGCCGGAAGGATCCGCCTTCAGTAAAAAGAGAAACAGCCTTTTATCATCCGCCAGCTTTTTCAGTCCGGATTCTTCCATATATTCTGCCAGATCCACACCTGCTGGCGGAGCTACGATCAGACATGGCTGGCAATATTCCAGCTTTTCCGGAATATACGTCAGAAAGCTCCTGCTCTCACCATTTACTGCTGCGGTTTCCTCAAAACAGCCCTGCATCAGAGTTTGGTTCGGATGCGCAAAATCAATTGGAATGTCAGCCATTTTTTGTGGAAATTTCCGCATTACTGGTTTTTCCATACACAACCTCCTGTTTATTAATTATAGTTTTATCTTGTATTTCCATAATAAACTGTTGAAAGTATAAATACAATTATATATAATTTATTTAACATTAATTGAATTTATAGGAGTGCGTTATGGAAGCGGAAATGAAATACATCTATACTATTTATAAAAAAGGAAGTTTTGCAAAAGCGGCCGAAGCCCTTTACATTACCCAGCCCGCTCTGAGCATATCTGTCCAGAAAGCGGAAGCACGCATCGGAATGCCGATTTTTGACCGCAATCAAAAGCCGCTGCGGCTCACTGCCGCCGGCGAAATATATATTGAAAAAATTAAGGAAATCCTACAGATTGAAAAAGAATTGCAGACGAGAATTCAGGATTTATCCGACCTCACTACCGGCAGTATCAAGATAGGTGCTTCAAGCTATATTTTTTCATATATTCTGCCTCCGGTTTTATTGGAGTATCAAAAACGATACCCCGGTGTCCAGCTGGATGTTCTCGAATCCGGCGCTTATGAGCTCAAAGAGATGCTGCTCAAAAAAGAAATAGACCTTACCTTTGCCAGTCGTCCGGCAAAAGAACCCAATTTCAAAAATAAATTTGTTTTTCAGGATGAACTTGTTTTAGCTGTGCCCATCTCCTTTCCGGTAAATCAAGGCCTGGCTTCCTACGCAATGACCAGCAAAGAGCTTCTTGATTCCGCCAACCTTTCTTCTCCGGCCATAGATATGCGGTCATTTGCTGACACTCCGTTTGTACTGCTGAAATCCAGCTATGATCTGCGCCACAGAGCCGACCAATTTTTTGAAGCGGCAGGTATTTCACCGGACATTCGGATGGAAGCATCCCAGATGGCTACTTTATATGCACTGGCAGAAGCCGGGATCGGTGCAACCTTTATCAGCAACCGCATTATTAACAAGCCCTCTTCACAGGTGTTATTTTATCGGATAGACCACCCCGAAGCAATCCGTGAAATGAGCATCGTGACAAACAGGCATTGTTATATTTCTCAGACAGTCGAAAAATTTATAAAGCTGTTTATCGAATACTATCAGAAATAACCTGCTTCTCCCGCTGCCTCTTCTCACAGATGCGGAAGATTTCTGCGGTATCTGCGCAGTTTTTCTTTCCCCCACAGTGTTTATGACTTGCACCTGTTGGAAACGTGCGCCGCTAGGCGCACCGCAAAAAAGCCGCTTACTCTTAACAATCAATTAAGAATAAGCGGCTTCGTAATCTGCCCTGTTGTATGAGCTGATTTTTCAGCTCCACAAGGCTATGTAATAACAGGTTTCTTGGCTATCCACATATAGATGGTTGATCTTTTCTCTCATAAACGCCACCGTCCTTTTTTCTTTCATTGTACCAAGCCGCTAGCGCGGCGGCTAGCCCTAAGTACGTAAAACCAC
>NZ_CAJKOX010000010.1 GCF_905201705.1 uncultured Marvinbryantia sp.
GTGCAGATGTCAGAGTTAATTACTCTCTAACTACTACACTTTTATGGTACTAAAAAGCGCTATGCAGTCAGAAAAACTTTTGCACAGCACTTTTTATATCATTCTGATACGACTGATATCTCTATCTGAAACAGTCCATTACTTAAACTCTTTTTACTTTAATTTTTAATTCCATATCTTTGGGCGGTAAAGCCACATTGCTCTTACCTACCGCGATGCTGGACAGCGCATGATATTCCTCCGGAATACCAAGAATCTTTTTCAGCTCTGCATCCGCGCTGACTGCAAAAGCAGTTCCCCATACGACAACACTTCCCAGCCCGGCTTCAACTGCTTCAAGCATCATATTTTCCATAATACAGCCTGCGTTCGCATAATCAATGCCAGGCGCCGGCATGTCTTTAGAAGATATGATTATCAATGAAGGGGCGCCATACAAGGGGTCTCCTTCTGTGTTCATGATATTTTTCACAAGCATGGAAATACGCTGTAATATTTCTTTATCCTGTACAACCGTCAATAAAATATCATCATACATTCCCATACCCACCGGAGCTGCACATCCGGCTCTCAGAATCTGTTCCAGTTCCTGCTCAGATATCTGTTCCGGCTTATAGGAACGGACAGAGCTCCTGTTTGCTATCGTTTTCATAGTTTCCATATCAATTTACATCTCCAATCTGTAATATTTTATATTACAGATTATAACAGGTTTTTTTGTAATGTCAACACTTACAGATTGACTTTCTGCAAAAATTTTATTAAACTAATAGCCAGAGGTGATATCTATGAAAGTCGGTACACAGTTTTCGATTGCTGTTCATGCCATGCTGATGGTTGCCTATTTTCCAGAGGTAAAAATCACAAGCGAAGTAGTCGCTCAGAGTGTCGGATGCAATCCCGTTATTATCCGTAATGCCTTCGCAAAATTAAAACGTGCGAATCTCTTATTAACGAAATCCGGGAAAGGCAAAACAGAGCTTGCCCGTTCTGCGGATGAAATCTCATTATGGGATATTTACTCAGCTATCGAAGGTCCTGACGCAGAATTTATATTCAAAATCCATACAGGTACGTCGGGCATTTGTCCTGTGGGAAGTCAGATTTGTGACATTCTCCGGGAGCACCTGACAACGGCCGCTAATGCCATGAAAAATGAATTATCTGCAATAAAATTATCAGATTTGAAAAATGAACTCAATCATAAAAAGCCGGAAAAATGAGGCAGAAATTTTTCCACTTTGCTCCGGTCCGCGCTAAACAGATGTCCCCCGGACATCCAGAAATACTGTACGAAGGAAGGTGGAATTTCTACTGCAGAAAAACAGCGGGACAGGAGAAGCTATCATCATTCCTCCTGCCCTGCAGTCTTATTTCACAGCTATTATATCTATTTTACCTGCCGACTAATATGGCAACCGGAATTTACCCCTGGCGAAAAGCATATTTTCCTTTTCCGCTGCCTTCTACTATATGTATAATATGCAACTCGTCGCTCATCTTTTGAATATATGAGGTGGCTGTAGCTTCGGAACAGCCTAACACTTTTACTATCCTGGAATTACCAAATACTTCTGAACCAAGCTGTTCAAATATCTGTATCAATCTGCGTTTTGTACTGGATGAATAATGCGAATCCATAATAATTTGCTTTCTCTGGTTTCGCTCTCAATCCCGCTTTTTTCCCCAGGTTTCGTATCATTCTTTATTTTCATGTACTCCTCATTTCCCGGAATCACGACAGAAGTAATATTATCCGTAATATCAAAGGTTTTATAATACAAAGCTGGAGATCCATTTTCTTTCAATGCTCTTTTTGCTTCACCAATACCTGTTCCAAATGATTCAATGATACCCAGAGCTTTAAACATATCTCTTATCTAAAACAGCAAAATTCTTAATTTTTTTCTCAGCAGGGTCATTCTTATCCAACAGACCAAGTGATTTAGCCATCTGAGTTTTATCAAGAGTGCCCATAATTTCCCTGTCACTTGTCTGGGAAAGATATTCTCTAATAAAATCTAAATTTAAATCATCAATAGTGGCTTCTGCATTTGTTAATGAGGAAAAATGGAAATTTGCAAACTTTCGTAATAAATCATATTCTTCATCTACTCTGGCCAGTCTTGTATCTGATTCTATCCTCACATAACGTCCTGGTCTCAGACTTATTCGTTTATCCTTTTCAACCTTCTCAGTGACCATAAATGGACCACCCGTTTGACGCTGCACAACAACCAACAAATAATTCTACCCCTTAAAGCGATTACTTATTATTTCAAATGCTACATTCGGATATAGGAAAGACCTTAATGTATAAAAAATCCTCATGATGCCGAGGATATTATGCAGGAAACCTACATATCCGTCTATCAGTCCGCTATCAGTTATCAGTCGCACGGAAAGCCTATGGCATGGCTTTTGCGGATTGCCCGCAATTTCACTTTTCTGAAGCTTCGGGATAAAAAGAAGCACCAGGCGCTCTCCGCGGAAGAAATGGAACAGTGGCTGTGCGGGCAGTATCAGCTCGACCAGGACGATAAACTGGTTCTGGAGGCCGCCCTGAACATTCTCAGTGATGAAGAACGGCAGATTATTACGCTCCACAGTATCAGCGGGCTGAAGCACCGGGAAATTGCCGATTTACTGAATCTGAAGCTGACCACGGTGTTATCCAAATATCACAGAGGACTCAAAAAACTAAAAGATGCGATTCGGGAGGTATAACCATGAAACGGAAACATATTCCAGCAGAAGAACAATACCGGAATACCATGCAGAAAATCACTCCCGATGTGTACCCCGCCATTCTGGAAGCCTGTCGGGATCCCCGGCGCACCTCTTTGGGTGACGGACTGCCCCTGCATACCGACAAAGCTTTGCCTTTCCGTATGCGCCGCAGGTACCGGAGTGCGGCGGCCGCCATTCTGCTGCTCATTCTCGGTTTTTCGGGCGGACGCTATTATCTGGGCGGAAGCGCAGTCGTATCCCTGGATGTAAATCCCAGCATATCTCTTGAGGTCAATCGCCTAAACAGGGTCACCAGGGTGAATGCGTTAAACGAGGATGGTAAAGCCATTCTGGGCGAAATGAATCTGAAGGGGACAGATATCGACGTGGCTGTAAACGCACTGATCGGCGCTATGGTAAAGGCGGGATATCTCAGCGAGATGGAAAATTCTGTTCTCCTCAGCGTGCAGGATGAGGACGGGAAATCCGGCAAAGAGCTGCAGACCGAACTGACACAATGCATACAGCAGGCATTTGACGGAGCTTCTATCGAGGGAGCCGTTATCAGCCAGAATCTGACCGCCAGCGAGGCACAGTATCAGGAACTTGCCGACAGATTTCAGATTTCCGAAGGAAAGGCGGCTCTGGCTTGTCAGATTGCCTCCCAGAATTCTGCGATGACTGCTGACGATGTCGCCGCATTGTCCGTCAATGATATTAATCTGCTTGCCAGCTCCCAGGGCCTCGAGCTGGGCGATGCGCAGGCTCTGGGCACTGCCAGCTCAAAAAGCTATATCGGAGAGGAAAAAGCGGCGGAGCTTGCATTTGAATTTTCCGGGATGGACCCGGCGGATGTCCGCTATCTCCAGGTTGCTATGGATTATAAAAGCGGTATCGTCACTTATGAGGTAGAGTTTTATAAAGACGAATATAAATATGAATATGAGCTGGACGCCTCAGACGGCGATTTACTGGAATGGGAATCCGAGTGGAAACGCGCCGACCTTCTGGAAGCCGAGCTGCAGGAGCTGGAATATGAAGAGACTATCTCCGGAATCAGTGATGAACAGGCGCTTGCCATTGCCGCTGACCATGCCGGAGTCGCATTGGAGGATATTTTATTTTCCAAAATAACGCCCTCTTATGAGCAGGAGACTGAATTTTTTGATGTGGAATTTGTCGCCGGTGAATATGAATACGAGTATAAAATCAATCCTTCCACAGGAGAAATTCTGGAATATACACACATCACCAAAGCGTACCCTTGATCATAATCCTCCTCCACAGACAGCAGCATTTCCACCTGTGCCCCGGCATTCGCCGCACAGGTGGAATTTTCTATGAAGAGTATACGGCACCGCGCCGCCGTTCACCACGCAGGTGAAAATTTTTCCAGAAAAGTAAAAATGCCTGCAATAAAACGGCAGACGGATGCATTAATATGGTATAACAAACAATCACACATCAAAGGAGGAAACTATCATGAGAAACAACGCGAAAAAACTAATTCCGCTGCTGCTGACAATCATTGTGCTTCTTTCCCTGTCAATCACCGCTTCCGCGGCGACTGCAAAGAAAATTTCTATCGCCGGGTCACTGAAAACAATGGTGGTCGGTCAGAAAAATGAACTGGATACAAAGATTACTCCAAAGAGCGCAAAGGTCAGAGACAGAAATATTGTATGGACCAGCAGCAACCCGAAAGTAATCCGGATTCTGGAAAACTACGACGATGAGACAGAAATTAAGGCTTTAAAGGCGGGTACTGCGACGATCACCGTATCCATCAAGGGCACAAACTTAAAAGCCAGCAGAAAAATTACGGTAAAAAATTCCTCTGCCGCATCTGTCAGCAGCTACACGAAAAAAATCAGCTCCTGCACCGAAAGTCTGAAGGATATTTACAACAGCATCAAAAAAGCAACCGTTAAAAGCGGCTACTCTGCAGCCCGCAAGCAGGCGAAGACCTATGAAAACAAGCTTGAAAAAATCGAAGACCAGCTCGATGAGCTGGAAGATACCATAAAGAGCCTTTACCGCTCCGGCAAATTTACCGCCAGCCAGTACAATTCCTTAAAGAAAAAGCTGAAAAGCGCCGACCGCTATGCCGATAAAGCAGAAGACTATCTTGAAAGAAAGTTTGGAGATTTCGACTGATTCTATTTAAAAGCATCCCCTTTTGGTTTTCCCGGAACCAGAAGGGGCTGTTTTTGTCTCCAGTTCAAAGACGCAATCGATAACATACTCTTGACGCTTCTCAGGTTTCACACCTGATTATCTTTTCTCCACGGTGTTTCGTAGTGATACCATCGATTTGCTGCATGATCAGCAAGTCTTGAAAAAGGATATATTTCTATTCCACGTTCGTTTAATTTGTCCTCTAAATAATCTCGAACCATCCATACATTAGCCGGATTTGGATGGTTCATGGTAAGGATCCGTTTCAGCTCATTCTCTGAAAGTCTGAGGTCAGAAAGTACGGTTTCTAAATCCATATCTAACCGCTTGAAGTTTTCCTGTAGTTCTCTGGCAGTATTTCTTGTCTGCATTGGTGTAAGCATGATACTATCTCCTAATTAATATTGAAGCATACTGTATTTCTTTAACTTTTCATTTATAGCGGCATCTTTTTTAGTTCCATAAACAACAATATAACCGCTATGAAAAAAGCTATAAGGTCAGAAATTGGGGTGGCATACATGATTCCGTCTATACCGAAAAAATGCGGCAGTATTATCAAAAGCGGCAATAAAAAAATTATCTGCTTTGACAATGACAAAAACGCACCTTTTAAAGCTTTTCCAATCGAAGGGAAAAAGGTTGTTATCGCAATCTGCATTCCATTTAAGAATACAAAGAACAGGAAAACCCTCATATATTTTGTGGCAAATTCAAAATACAGTTCATCTCCGGTTCCAAACAGAGATATAATCTGTGCCGGGAAAATTTGAAATATAGCAAATATAGCAACAGAAATTATAAATGTTGACTTCAATAACAGCTTTACTGTTTCCCTAACCCTGCCATATTGCTGCGCTCCATAATTAAAGCTGCAGATTGGTTGGGAACCCTGTACAATGCCTAATACAACCGAAGTAAAAATAACATTTATTTTGGAAATAATTCCTGCAACAGCAATTGGAATATCGCTTCCGTAAATTGACAGTTCTCCATAAGTCCTCAAAAGATTATTTGTAACGATCTGAATGATCATTGTTGAGCACTGAAAAATAAAAGAAGTAAAGCCCAACGAGACGATCGTTTTGATAAAAGAAATTTGGGGAAAAAAATCCTTTAAACAAAATTTTACCGTTTTAAATCTTGGAAAATACAATAACAATAAAAGCGCAGATATGATCTGGCTGATCACAGTCGCCCATGCCGCGCCGGAAATCCCCATGTGAAACACAAAAATGAACAAAGGGTCCAGAATCGTATTCAAAACAGCTCCCGTTATAACTGCCATCATGGAATACGCTGCGTTTCCATCTGCCCGTACCAAAGGGTTTATACCTGTAGAGAGCAGAAGAAATGGAATGCCAAAGGATGTAATATCGGCATATTCCATAGAATAATCGAGAATCCGGTCAGTTGCTCCAAAAGCAATCATAAGAGGCTTCAAACAGCTTCTTACAATAATACAGATAAAAAGTCCGCATGCGATAAGCATCGTAACGGCGGTACCGGCACTCTTTTTTGCATTATCAGAATTATTGCGCCCCAATTCCAGATTGAATGTCGCGGCAGAACCCAAGCCTGTCATAAGCCCGATCGCCATACAAACTGTAGTGATCGGAAAAGCTATGTTCGTAGCAGCATTTCCTAAATAGCCGACCCCCTGCCCGATAAAAATCTGGTCAACAATGTTATAAAGCGCATTTACTATATTTGCAATAACCGCAGGTACGGCAAGGGAAAATAAAAGTTTAGAAACAGGCTTATAGCCCATTGGGTTTTCTGAAATCACTTTTTGGTTTTCCATACAGTGCCTCCTCCTTTAATCACACACTCTGTCAAGGATAGATTGAAAAATCGCCAGTTCCGCATCAGAGATATCTTTAAACAAAAATTTTTCAGCATCAATCACGATGTCCCAATATTTCCTGACAATTTCTTCCCCTTGTTCCGTTAAATACAAAGTATAGGCACGTCTGTCATTTTCCGAGCGTATACGTTTCACATAATTCTTTTTTTCAAACTTGTCAATCGTTTGAACCATAACATTCCTGTCTTTGTGATTGAGTTCCGCAAGCCTTATTTGTGTAATTCCCGGATTCTCATACAAAAACAATAGCGTCACATAATTTCCATAGGTTATACCGATTTCCTGGAAATATGGTTTGGTATACTCGTGAACCCTGTCACGGGCACGCATAAGCTTAAAACAAATCGTCTCTTTTATTGAGTACACGAAGCGCGACCTCCTATATAATATGTTATACATACTATATAGAAAACCGCATAAATTGTCAAGAGTAATTTTGTTTATACCTCTTTAACGTACATGAGCATTCATACATGGAAGCTGCCGGGTGGTTACCCTCCCATGTATCCAGACGAATTGCATTATAGCCGAGCTGCCGCGCTTTTTCCTTTCCATCCCAGCAGCAATGACGAGTTGATAATCACAAAAACGGAACCCGCATTGTGTACAAGTGCGCCGATCACAGGGTTCAGAATACCGGTAATGGCAAGGGCAATCGCAAGAAAATTAAGTGCCATGGAAAAGGTAAGATTCCATTTGATCGTTGCCATCATCCGTTTGGAGAGCGCCAGCAGATGAGGAATTTCTTTTACCTCATCATCTACCAGTGCAATGTCTGCCGTATCCACAGCAATATCGCTCCCAACGCCGCCCATGGCAATTCCCACATCCGCCATTTTCAGTGCGGGCGCATCATTTACGCCATCCCCGATCATGCAGACAGCTTCTTTCTTTTCCTGATAAAAGCGAATCCATTTCAGCTTATCTTCCGGCAGGCAGTTTGCGTGGACCTTCTCGATATGCAGCTGCCCGGCAATGGCAGAAGCGGCATTTTGATTGTCCCCGGTAAGAAGAACCGGCTCCACGCCGATTTTTCCCAGCTCTTCGATCATCGACGCACTTTCTTCCCTGACCGTATCAGAAAGTACAATATATCCCGCAAGTTCCTCATCCACCGCCACATAGATTACCGTGCTTCCTTCATTCAGATATCTTTCGGTCCCGGAAACAAGAGAAGGAGAAAGAGAAATGTCCCCGTTTCCGGTAATCATCTTCAGATTTCCGGCTTTTATCCGTTTACCGTCTGCTTTTGCAGTAACTCCTTCACCGGGAATCATGCGAAATTCCGCTGCGGCCTGCGGTTTCCTGCCATAGCATTTCACAATCGCTTTTCCAAGAGGATGTTCTGAAAATTGCTCCGCAGCAGCCGTCAATGCAAAAATATCGTCTTTTTCGAAAGCAGATACGCTTTCTACCGCAATGACCTTCGGCGTTCCAAAGGTAAGCGTACCTGTTTTATCAAATGTGATCTTCGATACCTTCGCCAGACGCTCCAGGGCGTCCCCCTCCCGGACAAGGAACCCGTGTTTGGTCGCATTTCCAATGGCAGCCATGATCGCCGTAGGAGTTGCTAAGACCAGAGCGCAGGGGCAAAATACGACAAGAATGGTAACGGCACGAATAATCTCCCCTGAAATCAGCCAGGTAAGTGCAGCAGCTGCCAGAGCGGTTACGACGATCCATGTAGCCCACCGGTCAGCAAGACCTACAATTTTTGCCTTGCCCGCGTCAGCCGACTGTACCAGCCGGATCATTCTCTGGATAGAACTGTCCTCGCCAACCTTTGTCGCCTCCATCTCAAAAATACCAAACTGATTGACCGTACCGGAGGAAACGGTGTCGCCGACACCTTTATCCACCGGCAGAGATTCACCGGTCATAACTGCCTGATTAACGGAAGTCTGCCCTGATGTGATCGTTCCGTCCACCGGCACCGTTTCACCGGGGAGTACGCGCAGCAGATCACCAACCTGCACCCGCTTTGCAGCGATCATTTTTTCCTCTCCGTCATTGATCACTCTTGCTGTCTGCGGCGTTAAATGCACCAGTTTTTCAATTCCGGCGCGGGCTTTCGCAACCGTAAGGTCCTCCAGAAGTGCGCCAAGCTGCATAATGAATGCAATTTCCCCGGCTGCAAAATCCTCCCCGATGCAAACGGAAGCGACAAGCGCCAGGGACACCAGTACGTCGGCCTTAATATCAAAGGCAGTTACAAGCCCGATCACAGCCTCTAAAATAATGGGAACTCCGCAAAGGATGATCGCCACCCATGCCGCATGGAAGGGCAGCGGCAGTAAATCAAACAGGCTGATAACCAAAGCGATGCCGGAAATGACCAACAGGGCAATATCTTTTTTGACGCCTCCAAACTCCAATGCATCTTCTACTTTTCCAATAAAGCTTTTCATAAAAACGCTCCTCCCTTATACCATACGGGGTATATGTATTGTTTGCGCTCATTATACCTATGGGGGTATATGTTTGTCAAGTAGAAACTTCATGCATATAAGAAATCTTAACTCCGCGTGAAGCGGTACCAAGCCTCCTCGCGGCAAAAAATAAGAAGCTCATGCGCGGCAAACTGCCATACATGAGCTTCTTATTTTTCTGATAGATTCGTTAAGCCAGATTATATTGTGACTGTTTACAGGCAAGCCTGACACAGCTTCTTCGCCTGTTTTCCCGCCTTTTTGAACAGTTACGTCATATTTGCGAACCGTTCCACAGCCTTTGTAAAATTGTCAATCGTTTTATCGGCATCACCGTGTTCGATTCCTTCCCTTACACAGTGTTTGATATGTCCTTCTAAGACAACTTTACCGCAGCCATGCAAGGCTGATTTTGCGGCATTGATCTGTGACAGAATATCTTCACAGGGAACATCTTCATCGATCATTCTGTCAATCGCCTGCACCTGTCCTATAATTTTTTTCAGTCTGCGATGCAGATTATCTGAATCCATACATTGTCTCATAATTTTTTACCTCCGTGCTTATACCCAAAGGAGTATATGGATATTATATTTGCCGCCCGGTTTCCTGTCAATTATAACTTCTCTTGATTTTCGTTGTATATAGACAATTCCTTGAAGGAATACTGCCCCTGCTTCATCTCGGCATTAAGAATATCCGGCTCCATCCGTCCCTGCCTGCTTTTTATGCGCTTCGTTTTCTCCTCGTGTTATTTTGCCCTTCTCCTGAATGACGGTTTACATTTTGCTGTAAAATGTGCTACACTTTGAGAGCAGGATATCCGCACGGCTTACCCGCACAGCTCTGCAGAACTTTATCCTGCTGTACCGTATTTCTCCCGGTAAAGTCAAATACCCCGACGCAAGCATACGGGGTATCCGCAGAAAGGAACATCACATGAAATATCTGACCGACCGCTGTATTCTGCTGCTGTACTGTCTGTGCAGCCTGCTTTTTCTTCCACTGGAAACAGCCTTTGTGTCCGCCTTTTTTCTGGCGATCAGCGTCAGTATGTTTTTATATGTATATCCCGATCCCTGGGTGCGGTGCGCCGTCACCATAGGGTTTGCAGCGGCACTCTTTTTCTTTTCGCCGCTTGTGCTGTTTTTGCCGCTGGTATTGTATTCCTTTTACTTTCCGTGGCAGGAAAAACCACACGTCGGTCTTTCTATTTGGCGTGCAGATCGCTTCTCCGGTATGTTTGCGGCAGCGGCGGCATACCTCCCCGGATTGACTGCTATTGCAGGACTTTTATTCCAGACGGATCCTGCCCGCAAACCACAGGTATTGTTTTTCATTTGCACGGGCTGTATTCTCTCCGTCCTGCTGCGTCAGAAAACGGATTCCTACGAAACGCTGTCCGCTACCTACCGAAAAACCCACGACGACGACACGGAGATAAAGCTGCTTCTGCAGGAGAAAAACCAGTCTCTTCTGGAAAAACAGAATTATGAGATCTATGCGGCAACCCTTGGGGAACGCAACCGCATCGCGCGGGAAATCCACGACAATGTCGGTCATATGCTGACACGCTCCATTTTAATGGTCGGAGCGCTGAAAGCAGTCAACAAAGACGCTGCGTTATCCGAATCGATCTGCCAGCTTGACGAAACACTAAATCTGGCAATGAACAGCATTCGCGAGAGCGTTCACGACCTTCATGACCGCTCCGTAAATCTGGAAAGCTCGCTGCGCGCCCTGGCAGATGATTTCACATTCTGCCCCGTCTCGCTTGAATATGATATGTCCGCCAACGTTCCGGCAGATATAAAATACTGCTTTATCGCCGTTGTCAAAGAGGCGCTGGTGAATATTTCGCGGCACAGCAATGCGACCAGAGCCAGTATTACGGCACAGGAACACCCGGCTTTCTACCGGCTCTCCATTTCCGATAATGGAACCGGGGCAGGCGGCGTAAGCTTCTCATCTTCTGACAGCGAATTTAGCAGGGGGAATTCTTTTTTCCGTGGAAACATCGGTGACACTTCCGTTCGCGGCGGCATCGGGCTTTTTAATATGCAGAACCGTGTGGCGTCCCTAAAGGGAACCATGCAGATTTTTCGGGATCATGGTTTTTGTGTTTTTATTACGATTCCGATTTCCCAATATAATAAGTAACAAAAAGGATCTGACAAAAAATGGATATTTTATTGATCGACGATGATGCACTCGTCACTGCAGCATTAAAAACGATTCTGGAAACAGACGAGGAAATAAAAGTTATCGGAACAGGAAGCAGCGGACAGGAAGCAATTGCGCTGTATGCCCGGCTGCAGCCCGATCTTCTTCTGATGGATATCCGCATGAAGGATATGGACGGGCTTGACGCTTCCGCGAAAATATTAAGTAACTTTCCGCAGGCAAAAATCCTGCTCCTTACCACCTTTTCCGACGACGAATACATCATTCGCGCCTTAAAAACCGGCACAAAAGGGTATCTTCTGAAGCAGGACTACGCAAGCATTCTTCCGGCGATCCGTGCGGTCTGCAATGGGCAGACCGTTTTCGGCAGCGAGATCATCCACCGGATCCCGGATCTTCTGCAGCGTAAAAATCCCTTCGATTATGAGAAATACGGGATTCTGCCAAAAGAATTTGAAATCATCAAAGCGGTCGCCAACGGCTGCTCCAACCGGGAAATCGCAGACGCCCTGTTTCTGAGCGAGGGTACCGTACGCAACTATTTAAGCGTTATTCTTGACAAGCTGGGTCTGCGCGACCGCACACAGCTCGCCATATTCTATTACCGACACATATAAAGTCAAATACCCCGCAGCAAACCACAGGCATGACCTGGATCGTTGCCCGCTCGAGTCAAATACCCCGATGCAAGCATGTCCGCCCGGCTCGTTGCCCGCGGAAATAAACGCTTTGTCCACTCACACTGCCTGAAAAGCAACATTACTCATATTAACAGGAGGAATATCACATGAAATCTTCAAATGATCTGCGCACTTTGCTGCGCTCAGTTGATCACAAAAGCTACCCGGCGTATAAATCACTTGGCGGAAGCTGGCAGTTTCCGCTTTATACGCTTGTCATCGACCACGTGCAGGGCGATCCTTTCGCATCGCCGTCCGCTCTGCACACAGAAATCCCGCTGGCACGCGCAGGATTTCCCGAAGCATACTATAAAAAGGATTGCATGCGTATTGCGCTGCAGGATTTTCTCACCCGGCAGCTTGCAAAACAATTTGAGACCTATAATTTCAAGGCGAAGGGTTCCGGCAAAAGTGGTCTTTTATCCATCAGCCGCTGCGGACAGGAGGTCTTGGAACGCAGTGCCTGCCAGATAACAGCAGATAAGCTGATCGTGCGCTTCCATGTCGGTTTCCCGGCTTTCGGACGAACCATCAACGCCGGAGAGCTGGAAAAAATCCTGTTCGAATTTCTGCCCCGCTGCATGGAAAACAGCCTTTTTTATCAAAAGCTGGACAAACAGAAGGTGCAGCAGACGGTATTTCTCGCGGAGGACCAGGCGGAAATCCGCAGGCTTTTAAGAGAGAAAAATCTGGTTGCCTTCCTTGCAAACGGCTCTGTCCTTCCACGTAAAAGCGGCATTTCCGAGCTTCCGATGAAGGACTGCGTGCCGTTTACCTCACCGGAATCCATGCGGCAGACGCTTCAGCTCCCGCATCACGGAAGCATTAGCGGCATGGCAATCCCGCAGGGCATCACACTGATTGTGGGAGGCGGTTATCACGGAAAATCTACGCTCTTAGAAGCAATCCAGTCCGGCATTTACAACCACATTGCCGGTGACGGAAGAGAATATGTAATCACCGACGACACTGCCGTAAAGCTGCGCGCCGAAGACGGACGCTGCGTGCGGAATGTCGATATTTCTCTATTTATCAACGATCTGCCAAACGGCAAAGACACAACTGTATTTTCCACAGAGGATGCCAGCGGGAGTACCTCGCAGGCTGCTGCCGTCGTGGAAAGCATTGAAGCAGGTGCACGTCTCTTTTTGATCGATGAGGATACCTCCGCCACCAATTTCATGGTGCGCGACGATTTTATGCAGCAGGTTATCAGCCGGAAAAAAGAGCCGATCACACCGTTTATTGAACGGGTGGGCGACCTTTATAAAAAGACCGGTGTTTCTACCATTATGGTCGCGGGCAGTTCGGGCGCATTTTTTTATGTTGCAGATCACATTCTGCAGATGGACTGCTACCATACCCGCGATATCACGGCGTCCGTAAAGGCGCTCTGCGCGCAGCGCAAAGCGCCGGAAACACAGGCTCCCCATTTCCCGGAAGCCCTGTGCCTGAGCGCCGGTACGCAGACTGCTGTTTCCGCAGGCGCACGCTCCGATGATGCTCATACTGCCGGCACACTAACTGCCCAGGCGGCAAATGTCAATAACGGCGGTGCCTCGAATGCAGAGCAGACAGGCACGCTCCCGCAGATCCGCTTCAATCGTGTTCTCCCGGAATACCGCCGTTCGGATCATTCGCAGCGCAGCGGACGCGGAAATGCAGGACACGGAAACGCAGGACACGGCAATTCCTTCGCCGGAAAATACGAGCACATGAAAGTAAAGTCCTCCGGGCTGGAATCCTTCTCGCTTGACAAGGAAACGGTAAACGTGCGCTATCTTGAGCAGCTCACCGACAACGAGCAGGTAACGGCGCTCGCCTATCTGATGCGGTTCGGTCTTGAGCAGATTCAGAGCGGCAGGAAAACCGTGCAGGAAACCGTACAGCTTATCATGGACACGCTTCGGGAAAAGGGCTGGTCGGCATTTTGCAGCTCCTATATCCCCTGCGGTCTTGCCGTTCCGCGGGCGCAGGAGCTCTTTGCGTGCTTCAACCGCTTCCGTGGATAAATACGTATCTCCGGACGCTGACGGCGCGTTTTCTCCACAATCGACGGCGCAAAGCCGTCAGAACCCCTGCTGATACACCATGCAAAACAGTTTTGACAGCGCAAAAGCGGCAATGGAAAACACTTTTGATAGAATTTATATGCTCCGTATTATAGAATGCGGCCAGGAGGAATGTGAAATGGAAATCGGCACGCAAATCAAAAAATACAGACTGGCATCGGAACTGTCCCAGGAGGAGCTGGCGGAAAAAATATATGTCACGCGCCAGACTATCTCCAACTGGGAAAACGGCAGAAACTACCCCGATGTAAAAAGTCTCTTACTGCTGAGTTCTCTCTTCAACATTTCTCTGGACATTCTTGTGAAGGGAGATATAGAAGAAATGAAAGAAAAAATTAATGAGGAGGATATCCGGAGGCTGAACAATGATGGAAAAATTTATGCCGTTCTGCTTTTTATAACCGTATTGTCCATAGCCCCGCTGTTTCTGTTCCTGCACATTGCCGGTATTGTCATCTGGGCAGGCATCTATGCCGTTACCATGTTCTATGCACACCGGATTGAGAAGCAGAAAAAAGCCCATGATATCCAAACCTACAAGGAGATTGTCGCGTTTTCAGAAGGGCGCGGTCTGAGCGAGCTGGAAAAACGCTGCGAAAAGGCAAAATATCCTTATCAGAAAGTCATTCTGGTGATTTCAGTCGCTCTTGCCGCTTTTGTAGTTGTCTATCTTATGATGCATTTTCTCGCTCCACTGGCGGGCTAAAATACGTGCTTCTGTTTCTAAATTTTCTGTGAAGATTGGCAGAACGTCTTGAAAGTATTTCCAAAACCTTTTATACTGAATGTATTGTGGTCTGGAGGTGTTTCATGAAAGATTCATTTGAAGGGAGTCCGGCGCCGGAAAAACCGGTAAGCGACGGGGTTTCGAAGAAGACTGGCGGAAAGCAGAAAAAATTCCTGGCGAACGACCAGTATTTTACGATATGTATTTACGCGCTTGTTGTTGTGGCAGTCAGCGCGCTGATTGTCCGCGTCGTCATGACGCCGCACGCGGTGTCGAGCACCGTAAACGACATTGTAAATATTCTGATGCCGTTTCTTCTGGGTATTCTGATTGCATTTATTCTGAATCCGCTGATTAAATGGATGGTTAAAATACTTTCCGGTCCATGCCGGATCAAAAGTCAGAAGGTATGCAAATTTACCGCCATCATCCTTGCCTATCTGCTGGTGCTTGGCGTTATCGTAGTCTGCATTCTTTATATTGTTCCGCAGGTCCTTGTCAGTCTCACAGAAATTGTTGCCAATATTCCGAAGCTCTATGAAATGACATACGATTTTTTTGATAATCTGCAGGACCGCTTTCCGAACGCGGATGTTTCCGAGCTTCAGAAAATCGTCGACGATATCCTGCCGGATTTCGTCAATACCCTGAAAAACTTTGTCAGCGGCCTGGTTCCTGCCGTTTACAATATGTCCGTTTCCATTGCAAAGGGTCTGGTAAATTTTGTAATTGCCATTATTGTTTCTGTTTATATGCTGACGGACAAAAAGGATCTGCAGCGCTCCATGACACGGATGCTGTACTGCTTTGTGCCGGTAGATTACATCGATAAGACGCTGGAGATTCTTTCCGAGTGCAACAGTATTTTTACAAACTTTATTGTGGGAAAAGCGATTGACTCGACCATTATCGGCGTTCTCTGTTTTATACTGATGAACATTTTCAGTATGCCGTACGCACTGCTGATCAGTGTGATCGTCGGCATCACAAATATGATCCCGTATTTCGGACCGTTTATCGGAGCTGTGCCCGGCGCTATTATCCTGCTGATCATTGATCCGCTGACGGCGCTCGGCTTTGTGGTACTGATCTTTCTGCTGCAGCAGTTTGACGGTCTGTATCTTGGTCCGAAGATTCTCGGCGACACGGTCGGTCTGAAACCCCTTTGGATCATCGTTTCCATCACTGTCGGCGGCAGTGTGGCAGGAGTGCTCGGCATGTTTCTCAGCGTTCCGGTGGTCGCGGTTCTGCGTTATCTGCTGAACCTGTACCTCGAATACCGGCTTGAAAAACGTCACATAACCATATAATTCGAGCGGAGGTTACTTTTTCCTCCGCTCTCCCTGTAATGTTTTCGACACTTCCTGAAAAGATTTCCGAAAATTGTTCAGTTGTTTGCTGCCAATCTGTCTGTCGTATAAAAACACACCCAGGCTTCGTTTTATTCTTGATTTCATACGCAGGCTCTCCTGTTTCTGATTTTTGTCCCTGACATCATACTTTAGTATATGCAGCAAAGCCATTTAAAGGATCAAATTACCATGATAAATAAAATTCAAAATTTACATACCACTATTAAACCGTATTTGCGCCTTAATGAGAAAACCACGACAGCAATACCATATATTGATATCTATTGTTATTGTCAAAAAGAGCTTATCCTTCCAGATACCGCAAACCCATATATGATTGTTCAAGAATATTATTGCATTAAGAACACGTTTCTGCTTGCCCGTTTCTCCAAAAAAATAGCACAATTCTTTTAATTCTGCATTTTCTTCATTTCATGCCATGCAAAGTAAGCGGTCAGAACTACCGCCGCAGCGTCGGCAATCGGACCGGCATACATCACCCCATCAATTCCCCAGAATACAGGTAAAATCAAAATCAGGGGCAGGAGAAAAATAATCTGGCGTGTCAGAGACATCGCAATTCCTAAAACAAATACCATGAACAAAACATTCACTTTAGAAATGACACCTACGTAGTCAAGAGGAATATCACTGCCATAAACAGATGCTTTCAAAAAAATAAATATTTTTATGTTTTGAAACCGATCCCTTGCATATACTATTTTATATTGATATAATAGGATTGTAATGCAGTTTCAAAAAAGTAAAAAAATTTATTTTTTGAAAGCGAGTGATTATATGAAGACAATAACAAGAACAAAGTATCTGAATAGGATAATCGCGTTGAACCAAACCCCTGATATCAAAATCATTACAGGCATTCGTCGTTCAGGAAAGTCAAAATTAATGCAGTCATACATTGCGTATCTGAAAAGTAATTATAAAAATATCAATATTATTTTTATTGATTTTATGGATCTTGCATATGAAGAACTCAAAGAATATCATGCGCTTCATGCTTATGTAGAGGAACATTATCAAGAGGAAAAAACAAACTATCTTTTTGTGGATGAAGTTCAGATGTGTCCAAAATTTGAATTGGCAATCAACAGTCTTTACTCCAAAGGAAAATATGATATTTATATCACAGGCTCCAATGCCTTTTTATTGAGCGCTGATCTGGCGACTCTTTTTACCGGACGTTATATAGAGATTCATGTGTTCCCATTCAGTTTTCAGGAATACTGCCAGTATTATGAAGAGACCGTCGACAAGGAAAAGCTCTTTGATGAATATTCCATAAAGGGAGGACTGGCAGGTTCTTACGTCTACAGAACGGAAATAGATAGAATAAATTATATTAAGGAAGTTTATGAAACGATTGTTGCAAGAGATCTTGTGCAGAAATATTCTTTGCCGGATACGCTGGTCTTACAGAGATTAAGCGAATTCCTTATGGATAACATCAGCAATCTTACTTCTCCGAACAAGGTCAGCCAGCTTTTGACAGAGAACAAGACAGTAACCAATCATGTGACAGTTGGCAGGTATATTAAATATTTGTGCAATGCCTTTGTTTTTTACGACATAAAACGCTATGATATTCGCGGAAAAAAGTATTTGGAAAGCTCTGAGAAATTCTATTTATGTGATACAGGTATTCGATATGCCATTCTGGGAAGCAGGAATATGGATTACGGCAGAATATATGAGAATATGGTCTGTATTGAACTGCTCCGCCGGGGATATGATGTGTATGTCGGGAAGCTATATCAGAAGGAAATTGATTTTGTAGCGCAAAAAGGGAGCGAGAAAATCTATATCCAGGTTAGCGACAATATTATGGATCAGAATACTCTTGAAAGAGAATGTTTGCCATTACTGCAAATCCGGGATGCTTATCCCAAAAAAATTATTGCTCGAACCAGGCACCCGAAATATAGTTATGAGGGTATTGAGATTTATAATATCGTTGATTGGTTATTGCAAGAAGAGAAAAATACGGCAGCTTCCCATTCATAGAAGCTGCCGCTTTTTATCGTTCCTTATATATCACCATTTTGCAGATCGGATTTCCCTTTGCGGAGAATTTTTCCTCGTATTCCGTCATTACATTCCCCTGCATCAGTTTTGCATCCGCATGCAGATCGTATGTGGATAGCTCCAGCTTCCAGCCTGCAGGCTCGATCTCCCCCAAAGAGAAATCGAATAGGCCGCGGTTGTCTGTCTTAAACTCCACCCTGCCGTCCGCTGTCAGGATCTTTTCGTACCGCTCTAGAAACTGTCTGGACGTGAGTCTGCGGTTTGCATGGCGGTCCTTCGGCCACGGATCGGAGAAATTCAGATAAAGCTTTGCAACCTCACTCTCCGCGAACACCTCCGGCAGCTCCCGCGCATCCATGCAGATAAACAGAAGATTTTCCGGCTTTTCCTCCTGTCGCTCCAGCTTTTCCACCGCGCGAAGGAGCACGCTCGTGTAGCGCTCGATCCCCACGTAATTGATCTCCGGGTGCAGTCTGGCAAGCTGTGTCAAAAACTGCCCTTTTCCCATCCCCACCTCGATGTGGACGGGATGATCGTTCCCGAAAAGCTCCTGCCACCTTCCGCGGCACTCTTTCGGCTCCTGCACTACCAGCGGACTGTTCGCAATTACCTCACCCGCCCTCGGTATATTTCTAAGTCTCATATGATTTCGTTCCTTTCCGCGCCAGCAGTCACATATTTGTAACAATTCTATAATAAATTGTAACTTTTGTCAACTGTGTGACATCCATGCCTTGACGAGTAATGTCACATCCGCATGTCCGCGAAAGCCCGCAAAATGTGATTTTTGTTAGACCTGTCCAAAACGTTTGTTCTTGAAAAAAACTATGTAAACCACACAATCCACCGTGATTTATGTGGATAACGTGGATAACTTCGTGTATAAGTCCATTTTAATGGATTTTTCATCCAGGCAAATGTGGATAACTTGGGATAACTCTTCTCCCGGTGTACGCAAAAAAATACACGGTTCGACAAATTTTGTTCATTTTGTCGAGTGACATAATTCTGTAAAATTTGAGAGACTCCCTTTGCAGGGAGTCTCCCGGATTTAAGGATATATGAACATTGTGTTACTAATGAAGTAACCGTCTCAAACGGATTACCCGCGCGGCGGATACGCCGCCAGGTTCTCTTATACTTCGAACAGCAGATCGCCGTAGGACGGCATCGGCCATACCTCTTTATCCACGATCATTTCCAGCTTATCCACCGGCGCTCTCAGCTCTGCCATTGCCGGAACAACGGTATCATGGAAGTATCTTGCGAGCTTCTCGCCCTCTTCCACGGATTCTGCGGCTTTGTCCGCCTCGATCAGCCTGCCAAGCGCTGCCTTTGCCTCTTCCAGAAGATCGCTCACTTCGTCAAGCAGTCCGACCTGTACCTTTGCCTTGCCGCCTGCAGCGGTAACTGCGTTGATGGTATCTGCCAGGCTCTTCGTGTATCCGATCACCGCCGGAATGATCTGCTTTCCGGCAATGTCGATCATAGTCTTTGCCTCGATGTTGATTGCCTTCGCATATGTCTCATACTGAATTTCAGCGCGCGCCCGCAGCTCGACCTCACTGTACACGCCAAACTTGCCGAACATGCCGATTGCTTTGTCCGTAACCAGCGCCGGAATTGCATCCACCATGGATTTCAGATTCGGCAGACCTCTCTTTGCCGCCTCTTCTACCCACTCGTCGGAGTAGCCGTTGCCGTTGAAAATGATTCTCTGGTGCTCGGTCGCATATTTCTTGATCAGATCATGTACGCAGGTATCGAAATCCTCCGCTTTCTCCAGCTCGTCGCATGCGTCGGAGAATGCCTCCGCAACGATCGTGTTCAGCACGATGTTCGGGGATGCGATGGAGTCTCTGGATCCAACCATACGGAACTCAAATTTATTTCCGGTAAACGCAAACGGTGACGTTCTGTTTCTGTCTGTCGCATCGCGGGAGAACTCCGGCAAAGTCTTTACACCGGTGCTCAGCTTATCGCCCGTCTTGCTGTGCGTTGCGCTTCCTGTATTTACAAGCTGCTCGATCACATCCTCAAGCTGATCGCCAAGGAAGATGGAGATGATTGCAGGCGGCGCCTCGTTTGCACCAAGTCTGTGGTCGTTTCCAACGTCGGCAGCCGATTCGCGCAGCAGATCTGCATGCTCGTCAACCGCCTTCAGAATACAGGTCAGTACCAACAGGAACTGGATATTCTCGTGCGGTGTTTTGCCAGGGTCGAGCAGGTTAATGCCGTCGTCCGTGGTGATCGACCAGTTATTATGCTTACCGGAACCATTCACGCCTGCAAACGGCTTCTCGTGAAGCAGGCACTGCAGACCGTGCTGGCACGCTACCTTTTTCAGCGTCTTCATAATCATCTGATTGTGATCTACCGCAATATTTGCCTCGGAGTAGATCGCCGCCAGCTCGTGCTGTGCCGGAGCAACCTCGTTGTGCTGCGTTTTCGCCGTTACGCCCAGCTTCCACAGCTCCTCGTTTACATCCTTCATGAAAGCGGCGATTCTCTGACGGATCGTTCCGAAATAATGGTCATCCAGCTCCTGTCCCTTCGGCGGCATCGCGCCAAACAGGGTACGGCCGGTAAAAATCAGGTCTTTTCTCTTTAAATATTTCTGCTTATCAACCAGGAAATATTCCTGCTCCGGTCCAACCGACGGCGTTACTTTCTTTGAGGTCGTATTGCCGAACAGACGGAGAAGTCTGAGTGACTGCTCATTGATCGCCTGCATGGAGCGCAGCAGCGGTGTCTTTTTATCAAGCGCTTCGCCCGTGTAGGAGCAGAACGCGGTCGGGATGCACAGAATCGCACCAGCCGCATCCTTTCTCACATAAGCCGGAGACGTGCAGTCCCATGCTGTATAGCCTCTCGCCTCAAAGGTGGCGCGCAGACCGCCCGACGGGAAAGAAGATGCATCCGGCTCGCCCTGGATCAGCTCCTTGCCGGAAAACTCCATCAGCACCGTGCCGTCCTCTCTCGGAGCAGTGATGAAGGAATCGTGCTTCTCCGCCGTCACACCGGTGAGCGGCTGGAAAATATGGGTGTAATGGGTCGCGCCTTTTTCTACCGCCCAGTTCTTCATTGCCTCGGCGATCACATCCGCAACCGTCGGATCAAGCGCTTTCCCTTCCATAATTGTCTTTTTCAGTTCTTTGTAAACCTTCTTCGGCAGACGCTCCTGCATCACCTTGTCGTTGAAGACATCTTCGCCGAAAATTGCAGCTACATTTGTCACTTCACTCATAATCATATCCTCCTCATTTCCAGAAAACATATCCCGCGGAACACTTTATGTAACAGGAAATGTCCCGCAACATAAAAAAGGCGTCCACATCTTCTGTGAACGCCCTTGTCCTCGATCCGTTTTATTTAGAACACCATAACCTTACTCTACTTCCGCAAAAAATGCAAGAGGTTTTTTATGATTTGTTTATGGAATTAATACATACGTCTTATCAATTTTTCGAATGCAATCCCCGTTGCCGTGAACGAAGTAAACACTAACCATACTCCGGCTTTCCTGCTGTGTCTTAAACAAGCAGCGTCAGTGCTTTTTCCACGTCCCGGACGAATATATCCGTGTGCTCGCCGCCGTATTCCCCGTCGAGCGCCCATGGAACCGGCTCTTCCGATATCAGCTCGATTTCACGCCCGCGTGTCTGGAAGAAATATTTGTCGTCCGGCGTCTGCGTCAGCATCGCGCCTATGATCGCCTGCAGCTCCACAAGATTTTTCGGCATCTTCACAAGCGTCAGCTCAAACATGCCGTCGTCCAGCTTGACGTCTTTTCCGGTAATATTTTTGAAACCGCCTACGGACGTGGAATTTGTGACCATTCCATAGATGTACTCCCCACTGACCTCCAGCTCATCGTCGACCCTGGCCGTCATGTGATATGACTTAATATTGGTCAGCTTTTTCGCGCCCTCCAGCAGGTACGCCATGTGGCCAAGCGCATTTTTCAGATCCTGACTCGTCTCATATGAGACATCAGTAAACAGCCCAAACGCCGCAACATAAACAAAATAGTCGTCGTTAAAGCATCCGATATCGCAGGGGAATTCGTTAAATTCGGTGATCCGTTTCGCGGCTGCCACCATATCCTTCGGCAATTTCAGACTGTCCGCAAAGTCGTTTGTACTCCCTGCCGGAATATAGCCGATCGGACATTTCCGCTCCGATTCCATCATGCCGCTGACTACCTCGTCGAGCGTGCCGTCGCCGCCGCTGCAGATCACCAGATCGTAGTACCTTGCCGCTTTTTTTACCTTTTCTCTGGCGTCTCCGACCTTCTGTGAAATATAAATGGTCACGTCATAGCCTTCCTTGATAAAGACATCTGTTATCTCTAAAAGGCTGCTGCGGATCGTTCCCTTTCCGGATTTCGGATTTATAATCAACAAAAGTCTTGTCATAAGCTTATCTCTCCCATTTATCACATAATGCATCAATCTGATCGGCAAATTTCGCCAGATCTTTATTTGCTCCGCCCTCATTGTGCCGGATAACCGCAAGCAGACGCTGTCCCGCCGCAAGCAGCCGGTCGAATACCGTATTCTGACGGCTTCCGGACGCAGCAGCCTTCTTCTGTATCCGCACCGGCGGCGCTTCCCTGAGAAGTCTGCCGGAGGCAAGATCATAAACCGTGCCGCTGTAGGGCGCCATCGCCTCGATGCCAAGCTCTTTTTTGACGCGCTCGGAAAATAACGTACACGACGAATCCTCCCCATGTACGACAAACACCTGCCGCGGCTTCTGTTCAAACGCGGAGATCCAGGTAAGCAGACTGTCCTTATCAGCGTGACCGCTCACCCCGGCAAGCACACGGATTTCCGCGCGCACCTCAATTTCCTCTCCAAACAGCTTCACCTTCTGCGCGCCCTCCACAAGCGCGCGCCCCAGCGTGCCCACAGACTGATAGCCTACAAACAAAATGGTGCTTTCCGGCCGCCAGAGATTATGCTTTAAGTGATGTTTAATACGCCCGGCATCACACATGCCGCTGGCGGAAATAATCACCTTTGGTCTCTCATTAAAATTGATCGCTTTGGAGTCGTCACTCGTAACCGCCGTTTTCAGCCCCGGGAAACTGATGGGATTGACGCCCCTGTCGATCAGCTCGGAAGCCTCCTCGTCAAAGTCCTCGTGCATCCGTTCCATGAATATCTTTGTCGCCTCCACAGCAAGCGGACTGTCCACGTAAACCTCAAAATTATCGTGATTTTTTACACGCTTTTCTTCTTTGATCTGGCGGATGAAATAAAGCATCTCCTGCGTTCTGCCGACGGCAAACGCCGGGATGACCACGTTTCCGCCGCGGTCGAACGTCCGCTGGATGATCGCCGCCAGATCAGAAATATAATCGGGGCGCGGTCCGTGGCTGCGATCCCCGTAGGTGGATTCCATCACCACGTAGTCGGCCTCTTTGATGTAATGCGGATCGCGGATGATCGGCTGGTTCACATTTCCGATATCGCCGGAGAATACAAGCTTTTTGTCAATACCCGCCTCGGAAATCCAGATCTCCACCGACGAGGAACCGAGCAGATGTCCGGCGTCCACAAACCGAATGGTTATGCCGTCCGCCACATGTATGATCTCCTCGTATTCGTGCCCGACAAAGCATTTCAAAACGCCCTCCGCGTCCTCCACGGTGTACAGCGGGATATACTCTGCTTTTCCGGCGCGCTTTGCCTTACGGTTGCGCCACTCCGCCTCAAACATCTGGATGTTTGCGCTGTCACGCAACATGATCTCGCACAGGCGTTCCGTCGCACAGGTAGAAAAAATCTGCCCGCGGAACCCGTTTTTGTAAAGAAGCGGCAGCTTCCCGGAGTGGTCAATATGCGCGTGTGTCAGAAACACCATGTCAATATCCGCCTCAGCGACCGGCAGCGGAACATTTTCGAAATAATTTGTCCCCTGCTCCATGCCGCAGTCAATCAGTATATTTTTCCCACAGGCTTCCAGAAAAAAACAGCTCCCGGTAACCTCATGGGTAGCGCCGATAAATGTAAGCTTCAAAATTTACACATCCCCCTTTTGCCCGAATATTTATTTCCAGAGCATGAAATATGTTTTGTGCATCCCCGCTGCGCCGCCAATATTCGCAAATTGGCCTGCTGGCGCAGACTCCCCACCACACATGGGAGCCCACGAATTGCTCCGCGCTTACAGCGCTCCCGCAATCCTATCAAAATAGAAAACGGGGCATACTTTTTCTTAGTATACCCCATCTTCCACTGTTATGACAGTATTTTGTGACAGTTTATAAATTTTTCATCTTTTGGCGTAGCAGCCGGATACGCATAGTCCGGCTCTGCCGCATACAGATATGAACGTTCCAAACGGATCCTCACACTCCGCCGCCTTTACAACGGAAGCTGCTGTGTCTGCGCAGCCGATATAATATCGCTGATGCCCCGGCGTGCCGATGCCGGACAGCTCCCCAAGCTGGGCATCGTCAATTTCCCGCGGCAGTCCGATAAAACGTATGCGTTTCCACTCTTCTGCCAGATATTCTTTTAGCTCCGGCATATATTCAGACAGCTTAGCCGCTGCAAGCAGCAGATGTCCGTCAACAAAATATGTTTCGTCCCTTCGATTATGCTTCTTGCACTGTGTAAAATCGCTGCAGAGCATACAGTGCATCTCGCAGTTTAAGTTCGCCGCGTCCACTGTAAGACGGCATGGAAGCTCCGACAGGCACCGCTTAACGTTCATCACGCATTCGTCTGTCTGCGGCTTTATGCCTTTGCTGCCAAGGTACATCAGAAGCACACGCGCCCCTTCTTCGCCGACAGCAAACACCTTCACGGTAAATCCGGCAAGGCTTGTCTCAAACCTTTCGTCCACCTCGTAAATATCCGCCTTCTGCAGCAGCGCCTCCGACAACGTTGTGCGCTCTTTGCCAGACGGCATCAGAACCGTATCCACGGCTGCCGTTTTGCAGATATCCTCTGCCCTCTTTATGGTAAGCGGTTTTAAATCTGCGAGTATCAAAAGCTGCAAATGCTCTGTTTTTGCGGATGCCGGGCACAATTCCCCATCTGCGCCCTCTCCGTCAGCACTCAGATACAGGATCTGCGCGCCGTCCTTTCCTTTTTCTGCGCCTACACTTGCGCTGAAGCATACTCCCTCTGACACAGGATGATAAAGAACACGATAATATTTTGCGTTCATTTCTGGTCTCCCCCTTATCTTGTAATTAATAAACTAAAATAAAATTTCTCCGGCTCCCCGCCGAAGCTTCTGTGACGGCAAGCCGCACAGCCGGTAAAAGGTAATGTAAAATATCCGGATTTTTATTTTCTATATAAATCTGACATTTACCGACTGGCGGTGCCGCCAATTTGCAGATTCGCCGAGCCGCAAACCTGCCTTTATCTTTTTTCTATTCTTCTCGTGTTCGCCTTGGCGGGCATTATTAAACTGTATCGCTGCCCTGACGGGCATAATAAAACATAGACAAAAGCCTGGGCGGGCATTAGTTTATACTGGTATAGCTTGAATATAAGAATAGAAAACCGTAAAAAATTTGGTGCTAGTCAATGTACATGTTGCCAGATAAGCTTACTGCCGTCTCTATCGCGCTACCTTTCTGAGCTGTATGAGAGCCTTCAACCCGGTAATACTGCCCTCTTGCAACCGCATAATCCTTCGAGGTACACACATAGTTTGTATTATATCCAGTTCCCTGCTTATACGTGAGCGTCCACCACGATCCGCCTTCCTTGCTTTCCAAATACACATCCGCAGTAACTACGTCAGATACTCTATAGCAAGATGTCTCTGCGCTAATACGAACCATGCCTGTGCCGATTTCTGTAATTGTGCATGTGCCCTCTGCAAGATAAGTTCCATATGGCTGGATTCCACTCTCTCCCGACTTTATCTGAATCGGCTCCAACGATGTATGTACATCAAAAGGAATACATACTGCCAGAGCTGAATTTCCAAAGTATAAGCTCAACATTAAGCATGCAATTAATGCAATGCGAATTTTTCTCTTTCCTATCATTAGTCCCTCCCTTCTTCTTCACTGGTATTTTACACTACATTTATATATACGAAACCCAAAAATCAATGTGACGCATAATTAATAAAAATTTATCATTTGTATCATTTGTTTAAATTCATTTTGTGGAAGTACACCGTAAATCACATATTGGCAATTATCATATGCAATCTGAGCTACGTAGTCTTCTTCCCCTTCTGGCGTCATGATCTTTTTTATTTCTACTGGACCAAATTTTGTTTCTGTTTCAAAACTATCTGTTACTTCTCCATCAAAAATTTTACCGATTTTCGTTGTTTCCGATTCTTTTTCCATGCTAATCGTAACCAGAGTATCTTCATATTGATAAAATATCTTTGCGCTCTTTAATGTCTCATTTACTACATAATTAGTGAATTGCATTC
Source organism: uncultured Marvinbryantia sp. (assembly GCF_905201705.1). Lineage (GTDB taxonomy): Bacteria > Bacillota > Clostridia > Lachnospirales > Lachnospiraceae > Marvinbryantia. Next base: position 26,687 of record NZ_CAJKOX010000010.1, read on the forward strand.
CTTTCGGAACATATAAAAAAACAACAGCATGTATCCCCGTTCTCTCTAAAATGTCAATGCATGCCTCCAGTCTTTGCGATTCGTACTCCCCCTGCTCTTCATTATTCTCAGCGCGCATTACAATTTCCTTTCCCTGCAGGAAATTCCACACATTCAACAACTTGATTCTGTTTGCTTCTATTGACATACTGGCACCAAATACAACAGCCAGCGCCGCTGCCGCGATTCCTGCTCTGAGCAGCACTTTGCGGCTTTTTTTCCGTTTTGTGCGCCGCTCCCGTTCTTTTCTGCCAAGTTCGAGAGCTTCGCGGTCGTCCTCGGAGAGAAGCAGTTCCGCGCTTTCGGCGTTCTTTTCATCTTCCTCTGCGATCCGCTGCATCATGTCTTCCATCATTTCCGGTGTGAGACACACATCGTCCAGCAAAGGATCGGCGTTCAGCTCTGCCTCGTACGCATCCGCCGCCTCTGACATTTTCTGCCAGATAAAATCTTCTGTTTTTTTATCATCAAACTCCGAAAAGTGTCCGTTCTTCCTCATACAACCGCGAAGTCCCTTCTTGACTTTTCTCTCCAAGAGTATAAGATAATAGTAGTTATATCTTTTGGAGGATTGTTTTATGAAACGTATCGTTTTAACCGGCGGCGGAACCGCCGGTCATGTTACACCAAATATTGCCCTCATTCCGCGCCTGCGCGAGCTGGGCTACGATATCCAGTACATAGGCTCCTATGACGGTATCGAAAAAAAATTGATTGAAGAAATGGATATTCCATATCACGGCATTTCTTCCGGTAAGCTCAGACGATATTTCGATCTGAAAAACTTTTCAGACCCTTTCCGTGTTATCAAAGGATACGCTGAGGCGAGAAGCATTTTGAAAAAGTTAAAACCGGATATTGTTTTCTCAAAAGGCGGTTTTGTTGCCGTGCCAGTCGTTCTCGCTGCAAAACATTGTCATATTCCGGTCATCATCCATGAGTCCGACATGACGCCGGGGCTTGCCAACAAGCTTGCGATTCCCTCCGCCACCAAAGTCTGCTGTAATTTTCCGGAAACTCTGCAATATCTCCCGCAGGACAAGGCAGTGCTCACCGGCTCTCCCATCCGCACAGAGCTGCACGAAGGCAGCCGCGCTGCCGCACTTGATTTCTGCAGATTTAGCGCAGACAAACCGGTACTGATGGTCATCGGCGGAAGCCTTGGTTCTGCCAATGTAAACAGCGCCATCCGCGGAATTTTGCCGGAGCTTTTAAAAACCTTTCAGGTTATCCACCTCTGCGGAAAGGATAAGCTTGACCCCTCTCTGGAAAATACCCAAGGGTATGTACAGTTTGAGTACATCAAGAAAGAACTTGCCGATCTGTTCGCACTGGCAGATGTTGTCGTATCCCGCGCGGGAGCCAACGCCATCTGCGAGCTGCTTGAGCTTCGCAAGCCTGCTCTTCTGATCCCGCTCGGCTCGAACGCCAGCCGCGGCGACCAGATTTTGAATGCAGAGTCCTTCCAGCGCCAGGGTTTTTGCGAGGTTCTTCTCGAAGAGAACCTGAAGCCGGAGCTTTTGCTGGAAGCTATCTCAAAGCTTTATACCTCCAGAGCAGACTACATCCGGGCAATGGAAAAGAGCAGTCAAAGCAGCGCCATTGAAAAAATCACCGGTCTTATCGAGGAGATCGTAAGCTCCCGCTAACCGTACAGGTATTCTTCGCCGTACTTTTCCTTGATATAATTCTTTGCTCTGTAAAGTCTTGCGCGAAGCGTTGCTGGTGAAATATCCAGCAGCTTCGCCGTTTCGTCATAACCCATCTTCAAAATAAAAATGTAGTATATGACTTCGTACCAGAGTTCATTTACCTCTTTCAAATCCTCTAACAACCGGCAGATGAACATCCTGTCCATGCATTGCTTTTCCATATCCGCTCCGGATTCTTCCAGCGCACCGGTAGGACTTTCTACCAGAAATTCCTTTCTGGTACTGGCTTTCCTCCAGTAGTCGATCAGCAGATTCTTCGCAACCTGCAGCAGCCACGGTTTGATCCTGCTCTCATCCACTTTGTCCATTGTCCGGTAGTAATGCAGAAATGTCTGCTGACATATCTCCGCTGCCAGTTCTTTATCTTTCGTCTGAGCCATCACAGATTTCATGATCATCGCGCCGTAGCGCTTATAATTTTCTGTAAATGTCTCGTGTTTTGTCATCTGTACTTTTTATACCTCAGCAAACGCTCTGAGTATTTCTTCCCGATCGCCCTCCGTCAGTTTTCCCGGTTTCCAGCCGATGCCAACCTTATCCTTATGGAAACGCGGGATCAGATGGATGTGGAAGTGGAACACGGTCTGTCCCGCCGCTTCGTGATTGTTCTGAAGCACGTTGATTCCGTCGCAGTGAAGCGCCTTCTCCATCTTCTCCGCCATCCTTTTCGCAAGGATAAACGCTTTTCCGACAAGCTCCTCCGGCATCTCGCAGATATTGGCAAAATGCTTTTTCGGCAGGATCAGCATGTGACCTTTTGCCGCCGGACCAACATCCAGGATCACCCGGAAATCATCGTCCTCATACAGTGTGGCTGAGGGTATCTCCCCTCCGGCAATTTTACAAAAAATACAATTCTCCATCATATTTTTTCTCCTTTCACGTATTTATATATATAAAGTTTTTTTCATTTAGCAAATAATACCATACATTTTTCATATAAGGAAGGAGGAATCTCATGCAGACTCCAGAAGAGTATCAGACGCTGTTATCGGCTATTTCCCATGAGATACGCAATCCTGTTACACTCATAAACAGTTATCTTCAATTAATAGAACAAACGCATCCGGAAATCTGCAGCTGCCAATATTGGGATACTGTACGGCAGGAAATGACGCATCTGCGTGCTCTTCTGGAGGATATCTCATCTTACCAGAACGTATCCCGCCTGCATACGGAGCCAATCGATATGACGGCCTATCTGAACGAATATGCCGCCTCGCTGACGCCTTTGCTCGCACAAAATGCTTCTGTTGCGTTTTCTGCGGATATCTCCCGGAAGCTTCCTGTGCTCCCTGCAGATCCCGTCCGCCTGCGTCAGGTACTGGACAACCTTATTCGCAATGCGCTGGAGGCGCTTGCGCAGAAATCCGACGACAGCTCCCGGATACTGTCGCTCTCTGCTTCCATGAGCGGTGATGCGCTTTGTATTTTAATATGCGATAACGGCTACGGTATCGACCCGGAATACCTGGATACCTTATTCGATCCGTTTGTCACACATAAGCAAAACGGCACCGGGCTTGGTCTTGCTATCTGCCGTCAGATCACCGAGGCACACGGCGGCACACTCAGATGTCTTTCGTGCGGGCATCCGACGGTGTTCGAAGTGCGGCTGCCAAAAGGAACCCTCCGATAAATCCGCCAAGATGCGCGAAATGATCCACACCAGCGTCCAGGAACCCCTGTGCCAGCGAAAGCACCGCCATCATGCAGATGCCGCGGTTATCAATTCCTTCCGCCTTTCCCCGGTTTTTCACCACGATCCAGACCAGAGCACCGATCACTGCAAACACCGCGCCGGACGCTCCCGCGGATACTGCCTCCCGGTCCATTCCGACAAGAAACGACAGCACATTTCCAAGCACGCCGCCTGCCAGATAAATCGCAAGGTAGCGGGCTGCGCCGCTCCTCGCCTCCAGCATATCCCCGGCAAACCACAAAAGCAGCATATTATAAAATAAATGCTGCCATCCAAAGTGAAGAAACATGCTGGTAAACAATCGGTAGTACTCCCCGTTCTCAATTACATACGGAGGATACATTGCCCCGCAGGAAAGCATCTGTTCTGTGTCCGGGACGCCGCCGCTCAGCGCCGTGACGACCAGAAACACTGCTGTATTGATCAGAACCATCAGCAGATTTGTTTTTCTTCTGCTGCGGATATAAGCGAATCCTTCCATCTCCATATATTTTATTTGCCTTTCCTGAATTTTTCACTTGTATATTTGATTTTTATGTATTAGAATGAAGTCATAATAAATATTAAAGGAGGACAAGTATTATGGCATATGTAATTTCTGATGAATGCGTAAGCTGCGGAACCTGCGCAGATGCATGTCCGGCAGAAGCTATCAGCGAAGGCGATGGCAAGTATGTGATCGATGCAGATGCATGTCTTGAGTGCGGTACTTGCGAGAGCGAATGCCCGACAGGCGCTATCTCTGCTGAATAATCCGGAGAATTACCGAAATTATGGGGCGTGCTTTGCACGCCCTGATTTTTATGCTCGAAACAGTCTCCTTACCTTCGCCTGAGCATGTCCCAGAAGCTGCGCTTCTCCCGTGCTGCCGCCACCTTCTGATGCGCCCGGATAATCTCATCCAGCCGCCGGAAACGTTCTTCCTCATGCTTTTCCTGCATACGCAGAAGATAATCTGTCTCTTTCGCCATAGATTCTTCAAGCCGGCTCTGCAGTTCCTCATTGTTGTCTTTTACAACTCGCTCTACGATCTCCTCCACTAACTCCTTAAACTGACGAAGCTTTTCTGCGTTATTCTGCATTTCTATCAGGGATGTCTGTTCTGCCGCCGACTGCTCCTGTTGTATTTTCTCCTCCGGTCTGTAATTCGTGCTTTGCAGGACTGCCTTTATTGCCTTCAGCTGCAGCCCCTCTTCCTTCAGTTTCTTCACATTTTGAAAAATCTCAATATTTTCTCGGGTGTAGTATCGGTGCCCCAGCTCTGTTCTGCCGATGGGAATTTCAAGCTCGTCTTCCCAATAGCGGAGAACATGGGCTTCCACTGCGACCATCTTTGCCGCATCGGAAATCAGATAGCGCTGCTCCTCCACAATACTTCCCTCCATATTCAGTTTTCTACATATATTATATCATATTTATGCAATCTTCGCATAAAAATATTTTGCTATTTTTAGACAATATTTGCATAGGAAAAGCTGCCGCACCCGCTGTTTGCCCGGTACGGCAGCTCCAATAAACACTATCTGAACTTTTTAGGAAGATTTCTTCTTGGATACTACGTCGAAGATAACGGCTGCCAGAAGCACAAGACCTTTTACAACCTTCTGCATGTTCTGGTCGGTGCCCATGATAGACATACCCTGGTTGATGATACCCATAAGAAGCGCACCGACGATAACGCCCGGCACGGTACCGATTCCGCCGTATGCGGAAGCGCCGCCGATAAAGCAGGAGCCGATTGCATCCATCTCGTAGTTCTGACCGTAGGTCGGCTGTGCGGAGGTCAGACGCGCGATGGTAAGCATACCTGCCAGTGCAGAAAGAAGACCCATGTTTGTGTAAGCGATAAAGTAAACCATATCGGTGTTGATACCGGAAAGCTTTGTCGCCTTCTCGTTGCCGCCGACTGCGTAGAAATAACGTCCGATGGTCGTCTTGCTTGTGATATAGCCGTAGATCAGTACCACGATCAGTACCCATACGAGGGAGGTCGGGATACCCTTGTGCTGCGCAAGCTTGACAGTTAAAAACATGATAACTGCGCAGATAATGATCATTTTTATGTACATTGCAACGACATTTCCTGTCTCGTAGCCTTTTTTCTTACGGTTCATATGGCCGCGCACCGTCACGAATATGTAAATCAGACATGCGATAATACCTGCCGCCATCGCCACGCGGTTTAAGCCCTCTCCGCCGCCAAGGAAATCCGGAACGTAGCAGTTTGCGCCGCCGCCGAACAGTACGGTAAAGGTCTCCGATTTGATCGGGAGCGTCTTACCGCCGAGCACCACGTTGGAAAGTCCGCGGAATACAAGCATACCGGACAGGGTGGTGATGAAAGGCGGGATGCGGAAAAATGCGATCCAGAACGCCTGCCATGCGCCGATCAGAGCGCCGAGGAGCAGCATCAGAATGACTGCAGCGAAAACCGGAACGCCCATGTTTTCCATAAGAACACCGCCTACCGCGCCGACGAAGCAGACAACGGAACCAACGGAAAGGTCGATGTTGCCGCCGGTTAAGATACAGAGCAGCATACCGGTTGCCAGAACGAACACGTAAGCGTTCTGTGAAATGAGGTTTGTAATATTCTGCGGGAACAGGATCTTGCCCTGTGTGCCCCAGGTGAAGAACAGTGTTACCAGCACCAATACAATTATCATGGTATATTTTGTGATAAAATCTCTTACTTTTGCGCTATTCATCTCTTACTCTCCTTTACTCGACTTCAGAATACATGCCATAATCTTCTCCTGCGTCGCCTCCGCCTGCGTCAGCTCGCCGGCGATCCTTCCCTCGTTCATGACATAGATTCTGTCTGACATTCCCAATACCTCCGGAAGCTCGGAGGAAATCATGATCACTGATTTTCCCGCCGCTACCAGATCATTGATGATACAGTAAATCTCGTATTTTGCACCGACGTCGATACCTCTGGTCGGTTCGTCCAGGATCAGAATATCCGGGTCTGCGAACATCCACTTTGCCAGAAGCACCTTCTGCTGGTTTCCGCCGCTTAAGTTTCCGACGTTCTGTTCCACTGTCGGACACTTCGTTTTCAGCTTTTCCTTATATTCCACGGCTACCGCATATTCCTTATCCTTGTCGATAACCACGCCGTCGCTGACGCCCTCCAGGTTTGCCAGCGTCGTGTTTGTCTTGATCGAATTAGAAAGGATCAGTCCGTCGCCCTTGCGGTCCTCCGTCACATATGCAAGCTTGTGATGAATCGCGTCACGCGCATTCTTTAAATGCACCTCTTTGCCGTTCAGCAGAAGCGTTCCGCTGATGTTTGCTCCATAGCTTTTTCCAAAAACACTCTTTGCAAGCTCGGTACGTCCGGCGCCCATCAGACCGGAGATCCCGACTACCTCGCCCTTGCGCACCTTGATGGAAACGTTGTCCACTACCTTGCGCTCACTATAAACAGGGTGATAGACCGTCCAGTTTTTCACTTCCATATTGACTTCGCCGATCTTTACATTGTGGCGTTTCGGGAAACGGTCTGCGATCTCACGTCCGACCATGCCCTTAATGATGCGGTCCTCGGTAAATTCGTCCACGCCCTTCACCAGCGTCTCAATCGTGGCACCATCGCGAATGACGGTAATCTTATCCGCCACATAGGAAACCTCGTTCAGCTTGTGCGTGATAATGATACAGGTCATTCCCTCTTTTTTAAATTTCAGAAGCAGGTCGAGCAGCGCCTTTGAATCCGTCTCGTTCAGGGAAGACGTCGGCTCGTCCAGGATCAGAAGCTTCGCATTCTTCGCAAGCGCCTTTGCGATTTCCACAAGCTGCTGCTTGCCGACGCCGATGTCCTTGATCAGTGTGCGGGAGGATTCCGTCAGTCCCACCTGTCTCATATATTTTTCAGCTTCCCCATAGGTCTCGTCCCAGTTGATAGAAGCTTTTTTTCCGCGTTCATTTCCCAGGAACATGTTCTCGCCGATCGACATGTACGGAATCAGCGCAAGCTCCTGGTGAATAATAACAATCCCTTTTTCTTCACTCTCTTTAATATGATGGAATTTACATATATCGCCGTTGTAGATGATATCGCCTTCATAGGAACCGAAGGGATAAACGCCGGAGAGCACGTTCATCAGAGTGGATTTGCCCGCTCCGTTCTCGCCGACGAGCGCGTGGATCTCGCCCTCCTCTACCTGAAGATTTACGTTGTCAAGCGCTTTCACACCGGGGAATGTTTTGGTGATATTTTTCATTTCCAGTAGTATCTTTGCCAAAATTGCTCCCTCCAAACTTTTCTTATCAATCACTAAAGAACAGGCGGGCGAAAGGCCCGCCTGTATAAGACTTTCTGCTGTGTATGTCTTACTGGATCTGATCCTCTGTGTAGTAACCGGAATCGATCAGGATCTCTTTGTAGTTGTCAGCGGTAACTGCTGTCGGCTCGCAAAGGAATGACGGGATAACGCCTGTGCCGTTGTCATATGTCTCAGTATCGTTTACCGGAACCTCAGCCCCTGTGATGATAGCGTCAACCATTTCAACAACCTTGGATGCCAGAGCACGGGTATCCTTGAATACGGACATAGCCTGTGTGCCGTCAACGATGTGCGGAACGTTTGCGATGTCGCAGTCCTGACCGGTGATGATCGGGTACTCGCCAGTGTAGTTAGCTGCCAGAGCGTTCACAACGCCAAGTGCTGTGGAGTCGTTGGAAGCAAGCACTGCGTGAAGAGTCGTGCCGTCTGCATAGTTGGAGGACAGGATGTTCTCGAATCTGGACTGTGCAGCGTCAGTTGCCCAGTTGAGGGTAGCTACTTCATCTTTTGTCATCTGACCAGACGGAACAACCAGCTTACCTGCATCGATGTACGGCTGAAGAACGTCCATAGCGCCGCCGAAGAAGAAGTTTACGTTGTTGTCGCCCGGGTCGCCTGTTACCATTTCAATGTTGAACGGTCCGTCCTGGTTCTCAAGATCCAGAGCGTCTACAAGGAATTCACCCTGTGTCTTACCTACCAGGTAGTTATCGAAGGTTGCATAGTAGGAAACTGCATCCGTGTTCATGATCAGACGGTCATATGCGATAACCGGGATGCCTGCTTCTTTTGCCTGTGCAAGAACGGTTCCAAGGGAGTCGCCGTCGATGGAAGCAACAACCAGAAGCTGGTCGCCGTTAGCGATCATGTTCTCGATCTGGGAAGCCTGTGTAGCGGAATCATTTCCTGCATACTGAAGGTCTACTACGTAGCCTTTTTCTTCCAGCTGAGCCTTCATGTTTTCGCCGTCCTGGTTCCATCTCTGAAGATCCTGTGTCGGCATTGCAACGCCGATCGTTTCACCTTCTGCACCAGCGGTAAGTCCAAGACCTGCCAGCATTGTAGCTGCGAGAGCTGCTGTTAAAAGTTTTTTGTTCATTTTGCATTTCCTCCGTTTACAATTTTATTCCGTTTTCGGTATTTTGACTATAACACAAAAGTACCGTGTATGTCACTAGACAAAAATCAAAAACACTCGCATTATTTTGTGGAATTTTAACAAGAGAGCAGCGAAAATAGCATTATTTTGTGATGGATTTGTGCTAATTAAAAAGCAGTAATGTGCTCACAGAAAGCCCTGTGATAAAATACAGGCATTTTTTCAGCGCAAAAAAGGCACGAAACGCCCTTTTCAAAGCGCCTCATGCCTCTCTTTACTGGATTATAAATGATATCCTTAAATGGTTACCGTATCAAACAGCTCTTTTACGGTCGGGTAGATCTTTGCAAATTTCGCATAGCGGTCGTTGTATTTTTCTACCAGCTCCGCATCCGGCTCTATAGTATCCACAACTTTTACAAGCTTTGCAGCCGCTTCCTCAACGGATGCAAATTCGCCGCATGCCACTGCTGCCAGCATGGCTCCGCCGTATCCCGGTCCCTCTTCGCTTTCAATGACATCCACCTTGATGCCAAGCACGTTTGCGATGATCTTTTTCCACAGCGGGCTCTTTGCGCCGCCGCCGCAGATCTTCGTGCGCTCGATCTTGATGCCGAGTGATTTTGCTACCTCGAAGGAATCGCGGATCGCAAAAGCCACGCCCTCCAGAACCGCCTGCGTCATATCCGCGCGGGTAGTATCCATCGTCATGCCGATGAAGGTTCCTCTCGCATTCGGGTTGTTGTGCGGGGAACGCTCGCCCATCAGATACGGCAGGAAGAATACGTGATTTTCGCCAAGCTTTTCAATCTTCGCCTGCTCCGCCGCGTAATCCTTTGTACCGATGATTTCATCCATCCACCACTTGTTGCAGGATGCTGCGGACAGCATACAGCCCATCAGATGATAATGGCCGTCTGAATGTGCGAAGGAATGCAACGCATTGTTTTCATCCACGCCAAAACTCTTGCTGGATACGAAGATCGTTCCGCTGGTGCCAAGGGATATGTTGCACATACCGTCGCCAACCGTTCCGGTTCCGACTGCAGCCGCCGCGTTGTCGCCTGCGCCCGCTACGATCTTTACATTCTTCGGGAAGCCAAGCTCCTCTGCGATTTCCGGAAGGATGTCGCCGACCGCCTCGCAGCTCTCGAAGATCTTCGGCACCTGTGCCTCGGTAATACCGCAGATCTCCAGCATTTCCTTTGACCAGCATTTATTCTTTACATCGAAGATCAGCATACCGGATGCATCGGATACGTCCGTGCAGTAAACGCCGGACAACTTAAATGCGATGTAGTCCTTCGGCAGCATAATCATTTTGATTTTTGCAAAATTTTCCGGCTCCTCTTCCTTCATCCAGAGGATCTTAGGAGCGGTAAAGCCCGCAAATGCAATGTTCGCCGTGTACTCGGACAGCTTGTCCTTTCCGATTACGTTGTTCAGATAATCGGTCTGCTTCTGGGTACGTCCGTCGTTCCAGAGGATTGCCGGACGGATTACGTCGTCGTTTTCATCCAGCGCAACCAGACCATGCATCTGTCCGCCGAAACTGATACCGGCGATCTGGCTCTTGTCGCAGTCTGCGGTCAGCTCCTTTAAGCCTTCCATAACGCCGCTCCACCAGTCCTCCGGCTTCTGCTCCGACCAGCCCGGATGCGGGAAATACAGCGGATATTCCTTTGAAACAATATTGTGAATCTTGCCCTCGCCATCCATCAGCAGGAGCTTTACTGCTGATGTGCCAAGGTCAACGCCAATGTATAACATGATTTTCCTCCTAGCCCCACGGATTCTCTGTCGGATATCTTACGCCTGCCGGCTGGTTGTAGCCGATTTCGTTTACGTCTACGCCGAGAAGCTTGAATACCTCAAAGAGTGCTTTTCCATGATGTCCGAATGCAACTGCGCCATGATGCGGATAGCCGCCCTGGATCAGCACATGACGGTAGAATCTGCCCATCTCCGGGATAGCAAATACGCCGATGCCGCCGAAGGAGCGTGTTGCTACCGGAAGGATTTCGCCCTCTGCGATGTAAGCGCGCAGCTTGTTGTCTGCGGTGCTCTGCAGACGGTAGAAGGTGATTTCACCCGGCTGGATGTCGCCTTCGAGAGTACCCTGGGTAACTTCCTCCGGAAGGGTTCTTGCCATAATCATCTGATACTTCATGGAGCATGCGGACAGCTTCTTGGAGCAGGTATTTCCGCAGTGGAAGCCCATGAAGGTATCGTTCAGCTTGTAGTTGTATTTGCCCTCGATGGATTCTTTGTACATATCCTTCGGAACGGTGTTGTTGATGTCAAGCAGGGTAACGATGTCGTCGCTTACCGCTGTACCGATGAACTCAGACAGTGTTCCGTAGATATCAACCTCGCAGGATACCGGGATTCCGCGACCTGTCAGACGGCTGTTTACGTAGCACGGAACGAAACCGAACTGCGTCTGGAATGCCGGCCAGCATTTTGTGGTCAGTGCAACATACTTTCTGTAGCCCTTGTGTGCCTCTACCCAGTCAAGCAGCGTAATCTCGTACTGAGCCAGCTTCGGAAGAACCTCCGGCTTCATGTTGCCCTCGCCAAGCTCTGCTTCCATATCCTTTACAACGTCCGGAATACGCGGGTCGCCTGCGTGTTTGTTGAATGCTTCGAACAGGTCAAGCTCAGAGTTTTCCTCGATCTCAACGCCAAGGTTGAAGAGCTGCTTGATTGGTGCGTTACATGCAAGGAAGTTGAGCGGACGCGGACCAAAGCTGATGATCTTCAGATCCTTTACTGCAACATATGCGCGTGCGACCGGAACGAATTCTGCGATCATGTCTGCGCAGTCTTCTGCGTCGCCAACCGGATATTCCGGAATATAGTAGCCCTCAACATTGCGGAGCTGCAGGTTATAGCTTGCATTCAGCATACCGCAGTAAGCGTCGCCTCTGCCGCCAACCAGGTCATCCTGAGTTTCCTCTGCCGCTGCGATGAACATCTTCGGTCCCTCGAAATGTTTTGCAAGCAGTGTCTCGGAAATTTCCGGACCAAAGTTGCCAAGGTAAACTACCAGCGCATTACAGCCGGCTGCTTTGACGTCCTCCAGAGCCTGCACCATATGGATCTCACTCTCAACGATACAGATGGGACATTCGTAGATGTTCTTCTCATCATATTTTGCTTTGTAAGCTTCTACAAGTGCTTTTCTTCTGTTTACGGACAGAGACTCCGGGAAGCAGTCGCGGCTTACCGCAACGATTCCGATTTTTACTTCTGGCATGTTGTTCATTTCAAGTATCCTCCTGTTATATTATATGAATGTTTTTGTTTCCGTTTTTGTTCTGCTGCGTACTCCTTCGTCTGCATCGCGTTTTTCACGTTTCCCGCACCTGCAAAAATCTGCGCGCCCGCATCATGCCCGCTTTCGGTTACTGATGCCGGTTCCGCGCGCACCGGAATGTGCACGCATGTATCTTACACTTCTAAATTTTCACCCTTCAGACCGATAAATGCGCCGTCCACGCCGCCCTCTGCGTGTGCGATCAGCCATTTATTTCTTGCGGTGAGAAGCTTGTCCTCCGGCAGCTTTCCAGAAAGATGCGGCGGCTCAGTGTTTGTTCCCTTCGGAAGCACGACTACCACCTGGAAGCCCTTTTCTACCGCGTTGCACGGAGCGTAATGAAGCGTGGTGCCGTAAAACTCCAGCACTGCTCCTGCCGGCGCCTCAAAAGCTTCCATCTTCGATGTATCGTATGTAAAATCATCCTCCACATCCTGCTCCGAACCGAGAATAAAAATCGCGCCCTCCAGCGGAATGTTGATCTCGGAATCCCGGTGGTACTCTACGGCATTTAATTTGTGATTGTTGCCGTTGCAATAGCCAATCTGAATCGGCATACCGCCGTATACGCTGTCGCGGATCGTCTCATATTCCGCGCAGGCTTCCAGCTCCGGTGCAGATGCAACATAAACAACATCCTGCGGAAGCGGCGTATCCGCCAGGCGCTTCAAAAGGTCCGGAACTTCCAGGTTTAATACCCGTCCGTACTTGCGGAAAGCGCTGTCTGTTACGCTTTTAATCTGCATTTGAAAAACCTCCCTTTTTTATTTTACGAATTAGTTTACTTTCTAAACTAATTGTGGTATACTTATCATAACGCATCCAACGTATTTTTGCAAGACCTATTTCATAAAAAGGAGAAAAAATTATGCTTACCGGCAATCAGGAACTCATCCGCGATATCAACACACAGTCGGTCCTCCGCACCATCATTACGCATGGCGCTATTTCCCGTGCTTCCATTGCCTCCGAGCTTGGTCTGACAAAGGCGACGGTCTCCGCCATCGTACAGGTGCTTCTCGACCGCGGCATCATTTTCGAGGCGGAAAGCAGCGACACCGCGCCGGAGGGCAGAAAAGGCAGAAAGCCGATTTTTCTTCAGCTAAACAAAGACTGCGGCTACGTCGTTGCTATCGACCTTGCCACAGAAAATATCACCCTGATGACGGCAAACCTGCTGGGCGGCAACTGCCGTCTGACACAGTTTCCCACGCCGAAGAATACGGAATTTCTGCTTCCTCTTTTAAAGGAACGGATTGACCAGGCGATAAACGCTCTCCCGAAGACGCGCTACGGGCTTCTCGGCATCGCCCTCGGCATTCATGGCGTTGTCCATCATAACAAAATCATTTTTCTTCCGTATTCTTCTTTCGGAGATATCGATTTTGTGTCCCGCCTCGGCGATATCTACGGCGTACCCGTCGTGATGGAAAACGAGGCGAATCTTTCCGCGCTGGGCGAATGGGCGCACTGCCACGATACCAATGAAATGCTCTACATCAGCGTCCACTCCGGTATCGGCGCCGGCATCATCATGAAAAACCAGCTCGTCAAAGGCAAAAACGGCTACGCCGGCGAATTTGGTCATACTATTATCGAAGTGGACGGACGTCCCTGTCCCTGCGGCAATCACGGCTGTCTGGAGCAGTATGCCTCCGAGCGCGCACTGTTTGCGGAGCTCTCCGCCCAAAAGGGCTATCCGGTAAACGCCGAGGTCTACGGCAGACTTTACCGCCAGGGCGACCCTGCCGCTGTGCGCGCCATGCAGCAGTTTATCAAATATATGTCTGTCGGCATCAACAATCTGCTGAACACCTTCAATCCGGACATCATCGTGCTCAACAGCTCGCTCACCATGTGCCACGCCGGACTGTGCGACGACATCGCGGCTCAGCTCCACAACAACATGAAGGGCTACTGCCGCCTGGTGCCCTCCACCCTGCAGGACACCTCCGTGCTTCTTGGCGGCGTATACCTCATCCGGGAACGCTTTCTGTATCCGAACCGGATTTAAATGCCCGGATTGCATTTACAATGGTTCAATGCTAAAATAATCCGTAGAAAGCAAGAGAGAGGTGCTTATATGCTGACAATTTTTTTTGGAGATATGGAAAACAGCGTCTACAATACCGCTGTCTATTTTAAAAATACTTATGAGCCAGAATGGTTCGATTCCGCTCTGGCAAAGCAGATGGTTAAAGATATAGATAAATCAGATGTTCTGAGCGGCGAATGTATCCAGAGCCCGGTATTGGGACAGATTCCTCCCGAAAGATTATCCGGCGGTGTAAAAACGCTGCTTCTTATGCTGAATGAACCGGATAAAATTTTCAACGCCTCCACGTGCGGGGATAACTGCGCAAAATGGATTCTGAAGATAGCGGAAAGCAAAAACCTGACCATCAATCTCCGGCATCTGATGGATTTTGGGAAAGACACAAAATTCACCATCGTTGTCGGGAACGGCGGAGAAATCGTGCATTCAATGAAAGAGCTGATTCCCGTTGCCTCTGAATATCTGAACAAAATGAAACAGGAGTAATATATTATGAAGGGCGCTCACAGAATCATTGTTGAATCAAAGAAAATCCGATACGATTTTACCATTAAAAGAAATATCACCATTCTCACTGGAGACAGCGGCTCCGGTAAAACCGTATTGATTGATTTTATCCGTGACTACAGAAGATACGGTACTGACAGCGGCATTGTGGTCTCCTGCGACCTTCCCTGCCGGACATTAGACAGCGAAGACTGGGAGCGGCAGTTGGAAGGCATATCCGGTTCCATCATTTTTATTGATGAAGGCAGCCGCTTTCTGGCTTCAAAAAAATTCGCGGAGCTTGCTTTGAAATCAGATAACTACTTTGTGCTCGCAACACGGGAAAAGCTGCCAATGCTTCCTTACAGTGTCCGGGAAATATACGGCTTCCGTGAATCCGGAAAATTTCACGAAGCGAAGCAGAAGTACAACGAAATATATAATCTTTATGGAGAAATATCGGAAACAGACGGCATAAATCCGCATCTGGTAATAACAGAAGATTCAAATTCGGGATATGAATTTTTCAATGAGTTGTGCAGACAGAAAAATATCTCATGCATATCTGCCAATGGAAAGTCAAATATTCTGAAAGTATTGAAGAATACCGAAGCGACCGCCCAAAAAATATTGGTCATTGCAGACGGGGCGGCGCTTGGTTCAGAAATGCGCGAAATCATGCGCTATCTCGACAGCGCAGAAAATGCAGCGCTATACGCGCCGGAATCCTTTGAATGGTTATTGTTGTCTACAAATGCCATTCCGGATGTAAATGTATCTGCAATCCTCCAAAAACCGGAAAATTATATCGAAAGTGAAAAGTACGCCAGCTGGGAACAGTTTTTTACTAAATTACTGTCTGAGCAGACACAGGGCAATCCCATATGGAGCTATTCCAAAAGAAAACTTGCCAGAAGTTATTTATCTTCAAGAATAGTAACAGCCGCCAAAAAAGTCATGCATCTGATTATCTGGGATTAGATAAAATCAACAAAAAAGTTCTCTTGCAAAGCAGACAGCTATATGCTATCATGAATTTTGTCGAAACAAAGCAGGTGAATTTCCGTATCCGGAAATGAGAGGGAATCAGGAAAAGCCTGAGCGATGCGGTCACTGTGAGCAGGGAGCTTCCCCGGATATCCATTGCGGCGAATGCCGTGAGAAGGAGGGACAAGCGCAAATCTGTGAGCCAGGAAACCTGCCTGCCTTGTGCGAAAGAAGCTTCCATGCAAAGCATCCTCGCAGATTTGTTCGTATCTACGACACACGCAGCAGTTCCGTTTTTCCGGTTCATGCAGTCGTCTGCAAAGCCCGGTCCGGACTACTGTGCACAAAACGGTCTGTCTGGTATGCCTGTCTGTGAAGACAGGCTCGATTCTTTTTTATGGACTTCCAGTAACCAATCACTCATTTCATGATGTTGGGGCAAAAGTCCCGACCATAATACCTATGGAGGTGCAAGATGAAAAAAAGGAACCAATTACTGACACTGATTATGGCTGGCGTAATGGCGCTCTCCCCGGCAGCAGCTTTTGCTGAGGAAACAGAAGCCGAAACACAGGAAGCCGCTGTGGAAACCGAAGCTGCGGAGACAGAAGCTGACGGCGCAGAAGCCGCAGATGGCGACGTATTTCCTTTCACGCTGGTGACAAAGGACGACCAGGAGGTCACCTTTACACATGTTCCGGAGCGTGTAATCAGCACCAATCCCAACACCGGAGAGCAGCTTATGGCGCTTGGTCTCGGCGACAAAATTATCGGAACCTGCTACAACAACGCCCAGCTTCCGGAGCAGTACCGCGAAGAATACGAATCAAAGCCGGTGATCTCCGACAACAACGGTTATCCGTCCCTGGAGGTAGTTCTGGACCTGGAACCGGATTTCATCTATGGAAGAAGCTCTGCTTTCAGCGATTCTGACACGGCGATTGCCACACATGATGCCTTAAGCGAGTACGGCATCATGTCCCTTTCTTCCATCGAAGGCTACAAGCTTGGCTGCGACGTGGAAGATGTTTATCAGGATTTTTACAACCTCGGCAAAATTTTCCAGGTTGAAGACAAAGCAAATGAAATCGTAGACGGTATGAAAGCCCAGATTGCGGCAGTAGAAGAGAAAATTGCCGGTACAGAGGAAGTGCGGGTATTCAACTTTGACTGCGAAATGGACGGCGGCGCCTACACGCCCGGAAACAACTTCACCTCAAAGCTGATGCGTCACGCAGGCGGCGTCAATGTATTTGAGGACCTTGAAAAAACCTGGAACACCGTAAGCTGGGAAGCCGTTGTAGAGGCAGACCCGGAGGTTATCGTCATCAATGATTACGGCGATACGACCGCAGACGAGAAAATCCAGTTCCTGCTGGACAACGAAGCTCTTTCCGATGTAACTGCCATCAAGAACGAAAACTTCCTGGTTATCACGCTTCCGGAGGTATTCGCCAGCACCCGTGTGGGCGATACGATTGAAAAATTTGCCCAGGCATTCCATCCGGAGTGTTTTGAATAATTTCATATGAAACGGTTATGTAAATTCATGAGGGAACACGTGGGGATAACCTGCGTGTTCTTGCTAATACTATTGATTCTGTCGATGATTCTTGCCATCGGAATCGGACCTGTCAGCATCCCTTTCCAAACGGTCTGGCAGGTGGTTCTTCATCGTCTGACCGGCATAGGCGATGTTGAAGATATCCGCATGAGCACGCAGAACATCGTCTGGCATCTGCGGACGCCGCGGGTGCTGATGGGCGCTATGGTAGGCGCGGCGCTGACGCTTTCGGGCGTCGCCATGCAGTCATTTACCAAAAATCCGCTGGCAAGTCCCTATGTGCTGGGCGTATCCTCCGGCGCAACCTTCGGCGCTTCACTTGCCATTGTCACCGGAGCGCTCTCCTTCCTTGGCGCATACTCTGTCCAGGGCGGCGCTTTTATCGGCGCGATGGCGGCAATTTTAATTGTTTATTACATGGCGAAAAGCGGCAAAGAGGTGGCGCCCATCAAGCTGGTTCTGGTGGGAACGGCTATTTCCGCCATGTTTACCGCATTTTCAAACTTTCTCATTTACAAGGCCCCGGATGACAGCAAAATCCGGGAGGTGACGTTCTGGACGCTTGGCAGCGTAGCCAGTGCCCAGTGGGAAGAGCTTCTTCCCCTGTTTGTGGTACTGATACCGGGCTTTCTGTGCCTGTATGCTCTCTCCACCTCCATGAACGCGCTTCTTATGGGAGAGAGCAGCGCGGTGACGCTGGGAATCAATATTAATCTCGTGCGCAAAATCACCGTCTTTCTGTCGGCGGCACTGACCGGAACGGCAGTGGCAGTGACCGGCAGCATCGGTTTCGTCGGACTTGTCATCCCGCATATCGTGCGGTCGATGGTCGGTGCGGACCACCGGAAGGTGATTCCGATTTCCACGCTGCTGGGAGCGATTTTCCTGGTCTGGGTGGACGTCGGTGCCAGAATGCTCGACCAGCCCAGTGAAATTCCTATCGGCATTATTACTTCCATGCTCGGAGCACCTGTCTTCCTGTGGATGATACGGGTACGGAAATATTCCTTCGGGAAATCTTAAAGGAGGCGGACCTATGCTCAGTGCAGAAAAAGTAAGCTACCGCACCCGGCAGGTGGAGATTATCCGGGATATTTCCCTCACCGTAAACCAGGGGGAATTCGTGGGCGTCATCGGTCCCAACGGAAGCGGAAAGTCGACGCTGCTGAAAAATATCTACAAAATGCTTGTGCCCGTTTCGGGAGATATCCTTCTGGACGGAAAAAGTCTTCTGAAAATGTCAAACCGGCAGATGGCGGAACGCATTGCGGTGGTTTCGCAGGAAAGCGAGGCAAATTTTGACTTCACCGTCGAAGAAGTTGTGCAGATGGGGCGCTATCCCAGAAAACGTCTGATGGAAGCCGCCAACGACCACGACCGCGAGGTGGTCTGCCATTCGCTGGAAATGGTCGGAATGGAAGATTTTCTGGAGAGAAGCTTTCTGAGCCTGTCCGGCGGCGAAAAGCAGCGGGTACTGATTGCCCGCGCGCTGGCGCAGGAAACGGAAATGATTATTCTGGACGAGCCGACCAACCATCTGGATATCGGCAGCCAGATAAAAACGCTGTCGCTTTTGAAAGCATCGAAAAAAACAGTGCTGACCGCACTGCACGATTTAAGTCTCGCTTCAAAATTCTGCGACCGTATCTACGTGCTCAAGAACGGACAGAACCTGTGCGACGGCAGACCGGACGACGTTATCAGCTCCGCGCTGGTGGAGGAGCTCTACCATATCCATGCAGATGTATTCCGGCGAAACGAAAAAGTATTTATCGATTATGATTAACAGATAACAAGGGCAGCCTGGCTGCCCTGTTGCATCGCAGGAAATCGTTGCAGGCAATTTGCAACGAAACCACTGTATTTAACACTATATCTCCGTCATTCCCATAAGCCACTCCAGCGCATTTACCCGCCGGATGCCTTCGTAATCCCCCTCCGGGTCCTCGTCCAGCGTAAGAAGAAATTTGGGATAATGGTCATTGATTTTCTGCAACGGCACCAGTTCCCGCCGCAATGTCTGCTCATCTCGCACAGAAGCCGCCACCTGATAATATGTGATTCTTTTATAATCCATTGCCACAAAATCAACTTCCATTTCATCCAGCCTGCCGACATATACATCATACCCTCTGCGTATCAGCTCCAGATAAACTACATTTTCCAGAATATGTCCCACATCGGCAGAACGGGCTCCCAGCAGCATATATCTCAGACCAATATCCACCACATAATACTTCTCCAGCGTTTTTAAATACTGCTTTCCTTTTATATTATATCTTTTTGCCTGATAAATAATGTAGCTCTCCATTAACGCATCCAGATATTTTTCTACTGTTTTTGTATCAATTTTTCTGCCGCTCGACGTCATAGTGTCCGCAATTTTCTTTGTGGAAAGCGGACTTCCAATACTATCAAACAGAAACCGTACAATGCTTTCCAACATCATCGTATCCGGAAACTTATTTCGTTTTGCAATATCTTTTACCACAATGGTGTTATAAATTCCGTCAAGGTAATCCCGGATTTCTTTCGGTCGCCCTGCAAGCTCCAGCGTATATGGGAAAGAGCTGTTTTCCAGATATGTCACATACTTTTTCCCAAGCTCCTGCATATTTCCTGTGCTCATCACATATTCTTTAAATGATAGCGGCAGCATCCTGATTTCCACATACCGTCCCGAAATCAGTGTGGCAATTTCCGACGACAGCATATAAGCATTTGAACCTGTCACATATAAATCAACATTCTTTTTAATAAACAGACTGTCCAGAACCCCGGCAAAATCATCGCAGTGCTGTACTTCGTCAAGAAAAACATAGGTCATTTTATCCTGCACAAGGCGTTCCTTTATATATGCATGAAGCGCTCTGGGCTCCCGCAAATCATAGAAATCGTAATCTTCCAGATTTACCGCAATAATCTGTTCGCCGGATACGCCGTTTTTTCTCAGATAATCCTGATACATTTCCATCAGCGTTGATTTTCCGCACCGACGAACTCCCGTGATGATTTTTATTATATTTTTATCCCGAAATGCAATGAGTTTTTCAAGATACTCTTTTCTCTCTATCCGTCTGACAGCCACAGGCAATCCCTCCTATTCATTTATATCTGTAATCCCAAAACGTTCATTTAAATAATATTTTTAGTATATTTTATCCCAAAACTTTTGGATTATCAATATTTTTAGGAAAATTTTCCCCAAAACTTCTGTTTTTTTCAATGCTATTTGGAATTTTCCCAATGTTCCGGAACGTTTCCGGCAAGCTTCCCTGTTGCAAAACCTCCCGAAAAAAACGCCGCCCGGATTTCTCCGCGCGGCATTTTTCTTTGGCATCATAATATTTAGTTTACTTTTATAATTGCTTTTACAAGATCGGTCTTATTGTTGATTGCTTCCTCGAATGCCTCCTGGATATGGTCGAGGTCGAATTCGTGGGTCGCGATCTTCGCTACCGGGATAGAGCCGCTGGAAATCGCTGCGATTGCCTGCGGATATACGTTTCTGTAGCGGAATACGGATTTGATGGTCGCTTCCTTGTCCATGATCTGCGCGAAATTATAAGTGATTTCCTCTTTTGCGGAAATACCTACCAGCACGATGGTGCCGCCGCGCTTTACGAAGAACGGGGTCTGCGCGATCGTCACCGGAGAGCCTGCCGTCTCAAATACCTTGTCGGCGCCCTTTCCGTCTGTCAGTCTCTTTACTTCCTCAAATACATCCACCTTGCCGCTGTTGATCACATCGGTTGCGCCCAGCTCTTTTGCCTTCTCCAGACGCGCATCCACAAGGTCCGCCACGATAATTCTGCTTGCGCCGTGCGCCTTGCAGCACATCATCGTCACCAGACCGATGCAGCCGCCGCCGAGAATCAGAACGGTATCGCCAAGCGTAACTTCGCCCTGGTTTGCAGCGTGCATACCAACGGAAAGCGGCTCAACCAGCGCACCCTCTTTCGTGGAAACGTTGTCCGGCAGCTTGAAGCACATATTCTCCGGGAATGCAATGAAATCCTCGTAGCATCCCTGTACCGGCGGTGTTGCCAGAAATACAACATCCGGGCAAAGGTTGTAACGACCCGATTTGCAGAATTCGCACTCGCCGCAGGTGATACCCGGCTCCAGCGCAACGCGGTCGCCCACCTTCAGCTCCTTGCATCCTTCGCCTACTTCCACAACGGTTCCCGCGCACTCATGTCCCAGCATGAATTCGTCATCCGTTACCACATAGGAACCGCATCTTCCGGAATGGAAATAATGCACGTCGGAACCGCAGATTCCGACATACTCCATTTTAACTACTACCTGTCCTGCTCCTGCAGTTGGCTTGTCGACTTCCTTAATAGTCATTTTGTCGACGCCGTTCATAAAAGCTGCTCTCATTTTCATGTCTTTATGCTCCCTTTCTGTTTTTGTATTGTATGTAAAACGCATTGCCTGGCAAGCGGGTGCCTGCCAGGCAGCTATTTACAATATTTTACCTTGCCTTTTTCTCAGGACTTTCCTATACAGATTCATTATATCTTTTTATTACTTACTCTGCAAGTGCATCCTCTGTAAGTTCACCGTTATCGATATAAATCTGGATGAACTCATCAACGTTATCTGCGTTGATTTCCGGAGCTTCCACGAAATCTGCAACATCGGTGTACTCCATTTCGCCATTCAGAACCTTCTCTGCGTATTCCATGTTCAGATTTGCAATTTCTTCTGCATTCTGAAGAGCGGTAGCTGTAAGAAGACCTTCCTTGACTAACATACATCCCTGTGCTGTTCCGTCAACGCCGTATGCCAGGAAATTCGGTGTGCCGTCTTCGTTGATATACTCGGAGTTGTTGCGGATAGCCTCGATTGCACCTGCTGCCATGTTATCATTCATGGAAATGATTGCATCGATGTGGGTTCCGCCCTGTGTCCATGTCTCCATCAGAGTCATAGCCTCATCATTGTTCCAGTTTGCATAATCTTCGTAAAGAATCGTAACATCCGGGCGCTCTGCGAAGAAATAAGTATCCCATGCTTCACGACGCTTTTCTGCGTGATAGTTTCCGGACGGTCCGCGAAGAACAACAACATTTCCATTCTCCGGAACTTCATCTACGGCACGGATCGCACCGCGGGAAGCCTGCTCAACCGGGTCCGCGTCAACAGTACCGGTACCTGCCATAACTGCATTGTCCACTTCCTCGTCGCCAGTTACACCGTCAAGGTCACTCTGATGTGTCGTCGGGTTCGTTGTGATAACCGGGATGCCTGCATCCGCAACCTGCTTTACATACGGAGCCTGTGCCGCATTGTTGTTGGACTGTACGATAACCAGGTCGTATTCTTTTGTAATACAGTCTTCCAGAAGCGTTGCCATTGTGTTGTCATCTGCTTCACCGCTCACGCAGGTAAGCTCAATATCATCATACTGGTCTGCCGCTTTCTTCATGGAATCTGTCAGCCATGCCGCAAAAGTATCTGCACTTGCACGTGCGATGAAACAAACGCGATAGGTTTCTCCTTCTGCAAACGCTGTGAAGCCCATCATGGATGTTGCCGCAACTGCCGCTGCGATTGTCATTGCCGCCAATTTTCTCATTTTCTTCATTTCTTTTTTCCCATCCTTTCTTTTTTGTAGGTAAATATTGTAAAATAAACACTGCGTCCATGCAGTAACGCATTCTACTTAGCGGAGCTGTTTTCCTTCTTTGTATCGTCCACCGCCATAATCATCTTGCTCGTCTTGCGGCTCTTGCTCATGATATCAAATGCCACGGCAATAACGATAATTGCTCCTTCGATGATATTCTGTATGTAAGAGTTTACACCAAGCAGATTCATGATATTTTCCAGGATACCGATGATAAAAGCACCTGCCACCGTTCCCATAACCGTGCCGACACCGCCGGAGAAAGAGGTTCCGCCCACGATTGCCGCCGTCAGACCGGTCATTTCATAGCCGACCGCACCATTCGGAAGACCCGAATTGTTTCTCGCCATAAAGATCACTCCGGCAAGTCCGGCAAGCATACCGTTTATGAGATACGATTTGTAAATGACCAGCTTTCCGTTGATACCGCTTGCTTCCGCCGCTTTGCGGTTGCCGCCGATTGCATACAGGCTCCGCCCATAACTGGTATGATTGAACATGTACCAGACGGCGATCGTAATCAGTATAACGATGATAACAGGAACCGGCATAAATCCAATCATGCCCTGTCCGATATTGACATATTTGCCAATCTGCAGGATATTTGCTCCGCCGGTAAAGTAAAGAGCAATACCGCGGGCAATCTGCTGCATACCCAGCGTTGCGATAAACGCCGGCACTTCAAACTGTGCAACGAAAATACCGTTAAACAGGTTGCACGCCATACCCACCAGCAGCGCTACCAGAATCGCCAGCGCCATCGAGCCGGTTGCCTTATAAGCAGCTACCGAAAGCACACCTGCCAGCGCAAGTACAGAACCTACCGACAAATCCAGGAATCCGCTGACAATCAGAATCATTTCGCCATAAGCTATCAGAATACCAACGCAGAGCTGTCTGGCAATGTTCATCAGGTTGTTCGTTTTCAGGAAATACGGGCTGAGCAAAGAACAGACCAGAAACATTACAATCAAAACAATAAAAATGGAAAACCTCTGTAAAAAAGCGGAAAGCTGTTTATTTTTGTTCATTATTTATCTCCTTTCCCTGTCTTGCCGAAAAGACCGGTCGCATGCATCATAATGGTTTCCTGTGAAAATTCTTCTCTGTTTAAACATCCCATGATCCTGCCCTGGCACATCACATAAATTCTGTCGCACATACCGATCAGCTCCGGCAGCTCTGAGGACACCATAACAATCGTCTTTCCTTCTTTGACAATATCCGTCATCAGTTTGTATATCTCAAATTTTGCGCCTACATCAATTCCTCTTGTCGGCTCATCCAGAATCATAATCTCCGGATCGCAGAGCATCCATCTTGCCAGCAGAACCTTCTGCGCGTTTCCGCCGGACAGTGAGGCAATCAGTGTATCCAGAGACGGCGTTTTCACATTCATCTTCCGGAAGATCTCGCCCACCTCGCTCCGCTCTTTGCTCTTGTGGTTCTTTCCTGCAAAGAAATAGCGTTTCAGTGATGCGATGCTGGCATTTTCCATAACGCTTCGCACCGGGATGATACCGTATTCTTTCCGGTCCTCCGACAGCATGATCAGCTTTTTCGCAATGGCGTCATGCGGGCTTTTAATCGTCACTTCCTGTCCGTCGATCTTCACTGTGCCGCTGTCCTTGTGGTCCATTCCGAAAATCGCACGCATGACTTCGGTACGCCCCGCGCCTACCAGCCCGGCAAATCCAACAATCTCACCCTTGCGGGCATAAAAATTGATATCTGCAAACATGCCTTTGGAATTAAAATTCTGCACCTCGAAATTCTTTTCGCCAAGCGGAAGGATTTCCTTCGGATAGGCATTGTCCATTTTCCGTCCAACCATACGGGCAATGACTGTTTCAATATCCAGATTCTCCGCCCTGTCCGAGGAAACCACCGCGCCGTCACGGATGATAGTGATGTCATCGGCAATCTGGAATACCTCGTCCATTTTATGCGAGATATAGATGATGCTTACACCCTTTGCCTTCAGCTCCGCAATCTTTTCAAACAGCAGCTTTACCTCTTTCTGTGAGATGGAGGAAGTCGGCTCGTCCATGAGTACCACCTGGGCGTTATTATTAACCGCCTTAATAATCTCCAGCATCTGGATATCGGAAACGGTCAGGGTTTTCAGCTTCTGGTCCGGCGCATAGCTTAAATGCTCTTCTTCCAAAAACTTCTCCGCTTCGCGGCGGACCTTTTTCCAGTCAACCTTCCCAAACTTATTTACCGGCAAACGCCCCATAAACAGGTTTTCTTCTACGGACAGTTCCGATACATAGTTCAGCTCCTGGGCTATCATGGATATCCCGTACTCTCTTGCCTGGAGCGGATTTTTGATTTCGACCGGCTTTTCGTCTATGTAAATCTGCCCTTTGTCTGCCTTGTACAGACCGGTCAAAACCTTCATCAACGTGGATTTTCCTGCGCCGTTTTCCCCGCACAGTGCATGGACGGTACCCTTTCGCACTACAAAGTCGATATTACTCAGCGCTTTCACCCCAGGGAATGATTTTTCAATTCCGCTTACTCTCAATTTGATTTCATCCATATACTTCGTCCCCTACTTCCCTGAAAACGGATTAACTTGTTAACATAGTTATATACTCTTTTTACAATTTAGTCAATCATTTATTAATCGTTTTACGCAAGTTTGTAAAATCACTCCAAATTTGGTATTATATTTTTGTATATTTTGCCCTATGATTTTCTCTTTTTTCAGCGTTTTTTGATTTTTTTATATTCTTTAAATTTTTACTTAAGAAAAGCATTTTATTTAAGTTAAAAAAATAGATATGCAAAATGCATATCCATTTTCTTCGTTTTTGATGAATTTTGATAATTTTTTGACAAGCAGCACAAAACAATTCGCCAAGTTACTGTTCACTCCGTTCGCAGTAACCTTCGCAGATCCATTTAAAATTCGCTTCGCGAATGGGATTTGCTCACATACCTGTTTCACATCTGCCGTACAAAATCGTCGACGAAATAAAGCGCAGCTCCCACCGCTGACGGCTCAGTGCGGAAAGAACAGATTTTCACATATTCTGCGCTGTTCTCAAACGGCGTCAGCTTCTTTGCTATCTTTTTAAACTCGTCAATATAGTCTTCCATACACGCGCCGACCATACCGCCAAGCACCACGTCACAGTCAAAACACATCCTCAGATTATTGACCGCCAATGCGAGATACTGCATATAATCCTCAAACGCACGGCGGTAACCCCGGTTTCCGGTAGCCTTCATTTCATAGAAAAACTGCCGGATATCCCCATCCGTATAATCCGATAATACTCTCGCGGAACAGTACGCATTCAGACAGCCGCGCCGTCCGCAATAACACTCTTTTCCATTCGGCACAATCGTCATATGACCAAACTCGCCGCCCCGCCAGTTCCGTCCGGTATATACGCGGTTCATTAGGACAGCGCCGCCCACGCTGTTGCTCAGGGACAGATATACCATCGGCTGCTGCTTTCCGCGCGCCTGCAGCTCCGTCCAGCCCGCCGCATTTGCATCGTTGAACAGACGCACCGGATACGGCAGCTTTTTCTGCATCTGCACATAAAAATCATCCGGAATATCGATGACCTTTGAATAAGAAATCATATTTTCCCGCTCATTTACAATCGCCGGCAGCGATATGCCAACGCCAAGGAATTTCTCCGGGTCGACTTCATTTTTTTCCAGTATCATTCTCACATGATTCGCCAGCATTTCGTAGTAATCGTCCGCATCACGAAACAGCACATGCGTCTTTACCGAATCCAGAATATTCAGCTTTAAATCGGTCAGCACCACCGAGACATGCGTCTGTGTAACGTCCATTCCCACTGCCAGCCTTGCCTCCGGCACAATACTGAGCATATTTGCTTTGCGTCCGCCGGTGGATTCAAACTCCCCGGCATTAAAAATCAGCCCGCACTCCCTCAGATAATTCAGATTCTGCGTCACCGTCGGAAGGCTGATGCCAAGATCCGCCGCAACCATCTGCCGTGAGCTTGTTTCGTTTCTATAAATATGGCGGTATACATCTCCGATGTTCCGCGCCGTTCCTCTGTAATCCTCCAATGTTTCTTCTCCTATTTCACAATGTTCAATATTAACTATAGACCATTTCAGGAAAAAGCGCAAATATATAATTTGTACCTGCCGTATATTTTTTCATTCTATACACCAAAATCATTTTTGCCTGAGTTGGCTTGAGTTTTACCAAAAAATCAGTTAAAATTAATTCTGGAATGTCACATACAAACCAGGACAGCCAAAACGGAGGAGCCAGATGTACAAGATTCTTCTTGCAGACAATGAGGGCGTTGTTTTAAATGCGCTTATTAATATGATTCACAGTCATTTTCATGAGAACTGTGATATCCGCGTGTCAAAGACGACGCTTTATACGCGGACGCTTGCGCGCAAGTTTGTTCCGGATATCGCCATCATCAACATTCAGATGCCCGGTATGCGGGGCTTTGAAGTGGTGCGCGAAATCCGCTCTTATCATTTAAAATGCCTGTTTATCACAGTGTCTGCCTCCGACAAAGCGTATTATCACACAGAATCAAAAAATCTGAACATCCTTGCGCACCTTACGAAGCCTCTGTTCCGCGAAAAGGTGCTGCCTGTACTGGAGACGGCGATTTCCATGGTCGCTCATTCGCAGAAACGCCAGCAGCAGAACCGCATGGTACAGGAACGCTTTGACGCTGCTGTCCCGGTAGTAGAGCACGGTCTGATCAACCAGCTGTTTTTCCCGGACAGCTATGTAAAGTCACTGAAACAATATAAGACGCTTCTGGGGATTTCCCAGAATTACGGACGCATTGTCACGATAACATTTGGTGAACTGCCCCCCTCCGCAGACAGCCCGCACGTTCCGGCCGCAGCAGGGACAGCCCGTTCCGGCGATTCCGCAGCGGATCCCGGCAAAGTGCGCTCTTCCATTTCCGCAGATGAAAGTAAAGCATCACATACCGCAGAGCCCGGCAGCTATGACCGTGCCGCCATGCGCGCGCTTTTGCAGCAGAAAAAAGATGCCCTGCAAAACCCGGTCGGTTCTGCCGTGCATCTTCAGAAGGATTATATGAAGTTTCGGGAAACGGTACTGGAAAGCATCCCACAGGCTGTCATCGGTCCCGTGATGGGAAATCACGTGCTTCTGCTTGTGCCCTGCTGGAAGAATGCGGAAACCTCTAAAGAATATTTCACGACGCTCCGCACGCTGAACGCACTCACAGAATCATTGGAGGATGTCTTTGACGGACTGTCTTTCTGTATTGAAGCCGCGCCGGTTGCGCCGCTCACGGAATTGCAGGCGCCGTCTACCCTCTAATACGAATGCGTCTTCCATGCAAATCGCGCCGCTTACTTTAACCGGTTGCGGAATTCATTTGCGGAGATTCCCGTCACCTTCTTAAACACGCGCGAGAAATGCGCCATATCCACAAATCCCACCTGCTCCGCCACATCGCCCACGCGCAGTGCCGGATCTTCCAGAAGCTTTTTCGCTTCCTCCACACGGATACTGTTCATCAGCTCGGAAAAGCTCTGCCCGGTATGACTGTTCAGCAGCTTGCTCAGATGCCACTGACTGACAAAAATGCTGTCGGCGACATCGGTGAGCGTCACTTTATGCCGGTAATTCTTCCGCATATATTCAAGAGCTTTGTTCACCAGAAAACTGCCCGCCGCTGTTTTTGTCTCACCCGTCTCCCGCAGATTTTCCCCGGTTTTCTTTCCCGGATCACTGCGCCTCCCGGGCTTTGCTTCGTTCTCCGGATCACCCGGCTTCCCCGGAGGATTTTGCGCGATTTCCTCACGCTCTTCCCCGGTAATTCCGCGCCTTTGCAGGTTCTGCACCATCACACGCAGCGCCTCCTCCAGCTCTTCCATATTAGACGGCTTTAAGATAAACCGCGTCACGCCCAGCTTAATCGCCTCCTGCGCCAGCTCAAAATCGCGGTAGCCAGTCAGGATCGTAAGCTGCGTATCCTCAAACTCCGATTTGAGCGCCGCCGCCATCAAAAGCCCGTTCATCCTGGGCATGTAGATATCCGAAAAAATAATGTCCGGCCGCTGCTCGCGGATCACCGCCAGCCCCTCGATGCCATCCTCCGCCGTTCCCACCACTCTGCACCCATACTTCTCCCACGGTACAAGCTTTGTGAGACCTTTCACGATGATCGGCTCGTCATCCACCACCACTACCTTATACATTGCGCTCCCTCCTGTATACAGTCTAACCCTTGATCGCCCCCGCTGTCATCCCTTTTATGATATATTTCTGCAAAAATGCATAGATGATAATTACCGGAACGACCACGATCGTCACCGCCGCAGCCATCAGACCGTAGTTGGTGCCCTCCATCGCCGTCAATTCCTTGAGCAGGCGGGTGATCGCCCACTGCGGCTGGATGCGCAGGAAGAAGGTCTGCGTAAACAAATCATTGTAGCTCCAGAGGAAGGAGAAGATCGCCACCGTCGCGAACGACGGCTTTGTCATCGGCACCACGATTTTTGTAAAAATCTTAAAGGTCGTGCAGCCTTCCATATAAGCCGCCTCCTCCAGCTCGATTGGGAGCGAGCGGATATAGCCCGACAGCACGATGATCGCAAAAGAAAGGTTTCCGGCAATCTGCGGCAGCGCGCAGGAAAACAGCGAGATCCAACGGTTGCTCGTGTTCACCAGCCCCCAGGAAGCCTCCATGCGGAACACCGGAACGATTGTGGAAAACGCCGGAAACATCATGCTTCCCACCACGACTGACATCAGGAACTCCCGTCCCTTAAACTGATAGCGAACCAACGCAAACGCGGCAAGCCCCGCAAGCGCCATCACCACCACCGTCACCGTGCCGGACAGGATCAGGCTGTTCACGTAAGCCCCCAGGATCGGAACGCGGTCGAACGCCCTCCTGTAATTCGCCAGCGTAAACAGCTCCCCGACCGGCATTGAGAAGGAATTTGCAAGGATCTCGTTTTTTACTTTAAAAGAATTTATTGCCACCCAGAATAGTGGATAGATCGTGGTAAGTGCCCAGAATATCAGCACCGCATACACCGGAACCTGCCAAAGCCCGCTGCCGTTTCTTGATTTTTTACGCATTCCTCTCCCTCCTCTCAATAGTCCTTCTCTTTAAATACCGCATTCACGATTTTCGCCGACACAATACCCAGAATAACGATCAGCACCGCGATCGCACAGCCGTAATCCGTGTTGCGCGACTCCACCGCATGATAATACATGTAGGTGCTGGTCAGCCAGGTCGAGTTGAGCGGCATCCCCTTCGGGAACATGATCCACGGCAGGTCAAACGCCTTCAGCGCGCCGGTAACGGCAAGCACCACGCAGGTACAGAGAACATTATGCAGCAAAGGCAGCGTGATGTATCGGATTCTCTGCCATCTTGTCGCCCCGTCGATCGACGCCACTTCATATAAATCATCTGAGATATTATTTAGTCCCGTCACAATAATCACAAAATAAAATCCAACATACTGCCACATAACCGGAAGCAGCATCGTCACGAGTGCGCGGCTCTTATCCTTCCAGTCGATCAGCTCCGTTCTTCCAAAAAGCTCCAGAAACTGGTTCACCATGCCCTTGTCACGCAGGAACACCAGGTTAAATAAAAGACCAAGCGCCGTCGCCGAAATAACGATCGGGAAGAAATAAACCACCCGGAAAAACTTCTTTCCGACGGTGATCTGGTCGACCATGATCGCCAGCACCAGCGCGATCCCCACCTGGAACACCACGGTTGAAGCCATCAGGATCAGCGTGTTTTTCAGCGCAGTCCACAGATTTTTGTCATGCAGCATCTCCGTGTAGTTAGAATACCACGGATCGAGAAAGCCCTTGCCCTGCGCTGCCAGACCGCCAATATTCTGGAAGCTGTTCAGAATATTCATGACGAACGGATAATGCAGAAACACGACCATAAATGCAAACGCCGGAACCAGAAAAAACAGCAGCGGCTTTTTGTTTCGATAAATATTTGCTCCCATTTTTACCTCCCATCCAGAAACAGAGAATGTTTCCGTTCCCTGTTTTCCATTAGAAAAGGGACACTGCAAACTCCCTATCCTATTTGCAATGCCCCCGATTTACCCGCGTCCGGCGTTTCTGTCTGCGAAAACCTCACCGCAGGTTATGCTCTTTGTTACTTACTGTCCATTGTAGATTGCAAGACCTTCTGCCACTGCATCTTCTGCTGACACTTCGCCCGTCACGATCTGCGGCATTCCGTCGAAGGTGGATACTCTGCATTCGCCGTTGAACAGATCCTGTACCGCGCCAGTCAGAGAGGTTACGCCCGACATCATCTCCATTGCCTTCACCTGCAGGGAGTTGAATGTGGATTCGTCTACCTCCGGAGCTGCCTTCAGAGCAGACGCCGTGTGCTGTGCAAATTTTGCTACCATCTCGTCGCTTGTCATATATTCTACGAAGCTGACTGCCGCTTCGCGCTTTGCATCGTCTTCCCATGCCGCCGTGCTGATGTAATAGCCCATGGACAGACCGCCGATCAGATCGGTTGCTTTTCTTTCGCCCTTGCCCGGCACATAGGTTACGGTAAATTTGTCGAGCTTTTCCGTATCCAGTGTGGATGCGTCCTCCGGATCAGACTGGCATGCGCCTGCAATGCCGCCAACCTTCCAGGAACCGTCGATAAGGAATGCTGCCTTGCCGTCGATAAAGGAAGCGAAGGTTTCATCATCCGTTGCGGAAAGCGTATTTTCCGGGAAATAACCTGCTTCATACAGCGCCTTGATGTCTTCCATGCCGTTTACCCATGCGCCTGCCTCTTCGATGGAAGCCGGAATCGTCAGATGATTTACCACATCGCCATTGTTGAAGATACAGAATTCCCACCAGTAATGCGGAATATTGCCAAGAGCCGCCGCGATCGGGGAATAACCCGCGTCTTTAATCTTCTGGCAGTCTGCAAGGAATGCGTCCCAGGTGTAGTCTGCGCCCGGAACCTCAACGCCCGCTGCCTCCAGCACCTCCGTATTCACAAACATTGCTTCCCAGTATCCGTTTACGGGAACCGCGTA
Organism: uncultured Marvinbryantia sp.; assembly: GCF_905201705.1. Lineage (GTDB taxonomy): Bacteria > Bacillota > Clostridia > Lachnospirales > Lachnospiraceae > Marvinbryantia. The sequence continues at coordinate 58,635 of NZ_CAJKOX010000010.1, forward strand.
TCTGATTCCATCCACAATAGACGGCGTGATCAGATCGTCGTTCATGTTTGCGGCATACTCCGGATACGTCTCGCGGATGGTGTCGATAGAAACAACCTTGCCCGCCTCGATAAAGGAATTTGCATCTGCGCCGTTAAAGAAAAACAGTACATCGGGATCCGCGCCGGTCTGGAAATCCATTTCCACACGTGCTTTAAATGTTTCGTCTGACGTTGCGGAAGCGTCGTTTACTTTATTTCCGGTAGACTCTTCCCAGGCTGCCACAGCATCCTTAAAATTCTGTGCGTTTCCGTCCTCGCCGGCGAACGTCGTCGTCACGTTCAGCTCCACGCCCTCTGCCTGCACGGTTGCTGCTCCTGCCAGCATCGAAAGCGCCATTACGCCCGCCATCATGCATCCTAATCTCTTCTTCATTTCATACCCTCCAGTCTTTTTTATAATTTCGTTTCGGTTGCTTTGTAATGTTATTATGCCCTATCCTTCGTGAAATTTGAATAACTGGAGCTGTGATTTATTGTATTTTCTTGTCATTCTTTACAAAGCAATTGTTTCTCTGTCTATACATCTTTTTCATATGTGACATCAAGGCTTCCTCTGCTATACGGTATCGTAAGCTTCGCGCACACGCGCCCGTCCGCCATCTCCGTAATAGAAAGTCCGCACGGCTCCCCGAAAAGAATCCGCAAGCGCTGATTCACATTCGCAATGCCAAGATTTCCGCTCTTCTCGCTGCGGCTGCTATAATCCGGCGCGAGCAGACGCGCTATTTTTTCTTTGTCCTCCGGCGTCATTCCGCCGTCGTTCTGCGTTTCCAGATATAAATAATTTTCATCACGATAACCGCGTATCACGATCAGACCGGATTTATTCGGCACCACGCCGTGTTCAATCGCGTTTTCGATCACCGGCTGCAGGATCAGCCGCGGCACCATGCAGTCCAGCAGTTCTTCCGGAATGTCCGTCATTACTGTGAGACGTTCGCCCAGACGCTCTTTTGTGATATATAAATAGGAATTCACATATCGCATTTCCTCCGACAGCCGCACCTCCGGGCATTTCCGGCGATCGAGTGCCGCATCCAGCACATCCGACAACGCCCCGATCATGCCGGAAACCTTCTCGTCTCCGTTCAGACGCGCTTCCCAGTTGATGATCTCCAGCGTGTTGTTCAGGAAATGCGGATTAATATGTGACTGCAGCGCCATGATCTTCGCCTCGCGCAGCGCCACCTCCTCCTCATAAATGCGGTCAAACTGCTGCTTTAAGTGGCTCGACATCTCATTGAAGTTGTTTCTCAGATAGGAAAACTCCTGGTTTGCCGAAATTTCCTGTACCTGGTAGCCGATCTCCCCATTTTCAATATGTCTTGCGCCATCGCTTAAAAGCTGCACCGGGATCGTCACCTGCCTGCGCACCGCAGCGATCATTACCAGAAGCAGAGGGATCAGGCTAAGCAGCAGTCCGCCCATCACATATTGATAACCGTAGAAAGGATATTTTGTGATCTCTTTTTGCATCCGCATCACCGTTTCCAGTCGAAAGCTGTTTCCAAAACGGCTGTCGGAGACATACAATCTTCCGCCGCTCCATGCAAATGCCTCCTGTTTCTCCTGCTCTTCCCACCAGCCTTTCACCAGTCCGTCCCGGTCGTGAAAGCTCAGCTCCAGATCATTCAGCTTCAGATAAACACCGTCCCCGGATGGATACTGTGCCAGGCTTTGAAAACAGTATTCTTTATTCAGGCGGATCGCCAGCACGCCCTTTTTCTGAAAATTGCTGTCCACCAGATTGCGGATCAGATAAAGCCTGCCGTCCCGCAGAAGAAATCCTACCTTCGTATCCAGATTTTCCGCATAGCTCCTGATTTCATCAACATCGCGTTCCTGAAAGGTTTTTGATTTCTGGTAGCTCCCCTCCGCGCCCACGTTGTAGACACTGTAAAACGTCTCCGGATCGCTGTAGAACCACAGGAAGGTACAGGAAGCGGCGGCATTTTTCAGATAATGTGCCGCCAGATAATTCATATACTCCCTTCGCGCTGCAATCTCCGTCAGGGCGCCCGCCTCCGCACGGCTGTGCGCATCCAGGAGCTGCCCGTCATACGACGCCTGCCTCGACGCTTCCACCGCCGCATTCAGACGCTCCATACAGATCGTGTTATTAAATTCAAGCTGGTTCCGGAAATTCTCCGCCGTCTCTGCTCCGTTGTTCGACGCCACATAAACCACCATCACACCGAACATCACAGAAAAAGGAATCAGCCAGCAAAGCAGCAGGATTCCGACCAGCCTCCATTTCATAGAGTATCTTTTTCTGCTTCTGACTGATTCCTTCATATGAGTTCCTTTCATTTATAAATATACACTCAAAAATTCCTTAAAGATACGGCAGTATTTTTTCGCCTCATCCTCATTTTTCATCTCGCAGAAGATGCGCAGTAGCGGCTCGGTGCCGGAGAAGCGCACGATGATCCAGCCGCCATTTTCGAAATATACCTTGCAGCCGTCCAGATAGGAAACCTTCTCGATCGGGATATCGAATGCCGGAAGCTGTTTTTCTTCCATGAGAATCCGCATCAGATCACTCTTTTTGGCCGCCGAAAATGCAAACGACGTTTCTTCCATATACAGGCTGCCGTACTGCTCCACGATTTCCGCGTAAAGCTCAGAAAGACGCTTGCCGGACACTGCTACCATCTCCACGAGCAGCGACGCCGCATAGATGCCGTCCTTGCCGTTGATATGTCCGCGCACCGTCAGACCGCCGGAGGATTCGCCGCCGATCACCGCGTTCGTCTCCGTCATCTTCGCTGAAATGTGCTTAAAGCCTACCGGCACCTCATAGCAGGTCTCCCCAAAAGAATCTGCAATCCGGTCAAGCGTGTGCGTGGTAGCGACATTGCGCACCGCCGGGCCCGTCCAGCCCTTGTATTTCAGAAGATAATAGTACAGCAGCACCAGAATGTCGTTCGCGTGAAGATAGCGTCCCTGATCGTCCACCACGCCGAGCCGGTCCGCGTCGCCGTCCGTGGCGATTCCAAGATCACATTCCATTTCTGTGACATACGTGCGGAGCTCCGTCAGCGCCTCTTTGCTCGGCGCCGGCATTCTGCGCCCGAACAGGGTGTCATGCGCCTCGTGGATCAGATCGATCTCGCACCGCGCCGTCGAGAGAATCGTCTTGATCGATGTCTGGCTGACGCCGTACATCGGATCCAGAACAATATGTAACCCGCGGTCGCGGATTGCTCTCATATTAATTTTGTCAATAATGTTGTCCAGGTACTCGTTCAGCGGGTTAAACTCCGTCACCAGTCCCTCTTTTTTCGCCTGCGCATACTCGATGTACGCGATGCTTCCCTGCGGCTCCACCTCCGCGGCGATCGCCTCGATCTCGTCAGTCTGCTCCACACTGGCGTCCCTGCCGCCATAGGTAAACACCTTAAAACCGTTATAGATCGCCGGATTATGACTCGCCGTCACCATCATGCCATAATGCATCTGATGCTTTTCCACATAAAACATCACCAGCGGCGTCGGTGAGGAACGATTGACAAACCAGCAATGGATGCCCTCTGCCGCAAACACCTCGCACGCCCATTTCACCGCTTCTTTCGAAAGGAACCGCCTGTCATAGCCGATAACGATGCCCTCGTCTGCTATGCCCTCGCGCTTCATCTTAATAGACATCGATTTTGCAAGAAGCTGGATATTCTGTCTTGTAAACCCATCCCCGATGACGGCACGCCAGCCGCCCGTTCCAAACTTTATCATATGCCTTCTCCTTCCTTCTGTGCTGCAATATAGCTTTCTGTACACATCACCCCATGATTACCACAATCTCATGTTCCGTTTCTGCCGCAAACACCGGAATTTTTTCTGCCCGCTCCCCGTCCACAGAAATCTCCTTTACCCCCTTAGAGATATGCTGCGGATTTTTCACCTGGATATGATAAGTGGCGCCCCGCCATTTGCGCACTGCCTCGAAGCCGTCCCACGCCTTTGGAATACACGGATCAATCTGCAGCTCGTCCATCTGCGGACGGATTCCAAGCATGTATCTGGTTGCTGAAAAATACGCCCAGCCTCCGCTTCCGGTCATGAACGGATGCCGCGCCCGTCCAAATGCCGTGTGCTCTTTTCCCATGATAAACTGGCAGTAGGAATACGGCTCCGACTCACGGATCTCTATCATGTCGTTCTGCCTGCAGGGACACAATGCCTCATAAAATTTCATTGCGCGGTCGCCTCTTCCAAGCCTGCACTCCGCCGCCCACGCCCAGGGATTCGGATGGCTGAAGATTGCCCCGTTTTCCTTCACGCCCGGATACACCCTGGTGACAAAGCCGACCTCCTCATCCGGCACAGTGTACGACGGACCGTTCAGCATAATTCCGTACTGCGTGTACAGGTATTTGTCCACGCTGTCCATTGCCCGCTCGCCCTGCTCCTGCGTAGCCGCGCCAGAAAGCACTGCCCAGGCGTTTGATTCCAGATGGATCTTCCCTTCTTTATCCTCGCTGGTGCCAATGCGCCGTCCGCTTTTTGTGATGCCGCGGATAAACCACTCCTGATCCCAGAGCTGCGTCTGACATATTGTTTTTACGTGCTCGTACATTGTGTGATATTTCGTGATATCCTCTGTCATTCCTTTGAGCTTTGCCGCCTCCAGAAAATGCTCCAGCGCCCACACATGCAGGAAGGAAACCAGCGCGCTCTCCCCTCCGCCAAGGTTCAGGCAATCGTTCCAGTCCGCACGCAGCCCCAGGCAGACGCCGTGCGCGCCGACCTGCTCCGCAGAGAAATCCAGTATCCGCTTCATATGCTCGTAAACGGTTCCCTCTCCCTCATCCGCGTAGGGGATTACCTCATCGAGAAACCCTTTCTCACCCGTCTCCCGGATGTACTCCATGATAGAAGGAATCAGCCAGAGCGCGTCGTCCGAGCAGGTGTCCTTCAGGCCATGAATGCGATCGTTTTTATCTGGCACCGGAATCACCGTCGGCGAGGCAAACGGGCGCGCCTCCTCCTGCGGTTCAAACCATGCCGGATCGAATAAATGCAATCCATAACCCTTCGACACAAGCCCATTTAAAAGCTGAACGATCCGCTGCCGGCATTTTTCCGGGTTCGAATGCGGCACCGTCATAGCATCCTGCGCCGTGTCGCGATAGCCCAGCCCTGTGCGCCCACCCACCTCGATAAAGGACGCGAAGCGCGAAAACAATATGTTAATTTCCGACTGATACAGATTCCAGGTGTTCAGCATAGTATTCATGTCGTCGCTTGGCGTCTTTACCTGCAGTCTGGAAAGCTTATCCTCCCAGTACGCCGCCAGTTTTTCGGCCGCCTCATCGATATTTTCCATTATACTATATTTTTCGCGGATTGTCTTTGCATCTTCTCTTTTTCCTTCACCGAGCATAAACACCAGCCGGATTTCCTCTCCGGGCTTTAAAATAATGCGTTTCTGCAAAGCTCCGCAGTGATTTCCGCCCTTTTCATGCGTACCGCCGCAAACACCTTTTTCCACTGCGATCGGATTACTCTCCGTCCGATACGCGCCGATAAATTTATCGCGCACACAGTCGAAACCGTCCGGAACAAAATTTGCCGTAAAATACTGATAGCCAAACTCCTCATAAAATAAATCGTACTCGATGATGCCGTCCTCGCAGGAGGAGCCGGAGGCGTACAGGCTCATCTGGAAGTTCTGGTTATCCATGTCGATATGGTGGAATGAAAATTCGCAGTAGGAAAAGACGCTCAAATGCCGCTCCCCGGCGCTCTCATTTTTAATCTTCACATCCCACAGCTCCACGTTGTCTCCCAGAGGAATCATCAGGCGCTGCGATGCCTTAATCCCCTTGTACTCACATTCATATGTGGAATAAGAAAGCCCGTGCCTGCAGCAATAAGTTGCTTTATCAAGCGGCTTCCCGACCGGCTGCCAGGAAATACTCCAGTAATCGCCGTCCGCCTCATCGCGCAGATACACGTAATGCCCCGGACGGTCCATCGGCACCCCGTTCGGACGGAATCGTGTGATGCGGTGATACTGCGGCGTCTTGTAAAAAAGATAGCCGCCTGCCGTGTGGTTCACCACCGCACACATATCCTCCACCCCGATGTAATTCGTCCAGGAAACCGGCACGTCGACGCGGTCAATGCAGTATTCCCGGTTCTTCTCGTCAAAATATCCATATCTCATTTAAGCTTTCCCCCTTTTATGCAATACCCAAAATCATATGAGTTACCCGAAAAATGAGTCTCCATCATATAATAATTATAACGAAAAACGACACTCATAAAAGTGCCGTTTGTGGTATCTTTTGACTGCTGTTGCATAATTTGGTTTCATGCCAGACGTCTGCATTTTTCTACAAGCTTTTTATATATCCGATCGACCATCCACTTCTCGCTCGGCGCCGTCAGCGCCTCCTCAAAAGAAAACCATTTCACCGCCTGATTTTCTTCTTCGTTTACCAGCAGCGTATCTTTTTCGTCCGCTTCCGCAAGATAAGTGACATTCAGATGCAGATGACTTGGCACATACATGCCTCTTTTTATGTGACCATCCACCGTCAGACTTTCCAGGCTGAAAATGTCCCGGCTGACCAGCGACGCATGCTTTACGCCGGTCTCCTCCGTAAGCTCCCGCAGCGCCACGGACGCCAGATCCCCGATCCCGTCCGCATGTCCGCCGCTCCATGACCAGGAATCATAAATATTATGATACACCATCAGGATCTTCGTATGTTCTTTATTGACCGTCCATGTGGACGCCGAAAAATGCGCCACCAGATTTTCCCTCTCCAGATAATCAGAGCAGCTCCTGATGTAGCGCAGCATCAGCTCCCGGTCACGCGTTTCCTGCTCGTTAAATGGCTGATACCGTTCGATTTCTTCATATAAGCCCATTATTATTCTCCTATCCCGCATTCCAACTTTTCATTGCTGATCAGCATCAGCAGCAAACATCACGCGGCACCTGAGAAAAATTAATATTCTGCTCCATCGCCGCCTTATTCAGCCACGCCGGAATTGTCAATGTCTTTTTTACCGATTTGTTAAAATGCTGTCTGGCATATTCTTCCACATCTACAGCAACCATATTCACAAACTCTTCCTGCACATCCAACTCCAGCTCACGCTGAACATCCGCAAGCAAAGAATCACTTAATTCAGAAGCATCCGGAACAGGTTCCCCATCCATTTTACAAGAATAGAGATATCCTGCAAGGCAATCCACCGCCATTGAAAATTTTTCTCGTTTTATTTCTGTGTCTGCCTAAATCCTGCCTGCCGCAGAATCGCTTTTTCTGGACCTTTGGGAATGTCCTTACAAACGAACCTCCCGCATCCGGCTTTCGCCTTCCGCGGGAGGTCTGTTATCAGTGTCTATAGTAATTGATCAGGCATCCGTCGAGAATGATCGTGCGTTCATCGTCGGTCATTTCGCCGAGCTTTAAGGTAAATTCTTTTAAACTATCTCCGACCACATATGCCTTTATCTCCGTGGTTCCGCCCTCTACCGCCTCGCGAATGTCCGGGATAAACAGGTAGTCGCCGTTTTTGAACGGAAGCTCGCCCTCGTCGATAAGGAAGGGCATCATACCCCAGTTGATAAGGTTGGAGCGATAGCGCTTGGTAGCGTAGCTGTTGGCGATGTTTGCCCAGCCGCCGAGCACCTTCTGACAAGAAGCCGCCTGCTCACGCGCGGAACCGTCGCCCGGTTTCACGGCAAAAATGGTGCTGCCAAAACCGGTGTTCTTCTTGCAGGTTTCCGGGAAAACTTCCTTTATCTTCTGCATCACTTTGCAGATTTCCGGGAACGCCTCGCCGATGCACTCGCCTGCCTCGCGGGCTTTTTCCACCTTCTGGATTTCCTTTGCGCGTCCCACATACGCCGGATCCTTTCTGGAAAGCGTAAACTCTGCCAGACCGAGCGGGTTGGAACGGTAGGAGGAGGTCTCGCCGGACGGGATCAGCTCGTCCGTCGTCGTCACCGGGTCATGGATCTCGGAAACCACTTTCAGAACCAGATTCTTCGTCAGCTCCGGCATCGCCGGCCAGTCCTTGATGTTCGGACCAAATTTGATCTCCACGGACGGGTCCGCCACGCCCTTACTGTCAAAGACGCGGTTCTTGTAAATCGTGCTGTCAAAGAAATATTTCGGATTCGTGTAGTTTGCATCAATGTCAGTCGCCGCCGTCAGATAGCCCTTGTTCGCCGCCGTCGCTGCGATCGATCGGGCATCCATCAGAGCAACAGAGGAAATCTGTCCGCTCTGCAGCTTGCTTCCCTCGCGGTTCGGGAAGTTTCTTGTGGAATGACGGATACTAAACGCATTGTTTGCCGGCGTATCGCCCGCGCCGAAGCACGGTCCGCAGAATGCCGTCTTTACAATCGCACCGGTCGCCATCAGATCGGCAAGTCTGCCGTTCTTTGCCAGCTCCATATAAATCGGCGTGCTCGCCGGGTAAATGCTCAGTGTAAACTCATCCGCTCCAATAGAAGCGCCTTTTAAAATATCGGCTGCCGCACAGATATTTTCAAAGCCGCCGCCCGCGCAGCCCGCGATGATGCCCTGTTCCACGTACAGTCTGCCGTCGCGCACCTTATCACGCAGCGTGAAATCAACCGCACCGTCCAGGCTCACCAGCGCACGCTTTTCCACATCCGCCAGGATATCGTCAAGATTCGCATTCAATTCTTCGATCGTATAGGTGTTGCTCGGATGGAACGGCATTGCGATCATCGGGCGGATTTCGGAGAGATCCACGCAGATCATACCGTCATAATATGCAACCTTGCCCGGCTGCAGTTCCTTATAGTCCTCCGGGCGCTCATGGATTTCGTAAAATTCCTTAATGGTGTCGTCCGTCTGCCAGATAGAGGACAGGCAGGTGGTCTCGGTCGTCATAACGTCGATGCCGATGCGGAAATCTGCACTCAGGTTCGCAACGCCCGGTCCCACAAATTCCATCACCTTATTATTTACATAGCCATTCGCAAACACTGCACCGATGATCGCCAGCGCAACGTCCTGCGGTCCCACGCCTGCGATCGGTTTGCCGGTCAGATAAACGCCGACCACCTTCGGCATGTTGATATCGTAGGTTTTGCAGAGAAGCTGCTTTACCAGCTCCGGTCCGCCCTCGCCCATCGCCATCGTGCCGAGCGCGCCGTAGCGGGTGTGAGAATCGGAACCGAGGATCATTCTGCCGCCGCCTGCAAGCATCTCGCGTGCAAACTGGTGGATAACCGCCTGATGAGGCGGAACATAAACACCGCCATACTTCTTCGCACAGGTAAGCCCAAACATGTGGTCATCCTCGTTGATGGTCCCGCCGACCGCACAGAGGCTGTTGTGGCAGTTCGTCAGCACATACGGCACCGGAAATTTCTCCAGCCCCGACGCGCGCGCCGTCTGGATAATTCCGACAAATGTAATGTCGTGGGAGGTCAGTTTGTCAAACCTGATCTGCAGCTTCTCCATATTTCCGGAAACATTGTGGCTCTCCAGAATGCCATAGGCGATCGTCTCCTTCGCCGCCTCCTCCTTTGCAGGAACATCTCCGGTAAGCTGCCTGATCTTCGCACCCGCCTCCGCGTTATCCTCGATAATCTCAGCACCGTTTACCAGATAAGCGCCGCCGTCATATAATTTAATCATAATTTTCCTCCTGTATGCAATCCTAGTATTCTTCCCGCTCCATGTACTTCATATAATTTGATACCATAAGCGCGATGCGGAAAGTCAGCGCGTCCTCAAATACACGCACATCCAGTCCGGTGCTCTTCTGCAGCTTTTCCAGACGATACACCAGCGTGTTGCGGTGTATGTAGAGCTGTCTGGAGGTCTCGGAAACATTCAGACTGTTCTCAAAGAATTTATTAATCGTCGTCAGCGTTTCCTCATCCAGAGAATCCGGAAGCTGCTGGCCGCCGAACACCTCGTTCATAAACATTTCGCACAGCGGAAGCGGAAGCTGATAGATCAGACGACCGATCCCGAGCGTGCTGTATGCGATGACTTTTTTGTCCTCGTAAAAAATCTTTCCTACATCCAGCGCCATCTTCGCTTCTTTGTAGGACTTGGAAATAGAACGGATCTCATGGATGATCGTGCCATAGGCAACGCGCACCTGCGACATCGCCTCACTGTTCAGCATGTCCAGAAGCGTCTTTGCCACCTGCTCCGCCGCTTCATAATCCTCATCCTCCGCCAGCTCCTTCACAAGAATAATGCTCTTTTCGTCAACCGCCGTGATAAAATCACGCGGATTTCCTGCGAACATTGTCTTTACCAGCTCGCGCGCACTGGTATCCTTTTCCTGACGCGTCTCGATCAGATAAACGATGCGCTTTGCTTCTATATCAATATGAAGCTTCTTCGCGCGGTTGTAGATATCAACCAGCAGAAGATTGTCCAGCAAAAGATTCTGGATAAAATTATTTTTATCATAGCGCTCTTTATATGCAATAATGAGATTCTGGATCTGGCTGACGCCGATTTTTCCAATCATGTATGCGTCCTCGCCGTTACCACGCGCAACCAGCACATACGCCGGAACGCCGTCGTCCAAAATCTTAAAAAAGTGGTATCCCTGCATTACCTGGCTGTCCGCCGCCGAATTTACGAAAAACTGGATCGCCTCGCGCTGCATGTCGTCCTCCGGCATCGTGGAAGCGACAACATTTCCCTCTAAATCTGAAACGCACAGATCGATTCTTGTGATCGCGCGCAGTTCATCTATGGATGTCTGTATTACCTGCCCTGAAATCATGTGTTCCCTCCTAACATCATATTGGCTGTAAAGGTTCTTGTTTTATGATAAATCATTTTTTTTATTTTCGCAACCGCTAACTCGCCAAATCCGTTAAATTTACAAAAATTTGAGAAAAAATACCTGTCTTTTGTGATATTTCCGGATCACTAAAACAGGTATTTTTTTGCTTCAATGAATATTTAAATACACGTCCTCCGCCCGGTGAAATCCATCCTCGATGATCGTGTCGTCCATATTTTCCGCCGTGACCGCTATCGGCTCAATGTAATAACACGGTACGTCGTAGGTTCCATCGAAAGCAGTTTTCCCATCAATTTCCGCCGTGATATCCTCACCCCGTCCGATTTTCACCGCAAATTCCGCCGCCTTTTTCGCAAGCTCCTCCACCGGTTTGTACACCGTCATGGTCTGCGTGCCCTCGACGATGCGCTGGCAGGCGGAAAGCTCCGCGTCCTGCGCGACCACCGGTACCTTCCCGGCAAGGCGGTTTTCCGCGAGCGCCTTGATCGCCTGGCTTGCAAGGTCGTCGTTTCCGCACATCACACCCACAATGTCGTCCGTCTGCGAAAGCCCCTCGTTTACCATATCATACGCAAGCTCTGCGAGCCAGTTATCACAATAATTTGTGTACACTATCCGCAGCCCCGTTCCCTCGATCGCTTCCGTGAAGCCTTTCACCACATCCGTCACATTGTTATCCGTCGGCGATCCGTTGATCGTAAAAATATTTCCACCCTCCGGACATTCCGCTGCCAGCCTCTCGCCCATCAGCGTCCCCACCATCTCATTATCAAAGGAGATGTAGAGATCCGCGTTGGCATTGTCGATCAGACGGTCATAGCTGATAATCTTTATGCCTTCCTCCTGTGCCTTTTTCATGACATCCGTCAGCGCATTTCCGTCAATCGCGATCACCACGATCACGTCCATTTTCTTCTTTATAAAATATTCAATCTGCGATATCTGCTCCTGCACATCACCGTTCGCTACCTGCACATTCACCTGCGCGCCCATACCCTGCGCCGTCGAGACGAACATATCGCGATCACGCGTCCAGCGCTCGATCACAAATGAATCAAAGCTCAGCCCGATCTGCATCGGAGCGTCTCTCTCCACCGTATTCTCATTTTCCTGTCTGCTGTTGCCGCAGCCTGTCAGCGCAAGTGCCAGCATCACAAAAAACAGCCATCTTCGCATCCGTTTTTCCATGCTCATCCGCAATACCTTTCCCTGTACTCCCTTGGAGTTATCCCCGTGTGCTTTTTAAAAATCCTGCTGAAATAATTCGGATCGGTGTAGCCGCTCATCACGCCGATCTCCTTGATGGAAAGCTCCGCATCCTCCAGCAGCTCCTTCGCCTTATTGATGCGGATTTTCGTCAGGTACTCCGTGAAATTTTCCCCGGACTCCTCCTTGAAGATCTTGCTGAAGTAATACGGGCTGACGTTTACTTCCTTCGAAACGTCGTCCAGCGAAATGTCCCTGCTGTAATTTTCCTGCATATAGCTGCGCGCTTTTTCCACCAGCGACTCCGAACGGTCCTCATTTTTGTCGCGGATGCTGTAGCACGTTTGCATCATTTTTTCCAGGAACCACGCGCGGATCTCCTCGTAATCCTCCAGCGCCATCACCGTATCCAGATAACCGCGGCGTGAATTAAAGCCATAATTCATCGCTCCCACATGGAACGCCTCGCGCTCGCCCCAGGTGACAAACTCCAGCACCTTCAGGCGAATATTATTTTTATCCTCCGGGTAACATTTCACCATCCAGTCAAAAAACTGATTCGCCGCCGACACCATTCCATTTAAGTCCCCTTTCAGCAGCATACGGAAAAGCTTATTTTCCGTGTCCACCGGAAAGGATTCCTCATAATTTCCCTCCAGCCGCAGATCCTCCGCGTGAACGACCCGGCTGATCTGGTCGCTGAGCGCGCGCACCGCCTCCTGGTAAGAACCGCTCAGCTCCTCCAGCCTGCGGATTCTGCCGATACCCACGCGGAATTTCGCCTCCAGACGCTCCTCCAGACGGTTCGCCATCTCCCTCGCCGTCTCGATGATACGAATGCGCTCGTCATACGGAATCGCATCCCCGGCATGGGGCACCACCGCAACCACCCGGTTTGACATCATCGGACCGGTAATACAATGAAAGTATGATTTGATAATTGCGGAAAGCTCCGGATAAAACTCCTGCGCCTTAATGTTCATGCCGACCGGACTGATAAGCCTGCCGTTTTCTATCGAAGTGCCGAACTGGATAGCCATCACATATCCATAGTCCTCCCTGATGTCCAGCAGGAGCCTGTAGTAATCCATATCGCTGGCGTCATTCTGAAACATCACATTGTTTACAAAACCGCTCTCCACCACCGGAACGATAATCTCCAGCTTTTCCTGTATCTGAAGCTGGTCGCTGCGCACCTTGCGATTCTGGTCCACCTTCTTCATCGCCTCTTCCACAACAGCGATAACCGTGCTTTTTGTAATCGGCTTGGTGAGGTATTTTTCCACACCCAGGTTGAGCGCTTCCTTCGCGTAATCAAATTTGTCATACGCGGAAATCACATAAAATAATGCCGACGTGTTAAACTTCCTTATCTCTTTAATCGCCTGGATGCCGTTGATCCCCGGCATCTGGATATCCATAAACACGATATCCGGGTGGCAGATCTCCGCCTGTTCGATAACGATCCGCCCCGATTTTGCCGTCACCACCTCGCACTGTCCTCCGAAATTCTGAGAAATAATATTCTTCAGGGATTCCAGCATAATTCCCTCATCATCAGCTATTAATATCCGATACATCCGTTCCTCCTGCCTCTGTTTCCAGCGGAAGCAAAATCGTCACTTCCGTTCCTTTTTCCGGTCCCTCGCTGTAAATATCGAAAAGACCTTCCCGGTTGTAATACAGCTTTAACCGGTTTATCACATTATCCAGACCGATTCCGGTGGAATCCCCTTCCCTGCGCTCCTGGCGGATATTTCCGGAAAGCACCGCCTGGATCTGCGCCTCCGTCATGCCGACACCGTTATCGCGCACCGTCACGCAGAGCTGCCCCTCCTCGCGCGCCACGCGCAGCCAGATCCTGGCATTCTCCATGCGGTCGCGGACACCGTGCTGCACGGCATTTTCCACGATTGGCTGCAGAATCATGCTCGGCACACGGATATTTTCTACGTCACTGTCAATCTCTTTTTCGTAACAGAGATCCCCTGCAAATCTCACATTTAATATGTAAATATAGTTATCCACCGCCTCGATTTCCTCGTAGAGGTTGGCGTCTTCTTCCATCTTGCGCACGTTATAGCGGAAAAAATCCGCCATTTTCGCCACAAAGACAGCCGTCCGCTCGGCGTCCTCCATCGCCGCAAGCTGCGCCCCGGCGTTCAGGCAGTTAAACAGAAAATGCGGATTGATCTGCGCCTGCAGGTATTTAAGCTGCGCTTCCTTTAAATGCGCTTCCATGGAAAGTTCCCTCTCCTTCATCATCGCCTCGTTTTCCATGCTGACGCGCTGCTTTTCAATATATTCCTTAATGCTGTCGACCATCTGGTGAAAGGCGTTTGTCACGATTCCCACCTCGTCGTCCGAGATAACCGCCGGAAATTCCACCTCGAAATTCCCCTGCGCCACCTCATTCGCCGCCACGGACAGACCTGTCAGCGGTCTGATCATGTTTCGTATGACAGCCACCGCTATAAAGGTGCAGATCAGCCCGACGACTCCGATCATAAGGATGCTCATAATTTCCAGAATGCTCATCACGTGCAGAAGCACCTGGTAATTGCTGGAATTAAGGTGAAACCGCAGGTTATTCAGCTTGTACATATAGGTATTGATGTACTCGTAAAGCTGCGTCTCTTCTTCGTAGAGCAGCTTGTACTTCTCCACATTGCGCCCACGCTTTGCCTGCACGGTGTCATTCGTACATTCAAGATATGTCTCGGACATATTGCGGATATTTTTCTCCAGCATCTTAACTTCGCTGTCCATATTCTGGCTGTTCAGCCGCTCAATCATCGTCCGGTATTCCTGCTCATAGCGGTAATAGTCTTCAAGCGCAGCGGAGCTTTTCGTTGTCAGATACTCATACACGTTGTTCTGTATCTGCTCCAGCGTCCCGGAAAGCTCATTGACCGTCACATTGCTGGAAAACACGGCGTCGATGCGCTGAACCGTCTGATTAATCTGTTGGTAGATAAACAGATTCATTAATAAAATGCAGACCATCATAAGCACCTGCGTCCAGATCAGCTTGCTCTGGATGGATTTATTCCTGTCTGTTATTCTCAGTTTTTTCCACATTTCATCCCTCCTGCCCGCTTTCCCCGACAGGGAATGTGTTAATGTTCTGCTGGCTCACGACATTCAGCCCGACGTTAAAATAATTGCTCACGTGCCCCAGAGAATAATATTCCTCCAGCGCATCCACGCTGTAACGGCCGATTTCCTCCGTGCTGAAGGAAACCGTCGTTGTGACGGTGCCCTTTCTGATGCCGTCCAGAATCGTATCTGAGGTGTAATACCCGATAACGTCCACATTTTCCACCTGATTATAGTCAACCACCGCCTGACAGGCACACTCCGTAATGATTTCGTCAAGACAGACCAGGATGTCCGGGATATTCCCACGGTTTACAAAAATGTCACGGATTGCCTCCTCAGAGTCAAAGTTTCCGGAAATATCTATATCATAAACGGAAATATCTACCGTGCGGTCCGCGCCTGCCCCTTCCTTCACCACGTTTGATATCTGCGAAAGCACCAGATTCGTGCCGGTGTCGCGCGTATGCGAATTTACCAGAATCAATACGCTGGTGCGCGCTTTCTTCAAAAGCCGCAGAATTTCTTCGCCATATGCCGTTCCCATCTGGTAGCTGTTTATCCCGACAAAGCTGATGCGCTCGCTCTCCGGGTCATCCTCCAGCGCCGTTACCACCGGGATGCCGTTTTCCGTCGCCTCGTGGATAAGGTCGCGTATTTTCTGCTCCCCCGTCGGCTGCATGATAATGCCGTCCACCTTGGACGCAATACTGACTTTCAGATAATCCTCCAGTGTATAATCTGTCATTGTATCAGAGTTTACCAGCTCCAGGTATGCGCCGCTTTTCAGGGCTTCCTCCCGGGCGCTCTCGTACACCTCCTGCCACAGACTGGAGCGCATACCGTCCGCCAGAAGCACATAATGCCGGTCGTACCTTTCCTGTGTACCGTTCTCCTGCAGGTCGATGCTGCGTGTGCTGCTTTGAAAATAAATCCACATGCCGATGGTCAGCGCGGCACACAGTAAAATGCCCGCCGTGACCGGGAAAAATGATCTTTTCATAGGTTTTCCTCTTTTGGGGTTACAAGTATGATGTCGGGGTCAAAAGCCCCAACGATCCTATATTATAAGTATACCATGAATAAGAAGGTGCCACAAGAGTTGAGTTCGCTGCAAAAAAGGGAGATGCCGCATAAGCATCTCCCGAAATATCTATAAATACTAGTTTGTGATGGTAAGTTCTGTCTCTTTGTCGAATACGTGGATCTTGTCTGCATCCAGCGCAAATGTAACATTGCTGCCTGTTCTTGCTGTGGTCGTCGGGTTTACACGTGCCGTCATCGGGAAGTTCTCCAGATCGAAATACAGGAATACTTCTGCACCAAGCAGCTCGTATACTCTGATGGTAGCTTCAATCTTGGTATCCGGATGAGCTGCAACAAATGCCGCATCATCATGTACATCTTCCGGACGAATACCCATAACAACCGTCTTTCCAGCATATCCGCCGTCGATGAGAGCTTTTGCCTTTGCAGCCGGAAGCTTGATGTCAAAGCTGCCAACCTTCAGGTCTACATCGTTGCCCTTTACGTTTACAACAGCATCCATGAAGTTCATCTGCGGAGATCCGATGAATCCTGCTACGAACAGGTTGCCCGGATGATTGTAAAGGTTCTGCGGAGAATCTACCTGCTGAACGATACCGTCTTTCATAACAACGATTCTGGTACCAAGCGTCATAGCCTCGGTCTGGTCATGTGTTACGTAGATGATGGTTGCGCCCAGTCTCTGGTGCAGCTTGGAAATCTCAATACGCATCTGAACACGAAGTTTTGCGTCCAGGTTTGACAGCGGCTCGTCCATAAGGAATACCTTCGGATCACGAACGATAGCACGTCCCATAGCAACACGCTGTCTCTGACCACCGGAAAGAGCCTTCGGCTTACGGTCTAACAGTTTGTCAAGGTCGAGGATCTTTGCAGCTTCTCTAACCATCTTGTCGATCTGATCCTTCGGAACCTTTCTCAGTTTCAGACCAAATGCCATGTTATCATAAACAGTCATATGCGGATACAGAGCGTAGTTCTGGAATACCATCGCGATATCTCTGTCCTTCGGCTCTACATCGTTTACAACTCTGTCGCCGATTTTCAGAGTACCCTCTGAAATCTCTTCCAGACCAGCGATCATACGAAGAGTTGTGGACTTACCACATCCGGACGGACCTACAAAGATGATGAATTCTTTATCTTCAATCTCAAGATTGAAATCTTTAACCGCTTCAAATCCGTTCGGGTATCTTTTGTAAATGTGCTCCAAAGATAAACTTGCCATTTTTTACTTTCCTCCTAGAATTTTTATCAAGTTGTCACGCAAACCCTTTGTTTGCCTATGAAAAGAGTATAGCTTATTTTCCCGAAAAGCGCTATACCACTAATAAACAAATTTTTTTTAAATGGCTTGTCACATCTGCTCATGTGCAACAGACCGTTTTTTGACAACAGGCAGTTTGACGAAAGTACTTTTAAATTTTATACACAATGCACGAAAACAAGGTTTTACAGGACAATATCACCATTTGACATCCCCTCGCGACGTATGTATAATAGGCTCATGAATTACATTGTATTTGATTTGGAATGGAACCAGTGCCCGGACGGCAAGGAACACGAGCTGCGCGATCTTCCTTTTGAGATATTGGAGATCGGCGCCATAAAGCTGAATAGTGAGAAAATTGAGACAGACCGTTTTCATGAGTATATCAGGCCGACGGTCTATTTGCGTTTGCACAGTAAAACGCAGGAAATCGTGCATATCGATCCGGAGACGCTTGAAAGTGCCGATTTCTTTCCGGCAGTTCTTGAAAGATTCCGGAAATGGTGCGGCCCGGACGCACACTACTGTACCTGGGGTTCGCTGGATCTCCTGGAGCTTCAGAGAAACATCCGCTACCATAAGCTGCCAGGCTTTTTTCCCTTCCCGCTGAAATTTTATGACATCCAGAAAATTTTCAGCCTCACCTTTGAGGACGGAAAAAGCCGCCGCACGCTGGAGCACGCCGTGGATATGCTGCATATTAAGAAAAACGTTCCCTTCCACGAAGCGCTCTCCGACGCCTACTACACCGCAGCCGTAATGCGCTTTCTGCCGGAGGATACGCTGCTCTCCTATTATTCGATCGACTATTTCCGGATCCCCCAGCGGCGCAATGAAGAAATTTATGAGACATTCGAAAATTATTCAAAGTATGTCTCTAAAAAATTTCCGTCGCGGACTGCCGTCATGAAGGATCGCGTCGTCCGCTCCACCACCTGCTATGTCTGCGGCAAAAAAGCGGTGAAAAAAATCCCCTGGTTTACCGGCGGGAGCAAAAACTACCGCTGCCTCTCCTACTGCGAGGAGCACGGCTGGTTAAAGGGAAAAATCCGCATAAAAAAAACAGAGGACGACAAAAGTTATTTCTGTGTAAAAACACTCAAGCTCATCAGCGAAGAGCGCGCTCAGGAAATTATCACGCGCTATAAAGAGCGCACGGAAAAAAAGAGGGACTTATAAAATCCCCCGGCAAACCTTTTACTAAAAAACGTCCACCGGACGTTTTTGCCGTATGCATGGCAACTTACAAAAACAGCCCCGCGCTGCCGCGTCCTCTCAGACGCGCAAACCGTGAGGCTGTTTTTACTCCCTTTTTATTTTGTGCTCTTGAAATTGTCAACAAGCTGTTCTACCTCTGTGAGCAGGCAGTCAAGCTTTCCATAGAAAGCATCGTTGTTTGTCGGATTGTCCAGCTCTGCCTCCAGACCCTTAAACAGATCCACGATCGCTTTCATACGTTTCTTTCCGTTTCCGTCTTTGTAGAGCATGTAACGGCTTCTCTCATTTTCCTCCGGCGTCATCTTTTTGAGAACGACCTCTACGTTCGGCTTCTCACCGATGTAACGGTAAGTGATGGACGGCGACGCATGGTTGAGCAGGTTCTGCAGATAGTAAATATCGTTTGTGCTCTTGTAATATCTCCATGCGAAGGTCTTGCGCATGGTCTGCGCGCCGATGGAATTCAGTCCCATTTCCTTGCCGACGCTCTTAAATACGCGGTACGCCTGTTCTCGGGAAAGCGGTGCGGAGGAGCTTGCATGACCCTGGATCAAATACGCGTCCGGATCCTTTCCTTCTGTATAATTATTGATGATTTCCTTTAAATCCTTCGGGATGGTGAAGGTACGTTTGATATTCTTCGTCCCGATGGATGCCTCAATCTTATCCTTGCCGCGAATATCTTTATTTTTAAATTTCAGAATCTCCTGGAGCTGCATTCCGGTTCCTACGCCGATTTCAAACAAAATGTAATATTTGTCATCCACCTCTCGCAATGCCTCTTTAAATTTCTTCAGTGTCTCCTCGTCTTTGATCGGTGATACCCAATTCATTGTTTTTCCTCCCTTTTTAATTATTTAAGCTTTTATGCTTGGTTTAACTAATCCAACGGTTCATCGTCATCCTCCAGCGGAACCTCGATATACTCATCCTCCGGTTCGTCATCAAAATTCTTCTGTGACTTCTGACCGGAAGCTTCCTGCGGGGGCTCTTCCTGTTTTTCGCCGTCGCTCTCCTCATCGAAATAAAAATCCGGGCTATTTTCCATTTCCTCCAGCTCTTTTTCCTGCTGACGGCGCTTCTCTTTTTCTTCTGCAAGTTCCTGCCGAAGCTGCTCTGCGCGAAGCTCCGCCTCCACCTGGGCTGCAGATTTGCGCTCAATCTCTTCTTCCAGCATTCGGCGGATCTTCATATCTTCTTCGCGCAGCTCCATAATTTTCATATATTTCCGCTTGCGGTTTACGGCAACCAGAAGAAGCGGTACAAAAATCAGCAGAAGAACTGCCCCGATGATCGCAGCGATCACCGTATTTTCTTCAATAAACGCATCCATTTTTCCGTAGAGCGTCAGCGCTCCGCCTGCGATCGTTCCCAGAACGCCGCCGACCGTACCGGCCACTCCACCGGATTCCTTAACAGCTTCCGTCTCGGTGACTGCTTCTGTTAAAACCTCGGTAGGCGCTTCTGTCTCCCATTGCCCGGTGTACGTGAACGGAACACTTCCGAGAACCTGTCCTTCATACGAATAAGACAGGGTATGCGTGCCAAAATCCATGGTCTTTTTCAATGCGGAAGCCTCCACGCCCGCCGGAAGCGTGACCTTCGTCTCCGCTGCCATCTCAAACGGCGCTTCGGAAAAGTCCGCACTCTTAATTCTCTCCTGCTCATCGGCGTCCTCAATGCCGGTAATCTCCAGCCCTGCGCCGCCCGTATTCGCGATCTGCTCATCATGGAAATTGGCAAATCCATAATCGAGCAGCACCTTCGTATCATCATATGAGACATATTGTCCGGGGCAACGCAGCACCACGCTGATGATCGTCATCCCATCGCGCTCCGCCGCTGTGACCAGAGTATTCCAGGCTTCGTCGGTATAGCCATTCTTTCCGCCGATACAGCCGTCGTACAGCATTCCTTCCTCGGAAATCATTTTGTGATGATTGATAAAGTACCGGACCTCATCTACCAGATTTGTCTCCGGGTAATTGTATTCGACGGTTCCTATGATTTCGCGGAACTTCTCGTTCTTCAGCGCCGCCTGCATGATCAGTGCCATGTCCTTCGCACACGTATAATGATTCTCGTCGTGAAGTCCGTGCACATTTACAAAATGTGTATGGGTGCAGCCAAGCTCCGCCGCCCTATCATTCATCATGCCGACATAGGTTTCGATATCTCCGCCGATATGCTCCGCAACAGCATTGGAAATCTCGTTCGCCGAAGCGAGCAGGATCCCGTACAGACACTGCTCCAGCGTCAGCTCCTCACCGGCAGTCAGCCCGAGATGAGAGCTTCCGTATTCGATGCTGTAAACCGCATTCTCAGAAAATTTAACAACATCACTTAAATTTCCCTTCTCCAACGCAATAAGTGCCGTCATGATTTTGGTGATACTCGCCGGATACTCCTGCTTCTCAATACTCTTCGCATAGAGAATCGCTCCGGTATCGGCGTCCATCAAAATAGCCGTCTCTGCATTTACCGCATCTCCCTGCGGCCAGTTCGGGATATTGTTTGACTGGATTTCTTCATAATAAGCCGCCAGATGCTCCGTTTCTGCTTCCGTTTCCTCCGCATATTCCTCCCCTGCGGAATCCTCTGCGAAGCCGTGTAGCGGAAACATACTGAAAATCAGCAGAAAAGACAAAAGCAACGGCAGAAAATTTTTCCCCTTTTTCATCATTTATCTCCCAGATTCGCATTTTCAAAAATTACATCACATATTATAACAAATCCTTCCCCATTTTACAAGAAGAAATTTATATTTCTCAAAAATTTTTTCGTGACTTCCGGCGTAATTCCCGAAGCGGTTGCGGTTTTTTACGGTTTGTGCTATATTTACTCATAAGAAACAATTCTACCTGTGCGGTTGAAGCATCTAAAGCTGTTTCAACCCGCCGGCAGCGGGGTGCAGCATCCCGCTGCTAAAAGGCACTTTTTGTTACTGTTCAGGTCAGGACTTTGCATCCGCTGCGACGCGCAGCTAGTCCTGTGGGCAAAGTCCGTAAGAAAGTAATACAGGTGTGAGCAGATCCCATTCGCAGAGCGAATTTTAAATGGATTTGCGAATATTACTGTGAACGACGTGAACAGTAACCACTTTTTAACAGGGAGGTCAGACTATGATAGAAAAATGGAAAGTAACCGTTCCGATACTTACCGGAAATGAAGAGAGAAACGCTTATATTTACCTGCCGGAATCCTACTACAACGGCAATGAGGACACACGTTATCCGGTCTTATATATGTTCGACGGACACAATGTCTTCTTTGATTCCGACGCCACCTATGGGAAATGCTGGGGCATGAAGGAATACATGGAATCCACCGGCACCCAGATGATCATTGCCGCCGTGGAATGCAACCACAGCCCGGATCACGGGCGTCTGAAGGAATATTCGCCCTACAATTTTACCGAACCGAGCTTTGGAAAAATCACCGGATACGGCGACCAGACCATGGAATGGATGATACATACCTTTAAACAGGAGATCGACCACCGGTTCCGCACGCTGCCGGACCGCGACCACACCTATATCGCAGGAAGCTCCATGGGCGGGCTGATGAGCCTTTATGCCGTCATGGAATATAATCAGACGTTCTCGCGCGCAGCGGCGCTCTCGCCGTCCATCTGGGTAGCGCCGGGCAAGCTGGAAAAGCTCATCCACGAAGCGCAGCTTCTGCCGGATACGATCGTCTACATGGATTACGGAGAGCATGAGATGAAAATGCGCCCCGGCATGGAGCGTCACTTTAAAAACGTTGCCGCGCGCCTGCTCGAACGTTCCGTATTGCTTGTAAGCCGTATCGTTCCGGGCGGAACTCATTGTGAGGCATGCTGGGAAAAGCAGATTCCGTTCTTTATGAACACCATCACATATCCTGAAACCAGCAGGGAAGGACAGGAATAAATGGAGATCCAATATTACAAACAGTACAGTCACAAATTAAACCGTGACATGGAGTGGAAGGTCTATGGTCACGCCGGACGCCCTGTCCTCTTTATTCCCTGTCAGGACGGACGCTTTTTCGACTTCGAAAACTTTAAAATGATCGATGTCTGGGCGCCGTTTATCGACGCAGGCAAGGTGATGGTCTTTTCCATCGACACCGTTGACGGGGAGACCTGGTCCAACAGCCAGGGCGATCCCCGCTGGCGCATCTGCCGTTATGAGCAGTGGATTGCCTATATCACCGACGAAATGGTTCCATTCATGCGCAATATGGTAAATGAGCGCAATGGCTGGAGGGGCTATCCCGACGTCATTGTCTTTGGCTGCAGCCTTGGCGCCACCCACGCGGCGAATCTCTATTTCCGCCGCCCCGATCTGTTCGACGGACTGCTTGCGCTGAGCGGCATTTACACCGCCGCATACGGCTTCGGTTCCTATATGGATGACCTTGTCTACAATAATTCACCGGTTCACTACCTGGCAAACATGCCGGCGGATCACCCGTACATTACGTTGTATAACAAAAAGAAAGCGATCATCTGCGTGGGGCAGGGACCGTGGGAGCTGCCGGATTCCACCCGTGAGCTGGACGGCATTCTAAAGAGCAAGGGCATCGACGCCTGGGTAGATTACTGGGGCTTCGACTGCTCCCACGACTGGTACTGGTGGTACCGTCAGGTGGAATATTTTGTTCCATATCTGCTTGAAAGTTCCGGCGGCGCCGTAAGAGAATCATGAGGGAGGACACATATTATGAAAAATTTTATCTTTATTTCACCAAACTTCCCGGCAAACTACTGGATGTTTTGCCGCGAGCTGAAGAAAAACGGGCTGAATGTGCTCGGTATCGGCGACCAGCCCTACGACGAGCTGACGACCGATCTGAAGGACAGCCTGAACGAATATTATAAAGTGAGCAACCTGGAGAATGACGATGAGGTGTACCGCGCCGTTGCGTTTCTCATTTACAAACACGGCCGCATCGACTGGCTGGAGTCCAACAATGAATACTGGCTGGAGCGCGACGCGCGTCTGCGCACCGACTTTAATATCACCACGGGCTTCCAGGCGTCCGATATTCCTCACATAAAGTTTAAGTCACAGATGAAGGCATACTACGCCGCCGCAGGCATCCCCACCGCGCGCTACCACATGGTAGATACGCTGGAAAACTGCCTGGATTTTGCCGCACAGGTGCATTACCCCGTGGTTGCAAAGCCTGACAACGGCGTCGGCGCATCCCACACCTTCAAAATCGAGGATGAAGAGCAGATGAAGCAGTTTTTCGAGCTGAAGTGGCCGGATACTACCTATATTATGGAAGAATTTGTGAACGGCGAGGTGAACTCTTACGACGCGATCATCGACTCCCACGGGCAGCCGATGTTTGAGACGGGCAATATCACACCGATGTCTATCATGGATATTGTCAACAAAAATGACAATTCCATTTTTTACATCTTAAAGAGTCTCCCGGATGACACCCGCGAGGCAGGGCGCGCTACCGTGAAGAGCTTCGGTGTAAAAAGCCGCTTTGTACACTTTGAATTTTTCCGCCTGCTGAAAGATCAGGAAGGACTGGGCAAAAAAGGCGATCTGGTGGCTCTCGAAGTCAACATGCGTCCGAGCGGCGGCGTCACCCCGGATATGATCGACTTTGCCCACAGCACCGACGTGTACAAGATCTGGGCGGATATGATTGCCTTTGACCGCTCCACCATGCCGGTCGGCACGCACGCCTACTGCGCATTTGCAGGCAGACGCGACGGCAAGGATTTTGCCTTAAGCCACGCCGACATCGCAGAAAAATACAAAGGCAACATGAAAATGATGGAGCGCATCCCCGACGTGCTCTCCGGCGCGATGGGCAACCAGATGTACGTTGCCGTGTTCAATTCACGCAAGGAGATGGACGAGTTCTATAACGATATTCTGAAGTGCAATGAATAAGAATCTGTGCGGCTGCTAATGTACACAGGTTTAAAAAGACCGTGTTTTCCCAAACCAGGGAACCGCACGGTCTTTTCTTTTTACCACATCTTAAATTCCATTCCCGCCAGCCGGAATACAGCCTCCATAAAGAAATAGTCCGCATAGCTCATCGTAAAATGATGTCTCTTATCATGATAAGAAGCCGAACAGTTCTGCACGATCGCATCACAGTCCGTTCCCCAGTCGGCGCGCGTTTCGGCAATCGTCTGCAGAATCCTCCGGGCATATTTAAGATAACGCTCCTTTTCGGCACCCTCCGCCTGCTCTGCCAGCTCAATGAGACCGCCTGCGATCACGCACGCGCCGCAGGAATCCTCCCACGCCGGTTCCTCTGGCTGGCAAAAGTCCACCGGAATAATGCCGCTCTCCGGAATATGCGCGATGCAGTATTCCGCCACTTTCTTTGCCGTCTCCAGATACTCCTTCTTTCCGGTGTGCCGGTAGCTGATCATAAAACCATAGACCGCCCAGCCCTGTCCTCTCGTCCACGCGGAGCCCTCCGCATAGCCCTGCCCGCCATAGCTCTTTACCATTTCTCCCGTTTCCGGATCAAATTCCACAATATGGCAAACGGAGCCGTCCTCCCGCACAAAATTTTTCCGCACGGTGTCAGCGTGCATCATTGCAATATGACGAAAGCGCGGGTCCTTCGTCTCCTCCGACGCCCAGTAAAGCAGGGAAATATTAAACATGCAGTCGATAATCGCCCAGCCTCTGGTATCATCTGTGCTTCCTGGAATATCATTCCATGCCCGGATATAATTTCCCGCCGGATTAAACCTCCCCGCCAGAAGCGCAGCGGCATGAAGCGCCGTCGTTTTTGCCTGGCTGCGCCCGGTAATCCGGTAGTCTGCGACAGCCGTCGGCTGAAACATAAATCCGACGTCATGATGCAATCCCAGAAAGGTCTGAAAGCACTCCGTCATTTTATCCTCAGAAATGCGCGCAATTTCTGCATAACGTTCCTCTTTTGTGTACAGATACAGCAGCCACATCATGCCGCCCCAGAATCCGTTTGTCCACCAGCTCAGCCCGTCATCCGCATTCCAGCTCCGCTTCTCATCCGAGCGGTCGTCATAATCCCCGTTTTCATCGGTGGTATATGGTATTTTTTCTTTATTTTTTTCGCTCACCCAGCGCATCTTCTCTGTGATCCGCGCTGCCATCTCTCTTGCCCATTTCGTCTCTTCCAATTGTAACGCTCATCCTCTCTTATTATGATCAAACATGCTGCTTTAAGATTCCTCCGCCGCGTCGCGCCGCCTCTTGCGGAATTCATTCGGCGTTTCATGATAATAGCGCTGAAAGTTTTCTGAAAAATTGCGTGCATCCTTAAAGCCTACCCGCGCGGCAATTTCGTAAGCCTTCATATCCGTTTTCATGAGCAGCGCCATAGAGTGCTGCAGACGGACGCGGTTTAAATACTCCTTAAAATTCTCCCCGGCATTTTTCTTAAAAAAACTGCTGAAATAATACTGGTTCATGTGCACCACATCCGCCAGCACCTGCAGTGTCAGATTTTCGTCGTAGTGATTCTCAATATAAGCCTTCGCCTTCAGAAAGTCCTGGTTTTCAACGCCCACCACCGTACTCTGAAGCTGATGGATATATCCTGCTGCCAGTTCAAAATATACCGCCTTCATTTCGCGGTAGGTCTCACACGCCCTGCCCTTCTCCAGAAGCCCCCGCATATCGGGATTTCTTCCCGGAAGCCCCAGATTGTGAAACCGCTCCTCCAGCATACGAATCAACGTGCAGAGATAAAAATAGGCATCCTCCTTTTTCCCTCTGGCAATCCGGGCCAGCAGCCTTGTATACTGCTCATATTGTTTTTCCAGCATCGGTTCATTCTGGGCAACCACGGAATCGATCATGCGCTCACGAAGCTGCATAAACCGCTTCCACTCTTCCTCGCTCTCCTCCTTAAGAAAACAGACCGGATCCTCCGACGGCTCCACAAAGAACAGATAGCCCTCCGCTCCTTCTGTGTTTCCCACCAGAAATCCAAGCTTCTGATGATATCTCTCCTGCACCAGCAGCTCCAGCTTCTTTAAAATATCGCGGCATTCCTCTTCATCTGTCGTCTTTAATCGAAGAGCCGTCTGCTTCCCGCGATAAATCATCTCTCCAATGCCTTGCTCCGACAGATATTCCTCCAGAAAGCTCTGCAGGGAAAACTCCATCAGCCGCCGCATCTGGTCATTCCCGTCGTCCTGCCAGAATATCTTCACATAGACTGTAGTTCCTTCCATAAGGTCTCCGGCTTCTGGCCGCTCCCCGCTCTGCGCAGGCTGGAAATTTTCTGTGTGATCTTTTGCAATATGAGTACATTTTTCCAGCGCCCGCAAAAGCTCCTCCCGGATTACCGGCTTCAGTAAGTACTCCACCGCTCCATACTGCACGGCTGCCCTCGCATACTCAAACTCCTGGAATCCGCTGATAAAGATCACCTTTGTATCCAGCCCCATTCTGCGGCATGTTTTCAGTATATCGACGCCTGTCATTTCCGGCATGGAAATATCCAGCAGCGCAAGCTCCGGCTTCAGCTCCAGAATCCCTTTCATAGCGCTTTTTCCGTCTGTGTATTCCCCCACGATCTCAATACCGAGCTGTTCAAAATCAAGCAGCTTCTGGATTCCCCGGATAATCACCGGCTCATCATCCGCCAATATCATTCTCATCCTCTGCATCCTCCCCGAAAATCACCGGCATCATTACCTGGACCATCGTCCCGATCCCCACCGTGCTTGTCACCGTAATACCATATTTTTCCCCGTACAGCAAACGTATCCTGTCATGTACATTTTTTAAGCCGATGCTCTGCCAGTTATACTCATCCTTAACCCCCGGAGCATCGCCCTCCAGGAGCTGCCGCAGTCCGTCAAGCGCCTGTGCGTCCATCCCGACGCCGGTATCCATCACACTGATGCAAAGCTCCCCGTCCTCCACATAAGCCTCTACGCTGATGCTGCCCTTTCCGTTCCGTGGTCTGATTCCGTGAACGTAGGCATTTTCAACGATCGGCTGCAGGATCAGCCTCGGCACCATAATTCCGTCCAGACCTTCCTCCTGCGTTCTGAGCTGAATCTTTCCGGTGATCCGGCAGTTCAGAAGGTAAATATATTTTTTGATAATGCCAAGCTCCTTTTCCAGGGGAACCATATCGGTCACCGGTCCGATCAGATAGTGGATCTGTTCTGAGAGCGCCTCGATCATTTCCGGCACGTTCTGGTTGCCCTCCTCCAGCGCCGTCATACGGATAATCTCCAGCGTGTTATATAAAAAGTGCGGATATATCTGCGACTTCAGCGCCGTCAGCTCCGCCTCCTTCTGCCTGAGCCGGAACACATACACCTGATCAATATGTTTCTTTAAGGCGGCGCTCATCTGATTAAAGCGCTGCGAGAGAATGCCGATCTCATCCTCCGAGTGCACCGGAAGCTGAATGTTAAAATCTCCCTTCTCAATCTTTTCCATTTCCTGCATCATCGCCTGCATCGGCTTCGTCAGCCGTTTTGAAAAGTAAACAGACGCCGCAAGCAGCGCGGCGATCGACGCGCCGACAAACAGATAAATGATTTTCTGTACATTGTAGATCTGGGAGAAGGCAACGGCTGCATCCATCACTGCGATCACCTGCAGCCCATATTCATTTTCTCTGGATCTTACCACAAATTGCTTTTGTGTATTTTCAAATGTCATATCCAGCTTCTTCCCGATGCAGGCGCTGTCGCTGCTGTACAGACAATTTCCGCTTTCATCTGTCACATAAAAATCTTCATTTCCGCTGAATTTTACACTTGTGAAAATCTGCGCGATCCTTCTTATGTCAACGTCGAGAAACAGCGTCCCCACATAGGGCGTATTCCCAATCTCGCCCCGAAGATCATAATAGTTCCGCGCCACCGTAAACACCGGGTTGTTCAAGCCGCTGAAATACCCGGTCGCGTGCGTTGGGATCAGGATCAGCTGTCTGCTCTGTCTGTCAAGATTTTCAAAATCCATCACATTTTCAAATAATGCCGCATCTTTAAAAAAGGTGCTGTAGCGGCTGTAGTGAAACGCCAGCTTTTCCCCATTTAAGTCCGGCGCCACGAAGTGCGCGCCCTGCATATACTGGTCCACCCCGTCCAGATATTTCAAAAATTCGTGCATCTCGGACGCCCGGTCTTCCTCCATCGTCTCCGGGTCGTATCCCTCGCCGTACAGCATCTGCCGGAAATTATCAAAGGTCAGATAATCTCTTCTGGCGTACTCGTCCTGTGAATTATTGTAACTGTACGGCATCTTGGATATCGTATTGTAGGTGTCCAGCACCTCCTCCAGACTGTTTCCCACATACTCTGCTGCCTGCGTGTACTGCGCCTGCAGTGCCAGCCGGTAATCAGAAATCATGCTGTTCAGAATAACCGTTGCCAGTATCAGCATTGGGACAAGCCCGACCAAAATAATCGTAATTGCAAATTTATGGTATAAGCTCAGTTTCCGGAACCATGTTTTCATACCGCCGCCCTCCGCACAAAGAATCCTCTCCTGAAATTATAACATAAACTTCTTTCTCCTGTCAGCCTTTTGCCGCACCCGCTGTGATTCCCTTCACAAAATATTTCTGGAATGCGCAGAAAATACAGAGCGCGGGAACGATGGAAATCACCGTGCCTGCAAATACGATATCCCATCTTGCCGTATACTGTCCAACAAAAGCGGCGATTTCTACCGTGATGGTCTTTGCCTTGCCGCTCGGCAGCACCAGATACGGCATCAGATAATCATTCCAGATATTCAGTCCGTTTAAAATTACCATTGAGCCGGTGCAGGGTCCGAGCAGTGGAAACGTCACCTTCCAGAAGGTCTGAAACGGTGTGCAGCCGTCGATCATCGCCGCCTCCTCGATCTCCAGCGGAATCCCCTTTAAAAAGCTGCAGTACAGCAGACATCCAAACGCGATCGAACCGGAAATATACACAACAACCGGCCCCGCCATATTTCCGAAAAGATGAAAGATCCGCAGTTCCCGGAACAGCGGGAACATATACAGATGAAACGGTATCATCATTCCGGCAAGAAAATAGGTGTACATAAAAGCAGTAACCTTGCTTTTTCTGCGTTCAATCCCGTATGCCGCCATCGGTACAATGCAGACGATCAGCGCCTCGGAAACCACCGTGAGGATCACGGAATGCACGATTGCCGTTGCAAAATCGGACTGCGAAAACAAATCCTTAAAATTCTGTATGTAGAAAGAGGTCGGCAGCGCGGACGGATTTTTCAGGATATCGCCGTTGCTCTTAAACGCGGAAATCAGTGCAAAAAATACCGGGTACAAAAACAAAACCGCCAGGATCACCGCCGCAATCAGAAGTAAAATATCCGTCGCCTTCAGTTTTCTTCTTCCACGTTCCATTACATCTGCACCTCCCTGCTTCTCAAAAACCTCTGCTGCAGCGTATTTAATATGATAATAATGAACAGCAGCATAAGACCTACCGCCGTGCCGAAGCCCTGGCGTCCTTCGTTAAATCCAACCTTGTAGAGCAGATAAACCAGCGTCTCCGACGTAAAGCCCGGTCCTCCGTCCGTCATGACATTAATCTGGTCAAATACCTTCAGCCCGTTTATCAGCGATAACGTAAAGTTAATCGTAAACGCGCCGGAGATCATCGGAACCGTAATGGATTTAAAGCGCTGCCATGCGCTCGCCCCATCAATTTCGGCCGCTTCGATCAGATCTGTGGAAACGCTCTGCAGGGATGCCAGATAAATGATCATATAGTAACCGGCGCCCTTCCACACCAGCACCACTCCGATCATGATCAATGTGAGACTTGTATTTCCCAGCCAGTCCTGCCTGAACTGTCCCAGTCCGATGCTGTTTAAGATGGAGTTGATGCTTCCAAAATTATAGTTGTACATGATCTTCCAGATAAAACCGGAAACAATGCCGCTGATCAGCACCGGGATGTAAAATGCACTCCGAAAGAAATTTTTTCCCCAGCGGATGTGGTCAACCATCAGCGCCAGCACCAGCGCAAAAAAGTTTTCAAACAATGATATAAAAACTGTTAAAATAACCGTATTTTTCAAGGCATTTCCAAAGCGTGCGCTGGTGAATATTTCCTTATAGTTTGCCAGACCGATAAACTTTACATTGGGGTTAATTCCGTCCCAGGAGGTAAAGCTGTAATATACACTGGATATCGTCGGGACGATCAGAAACAGCGTGAAGAAAATAAATGCCGGCGCAATGAACATGAACGCAACCTTATCAAATCCTTTTTTCTTTATATTCATAATCTTCTTCCCTTTTTTATTACTGCCCGGTCATGAATTCATGCCGGGCAGTTTTTTATGTTGCTTTTATGCAGTTACGCTCTTATCTTTACTCAATACCCACACCTGTCAGCGGGTTAAAGCTCTGCATACCAACCTGCCAGGTTTTGTTCAGCTCCTCGCATGCAGAATCAATATCTCTGGTACCCTGGAGCACCTCGATCGCTGTCTTGTAGGTGAAGTTACGGAAATCAGGCGGGAGCTCATTGTTGCCCACGCGTCCGTTCCACATCGGTGCCAGGTCGTCTGCGGTATTTGTCGCGTCGATAACTTCCTGGAGAACATCAATGACATCCAGATCCGGCTGTTCCACGGTTGCCGGAATCGCGCTCAGCGTCTCACAGTATACTTTATAATTCTCCGGCTGATAGAAGAATCTGAGGAATTCCTCCGCTGCTGCTTTCTTGTTCGGATCTTCTGCCGCCTCAGCGGAAATTGCCAGACCGCCGACTCCGCCTCCGCCAACCAGACGGATCTTCCCATCCGGACTCGGCACTGCAAACCATCCCATCTCAAATTCCGGGTTCGCCGACGCGATCTGTGAGAACATATGGGTTCCGGAGTACATCATTGCCGCCATATCGTTTACCAGGAAGGTCGTGATCTGCGCGTCCGGCGTGGAAACCCAGCCGTCCTGTGCGTAGCTCATGATCGTCTGAAGCTCTTCCAGTGCCGCCTTAAAGGTCGGATCGCTGAAATCCTTCGTGCCCTCGTAGCAGTGCTCGATGAAATCCGGGTCCTGGCTGAGCACCTGGTCGTTATATACCTTGTGGAACCAGAAGCCCATGTGCCAGATGTCCTGTCCGCCAACTACCAGCGGCGCCATATCGCCTTTTTCCTTAATTGCCTCGCAGAGTGCGATGAATTCGTCGTAGGTCGTCGGTTCCGTAAAGCCGTTTTCGTCAAAATATTTCTTATTGTAAATGATTCCGTTCGTGTTTTCGCCTGCCAGCGGCACCGCATAAACGCTTCCGTCGAAATCAGTCGTGGTCTTAAACAGGCTTACAATATCCTCCGGCAGCGCTTCCAGCTTGCCTGCACGCACATAAAGCGCGGTATCTCTCATCTCCATA
Organism: uncultured Marvinbryantia sp.; assembly: GCF_905201705.1. Lineage (GTDB taxonomy): Bacteria > Bacillota > Clostridia > Lachnospirales > Lachnospiraceae > Marvinbryantia. The sequence continues at coordinate 90,640 of NZ_CAJKOX010000010.1, forward strand.
ACATCCGGAAACTCGCCAACGCTGTCCTTTGTCTTGATAAACTCGCTGTAAGCTCCGCCGTTGCCCGGTTCAATAGTAACTGTGATATCCGGGTATGCTTCGTTGAAACGGTTCACGATCTCGTTCATGGAAGACTTTGCGCCCTCATCTCCGTCTGCAAAAATAAATGTCAGCTCTGTCGGCTCCGTCACAATAGACTCTGCATTTACGCTCATTCCTGCCAGCATGGATGCCGCAATCGCAGCCGTGCCAAGCATTGCTAATCTCTTCTTCATTAATAAATCCTCCCTTTATGTTTTTTCTGATTCCGGTTGGCCTTCCGTTTTCTGTGATATCAATATAGCAAATTTTTTTGTGCAAAAAAACCGGATTTTTTTAGCACAAGCTTCGGATTTTTAAGATTTTACATAACTATTTGGCACCTTCGCTTCAACTTGTTCTGGGCAGCTGCGATTTTACACATTTTTTTCTTCCGTACTGTATATAAAGAAATCAAAATCCGCATATTGTCCGGCGCCCGTCAGATCCTGGCAACATATTCCAAGCATACTGCCGGTAAACCATCCCTGGCTGCATGCCTCGTCCGACATGTAGCTGCAGTCGTCCTCCGGTCCGATTTTCTGATAATCCTCTATGCCTGCTGCATAATAAAACTGAATCCTGTCATAATGGATTTCAGCTTTTAAAAAAACAGGCACATCCTCCGGCAGCGGCACCGGTTCTACCGGATAGGTGTAAACTTTATTTTCTGCGCGCAGCAATGTGATGCATTTCCCGCAGTCCTCATCCCTGCTGATATGCAGGTACATATAATTTTCTGTATCGTACATGCAGATCAAGCCTGCCATCTGCTTAAAATTCTGCGGCTCAAACTCCACCTTACAGGAGCAGGAGCAGACAAATTCCGTCCGCCTCCTGGCGATCAGACTCTGACGGAACAACGACGCCAGTCCTTCGCGTCCGTACATACGCAGCCAGCCCGGACGCGCTGTCAGGGATACATATTCCTCTGTCATTGGAATGCGAAGAGATTGAAATTCCGGGCTGATATCCGCGCCGTCAAAATCCTCCCGCTCGCAGTAAATTTCCGCTGTAATGCCTGTCTCCCGCTCCGGGCACTTCCCGGCAGCTGGTATTTTTTCTGCTGCATCCACGGCTCCCGGCTCCGAAGCTTGCTCAACCGGCTTGTTTTCCGCCGTGTCCGCTGCCTCCTGCTCCGGGGTTGCCTGCACAGCTGAATTGTTTTCCGCAGTGTCCGTTATCCTTGGCTGAAACTTCGTCCGGACAGCTTCCGCTCCGGCTATCTCCGTCACCAAATCCGGCAGGACGCTTTCGCTGTCTATCTCCAGCCAGCCGTCCTCCGTCCAGTGTACCTTCTGGATCGCCGTCTCCCGTCCAAGCGGATATCTGCGCACTCCGGGAAATTTTTTCGCATCCGCCGGATTTCTGTTTTCCAGCGCGCGGCTGCAAAGATACACAGCATACCATTGCCCGTCCGGCGTCTCCACAAAATCCGCGTGCCCCGCTTTCTGAAGCGGATACTCCGGGCTGTGCCGCGTCGTCATGATCGACCACGCCTCTCCCTCGCGTGTGCGGACGCACTTTGGGCTTTTATACATCTCATAGGGTCCCCAGATACTTCGGGAGCGCAGAATACTCTGTCCGTGCCCCTCTCCCGTTCCAGTATCCGCCGCCACCAGATAATACCAGCCGTCATGTTTTAATATGTGCGGTCCCTCCAGAAAAATATCGGAAGCAGCATAGATCTCCCGGATTTCTCCCACCAGCGTTTTTCTCACCGGGTCGTATTCCTGCAGGACGATCCGCCCGGCATATTTTTTCGGAACCCGATGGTCCGTCACCATGCTGACCATGTATTTCTTTCCATCCGTATCATGGAACAGCGAAGGGTCAAATCCCATATTGTGCAGCGGCACCGGCTCCGACCACGGTCCCATGATATTCTCCGCCGTAATCAGATAATTTCTCGTATCATACATATTGCAGTAAAAAGAATTCACCACCGTATACGCCAGATAGAAAATGCCCTTATCATACGTAAGACAGGGGGCCCAGATTCCCTGCGACGGTCCGATTCCCTGCAGATTTACCAGTCCGGCGTCCTGCAGCGCATAGGTACAGATTTCCCAGTGGACAAGATCCCTGGAATGGTTGATCTGTATCCCCGGCCACCATTCAAAGGTAGAGGTGGCAATATAATAATCCACCCCGACCCTTATAATTGAAGGGTCCGGGTGAAAGCCTCTCAGTATCGGATTTTTAGCCTGCATGATTATTTTCTCCTTCCCGCTGCATCTGCCGCCGCCAGAAATGCTTCCACCGTATACATATTGGCTCTCCATATTCCTTCTGTCCTTTCATTGTGAATTATGCTTTGGCATCTCAATTTCATGGTTATCAGATTTTACAAACACAGCCGAATGGGGAAGAAGAAGCGTTTCATTCACCGGATACTGGTATTGTTTTTCCCCCTCCTGCTCCACGTAAAATGGGTAAGATGTATGGTTGATGATAATCTGCCCATTTGCGAAATACGCCCGTTCTATATTCTTCTGCAGCTTTGTTTCCATCCCTGCCGTATCCTTTAGAATATCTGCAAGAATATTTCCCTTCATCATCTCCAGAGGATACAGCTCATTATTCTTCTGTTCCACCGGAACATGAGGGATGAACTTTGTGTTGTAAGCATATCCATAGCTAAAGCCAAATGCATACTGATAACCATTCTCTGTCTGATACTGTGTAACGCAGGATGCCCCGTCAGACAGATATGCCGCAACGCATTTCCCGCCGGAATAAGTGCAGAAATTTCTGCTCTTTACCATGCCTGCCTCCTGATAACGAATTGCGTCCGGCTGATGCCTGTATGCTTCCACGCCAAAGCAATTCTTTGCCAGCGCACTGTCCGGACCATAGAGTACAATACCCCCATGCTCACACCATGCCCGAAGCGTCTCTTCAAACTCCGGATCCGGATTCATCTCATAGCAGTCATTGTCCGGAATAATCAATACCCGGTAACTGTCGAGAAAATGTTCTTTACACAAGTTTTTGCTGTCTGTCACATCTGCTTCTGCTCCCAGATCCCGGCACGCCTTGTACCATCCCAGCAGATCCAGCCGCCGCTCCTTGTTTCCCTCCGTGCGCATTGTTTCATAAGCCGCCATTGCAGAAGGAAACAAAATCGCGATATCCGATTTCTTTTTTGCTCCAAGCTGCGGGATTACTTCTTTCGCCCATTCATTCGCGCGCCCCAGGGAATCATTGAAGTACCCTTCCATCCGATGAAGCAATCCGCCGTCATCCAGACCGCACATGCCGTAAGAAGTATAGCCTGACGCACCGCTTGCCACGATGGAGGCTACAATCTCACATGGAGTCAGCACTGTATAGATATCATTGTACAGATACCTCCCCCAGTAAATTCCGCCTATAAATTCTCTTCCACTGTTCATGCTGCGCATCATGCTGTGATGACAGGAAGTTACATAAGCTTCCGGATTTCCGTCAGGCGTTACCGGAACCGAAAGAAAATGTGCGCAATCCACATATTCCGCAAGACGATAGATATCGATTCCTCTTGCCGCCGTATCCCAGAGATCAGCAAATCCTACACCTGCCAGCATGGATCCATCCACATTCAGAAAATACCCCCACTGTGCCATATCCGGACACAGATAAAGAGACTCATCAATCCTGTGCAGCCGCTCCTTCATATCCTGAAAATAAAGACACAGCTCTTCGCACTGCCATTTCCGGTTATCCATCAGCATCCTTGCCTTCGGAGTCTGATTCCTTACATCCTCTTCTGAAAATGTAAGACAATCCGGATATCTGCACTCGAACCAGTAATCTTCCTTCTCCAATGTATCAAAGCTTGTCTTTTCCACACCATAAGCCCGGTTAAAAAGTCCGATATCCCCCTGATACTCATTTTCAAGCCAATGAAGGTAACGCTTTCTTCCTTCTTCGTCAAAGCTTGGAGCTACAATTGGATCCCACATACTGCAGATTGGTTTTCTCTCTCTTCCGTTTACCGTAACTGTCACATAATTCTCCCCATAGGATTCCAACACTCTTGCCACATGTTCCTCCATAGAAGCTTTCGCTTTATCAGACCAGTAACGGTACCATTTTCCATCGTTTCCATCTTTATCGATGACCGATTCGCCGTAAATCGGAGGACTGAACCGGATGTTGGGATAGAGATTATCTCCGTTGAGATAAAGCGCCAGAAATTCATGGGACATTCCCATATTCTTCAGTTCCCGCTGCATATACTCATGCATGGCGACAAACTGACTTGCTTCCTTTCCTTCATAGCGTTCTTTAAAGTCTTCCCATGCCTTTGTGTCCAGCATGACACTGTTGAATCCCAATTTCTTCAAGAGCGCAATATTTTCTTTCACAAATTTTTTGTCATCATATGCCGGACGGTAAAAATTGCCAAACCAGATATTGATGTACGGTTCTCCTGTTTTTTTGTCTATTATCATACTTTACTCCAAATCCTCCCTGCCATTATTGCTGTTCACTCCGCTCACAGTAACCTGCCATTTACAGCCTCTGTACATATGGAGCCCGTCGTAACAGGACCGCCTGTCCGAACTGTTACTGCCCGCCGTGTCTTTGAAACACCTGGCTCTCTGTGTTTCCCAAATCATACCGTATATTTCTCTTTTACAAAATGTGAAATTTAAAGCAAAAACTGCAGTTTTTTTAGAAACTGCAGTTTTTGAGATGCCGCTTTATCGCTTATGTATGTGAAATGCAGATCCGGTTTTCTCCCTCTTTGATCCTGCAATACCTGATTTTCTCCTCCAGGAGAAGCGGCACGGATCCGTATTCTTTCCCGCTGATAATAATCACTTCATTTTCCGACTGTTTTACCTCTCTGATACCGGAATAGTCTTCCTGCGGCCATTCGCCCTCCTCCGCAAACGGATATTCTTTCCGGTAATCGTATACCCGGTACGGAAATACCTTCGGCTTTCCGTCCTCCCCGCATTCATAAATTGCCTGAATCTTTTCATCATAATATGCCCGGATCGGCTGATACCTGCCCCAGTCCTTTGGTTGTTTAATTTTTCCGCACACTTCATAGGATTCATCCTCAAAAACCACATGGGACGGGTCTTCCAGAATATCCTCCATTGCGATCATCTGCGAGGGATGCTTTCCTTTTCCATATTTCAGATCCAGCCACATCGTAATTTCCTGCATCGTTGCCAGAGTAATATCCTCATCCGGAAGTACAGAATCCAGGAACTGCTCATAATATTCATTGCACTGTATGTGATGTGTATCATGGTCCTCCTGATGCACCAGAAATACAAAGTATTCGTTGTGCTCCATATTTTTCTTATATTCTTCCAACATCCGTTTATAGTATTCTTTTTCCGTCTGCAGAATGTTATGAAAAAAGATATCGTCTGCATCCGTGCTGAATACAGCCGCTCCGCTTATCCCCTCCGGGCAGTGCACCGTATTCAGGATATCGCGGACGGTCCACTGGAATCCCCATATTTCACTGTCCGGGTCCGGTCTTCTGAAATTTTCCGTGTCCATTTTGTATACGTCCCAGGGACAGCCTCTGTGATACATGCTGGTGTCGCAGGTTCCGTGGTCATACCCCAGCCCCCATAATCCCCGGATCCCATATTTTTCACAGCTTTTCACAAAATGACTTCCGACGCTTCCGACCCACTGATCAATTCCGGCGATCTGCGTGTAATAGGGGAAGTGATGTTCGGTCATCGCCTTCATTTTTCCGAAAAACTCATCCGTCTCCTCCTGTGTATGCCTGGTATTGTAATTGTCCGTATTCTTAAAAAAGTTTGACGTAGGCATAATGCCGTAATCATCGCCAAATGCCTCATGCCAGCGAATCAACTGCTCTTTTTTAAAGAAACCTGTGACAGGGTCAATCAGCCACGTCACCGGAATACCATGCCTGCGGTATACTGGCAGAAGCTCCTTTGCCGCTTTGTCAAACCCGTTTCCGGCAGCATCATGTTTTTTCGTAATATCCGAATCCTCGTATGCAGAAGGATCATACCCATAATGAAAATTGCTGCTGATTACCATACAGAGAAAAAATTCCTTCTCTCCAAAAACCACACACGGAATCCGGTACTGTTTTTCTCTTATCCGCACAGCCGCAATTCCTCTGCCCTTCCCCACGCACATTGCGCTCATGCGGATTCCGTGCGCGCAGGCTTCCACCGTAATGTCACTCAGTAATTTTGACGCGGAAAACTGTATTTCTTCCGGCCGGAGGTCGTCTCCGTAAAAATACCATTCATTTCTTTTTCCAATAATTCCTACAATTTTGGGTGTCAGCTTCATTTCAATCTCCTCTCTCAAATCTGTATTTACGATTTTACCGCCCCGGACGCCAGTCCGTTTACAATATCCTTTTGCATCAGGATATAGAAAATAATCATCGGCAGACTGATAATTATTACCGCCGCCGTTACATACTCCCACTGTGTATTATACTGACCGGAAAAATACATCAGTCCCGCCGGCATCGTTTTGGAATCCTTTGTAGTGAGGACAATAATCGGGAGCAGCAAATCATTCCATATATTAATCGCATTAATAATGATCAGTGTACTCATGACCGGTTTAATCAGCGGTCTGACAATCTGAAACATCATGCGGACCGTCCCGCACCCGTCAATACTCGCGGCCTCTTCAATCTCAACAGGCAGCCCCTTCATAAAATTCGAAATCAACAGTACCCCCATCGGAATAGAAAAGGCAGTATACACAAAAATCAGCCCCAGCGGGTTATTCACCAGTCCCAGCCTCGTAATCATTCCGAACAGCGGAATAATCGCCATCTGTATCGGAAACATGATCCCGCTGAGCAGAAGCATAAACAGGGCGCCTTTTCCGGCAAATTTCATTCTTGCAAACGGATACGCCGTAATGATGTTCAGAAAGTAAATTGCCACCAGGCTTCCCCCGGTCACAATAATACTGTTAATAAGGGAACGTCCAAAGTTTCCTTTTACCCAGGCAGTCACATAGTTGCCAAGATAAAGACTCTCCGGCATGGATAATCCGGATGTGCGTATTTCCGCAGAGGTCTTGAAAGAATTCATCAAAACCATGAACACAGGGTACATATACAGCAGCGCCAGCACCGTAATCAGACTATAGCCGCATATGCTCAGAGCTTTTTTCCGCATATTTTTCATGCCTCCTTTTCACGCGTAACTTTGAGCTGAATCAGTGAAACAATCAGTACCAGCACAAACAGAATCGTCGATTCCGCCGATGCATATCCATAATAATGGGCTGAACCTCCGAATGCCTCATTAAAAATACGCACGGTCATCAGCTCAGAGCTGTTAAACGGTCCTCCCTTTGTCATAACGTAGGTCAGGTCAAAGGCCTTGATGCAGCCGATCGTCGTCAGCAATATTACAACGGAAATCGTCGGCTTCAGCAGCGGCAGCGTAATGTAACGTATCTGCTGCCATGTAGTCGCACCGTCGATCCTGGCGCTCTCGTACACATCCGCCGGAATAGACTGCAGCCCCGCCAGGAGAATGATCATATTATTTCCCTGCCCTTTCCAGATATCTACAAAAATCACCGCATACAGCGCCAGCTTATAATTTCCCAGGAAATCCACCACCGGAAGTCCCAGCAGCTTTGAAATACCGCTGAAAATTCCATTTGTCGGATCAAACATAAAGCTCCAGGTATATCCGATCGCAACTGTGCTCATCACGACAGGAATAAAAAAGCAGGCCCGGTAAAAATTTTTAAACCGTATTTTATTCAGGACAAGCGCAAGCGAAACCGAAATAAAAAGGCCAATGGTATTGTAACAGAGAACCAGCTTTATATTATTGACAATGGAAGCCCAGAATTTTTTATCATTGGTAAATATATTAATGTAATTTTTCCATCCCACAAAATTCAGCTTCGGCTGGAATCCGTCATAATTTGTAAAGCTGTATACAAAGGTAGTCATCACCGGGATCACAAAAAAAACGGTAAATATCAGCAGCCCGGGCAAGATAAGCAAATAGGGTTCCAGCTGCTTTTTTCGGTTCTTTTGCTTCATATTTTCTCCTTTCTGGCAGAAAAAGGGCCGGGAGTTTTCCCCCAGCCCCCATAAATCAGCCTATTTTGTTAAAGAATCCTGCAGCATCTGGTCCATCTCCGCTACGACCTCATCCGAAGTCTTCACTCCCGCAAACACAGCCGCCAGCCCATCAGTAGCCGCATCCTGGGCAGCCCCCGGATGAAGATTCGTATTCATCGGCGTGATACATTCTCCAATCTGCTTTGCCGCTCCGGAATCGCCTCCTGTAACGCCCTCAACCGTAGTGCCGATCACTGCCGCTTTTTCCACATACACGCTGTAATTTTCCGGCGTGAAGAAGAAATTGATAAAATCAATTGCCTGATCCACATGTTCCCCCTGCTTATATGCCGCCATACTGAATGTATATCCGCCCTGTGCACAGATATCCTCCTGCGGCTCTTCATTATAAGGCTGCTTACAGAACCCATATGTAAAATCCGGATCTGCCGCCTCTACTTCCGTAAGGAAAAAGCTTCCGTTCGGGCAGAACAGGGCTTCCTGGTTGTACCAGAGCTGCACGGCGCTGTCCTGTGATGTCCCAAGCACATTTTCCGGGTAATAACCTGCGTCATAGTATTCTTTCGCCGTATCAAATGCCCATCTGACTTCCTCTACATCAGAAAGCGTTGCTTCCCCAATCTGGAACCTGTCAAACAGCGTCGGATCTGCCTCTCCTGCCTTGCCCCACAGCGTCCAGAGCGTCATCCACGCCGTCCATCCATCCTGCAGACCATTTGCAATCGGCACATATCCGGCCTCCTTTGCAGTCTCGCAGCAGTTTCTGAATTCACCGATAGTAGTCGGGACCCCCAGACCAAGCTTCTCCAGCATATCTGCATTGTACCACAGTCCCCAGCAATCAGCTGCCACCGGGATTCCCTGAATCGCGCCTTCATACGCAGACACCTGGTCAAGTCCCTCCTTGAGATATCCCACCGCCGGCTGACCGGTCAGATCCGCCACATAGTCTCCGGAAGCATAATTCTTTTTATTGTCCTCCTGATAACGGATGGACATCAGATCCGCCGCTTCACCGGAAGCCATTCTCGCCATATAGACTGTATCATACTGATCCGATTCCAGAAGCTCGATTTCGATCTTTACATTTGGATTCGCCTCTTCATACAGATCCGCCACTGCCCGGAGACCGTCTTCATTATTGTCCAGCCATCCCATATAAGTCAGTGTAATTTCCTCTTCTGCAAAAACAGTTCCTCCTGCGCACATTGCCGCTAATGCAGATACTGCAAACAACCGTTTTCCCCATTTTTTCATGTCCATGCTTCTCCTTTCGTGTGCACTGCACTTTTTTGATGGTGTTATTATAAACTTTCCCGTGCATGCAAAAAAGCGCTCCTATTCCCGAAAAGGTGCCTGTTTTCCATTTCCCACCTGATTCCGATACTCACCCGGAGTAACTCCCACTTCCTTTTTAAATACCCTGATAAACTGTTTCGGACTTGCATATCCGGTCAGTTCCGCTACTTCATATATTTTCAGATCAAACTGCATCAGATATTTTTTTGCATGCTCCATGCGCACGTACAGAAGATAACTGGTATAATTTTCTCCTGTTTCCCGTTTGAACAAATCGCTGAGATATTTGGGGCTTAAATAAACCTGATCCGCCAGCGCATTTAAATTAATATTTTCCGCATAATGCTCCTGAATATATCTTTTGATTTCCTGAACGATCCGCGAGGAGCCTGTCTCACCGGTTCTTTGATCCTCCCTTGTCAGTTCCTGCAATATAACCTTTACTTTTTCCAGAAGTTCTTCGCTGCTGCTGCAGTCATTTACACTGAAAATCTGTTCATTCAGGATGTCGTCAAGAACCGGCGGTAAAAAACCGTCCGTCCTCATCTGGGCAATCGCCAGACGAAGCAGTCCCTGGAAATACCGCGCTACATCCTGCGGGATAATCATCTTCCGGGCACACCATGTCATCTGACCGCGCAGCTTTTCTTCCGCTTCTTCCGCTTTTCTCTGTTCAAGCAGAGCGCACAGCTCAGATTCCACGTGATTCTGAAGTAAATCAATGGTAAACGGAACCATTTCCTCTCCGCTCCATCTTTGTATCTGCTGCTTCTTCGTTCTGTAAAAGCTCATTCCCTGGCACTGCTTTGCCTGCCTAAAAAGCCCGGACAGACTGTCCGTATCCGACACAGTGTCGCTGACATAAAGGCAGCTTCCCTCTATCCCCAGCTCCTTCATCTGCTCCAGAAGAAAATGATTTATAAAATGAATATCCGATACCTTCTCCGTCTGCAGCAGAATACATATTTCATTGCCATCTGCTGTCACAAAACCCGTCTGATTTTTTTCCAGCCAGCCCTCTGCTGCCCGGATTCCCTGCTGCCGTATTTCGCTTCCGCATATCGCCGGGAGCTGGAGTAACACTACTGTGAAAAAACAGCTTTCTTTCAGACTCTGCCGCAGCACTCCCTCTTCTCCCCTGTTATTCCGGTAAAAAAACTGATAAAGAGCGTCTCTGATTCTTTCCGCATTTTTCCTTGAAAGGCTCTGCCTTTTTTCCTGAAACAGCGCCGTCATTTTCTCCAGCACAGAATAAATTTCTCTGCTGTTTACCGGTTTCAATATATAATCAGAAACTCCCAGCCGCAGTGCCTCCTGCGCATACTCAAATTCTCCGTATCCGCTCAGTACCACATATTTCGTATCCGGCAGCTTATCCAGCAGCCGTTCGATCATTTCCAGCCCTGTTCCGTCCGGCATACGGATATCTGTGATAATGACATCCGGCCGGCACGCAAGCGCCGTATTTACCGCCTCCTCCAGGCTTTTTGCTTCTCCCGCTACCACATAATCCTGTGCCCGTCTCTTAATGATACTCTTTATCCCTTTTAATATAATGGGTTCATCATCCACAACCATAATTCTAAGCATGACTTTCCTCCCGGCTGCACGGCAGCAGCAGTCGAACCTCCGTCCCTTTTCCCGGTTTGCTTGTTATTTTTAATCCGTATTTTTCTCCATACCTCAGCTTTATCCGCTGATGCACATTTTTCAGACCGATACTCTGCCCGGGCCGTTCCGTCTCCTCTCCCTGCTCCAGATTTTTTATAACGCCCGCCAGCGTTTCCGGATCCATCCCCTGCCCATCATCCGCGATAAGAATTTCCATATCAGAATTTTCCTCCCGCACTCTGATTCGAAGATGGATTCCGCTCCCGGCTCCTCCTGTGCCATGTAAGATAGCGTTCTCGACAACCGGCTGGATGCTCAGCTTTACGATCCGGTTATCTGCCAGCTTCTTTGGACAATCCACACTCAGAGATATACAATGGTCATACCGGACATTCTGGATCTGTACATAATTCTCTACACAGGCCAGCTCCTCGCTCAGGCGTACCATTGCATCTCTGGTCGTAAGTGTAAACCGCATAAACTTGCCCAGATCCGTCACCATCTCCGCCACATCCGTATCGTCGTTAATTTCCGCCATCATCGTAATGCTCTCCAGCGTATTATACAGAAAATGCGGATTAATCTGGTTCTGCAGCGCCTGAAGATTTGCGTCTCTTTCCTGGAGCTTCAGCTTATATTCCCTTGTGATCAAATCGTCGATCGCATCCAGCATAGAGTTAAAGCAGTCTGTCAGCTCTCCTACCTCATCCCTGCCTCCGGCTTCTTTTACCTTCGCCTTAAAGTTTCCATGCTTTACCTGCATCATTGCGTCGCGAAGATGCACCAGCGGAGCTGTCAGCTGCCGTGAAGCCACTACCGTTGCTGCCAGAACTGCCGCACTGACCAGAATCAGGATAAGCGTCGTCAGCCTGGCCATCTGATTCAGCCCCGACATGACTACCTCTTCCTTCTGAAATATCCAGGTCACCAGGTCATTGTCACTTTTTGCAGATACACTGAGCAGGTAACGATTCCCATCAATTATTACGCTTCCTTCGCTGTCATCCTTGCCGGTCTCAGAAAAATACTCTGAAAAAGCTTCCAACTGCTCTTCCGGTATCGTTCCGTTCAGCATGGAGCCATCCTGCAGTGTAACCGCAATATACGCATCTGAGACGTCACTGTTTTTTTCTGTCATTTCCATAATCAGCCCGCTGTCCATTTCCAGAATTGCATAGCCGATCGGTGTATTTGTATTTACTTCTTTAATTACCCGCACATAGCTGAAAACATTTTTGCGGGTACGGTTCACATAGCTCTGGGGATGCGTGGGAATTATCAGAAATTCCTCATCCATAGATGCAATATAGCTTTTGAAGTAATCCGTATCGCGATAATATCCTCCGTTGCTCTTATTATAAACCACATTTCCATCCAGGTCTGTAATAAACACCGACTGGATTTCCTGATCCTGAATCAGCATATTAAACAGAAAATCATTCATAATATCATTGTTTTCCCTGGTCATTACACTCCGGTCTCCATGTATGGATATATCATAAAGGATTTCCTGTATCTGATTGTTGTAATATGGATACAGTGAAATTCGTTTTACGGCAGTCAGATATGTATCAAGGTTCGTTTCAATCTGGTCGCTGACCATATCATATACCCGTACTGTGCTTTCCTCCAGGTTTTGCTGATACCACTTGAACACTACCAGGTTTACGCCTAGCAGAGGAATAATGACACAGACACAAAATACTGCTGCTATCTTTACTCTCAGAGAATGAAAATTTTTCACGGCCGGATCCCCTCCCAGGAAATTATTCTGCCCGCAGGCAGTGAAAAACAGCTCCGTCAAACGCGTGCATAGCTTCGATCTGCAGATATCCGTCCTCTCCCAGAGAGGCACTGATTGCGTTGTCTGCAAACATGCTGCTGATATGATAACCTCTCAGATTTTTCTGATACCCTGCAATTATCCCCTCATGCTGAAAGCTGTGTACGACCAGAAGTGCTCCTTCTTCGCTGAGCAATTCAACGATCTGATACCCCTCCGGCTTTGCATAAGAACGTACCACGGATCCGCTGCGGCTCACTCTTGCATTTCTGATAATCGGCGTACATTTTCTGTAAAGAGCGATTGCTTCTTCTATCAGCGCCCATATCTTCCGGCAGCACAGTAAATCCCATCGTCTGTGTTTCACTGTCCAGAAGATACAAAAGAACCATATTATTTACCTTATATGAACGATAAATCTGCTTCACTGCATTTTCCTCCTTCTGCTACTACAATGTATTTATGGTTAATACCCCTTACAGCCAGTAAGGAATTACCCAT
>NZ_CAJKOX010000011.1 GCF_905201705.1 uncultured Marvinbryantia sp.
ACCGAGAATGGCATTCATCAACAAGATGGATATCCTTGGTGCAAACTTCTACGGCGCCGTAGAACAGATTAAGACCAGACTGGGAAAGAATGCGATTTGCATTCAGCTCCCGATTGGCAAAGAAGACGAATTTAAAGGAATCATTGACCTGTTTGAAATGAAAGCCTACATCTATAATGATGAAAAGGGTGACGATATTTCTGTTGTCGATATTCCGGAGGATATGCAGGAAGACGCGGAGCTGTACCGCACAGAGCTTATCGAGAAGATCTGTGAGCTGGACGACGATCTGATGATGGCTTACCTGGAAGGGGAAGAGCCGTCTGTGGACGAGCTGAAAGCAGTTCTGAGAAAAGGTACCTGCGAGTGCACAGCCGTTCCGGTATGCTGCGGAAGCGCATACAGAAACAAGGGCGTTCAGAAGCTTCTGGATGCGATCATTGAGTTTATGCCGTCACCGCTGGATATCCCGTCCATTAAGGGTACGGATATGGATGGAAATGAAGTGGAGAGACATTCTTCTGATGAAGAGCCGTTCTCCGCTCTGGCATTCAAGATCATGGCAGACCCGTTTGTTGGTAAGCTGGCATTTTTCCGTGTGTATTCCGGTACGATGAACTCCGGTTCTTACGTGCTGAACTCCACGAAGGGCAAGAAGGAACGTGTAGGACGTATCCTTCAGATGCACGCAAACAAGAGAGCCGAGCTTGACAAGGTTTACTCCGGTGATATTGCGGCTGCAGTTGGATTCAAGGTAACAGGTACCGGTGATACCATCTGCGACGAGCAGCATCCGGTAATCCTGGAGTCCATGGAATTCCCGGAACCGGTTATTGAGCTGGCGATCGAGCCGAAGACAAAAGCAGGACAGGGCAAAATGGGCGAGGCTCTTGCAAAGCTTGCAGAGGAAGACCCGACCTTCCGTGCTCATACAAATCAGGAAACAGGACAGACCATCATCGCAGGTATGGGCGAGCTCCATCTGGAGATCATCGTAGACCGTCTGCTGCGTGAATTCAAGGTTGAGGCAAACGTAGGCGCACCGCAGGTTGCTTACAAGGAGACTTTCACCAAAGAGGTTACGGTTGACAGCAAATATGCGAAGCAGTCCGGTGGACGCGGACAGTATGGTCACTGTAAAGTTATCTTCACCCCGATGGATCCGAACGGCGAAGAAACCTTCAAGTTTGAATCTACCGTTGTCGGCGGCGCTATTCCGAAGGAATACATCCCGGCAGTCGGCGAAGGTATCGAGGAAGCTGCAAAGGCAGGTATCCTCGGCGGATTCCCGGTACTCGGTGTTCACGCAAACGTATACGACGGTTCCTACCATGAGGTCGACTCCTCTGAGATGGCATTCCATATCGCCGGTTCCATGGCGTTCAAGGACGCTATGAAGAAGGGCGGCGCGATCCTGCTTGAGCCGATCATGAAGGTAGAGGTAACGATGCCGGAGGAATACATGGGCGACGTTATTGGCGACATCAACTCCCGTCGCGGACGTATCGAGGGTATGGAGGATATCGGAGGCGGCAAGATGGTGCGCGGCTATGTACCGCTTGCTGAGATGTTTGGTTACTCCACAGACCTTCGTTCCAAGACACAGGGACGCGGCAACTATTCCATGTTCTTTGAGAGATATGAGCCGGTTCCGAAGTCTGTACAGGAAAAAGTACTGAGCAATAAAGGTAAATAAATGAAAAAAGGCTTGAAAATATCTATGATTTGAAATATAATCATAGATAGCCTGTTAAAAAATTAAAAACGAAAAATCTGATTTTTTTAAGGAGGACATTCAAAATGGCAAAAGCTAAATTTGAAAGAACGAAACCGCATTGTAATATCGGTACCATCGGTCACGTAGACCATGGTAAAACAACTCTGACAGCAGCTATCACAAAGGTGCTTTCTGAGAGAGTTGCAGGTAACACAGCTACAGATTTCGAGAACATCGATAAGGCTCCGGAAGAGAGAGAGCGTGGTATCACAATTTCTACTGCTCACGTTGAGTATGAGACAGAGAAGAGACACTATGCACACGTTGACTGCCCGGGTCATGCTGACTATGTAAAGAACATGATCACCGGTGCTGCTCAGATGGATGGCGCTATCCTTGTAGTTGCTGCTACCGATGGTGTTATGGCTCAGACAAAGGAGCACATCCTTCTGTCCCGTCAGGTAGGCGTTCCGTATATCGTAGTATTCATGAACAAGTGCGATATGGTTGACGATGAAGAGCTTCTTGAGCTGGTTGACATGGAGATCCGTGAGCTGCTCACAGAGTATGACTTCCCGGGCGATGACACACCGATCATCCAGGGTTCTGCTCTGAAGGCTCTGGAAGATCCGTCCAGCGAATGGGGCGACAAGATCATGGAGCTGATGGATGCTGTTGATACATGGGTTCCGAATCCGGAGCGTGATACAGATAAGCCGTTCCTTATGCCGGTTGAGGACGTATTCACAATCACAGGTCGTGGTACTGTTGCTACCGGCCGTGTAGAGCGTGGTACTCTTCATCTGAACGATGAAGTTGAAATCATCGGTGTTAAGGAAGCTACCAAGAAGACTGTTGTTACCGGTATCGAAATGTTCCGTAAGCTGCTTGACGAAGCTCAGGCAGGTGACAACATCGGCGCACTGCTTCGTGGTGTTCAGAGAACTGAGATCGTTCGTGGTCAGGTTCTTGCAAAACCGGGCAGCGTTAAGTGCCACACAAAGTTTACCGCTCAGGTATACGTTCTGACAAAAGATGAAGGTGGACGTCATACTCCGTTCTTCAACAACTACAGACCGCAGTTCTACTTCCGTACAACTGACGTTACCGGCGTTATCGAGCTGCCGGCTGGCACAGAAATGTGCATGCCGGGTGACAACGTAGAAATGACCATCGAGCTGATCCACCCGATCGCTATGGAGCAGGGTCTTACATTCGCTATCCGCGAAGGTGGACGTACTGTTGGATCAGGCCGTGTTGCTTCTATCATCGAGTAAGCTGCACAAAAGCTTTGCGTCAGGCGCATAAAAAGTATATAAGGAGCCACTTCATGCTTGCATGAGGTGGCTTTTTTGCGCTTTTGCAGGTATTTTTTGAAAATATAATTTATTTTAAGCGTTTCATGTGCAGTATTCAGCAAAATGGAGTAAAGGCACGGGAGGAATGCGGGATGAAAAAAATTACAAAAGAGAGAGTACAGGAATTTGAGGAGGAACTGTACATCAATGAAAAGGCCAGAGCGACGAGGGAGAAATATGTCCGGGCTGTGCAGAAGCTGGCGGAGTATCTGGGAGGTGAAGAGCTGACCAAACGACATCTCGTGGAGTATCGGGAGTATCTGCAGACAGAGCATAAGGCACAGACTGTCAACGGTGCACTGACGGCTATTCATTCGTTTCTTGATTTTCTGGGCTGGCAGGAATGCAGGGTCCGGCTCCTGAAGGTACAGAGACAGGCGTTTCTGGAAGAATCCAGGGAGCTGTCAGAAACGGAATATAAGAGGCTTCTGAAAACGGCGGAAAAACAGGGAAAGAAAAGACTGTGGCTTCTGATGCAGACAGTATGCGGCAGCGGTATACGGATTGGCGAGCTTGTGTATATTACAGTGGAAGCAGCCAGAGCGGGACGGGCACAGATACAGATGAAAGGAAAAAACCGCACAATTCTTTTGCAGAGGGAGCTGCGTAAAAGGCTGCTCCGGTATGCCGGAGAGCAGAAGATAGAGAGCGGACATATTTTCCGCTCCCGGAGCGGGAAACCGCTGGACAGGTCAAATATCTGCCACGATATGAAAAAGCTGTGTGTGGAAGCAAGAGTGAATCCATGCAAAGTATTTCCTCATAATCTGCGGCATCTTTTTGCACGGACATTCTATGCGGCCACGAATAATCTGGCACATCTGGCAGATGTCCTCGGACACAGCCGGATTGAAACAACCAGAATCTATGTGGCGGTGAGTGCGGCAGCCCATGAAAAGGTACTGAACGGACTGGGGCTGGTGATATAGTGTAGAGCATAAAAAAACCACAGAATAACCCGTCTGTGGTATTCTTGCTTCTGCCCGTATGATTAGAATATATAAACATGTATAGTATAATACAGATCATTATTTTTTTCAATAGCTCTGCGAAGAAAACAGTGATAAAAACCAAAATAAAGTCTGTTTTTTTGCACACAAAAAAGACCTGACCGAAATTTTGCTGATGACAGGCTCTTTTGGTGTGTTTTTAAATACTATTTAACGGATGCCGGTACTATTCCAGAGGGCATCCGTTCTTTTTTGCTCAATTTGTGTTGAATTTTTTTGAAAATTATACCACAGACGGGTTAATCCGTTGTACAAATATAAGTCTGGCAGCTGTCTTTTTCTGTCTATTTTGCGGGTAAACAGCGGGAAAGATACAAAGCAGAATGGAGGACAGAGAGACACCTATAGCGACTATGTATGAATTGCGTTAAAAGAGGATATTAAAGGATGGGCAAACGGCACCTGTATGAAAGACGAAAGCTGACTGGAAGACAGGTAAGTAAATATAAGGGTAAGGAGAGGCGATACAATGAGAAAGAACAGGAGAAAATCTATCAGAAGGGTGCTGGCTGTCCTGCTGTGCTTCTGTATGCTTCTCCCGTGTGGTGTTGTGACAACGGGAGCGGAAGAGGGCGTGGCGGCGTTCTCTGAGGAGACGGCAAATCCGGCACAGACAGACGCAGGAGCGTCAGATTCCGGCGGTGCCGGAGCCAATTCAAAAGAAGCAGAGGCAAATCCCATAGAGACCGGAAACAGTTCCGGGGAAGCGGAGATAAGTCCCACGGAAGCGGAAAACAGTTCCGGGGAAGCAGAGACGAATCCTGCAGAGAATGGAGCCGGTTCCGGTGAGACGGAGACAAATCCCACGGAAGCGGAAACCAGTTCAAGTGAGGCGGAGACAAGTCCTGCGGAAGCGGAAACCAACTCAGGCGAGGCGGAGACGAATCCTGCGGAAACGGGTACAGATTCCGGTGAGGCGGAAACGAATCCGACAGAAACCGGCACAGGCTCCGGAGAGGAAAATGACTCCACAGAAGATGGAACAAATTCCGGGGATGATGCGTCCGGCTCTGGCGATGGGGAAATTATCTTCGGAGAGACGGAAACGGATTCTGAAAATGAAAGCGAATCGGAGACAGAGACGGAAACGGAAACCGAGACAGAAACAGAGACGGAAACCGAAGAGGAGGATTCCTATCCGCTGAAAGAGGATACCATCTATACAGCCTACGATAATGGGAGTGCGGATGGCGCAGGCGCGTCGGTGTACTTCCAGGTCAGACTGCCTGCGGGTACGGAAATTTTTCTGGCGGACGGCAAAGCGGCAAATCCGGAGAAGATAGCGCTTGCGCTGAGGGTCAGACAGTACCGTGACTGCGCGGAGGATAACAGCATTACGGGCTATGCCGGAAATAAGGCGCTCGTAGACGCTCATATGACACATCATATGGGGGAAGCGTGCGCGGCGGACTATCTGCAGTTCTGGAGACTTTGGCTGGTGGATGATGGCGGGAAGGAAACGGAGGTAAAGCTTCCGGCAGGCGCCGGGGCAGAGGTGACGGTACAGTACCTTCCCGGAACGGATGGAACTTATCCGGCAGCGCTCCGGGGAGAGCTGAATGTGTTCTGCTCCGGTGTGATGGATATGGGAAAGCCGGGCGGAAGTGCAGTTTCCTGGGATGCGTTCACCGGGACGGAGCAGTACAGCCTTGCAGTATCCGCGGATACGGGAAAAACACAGAGAACAGAAGATTTTTATACAAAGCTGACTTACTATATAGCGGGGCAGGGGAACGGTGCCTCCGCATGGGGACATGTAACTGCCTTTGCGGCAATGGAGCCGGAAGAAGAAAACAGCGGCGCAGCAGAGGAGGCAGAACGTATCCAGACCTTTACCGCATCAGCGGGTACGACAGACATAGAGGTACAGATTGATTATTCCGGCTGCGATGAATCTGTAGCTGCGGGCAGCGTTGCAGATATCAGCGCGGAAGACATCAGTGCTTCTGCAGGGGAAGCTGCGGGCGAAGAGGCGCTGGAGAATTTGTGCCAGGGAGAAGGATACGAGCTTACATCGAAGCTGACAGCCGGTCTGCGGATCAAGCCGGCATTGAAGGAAGAGGTAAGTGAAGAAAAGCTGTCGGATGCTGCGGTTACTATAAAGCTGACGCCCAAACAGGGAACGGGAGAAGGACTTGCCGGTCTGGAGCAGGCGGATGTCGCGCTTGCCGGTCTGGAAAAATCCGATACCATGCTGGCGGCGTTTCTTTCCTCTGAGGAAGGCTCTGATTATACCGCCAGCACGGAAGGTATTCAGATAGTGGATGAGGAGGCGGACGACAGTGAAGGCGGCTATACCGGGGTGACACTGCAGACCACCTATGGAGCGCTTACGCGGGAAAATGTGGCTTTTACCGTTTTTACCGCAGGACGGGCAGGGCAGATACCGCAGGAGATACTGGATAAACTGGCAGACGAGCATGGAATATATCCGGGAGAGCAGACGGCGGATGACACATGGATAGCCTATGACGCTGCCAGCGAAGCAGACGCCGGCATAAAAGCGACGGTCACACTTCCGGAGGGCGCAAGCGCTGCAGAGAACCATTATCTGTACATCCGTAAAGTAGAAAAAGGAACAGATCCTTATTATCCTACGGATGAAGCGATTGAAAAGATGGCGGGTGAGTGTAATGATGTCCAGTGCTACGCCATCCACTGGGTGAAGATATACGAAGAAAACGGAGAATGGAAATACGAGGTTCAGACGGAATCTGTCCTGGGAGAAGATATTGTCGCCGGTGTGCAGATTGAGTATCTGAAGCCGGATGCAGCTCTGAAAGGGCACAAAGCAAACCGGAAACTGCAGATCTATAACAGCAGGCAGGCGGACGGCAGCGAGCTGGAGGAAGCCAGCATACCAGTCGATGTGACGGCAAATGATGATGCGTACACGGGCTTTACCTTCACTACCAACCGCGGCGGTCCTTATGTGTTTGCCAGTCAGTATGTGTATGAGGGCTATGTAGCTTCTCTCACTATTGGCGAGCCTGTTGATGGCGTCGCACCCTTTGACGGGGACGATGCGCCGGGCAACGATTCCGGGGACAAAAATAAAATTGTACGTTCCTACGACGTGATTCAGTATAATCTGACGGTCAATTTCGGCGCCCGCTCTCATACGTCGGTGGCTACAGATGCGGAAATGGATTTTGAAATGACGCTGGATGCCGATATTACCGAGGCGGTATTTGATACAGGTCAGATGCTGTGGCTGGGCACGGAATATATGATTGAGTATCTGGATGCGGCGGGAGAGACTGTTCTGACAAAGAAAGCCAATGGAAAATACTACAACGGGAACGGACAGGAAGTATCTTCTTTAAATGATATTGTGTCGGGCAGTGAGAATGGCGGGAGCAGCTATCGCACGAGTATTGTTCAGCAGCGGCTGAGCGGGAAAGTTACGGTGCATGATGATAAAAATCTTCTTGCTGCCAACACTACCCTCAGTGCGGCTGTCCAGGTGCTGGGGGCACATAACGGAAAGACCCTCCAGCCGGTTTTCCGGGCATGGTTTGAGGGAAATGAGGAGAATTACGGTTCGGAAAATACACAGGAGGGGAATAATGTCACCCTCGCTCCGGTAATTACAGAAAACCGGAAAACAGCGGATACGGTGACAGTTTCTGCTGCCGCCAGATTTAACCTGGAGCTGGCTGAAAACGCCAATATGAGTTACAGGGGCTGGTTTGATTCCTCTGCAGGAAAAGAGATAAAGGCTGCAAATACAGATTCTTACACAGTGGGCAATGTGCAGGTGACAGGCGCACAGCTTTATAACCTGCTGGAGGAGCTGGCGGACCTGCCGGAGAATATTGGAAAATCGAATCCGGAAGAGTTTACTGATAAAGACAATGCCTGCTCCGGTTATCTTCAGGGGCAGAGTCTTAACGCGTATAATTCCGTATTCCGGAATATCCGTTATGGGCGTATCACTGGCTACGGGATCGCGCTTCAGGTATACAATAAGGCGTCGGATAATCAGAATACGGCGTCCAAGGGATTCCGCGGGGTCGTTCTGCCCCAGGGCAGCATTACCTTCGATCTGGAACTGCAGACAAAAATCAGCAGTGCGGAAGCAGGTGTGCAGGAGGACCAGTATTATGCACAGTTGTGGGAGTACAACGAAAATGTGAATGAAGACAAAGGCAACCAGGGGAAGAACATGTACTGGGCAAATCTGTCTTCCACAAAATTTGCATCATGGGCGGTTCCTTATAACAGCGGAGGCTCTGGCAGCGCCACCTGTTACGGCGGCGGCAGCTGGACACTCGATGATGGGGAGGGCTATCACTTTACCGTCGGCGGATATGATTTTAATTTCCTTTTCAGCGGACTGGAATTTCCTACCCACAAGGCGGGCAATGGTTCGGCTACTACCGGATACAATACCTATATCGGAAACTTTTCTGCCGGATACATACAGGTGCTGAACGTATGTCCGCGCTATCAGGCAGGCACGCTTAATATGGATACGCAGGTTACGGTAAAGAACCTTGCGGTGACCACTGTGGACAACCAGAGTATTTCCGCGGCAGAGGGGGATGAGACCGGATACGCTCATGAAACGAATACGGGAGATAACAGCCTCTCCGACGATATTCCTCTCTATGCCAGAGGCGGGATGACAAAAGCCAATGCGTTCGGTACGGCGGCACTGTTTGAAGAACGGAATGCGGATTTTACAGCAGGGGCTTATTTCCTGGGGACAGAGTTCTGGGGCACCAGCTACGACTGCAGCGCTTTTGCGGGGCAGGATATTACGCTGGTGGGAGCCGCCCGCATCGGCGCAGGCGATTACCAGATACGGCATATGAACATGCTGCAGCTATTTGACAGCGAGGCGCTTTCTGTTGCGGAGGGAAAAACACCGTATGTTGTCAGCAGGATATCCGGTCACACAGAGGGAAGCACTACGATTCTCTATGCGGCGGACCCGGATTATCCGGGAGGGTATGATACAGGCAATAAGAGTGTGATGACATACATGAGCACGGTGCGGGAGGAAGACTTAATCTATTACGAAAGCCTGGGAGCTCTGGAAGGTGCCGGTTATACCTGTGTAGGGATTATGGCGGAGCTGCGGAACTGGATCATCGATGGCGAGGGCGGTTACAGCACGGCGCTGAAGATTCCGATGAAGGTCAGTCAGAAAGAGCGGTTCCTGGGAAAGACCGTGGGGACGGTCAATACCGTGCGCATATGGACAAATGTCCGGGATATGGAGAACGGAACCGTTTCCTGGAAAAATGGTTCTTACAATTCTTCCACAGGAAAAAACTCTGTGGAGGGGTATACGCCGATGGAGAGCAGCTCGGATGAACATTATTGCGGGCAGGTGGCAAACGGAAGCCCGTATGAAAAAACGGAATATGCAAACGGACAGGTTATTCTGGGAAGTAACACCGGAGGCTATGTTTATGGAAGCAGTCTGCTGATTCTGAACTACAAGTCTGAGGTGGATATTGAGGTGGACAATGGCGGTGACGGTTCTCTGCCCACCTATAACATGGATAACGGACAATTCACCGTAAATTACCGGCTGAAGGACATCATAGCCAAAACCGGGGATATTATCGGAAGCGCGCAGGATACGCAGACAAATCTGACGGCTCTGGCAAAGCTGGATACCGGGCGGACGGACGGGGGCACGGACCAGAGAATTTCGATAGCCGCCGGAAGCTGCAGCATGATACCTTCGTCTGATATCATGGTGCTGACGGATGCGGAGGGAAGAATATTGTCCGGACAGTCGGTGGACATCAGCTCCGATGCCGCGCACCCGACGACAGTGCATTATGCGTTTATTGACCGGGAGACTGGCGAAGTGGACCCGAATCAGCGCTATACGGTACAGGTTTACGCCGGGACGGATACAAATGGTACCCAGGTGACATTTGAGATGACCGGTGTGACGGTGGGCGTCAGTGTGCCGGATATTACCTTTGACGCCGATATCGCGCCTCTTGCGGTAAAGGACAGTGACAGGATTCATGCTTCCGCCTATATCAGCGGCACAAGCGATGTGCGCGCTTACAGCGAGACAGCGGGCAATATGGACTCGGTTACTATCGGCATCATCAAGCTGACCTCCACACGTCTTGTCAAGGCGGTGGATAAGCGTTACATTGAGCTGGACGGTGTGTTTACTTATACGGTGACCTATACCAACAGCGGAAATGAGAACGTAGATGTCTATCTGTACGACCTGATGCCGGACGTGGAAGATATCCGGGACTCCGATTATGAAGGCGAGGCGATTCTCCGCGAGATCACTGCGAACCTGAGCGGCGGTGATGGTATATTTAACGCGGAAATCCAGTTTTATTACAGTAAGACGCAATATACACAACTGTATGAAATGGTCAGAGTATTTGGAGACGGTCAGGATGGAGGCTATACTATTGATGAAAGAAAAGCAAGGATACTGCAGATGCTGACCAATACGCGGTATTTTACGCCGCTGGGGACAATCAGCGCAGCCAACAATCATGCGTTTCAGATTAGTCCGGAGCTGAGCGGTAAGACACCTGAAGAGCTTACAGAGGAAATGAGACAGACGACCGGTATTTACGCCGTGGTAACGGGTCTGAGCGGAGGCAAATCGCTTTCGATAAATATGACAGTTCAGGCGAAGGATAACGAGGCTGGCGATGTGTACCGGAATATTGCCAATAGCTGGCTGGGCGATGCCAGTGATGCCCTGACGTCCAACATGGTGGAAACATCGGTGCTTGCCCGGACCATTTCCGGGGTCGTCTGGTATGACGCCGATTTCAATGGCGAAAGAAATGACGATGAGAGGCTTATTCCCGGTGTCACCTGCACGCTGTTCAGACTGGATGAGAACGAGAAGACAGCCAATGGAGAACCTAACCCTGATTACGGTAAATATGTTATCTGTACGAAGGATGTGACCGGGGGAGATATCCGGCCTGTCACCACCGGAGCAGACGGCGCCTATACCTTTGAGAAGCTGGCTGCCGGAAAATACATTGTGGCATTCTCGGGAGACGGGCTGAAGCAGGACGGTGAGAACGAGTACATCGGAGCCACCACCTACCGGGCGAACGGCGAGAATGACGGCACAACGAACGATGCCGTTGCTCTGGGTAAGACGGAAAGCGGTATGGATACGGAGGTTTCCGCGATTTCCGGAATTGATTCCGGAAAGTATCCATACGTAATTGCTTACAGCCTGGAGGATGAGAAAACGGTGAATGCTGCCCCTCTGCATACGATTGACAGTATTCTGGACAACAACATTTTGCTGGTCAATCATGTGGAATTGTATGCAAATCTGGACTGCGGTCTGATTATCGCAGGTTACGAGCTGCCCGATACCGGCGGCTCAGGCACAATCCCGTATACCGTAGGAGGAATGCTGGTCATCAGCGCCGGTCTGCTCCTATTGTATATTTATAAAAAGCGCAGGAGGGGAGAAGTTTCCGCTTTCTGATGCGCAGAAATTTAAAAATTATTTCAAATCCAAAAAGAAAGGAAAGAGAGACATGAAAAAAGGAAAAAAAATTGCCAGTCTGCTGCTGGCGCTGGTCATGGCACTGTCCATGTCCGTTATCATATCCGCTGCCGGGACGGATACGCATGAGTATGAACTCTATCAGATTTTTACCGGTGATTATGCCGGCGGAATCCTCAGCAACGTAAAGTGGGGAGAAAACGGAACCGGAACGAAGGGACAGGCAGTTACGAAGGAGATACTGGATGAGCTGACGGCAGTAAACAGTAAATCCGATTCGGAAAAGCTGGATGTTATTAAGAAGTATGTAAATCTGAATTCATCACCCATAACGGCGACTGCGGCAAAGAATGATGATGGCAGCGTTACATACAGCAATCTGGCTATCGGTTATTATCTGGTTAAGGATGCATCTGCATTTGTGCCCGGCGAGAATGATGCATACACCACTTATGTGGTGCAGGTGACAGACGGTACCCTGACATTTAAGCGCAAGAGCGATGTGCCCAGGGTGGAAAAGAAAATTGTTGAAGGTGAAA
The DNA here is from genome assembly GCF_905201705.1 of uncultured Marvinbryantia sp. Taxonomy (GTDB): domain Bacteria; phylum Bacillota; class Clostridia; order Lachnospirales; family Lachnospiraceae; genus Marvinbryantia. Next base: position 12,108 of record NZ_CAJKOX010000011.1, read on the forward strand.
ATAGGGTGGATACCAATGAGGCTTCTATTGGTGACAGCGTCAGCTTCGAAATTACCGGAACGCTTCCCACTAATTTTGCCGATTACAAGGAGTACGCTTATATCTTCAATGATACCATGTCCAGGGGACTGACTTATAATAACGATGTTAAAGTGGAAATCGTGAACGGCGGAAGCAGAACCGATGTAACAACGTATTTTTACAGAGGAGCGACTACGGATTCCGCTACCGGCGTTACCACTCTGAAAGTGGGTATCGTCAACCTGAAGGCATTTGCCAATCTTACTCCGGCGGTGAATGTGGACAAGGATTCGAAAATCGTCGTCACTTATTCCGCCACCTTAAATAAAGATGCCGTGATTGCCGGAGAGGGAAATGATAATAAGGTAAAGCTGACCTATTCAAATAATCCGAATAACAGTGGAAATGGAACGACCACTCCGCCGCCCACAGACCCGGATGAGCCAGAGCCGACAACGCCTGTCGGCGAGACACCGGAAAGCAGAACGGTGACTTACACTACGGAGCTTACGATTCTGAAAACCGACGAAAATGGAAAGGTACTGACCGGTGCGGAATTTACTCTGACAGGTGACGGTGTAAAGATTGTTGTAGTGAAAACCGATACATTTGAGGAAAGTGCAGACGGTGAATACTGGAAGCTGAAAAACGGTACTTATACCAAAGAGGCACCGGTTACCGGCGGTGGCAGCGATGATAACAGTGATTTGTATGAAAGTACTACTACAAAATATGCGCCAAAAACAACGGTTGCTGTCAGGGGAGAAGGCCAGACTGAGACAAATGTCGTCGGTGAAGTGGATGCGGCAGGCCGTGTGACATTCTCCGGACTGGGTGCCGGTACATACACCATCACAGAAACGAAGACGCCTGCCGGATATAATACGATTGATCCTGTCAGCTTTACGATTGCTTTTGAAAATAATGCGTTCAGTGTAACAAACATATCAGAGGGGAATCAGATTATTGTTGAGGGAAATACACTGCATACCACCATTGTCAACAAATCCGGTGCAACCCTTCCTTCCACAGGCGGCATAGGAACCACTATTTTCTATGTCCTGGGTGCGATTCTTGTTGTGGGTGCGGGAGTGCTGCTGATTCTGCGCCGTCGTATGAGCAGGGAGAAATAACCGGTTCTGACGGTTTGCAAAGGGCTGTCTGCCTGCCGGGACGGCAGAATTTGCCGGAGGATGTTTAAAACGGCTGATAAAATGCAGACAGAATGACCGCCCAGGGGGAGAATATCCATCTCCCCCTGCGGCGGCATGAAATCATATATTTCCCGCTGTGACTGCAGTCACAGCGGCAAGGAGAACCCGGCATGAAAAAAGGAAGATTTTCCACTGTTATTTTAATATTGATATTTTTTGCAGGGCTGTCTTTGCTGCTGTATCCCACCGTCAGTGATTCCTGGAATTCTCTGCATCAGTCCAGGGCAATTACAGAATATGCTGAACAGGTGGCGGAACTGGACGTCCACCGCTATGAACAGCTTTGGGCTGAAGCCGAAAGCTATAATAAATCTCTGCTGCAAAAGGAAAACCGTTTTCATATGTCTGATGAGGAGAAAAAAGAATATCAGAATCTGCTGGATATTTCCGGCAGCGGGGTTATTGGCTATATTGAGATTCCTGCTATTGACTGTTCTCTTCCCATTTATCATGGAACCGATGAGGCTGTTTTGCAGATTGCTGTGGGGCATATCGAGGGAACCTCTCTTCCGACGGGCGGGGAGACGACCCACTGCGTTATCTCCGGTCACCGGGGACTTCCCAGTGCCAGACTGTTTACGGACCTGGATAAAATGAAGGAGGGCGATGTGTTCTCACTCCATGTGCTGGACCGGATTCTGACATATGAGACAGACCAGATTCTGACAGTGGAGCCGGACGAAACAGAAGCTCTTGCGATTGAACCGGGGAAAGATTACTGTACACTCGTTACCTGCACGCCTTACGGAATTAATTCGCACCGTTTGCTGGTGCGGGGACACCGGATTGCAACGCCGGTGAGCGAAGAGGACACAGAGGAGGTACAGATTCCGCCAACCGATTACACCTTTTTTGTGATGGCGGCAGTCATGGGAATGATACTGCTTCTGGCGGTTCTGCTGATTATCTGGAAAAAGAGACAAAAAAGGAAGCAAAAAGCGCAGGAAGAACGAAGAACAGACAGGCATAGAAGGAAGACAAGGAGGTAGTGGGATGAAAGCGTGGAGGAAAAAGCTCGCAGGCACCTTTGCGGCAGCGGTTCTTACGATTGCCTGTGCCGCGGGGAGTATTGTCCGTGCGGTACAGATAGAAACGCCCGATATTGACCGGAGTGGTTCCATCTCAATCGTTATGCAGGACCCGGAAACGCAGAATCTGGTGCCGGGAGGAACACTGACCCTTTACAGGGTGGCGGCAGCAAAGGTAAAAAACGGCGCGGATTATTATTTTGAACTGACAGAGAGCTTTGCGGAAAGCGGGGAACGTCTGGTTACGCTGGACGCAAAGCTGGCAGAACGCTTCTCGGCGTATGTAAAAGTAAAAGAGCTGAAGGGCGATAAGCAGACAGCGGATGCTTCCGGAAAAGTGGTCTTTCAGAATCTGGATACAGGATTGTACCTGCTGGTGCAGGAGGATGCGGCGCCGGGCTATTATCCGGTAAATCCGTTCCTTGTGACGCTTCCGCTCCGGCAGGACGGGGAGTATATCTATGAGGTGGATGCGACGCCGAAGATGGAGCTGACAAAGAAACCGGAGCCGCCGACAGAACCGGAGACACCTGCCGAGACGGAACCGCCGACAGAGCCATCAAAAACGCCGGGAACAGAGAAGCCGCCTGCAACGCCTCCGGGAAAATCAGATAAACCGGGGAACCCGGTAAGTACAGGAGACAATACCAGAGTTTTCTTCTGGAGCATTCTGGCAGCCGGTTCTCTTCTTGCTATAGCCGCAATAATAATTCTTACTAAAAAACGCCGGAACCGGTAAAATAACAGCCATAACAGCCGCCGTAAATTGCAGATGCAATTGCGGCGGCTTCTATCCTTTTGAAAGCCCGGAAGAATACCGGGCATACTGGTCAAGATATAGGCAGGCTTATGCTCCAAAAGAAATCAAATCGGGTCATAATCGGGTCAGATATATTGACCCAATTGACCCGAGTTGATATAATATGCCCAACGAATGGGTAAAGGGAAAGGAGATTTCTGATGAAAGAGCGGAAAGAGGTGCTGGATTTCGGGTTGACATTTCCGGAAGTATATGTGGATGCGCCGTTTCATGATGATAACTGGGTGCTTCTGCGCTACCGCAGAAATAAAAAAGCATTTGCGTGGACATATGAGAGAAACGGCTGCATATGGGTGAATGTAAAGGTGGACCCGCAGTGGCGCGATTTCTGGAGAGAAGCTTATCCGTCTGTGCTGCCGGGATATCATCAGAACAAGGAGCACTGGAATTCCATTATTCTGGACGGGACTGTTCCGGATGAAGAAATCCGCAGGATGATTGCGGAGAGCTACGATTTGATTACCGGGAAGCGGTATTCTTAGGCGAAAAAGGGAGGTCAGATGAAATACAATTTTAGCAAGTTATGGTCTGCACAATTCTGGGGCTTTTATCAATTTAAAAGCTTTTTTGAATTTGCGTCAGATAAGGAATCACAAATTTCCTACTGTAAGCGATTGGATGCAATACATGTCGACGAAAAGGGAACATATAAGATCGAAACGCCGCAGCGATTAATTGACTATATGACGGGAGAAATTGAATCGGCTTTAGAACTGGTAAAGAATCAGTTTATTGTTTTTCTGTTTACAAGATATGAAACTATTATACAAGATACTGTAAAATGTCTCTTGTGTGATAATCCAGAAAGGATTTTGAAGCTTACCAGGGTATATCCTGATTATAAAGAAACGGTCAGACTGTCGTTAAAGGAATTTATCGAGAGTGAATCGAAAGAAGAATATGTAGAGACGATGAGTGAGCGATTAAGTTTAAAAATGGTAAATGGTAAACCATCAAATGTTGTTAATCGTTTGAAGTGTCTTTTAAGCTTTGAAGATATTGATACTGTCGTATTGGATGAATTGATGGACAGGCGCAATAATATCGTTCATGAGGGAAAGATATATGCAATGGAGTTGTCTGAATTGGAAACCTATTATGATGCCATTGACAACCTGCTTAAAGTTTTGGCATTGGCGCTTAAAAAAATTGATATAGCTGTTATTGATGACGCTCAGATACTTTGATATTGAAGTGTGGTTAATTTTTTGAGTGACGAAGGGCTGCTGTTATAGTGATAGGCTGTGCGGACGAAAAGCTTTCTGTCCGCTCACGAATGGGATATTTAAATGGGAAATCATCGCTCATGATATTTGAGAAGCAAGATACAGGGATATATTCAGAATCAGCTGAAAAATGATTTAGAGGCAGAGCGGCGGGGTTGCTCTGCGCCAGAATCGGTGATATAATGAAAAAACATAGATAATTTAGAGGATATGACTGTAAATTTTCGTCTGTGAAAGGAAGAATTTGCGGTGTATCTGAAAAAGGAGGGAAGGAAAATGCCAATGGTTATCTGCAGTGTATTAGCTCCATGCAAAGTCTTTTAGGGCAGGATTGCATGGAGTAGGAAATCTGCTCGGAGACTTTGCAAATTTCAAAACAATCATTATTTGAAATTGAAAAGGAGCAAAGTCTTATGAAAAACTATAAAAAAACATTACAGGAAATGAAATCTTTTTTACTGCTCTGGAGCACGCAGGCGTTCTCCGGGCTTGGGAGCGCGATGACAAGCTATGCGCTGGTAATCTGGTCGTACACGCAGGAGGGGTCGGCGCTGATGACGGCGCTTTTAATGGTAAGCTCTTACGCGCCGTATGTGCTGCTCAGCATTTTTGCGGGCGCACTCAGTGATAAGTGGAATAAGAAAATTACCATGCTGGTGAGCGATACGGTTGCGGCGCTGATGACGGTAATCATGCTGATTCTGCTGCAAAACGATGCGCTGAAGATCTGGCACCTGTATCTGCTCAATGCGGTGAACGGTGTGATGAACACGGTGCAGCAGCCTGCCGCGGAGGTTGCGACGACGCGGCTGCTCCCGAAGAAGCATTATCAGAAGGTAGGCGGTCTGCGCTATTTTTCCAGCTCGTTAAATTCCATCCTGACGCCGATCATTGCGACGGCGGTTCTTGGAATTGCAGGCATGGGCGCGATCGTGGCGTTTGATCTGCTTTCCTTTGGCGTAGCGTTTCTGACGCTGGCGTTTGCGATTAAAATTCCGGAAAGTCAGGAGCCGGAAGAGAAGGGCGAGAAGCTGCTGGCTTCCGCGAAGAAAGGGATTGCGTATCTGAAGCAGGAAAAAGGAATTTTTCATCTGATCTTATTTTTGGCGGCGATTAATCTGGTGGCGTCCATCTACGATGCGGCGTTTCCGGCGATGATGCTCTCCAGAAACGGCGGAAGTGAAAAGGTGCTTGGAATCACAAATGCGGTGATCGGCATTACGATGTTTGTCGGAAGCATTCTTGCCTCCTTTGTGAAAGCGCCCAAAAGCAGGGTGCGTGTGATCTGCAACTGCCTGCTTTTGTCTATGGGCACGGAAAATTTTCTGCTGGCATTCGGTCGGACGCCGCTGGTATGGTGCATCGGTGGCTTCCTTGGCTGGATTTCCATACCGCTCATGAGCACCAACCTGGATGCGATCATGCGTCTGCGTGTGCCGGAGCATATGCAGGGGCGCGTGTATTCCGTGCGCAATTCGCTGCAGTTCTTCACCATCCCGGTCGGCTATTTCCTCGGCGGCGTGCTGGTGGATGCGGTATTTGAGCCGCTGATGGCGGCGCAGAGAGACGGGAGTATCCTGGTAAAAATGTTCGGGAGCGGAAAAGGCTCCGGGGCTGCGTTTTTATTTTTGATCATTGCATTTGCCGGGATCGGGGTGTGCCTGTACTTCCGGCGTGATAAATATATCTGGGACCTGGAGAGATAAAAGGCGCTGTTTTTGCAGCATACATTATCTGTGCTGCTCAGACAGCCACTGCCACAGGCTTATGCCATTCTCTTCACATTGATTGTTGAAGAAATACAGCCAGGACCAGTGTCCCATGTACTGATAGGGGGAGCCGTCCTCCATGGCGTAAAGTCCTGTGGTGTCGTGAACGTCCTCAAAAATCGAGGTGTGGACATCTGCGCCGATCTCCTGCAGACGTGCAATGGTGGGAGCTTCGTAGATATCCGGAATAACGGTGTCGTCATTTTTTGCATAGACGAACCAGATGGGAAGCTTCTTAATGCTTTCAAGCTGCTCGTCGGTGATACCGGCGTCCATGTAGGCTTCGCAGATCGGGTAAGCTGCCGCGAAAAAATCCGGGTAGTTTAACACCAGATCCATCGTCATGAAGCCGCCGTTGGAACAGCCGCCCACATAGATGCGGTTGGTGTCAATGTTTGGATTTGCTTCGATGTAGCTGTCGATCAGCTCTTTTAGGGTCGGCAGGAAGATAGAGTCCGTGCCGGGGTTGTCTGTCCAGGAGCCCTCTTCATTGTAGGCAAGCCAGAAGTACGGCGTTTGTGGAGTCAGAACGTAGGCGCCGCCCATGATTGTCTGAAATTCCTCGCCGTAAAGAGCGGTTACTTTGTTGCCGAGCAGCGGGATGGACGGGTCGGTGCCGCCTTCGCCTGCGCCGTGAAGCCAGATGACAAGCGGATGCTTTTCGCCGTCGTCAGCCGGCGCATAGGAGCCGTAGGTGAGTGTTTTTCCGTCGGTCCCGGTGAAACTGCCGGAGAGGTCGACGTCCGCGAGCTGCGGGATCAGCGCGGACGTCATGTCCGCAGCAGCGTTCACGGACAGAGCGGTAACGACAGCGCCGTCCCTGGTTTTCAGCGTACCGCCATCCGCAAGCGTTACAGTAAGCTCATAGGGATTGCAGATGGCATTCATACCGGTAAAAACATCGTAGCAGTAAGGAGAGCCGCTGTCCGGACCGAAGGACAGTTCCAGAGCGATGTTTGCGGACGCGCCGGAAACCGGATTGCCGTTGGCATCGCAGGCGTATGCTGCCGTGACCGTGCGCGGAGCCTCTGCAGTAATATGCTGCGTGGGATCGAGCGAGGCATCGCCAAGCGCCGCCCAGTTGAAGGCTTCCTTTCGTTCTGTCACCCGGAAGCTCTCTGCACTGACAGAATCCGGCGAAACCGCTGTATCCAGCGTGAGAATTGTTTTTGTGACAGCGGGCCCCCAGTCATGTCCTTCGATCACAATGATCTGCGTGCCGGTGAGTGCCGCACTCTCTTCTGTGGAAGAAGAGCTTTTTTGGGCAGATTGCGCATCGGCGGACGAAGAACGTTCTCTGGCAGACTGCGTATCAGCGGGCGAAGAGCTTTTTCTGGCAGACTGTACATCAGCGGACGAAGAACGTTCTCTGGCAGACTGTGCATCGGCGGACGAAGAGCTTTTTCTGGCGGACTGCGCATCAGCGGATGAAGAGCTTTCTCTGGCAGACTGTGCATCGGCGGACGAAGAGTTTTTTTGGGCAGACTGCGCATCAGCGGACGAAGAGCTTTCCGCGGCGGAGGCGGTCACAGCGCAGATAGTTGCTCCGATTGCTGCCGTAAGCGTAAGTAACGTGAATAATGTGTTTCTTTTCATAACTCATTTCTCCTTTTACATTTCAATATACAAAAGTATAACATACAAAGTTCTCAAAAATTGAAATAGGCGGGAAGTCATTCTAGGGCTTTGTTACATTGCTGATAGGTTAGGGGGATTGTGCAACAGCTGCCATTTCCTTGTTTAAAAAATCATAAAACTTAGAAATATGCAGTCCGTCCACTAATGCGTGATGGCATAACACGGAAACCGGAAGAAGCACTTTTTCATTTTGTATAAAATATTTTCCCCATGTAATCCTCGGATTGCTGTCTGCCGGAACAGGCGTAGGATTAACAAGCGCAGTATAAGATACCCATGGGATTGTGGATATAAAAATTTTACCTAATATATCGTCTGCCTCTTCATGGATGGAGTTCCTTTGTTTGGCTTTTTCCTGTTCGTTTATCGCATAACAAATATAATCCTCAAAGGAGCGGTTACTGTCCAGGTCACAGTAACAATATGTGCCGTCATTTAATGCTACTGTATGAGAGGTTAAGCAATAGTCATATTCTACAATCTGATTATTAAGAATCCTTTGTCTAAATTCCGGCACTCGATTGGCGGCTTTGGAAACACAATAGCAAATTGACAAAAAGAGCGGAAGTTTTTTCTCCTTAATCGTTTTCAGCAGATCTGTAATATCCACATTTACGGTAAGTCCGACATATGGGAAGGCCAGACTATTGAAGTATTCAAAATGATTTTTTCTTTTGTAAGTTTCCATATTTAAATATTTGTAATCCATTTTTTATCTCTCTCTTTTTCGGGTTGGTCATTTATTTATTATTCTTTTATTCTACCATAATTCCGGGAGCGTGGAAACAGAGAGTTTTGCTACTGTTCACGTCAGCCTCAAACACCTGCTGCGACGCGAAGCTAGTCCTGTGGGTTTGAGGCGGACGTGTACAGTAACAGAGTTTTCGGCAAAAACGTCAACTCTACCGCTGGTAGATTGCATTCTGCGCAGCAAAAGTCTATAATGAGCGCAAAGCACACAGAAGAATTATGTGGCGGCAGATGTGGAGACAGATGCGGAGACAGATGTGGAGACAGGATGAGATGCCCACGAAGTCCACAACAGATTTTTGTGACAATCAGGAGGATGAGACATGAGTGAAATCGGAAAAGAGCAGTTTGGGCGGTTTGTAGCTGAGCAGAGAAAGAAGAGGAATTTAACACAAAAAGAACTGGCACAAAAGCTTTATGTGTCGGATAAGGCGGTGAGTAAGTGGGAGCGCGGGAGCAGTATGCCGGACATCTCTCTGCTGAAGCCGTTGTCGGAGACGCTGGACGTCACAGTGACGGAGCTGCTGGAGGGACGGAAAATAGAAGAGGAAGAAGCAAAGGCAGTGGAAAATGACAAGTTAGAGATGTTACTAAAGAAAGCAGTGACTTTTACAAACGATACCCCGGAGATGCGCAGGGAAAAGAAGAAAAAAAATGCGGTGTTTTTTGGAATATGTGTGGCGATAGCCGTTCTGGAAGTTTTGCTGTTTCACGCAATGGGATGCCCGTTCCTGCAGGCACCGCCGGTTTTCCTGCTGTTTATGCTGCTTTCCCTGATGGCAGGCGTCTTTCTCTGGCTGCTGACAGACGATCAGCTTCCGGATTTTTACAGTGAATATGATATGAGAAGCGGGATGTTCACAGCGCCGTTTCCGCGGTATCATATGCCTGGAAAAAATATCACAAAAAGAAACTGGTCACATATGGTAAAAGCGGCGCGAAAGTGGGCGGTCGGAAGTCTGCTTGCACTGCCGCTGCTGTATGTGGGGCTTACAGGTTTTCCGGAGCTTTTAGATCAGGAGCTTTTGCAGGTGGCGGTTGTACTGCTGTATTTTGGCACGCTGGTCGTGCCGGTGATGCTTGCAGGCGAGTAAAAATGACGCGTCATGCAAAGATGAACGTTGTAGCAGCGGCGGCCGAAGTACCGGGCTGATTGCGGAGGAAATATTACAGCAGCCGCAGTATATTATCCACCGTATAGCCCAGGTTTTCTGCGCTGTGTCTTCTGCTGACAGAGAAATCCTGCGGCAGCCGGTTGATGGGAAAAAACGCGGTGACGCCCATCTCATAGGCGGACTGGATTTCCTCATCGTCTGCCCCGCCGACGATGGCAATGACCGGTTTTTGCTGCCTTTTGGCGCGCTGCGCAATGCCGATGACGACTTTTCCGCGCAGACTCTGGGAGTCCAGCTTGCCCTCGCCTGTAAAAATATAGTCGGCGCCGCGGATAAGCTCGTCAAATTTCACGGTATCCAGCACCGTTTCAATGCCCATCTGGAGCCGGGAGCCAAAGAAGGCGATCATTCCGGCGCCCATCGCGCCCGCTGCGCCGGTTCCCGGAACCTGGCTGATATCATTTCCGGTTTCCTGTGTAAGTATATGACTTAAATGTTCTATGCCTTTGTCAAGTTCTTTAACCATGTCGGCGTCTGCGCCCTTTTGCGGACCGAACACGAACGAAGCGCCGGTCGGACCGTACATGGGATTGTCAATATCACACATTGTTATAATTTCTATATCATTGAGAAGGGCAGATTTTCCGGAAAAATCAATTCCGGCAATATCAATAAGCGTCCCGCCGGTCGGGATAAATTCTTTACCGCTCTGATCGTAAAATTTAATGCCGACAGCGGCAGCGGCACCGCAGCCTCCGTCGTTGGTGGAGGAGCCGCCAAGCCCGACGATGATTTTTTTAACGCCCTTTTCTGCAGCGGTAAGAATTTGCTGACCGACGCCGTAGGTGGTTGTCAGCAGAGGATTTTTCCGATCCTCTACCAGCGGCAGACCAGCGCATGACGCCATCTCAATAACGGCGGTCTGCCCGCCGTCGATCAGACCGTAATAACTCTGCATATCTTCAAAATAAGGATTCTTTACCGTGGTATGTTCGCGTTTTCCGCCGACCGCGGCAAGAAACGCATCGACGGAGCCTTCGCCGCCGTCCGCGACCGGGATGGAGACAACCTCTGCGCCGGGAAAATGTTTTGCGATCTTTTCGTGACATATCTCACAAATTTGTGTGGAGCTTAATGTTCCTTTAAAGGAATCCGGAATTAATATAAATTTCATATACGCCCTTTCTGTAAAAATCCGTTCAAAATTTTTGACAAACGCGGCAGGATATTTATCATTTTACATAATCAAAAAGAGAAAAGCAAGCATAAGAGGAATTTACTATAATGGTAAATGGTAAATTTAATGAAGCTTTAATCTTGACCAGGTTGACTTTTCGCCCGGTCTATATTATTCTATAAGTGTACTAACACTAATAATACACTTGAAACGGAAGGGGGGGGGTAATGCATGATCATCATAGATTACAAGGACCGGCGCCCGATATATGAGCAGATCGTGGAGCGGTTCCAGATGCTGATCGTAAAAGGCGTGCTGGAGCCGGACAGTCAGATGCCCTCGGTGCGGGGGCTTGCGACGGAACTGGCGATCAACCCCAACACGATACAAAAAGCATATGCGATCTTAGAGCAGCAAGGCTTTATTTATCCGGTAAAGGGAAGAGGAAACTTTGTGGCTGGCGGGGCAAAGCTGGTGGAGGAAAAGCAGAATGCCCATCTGGAGAATGTACGTGCTGTTTTCCGGCAGGCGAAGGAGATGGGGATTCCCAGGGAACGTCTGCTCGAAGAGCTGGACGAGGTATACAAGGAGGAGAGACATGATTGAAATAACTGGCATAAGCAAAAGCTTTGACGGTATCAGGGCGCTCGATAATGTGACGGCGCAGATTAAAGAGGGAAGCGTCTATGGGATCGTGGGGACGAACGGTGCGGGTAAAAGTACGCTGCTGCGGGTGATTGCCGGGATCCTGAAGGCAGACAGCGGCTCTGTCAGGATCGACGATATGGAGGTGTTTGAGAACGTGCAGGCGAAGGAGCGGTTCTGCTTTATTCCGGACACGCCGCACTATTTTGCGAACGCGCGCGTGCGGGACATGCTGGAATATTATGAGATTATCTATCCGTCATTTCAGCGGAGCCGTTTTAAGGAGCTGTGCGGCAAATTTGAGCTGGATCTAAACCGCAAGCTGTCCACATTTTCAAAGGGCATGAAAAAGCAGGTGTTTGTGCTGCTCGGTATCTGCGCGGGCACGCGCTATCTTTTATGTGATGAAACCTTCGACGGACTCGACCCGGTAGTGCGCCAGGCCGTGAAGAGCATTTTCATTGACGAGGTGTTAAACCGGCAGTTTACGCCCATCATCGCGTCGCATAATCTGCGTGAGATGGAGGATATCTGCGATCATGTGGGACTTCTGCACAAGGGCGGCATTCTGTTCTCGCGTGACCTTGAGGATATGAAGATGGATATTCACAAGGTACAGTATGTGATCATGAATCCGGCGAAGGAGCAGCAGCTTATGGAAGAGCTGGACATTATCAAAAAGGATACGCGCGGAAATCTCTCGTGCATTACCGCGCGCGGGAGCAAGGAGCACATCATGGCGGCGATCGAGGCGAAGGAGCCGCTGTTCTACGAGATTCTTCCGTTGTCCCTGGAAGAAATCTTTATCAGTGAAACGGAGGTGGTCGGCTATGACATCAAAGATATCATCGGCTAAGCTTTTAAAAGAGGCAGTCAAACGGGACGGAGCGGTTGCGATCCTTCTGGTGATCGGCTATTTCTGCTACTATCCGATCGGCGGGATGCTGCTTCTGCACGATAGCTGGTTTGACAGCGCGAATATGAATTCTATTGCAAATACCGTGCAGATGTTTGGCATTGCGAATCCATTTTTATATTGTGTGACTTTTGGCGCGGCGCTGCTGCTCGGCATCATCCAGTTTTCCTATCTGCACTCGCCGGAGAAGGTGGATTTTTATCACAGCCTTCCGGTAAGGCGCGAGAAGCTTTTCTGTATCCGTTATGCGGCGGGGATCCTGGTGTGGCTGGCACCGTTCGCCGTAAATCTCCTGCTGTTTGCGGCGGTCTGCGCGGGACGGGGAGTTGCAGTGACGGAGGCGGGCGCGGCGATTCCGGCGCTGCTCGCAAGCGGAATGGTCACACATATCGCATGCTTCCTGCTGGTTTACAGTATGACGGCGCTGGCGATGCTTCTGACCGGCAAGATCTTTGCCGCCATTGCCGCGGTAATCGTGCTCTGCGGCTATGTGCCGGCAATCAGGCTGCTGCAGGAGGTGCTGATGGAGTTTTTCTTTTCCACCTTCTATGCGGCGCAGGATATTGGAAAAAGTCTTGCAGTACAGTGTACGCCGGTGTATGCTTATATCAGGATCTGCCAGGATGTGATGGATCAGGTTTTCCCGACGGATCTCGTGATCGCGATCACACTGATATCCGCGCTCATCTGCCTGCTGTGCCTGTATCTCTACCGGCGGCGCGGCTCGGAGATGGCGGGGAAGCCGATGGCGTTTGATGCAATTGCCAGAGTGGTGAAATTTCTGCTGGTGGTGCCGGTCACGCTTATCTGTACGGTATTCTTCTACGCTGTCACCGATAATAACATATTGTGGGAAATTTTCGGATGGATTTTCAGTCTGCTTCTGATCAGCGGGATCATTGAGTTTGTTTACCGCATGGATATCCGGGAGGCGTTCCGGGATAAAAAACAGATCATACTGTCGGGCGTGGTATCGCTTGCGATCCTGGCGGTATTTCAGCTTGACCTTCTTGGATATGACCGCTGGCTGCCGGAAAAGAGCGAGGTGGAGAGCGTCGGTCTTTCAAATAGTCATGCGCTGATGCTTTATTCGGATATAGGTGCGTACGATCAGTTTGTGGCAAAGGACGGCACGGTGGTGCTTAGTTGGCGCGGCAATGTCGGTGTGGAACAGGATATGACGCTGGAGGGCGGCAGCGCAGATATGGACGCGCTGTTTGAGCTTGTGGAGCACAGCGAAAATTTCAGCGGAGCGTCCGTCTCGCAGCCGGATTCCTGGAACTATTACTGGTACCGGGTTACGGTGACCTGGCATTTAAAGGACGGAACAGAGAAGGTGCGCAGCTATGAGTATACGAATGAGAGCCTTGTGGAATGGCTGTCGCCGCTCTGGGAGACGGAGGAGCACCGCAATCAGGTGAATCCGGTGCTGAATATTCAACCGGAGGATGTGCTGGCGGTGATGGTAGCTCCGGCGAATTCCTGGTTCCCTGAATCGGTAATTCTGGAAAACGCGGAACCGGATGACGCGGCTGCAGAGAGCAGGGATGATCCGGAAACGGAGGACGCGGCTGCAGAGAGCAGAGATGATCCGGAAACGGAGGACGTGGCTGTTGAGAGCAGGGATGATCCGGAAACGGTGCAGGATGAGATCAAGTACGCCAGGGAGGCGATGGCGGAATCCAGTGTGATAAGCCCGGAAAAACCACTGACAGGTGCGCGGCTCGAAAAACTGGTGGAGACGATCCAGAAGGATATAAGCGAAGAAACGCTGAAGCAGGCGCTTTCGGTCAGCGAATGGGATATGCGGATCCTGTATCGCGGCGGGGACGGCAGAGTGTACGGACAGACCTATAACCTGAACGCCGGTTTCGCAGATACGGTAAAACTATTAAAAGAGTATGGCTATGACTTGGAGGACGTCGGATAACGGCAGAAAGAGGAAACGAAAAAATGAGCAGTGCGGATATTTGCATTCTCCCGCAGCCGCGGGAGTGCGTGTGTAAGGAAAACGAATTTGAATTAAGATACGATCAGTACCTTGTGTTGGGAGCGGGGACTGCCGGGCTGAGCCTGGAGAGCCTGCGGCAGGATATGCAGAAATATCTTGGCTTTGCGCTTCCGCTGCGGCGCGGGAGCAGCCGTCCGGGTGACGTTGTGTTTGCGCGCGCGGAGGGGCTTGGGGAGCAGGAGTATGTTCTTGATATCAGTGAAAAGGGCATTCTGGCGCAGGCGGGCGGTGAGGCAGGGCTTCGGTACGCGATGCAGACGCTGCGCCAGCTCCTTTGTCAGTGCGGTGCGGCGCTGCCGTGCCTGCATATCCGCGATTATCCGGCGACAGCGGAGCGCGGCTATTACTTTGACGTGACGCGCGGGCGCGTCCCGACGCTGGATTATCTGAAAAAGCTTGCCTCACGGATGGCATATTATAAACTGAACCAGATGCAGCTTTACATTGAGCACAGCTTTCTGTTCCGCGACCTGAGCGAGGTGTGGCGCGACGACACGCCGCTGACGGCGGAGGAAATTCTGGAGCTGGACGCCTATTGTCAGAAGCTTGGCATCGAGCTGGTGCCTTCGCTGTCAAGCTTCGGGCATCTTTACAAACTGCTGCGCACCAGACAGTACGCGCATCTTTGTGAGCTGGAGGATCCGGCGGCGGAGCCGTTTTCGTTTAAAGAGCGGATGGCGCACCACACGATCGACGTGTCAGATCCGGAGAGCCTGGCGCTGATGAAAAAGCTGATCGGCGAGTACATGGAGCTGTTTTCCTCGCGCCGCTTCAATATCTGCGCGGACGAGACGTTCGACCTTGGAAAAGGTAAAAATAAGGAGCGCGCCGAAAAGGAAGGCGTCTCCGGCATTTATATACAATTTGTGCGGGCGCTGTGCGAATTTGTGGTAGAGCAGGGCAGAACGCCGATGTTCTGGGGCGATATCATCTGCGGCTTTCCGCAGGAATATCAGAAGCTTCCAGAAGGAACGATCTGTCTGAACTGGGGCTACGCGCCGCAGCAGAGCGGAGAGAACGCCGAAAAGCTTTTTAGGGCGGGCGCGATCCAGTATCTCTGCCCGGGCGTGGCGGGCTGGAACCAGTGGATCAATAAAATAGAAGCTTCCTATGAAAATATCCGCCGGATGTGCGGCTATGCGCAGGAATACCATGCGCTGGGCGTCTTAAATACCGATTGGGGCGATTTCGGGCACATTAACCATCCGGAATTTTCCATTCCCGGTCTGATCTACGGCGCGGCGTTTTCCTGGAACCCGGAGATTCTGCCGTTTGCAGAGATCAACCGTCAGATTTCGAAGCTCGAATACCTGGACGATACCGGGGAGATCGTTTCCATCGCGGCGGAGGCGGATGTGTATTACGATTTCACCTGGGAAGCGGCAGTCAGCTATTGCGAGTGCAAAGAGGAAGAACGGCGGCAGACTTTTGCACGCTATACGGATGCGGAAAGACTTGCACGCGTATCAGAAGATAACGAAAAGCTGCATGAGCTGCAGCTCCGGTTAAAGAGAAACCTTCCGAAGATGGATACAGAAAAGCGCGCGGCAGCGGGCGAATTTATCCTGGCGATGGATGGCATCCGGGTTTTCAATGAAATCGGCGCGGCGCTGGCAGCGTGTTATGAGCAGAAGGAGACATGCACAGACTCCGGGGCGCTGGCGGCTCGCCTGGAAAACTGGTTCTATTATTATAAGAAGCTGTGGAGAAGTGTCAGCCGGGAATCGGGGCTTTCGCAGATAGAGGCGGTTATCATCTGGTATGCCGACCTGCTGCGGTCACTTTGATAAAGACGCTTTCCTTTTCACGTGGGACATGATATACTTAGGGAAAGCGCGGACGGTAAAATTTGCGCGCGGGCGGCATGGGCTGTCCGCGCCTTTGCTGTAAGCTGAGGAAGCATCGTCCGCAGACACAGGAGGTTAGCGATGCTGATTATTAAAAACGGAACCATCGTCGATCCGGCTTCGGGCATGGAGCAGGCGGGCGATGTGGTTGTGGAAAACGGGAAGATCGTGCAGCTTGGCGGCAGCTTTGCCGGGACGGTCGGCGATGCTGATGAGGTGATCGACGCGCAGGGGCTTGTCGTTGCACCGGGGCTTATCGACACGCACGTACATTTCCGCGATCCGGGCTATACGTATAAGGAGGATATCTGCACCGGCGCACACGCGGCGGCAGCGGGCGGCTTTACCACCGTGGTCTGCATGGCGAACACGAACCCGGTGGCGGACAACGAGGAAACCGTCTCTTATATTGTTAAAAAGGCGCAGAAAACAAATATTCATGTGCTGACAGCGGCGGCGGTCACGAAGGGCTTAAAGGGAAAAGAGCTGGTTGATTTTGATAAATTGTATGAATGCGGCGCGGTCGGCTTTACGGACGACGGCATTCCGCTGAAGGATGCGGCGCTTCTGGAGGAAGCGATGATGCAGGCGGCGCGGCTGGACGTGCCCATCAGCCTGCATGAGGAGGACGCGTCCATGATCGCCCGCCCGGGCGTCAATGCCGGGAAGGTTGCCGATGCGCTGGAGTACGGCGGCGCGCCGGCAGAATCCGAGAGCACGATGGTGGAGCGCGACTGCCAGCTTGCCTTAAAGACGCGGGCGTCTGTTGTCATCCAGCACATCAGCGCGAAAAAATCCGTGGAAGCAGTGCGCAGTTACTGGCGGCGCGGAGCGCGGGTGCACGGGGAGGTGACACCGCAGCATTTTTCGCTGACGGAGGATATCGTGCTCACAAAGGGCAGCCTTGCACGGGTAAATCCGCCCCTCCGCACGGAGGAGGACCGGCAGGCGCTGATCGGGGGATTAAAGGACGGGACGCTGGATATTATCTCCACCGACCACGCGCCGCACAGCCGCGAGGAAAAAGCGCGCGACATTAAGGCGGCTCCGAGCGGCATGATCGGGCTGGAGACGTCGCTGGCGCTCGGCATCACCAATCTGGTGAAGCCGGGACATCTGTCTTTGATGGATCTTCTGGAAAAGATGACGGTGAATCCGGCAAGACTTTACAGATTAAATGCGGGCGTGCTCGCCGAGGGCGCGGCGGCGGATCTGGTGATCTTCGATGAGAACGAGACCTGGACGGTGACGGATAATTTCCGCTCCAAATCAAACAACTCGCCGTTTATCGGGCAGACGCTCACCGGCAGGGTGAAATATACTGTCTGCGGCGGAAAGATGGTCTACCGGGACGGGCAGACGGCGTTCTGAGCAGAGACAGAGCGGTTTCAGAAAAATGGTAACTACTCAGCCAGCAAGCCATATGTCAATATCAGAAACATCTGCTTACATGCAAGCATGACGCATTTGTTTCTGATATTTGCCGCATGGCTGAGTAGTTATAAAACATGCGGGAAAGGAAGAGAAAAATGGGAAAAGTGACGAGCAACAGGGCGCTCGGAGAGGATTTCTATCTGATGCGCGTGGAGGAAGAAAACAATGCGCGGATGGGGCAGTTTTATATGCTGCGTGCATGGGAGACGTATCCGGTGCTCAGCCGTCCGATCAGCGTGTATGATGCGGATAAGGAGAGCGTGAGCTTTTTATATAAAGTGGTGGGCAAGGGCACAGAGCTTTTGTGTCAGTTAAAAGAGGGCGACGAGATCACGCTGGACGGGGCGCACGGAAACGGATTTCCGTCTCTGGCGGACAAAAAGCGCATCGCGCTGGTCGGCGGCGGCGTGGGGATCGCGCCGCTCTATCTGGCGGCAAAGACCTATAAAAAAGAAAACCCGGACTGCACTGTTAACATTTATCTTGGTTTCAGCGGGAAAACGGTTCTGACAGAGGAATTTGATGCGGTCTGTGATAAGCTTGTGGTGAACGTGGGCGGATTTGTGACAGACGATATTGATCCGACTGCGTATGATGCGATCGTCACCTGCGGACCGACGATCATGATGAAGGTGCTCTACAGTAAATGCGTGAAATGCCAGGCGGCCGCGCCTCTTTACGTCTCCATGGAGAACCGCATGGCGTGCGGCATCGGCGCCTGTCTGGTGTGCAGCTGCAGGACGGCAAACGGAAACCGGAAGGTCTGCAAGGATGGGCCGGTATTCTTAGGAAGCGAGGTGTTTGGCATTGAGTAACAGATTAAAAACGACCTTCGCCGGGGTGGAATTTAAAAATCCGGTGGTGCTCGCCTCCGGCACCTGCGGCTTCGGCAGAGAATTAAACGAGTATTTCGACATTGAGCGCCTGGGCGGGCTGTGCTCTAAGGGGCTGCTCGATCATCCGCACGGCGGCAACGAGGGCATCCGCATCTGGGAGACGGCGAGCGGCATCATGAACAGTGTCGGGCTGGAAAATCCGGGCGTCGACGCCTTTATTGAAAATGACCTCGACTGGATAAACGGGAAAAATTTGGTGAACATTGTCAACCTGGGCGGACATTCGCTGGACGGTTACTTAAAAGGAATGGAGAAGCTGAATGAGGTGGATCTGGACATCCTGGAGCTGAACATTTCCTGCCCGAACGTGAAGAGCGGCGGCATGAATTTCGGCACGAAAACGGAGGTTGCCCGCGAGATCGTGCGCAGGATCCGCGCTGTCTGCCGCCACAAGCTGGTGGTGAAGCTCTCCCCGAACGCCGAGGATATCGTATCGCTGGCGAAAATGTGCGAGGAGGAGGGCGCAGACGGCGTTTCTCTTGTCAATACCTTTCTCGGCATGGCGATCGATCTGAAAAAGAAAGCGCCGGTATTTCATAACGTCTACGCCGGACTTTCCGGTCCCGCGATCAAGCCGATCGCGCTCAGAATGGTACATCAGGTATCGAAGGCGGTCTCCATCCCGGTGATGGGGCTTGGCGGCATCACCACCTGGGAGGATGCTATCGAATTTATCATGGCTGGCGCGACCGTCGTGCAGGTCGGCACCGCCACCTTCATGAAGCCGGATATCAGCATGGATATTATAGATGGGATGGAGCGTTACCTGGAAGAGAACGGCTGTGAGAGTATTGAGGAGATACGGGGGATTTTGTAAAAAAGGATAATATGCTGCATAAAAAGGGCTGCCGAAAAACCGGCAGCCATGTTTTTTGTTTTTATTTTTTTGATTTTGCAGCTTTTCCGGATTTTGCCGGTGCTGCAGCTTTGTCTTCTTTTTTGTCTTTCTTAAACCGTGCAAAGAAGCCTTTTTTCTTTGGTGCCGGTGCTTCCAGCGGACCACGTACACCGCGTACCTCGGTTATGTAGATGCCGCTCACAGTGGCCTTTACTTCTTTTTTTACAGGGATCAGATCAAAAATCTTGGCATCTGCCACCAGCGTCATTACTCTTGGACCGACCTTTGCTTTTACAATAGGAAGCTTTGTCCTGCGCATCAGCTTCGGCGTCTGGTCGATGACCATCTGGGGAAGTCCGGAGTCTTTAATCTTCATCATCTTTTTATCAATTACCAGCATGGAGACGGTCTGCTTCATTGCCTCCATCTGTTCCTGCTGTGCGGCCTGCTTTTTCTGTGCTTTTCTGCCGAAAAAATACAATACGCCGAGAATGACGACTAATACCAGCAGAATGATCAAAAGAATGTTAAATACTGACATTTTTCTCCTCCTCAAAAGTTTGCTTTTTTTATTTTAGCATCCTTTTTTTAAAAGTGCAATAATCTTTCGTAATACTGTGAAAAAACTGTGATAGCAATTGATTTTTCGGGAAAATTATGTTAGAGTGGCTATTAGGGATTTTACACCTTTGGAGGAATTTATGGGCGGAGACAGGTACGAAAGGGGAGGCTCTGGCGAAAGAAGGGGCAGGCGCAGGGCGCAGCAGACCGGGGATGTCAGACGCAGACAGGCAGAATATGATGTGCGGCGTACTGAGCCGAAGAAAAGACGAAAGAAAAAAAGGGGCGGCGGAGCGGCAACTGTTATTTTAATCCTGTTGATTTTACTTGTGGCAGCAGGTATTATATTAGTGGCGTCCGACTGGCTTGGCGTGGAGATACCGTTTCTGCAGACAGGCGTGAAGCAGACGCTCACACAGGCGGAAGAGCTTGCAGGGGGGTACGATTATGACGGGGCGATCGCTGCACTGCAGGAAAACAAAAAATATGGTTCCAATACGCAGCTTCAGGAGGCAGCCGCAGAATATGAGAGCGAGAAGGCTGCCATGGAGACGGCGATAAAGGAAACGCTCGCTTCTGCCAGTGCGCGCGCGGATGAATATGATTACAAGGGCGGCGCAGACATTCTCAGGGCGAGCCAGTATTACAGCGTGAGCAGCGTTTTGCAGACGACGGCGGCACAGTATGACGAGGCGGAGAAAAACAAAGGGAATATTGATGAACAGACGCTCACGCAGGCGGACACGCTTGCCGAGATGTATGACTACGACGGAGCGATCGATATCCTGAAGGAGACCTCAGCGTATCAGACGAATCCGGTCGTCCAGCAGAAGGTACAGGAGTACGAAGAGGCAAAGGCGGCATGTGTAGCGATCAATCCGGAGGATGTGACGCATATTTTTTATCATTCTCTGATTGTAGATCCGTCCAGGGGATTTAATGAGAGCGATCCGGCATACGCTGGCATGATGCAGTGGATGACGACCGTTTCAGAGTTTGATAAAATCACGCAGTCCATGTACGACAGGGGGTATGTGCTGGTCAGCATTTACGATCTGTTCAAAAAGACGACTGCGGAGGACGGCACTGTCACGCTCACTCCGAGCCAGGTTTACCTGCCGGAGGGAAAGAAAGCATATGTGATGTCTCTGGATGACCTCAGCTACTATCATACGTATGATGGTCACGGGATCGCATCGAAGATCGTGCTGGATGAAGAGGGCAAGCCGACCTGTGAATATATTCAGGAGGACGGTACAGTAGTATACGGAGATTACGATGTTGTTCCGCGGCTCGACACCTTTATTGAGGAGCACCCGGATGCCTGCTACCGCGGGGCGCGCGGCATCATTGCACTGACGGGTTACGACGGCATTCTCGGTTATCGCACAGACGGCTCATACAGCGCGGAGAACAATACCAATCCGGAGAAGTATTATACGGACGATCTGCAGCAGAAGTGGCTGGACGAGCACCCGGATTTCGACTGGGAGCAGGAGCGCGCTGAGGCGAAGAAGGTTGCGGAGGCTATGAAGGCGGACGGCTGGACGTTTGCAAGCCACACCTGGGGGCATAAGAAGGTTGGCGAGACGAGCTACGACGATCTGGTAGCAGATACGGAGCGCTGGCTGCAGTATGTATCACCGCTGATCGGCGGAACCGACGCAATTATTTTTGCACACGGCGAGGATCTTACCACTACCGGCGTCTACGATTCTTCCGTCGACAAGTATGTGTATCTGAAGAGCAAGGGATTTGATGTTTACTGCAACGTGGATTCTACGCGCTATACGACAGTAGTCACGTCCGATTACTTCCACCAGGGCAGAAGAAACCTGGATGGATATCGGATTTACCAGGATACGATCATAGATGATCCGATGACGGCGGATTTATTTGACGCGTCGGAGGTACTTGACCCGCAGAGACCGGGACCGGTGCCGGAATTATAATGATGATATGATGCGGTTTTTCCGTTCATATAGGCGGACAGCGATGCCCGTGAGGGAATTTAATGTGTGGAATAAAAAGAGAGGATAGGTAATTTATTATGAAAAGAAAAGCAGTAGTGGCACTTTTAGCCAGCGTTGCGCTTGTTGCGGCTGGATGCGGTTCCACAGAGAAACAGACAGAGGCTCCGGCGACGGAGGCAGCAACCGAGGCAGCGACCACGGAGGCGGCAGAGGAAGAGACGACTGAGGCTGCAGAAGCAGAAACGACGGAAGCAGTAACCGAGGAAGGAACCACAGAGGCAGAGACCACGGAAGCGGTAACCGAGGAAGAAACCACAGAGGCAGAGACCACAGAAGCAGTAACTGAGGAAGAAACCACAGAGGCAGAGACCACGGAAGCGGTAACTGAGGAAGAAACCACAGAGGCAGAGACCACGGAAGCGGTAACTGAGGAAGAAACCACAGAGGCAGAGACCACAGAAGCAGTAACTGAGGAAGAAACCACAGAGGCAGAGACCACGGAAGCAGTAACTGAGGAAGAAACCACAGAGGCAGAGACTACGGAAGCAGAAACCGAGGAAGAAACCACGGAGGCAGAAACGACCGAAGCAGAAACCGAGGAAGAAACCACAGAGGCGGTAACAGAGGCAGAGACCACGGAAGCGGAGACGACTGAGGAAGAGGCAACCGAAGCGGGCGAGGAGACTTCTGAAGAGACGACGGAGAGCGAAACCGAAACGGAAGCCGTTCTGGAAATGCCGGAATATGTTGCGCTTGACTACATCACGCTTGGAGAGTACACGGGTCTGGAAGTTACAAAGGATCCGGTAGAGGTCAGCGATGAAGATGTACAGGCGATGATTGACACAAATACCATCGAAACGCTGACAGAGGGTACCGTGGAAGAGGGCGATACCGTAAATATTGATTATGTTGGAGAAGTGGACGGCGAAGAGTTTGACGGCGGTTCCGCAGAGGGCTATTCTCTGGAAATCGGTTCCGGCACGTTTATCGACGGCTTTGAGGACGGTCTGATTGGCGTGGAAGTAGGCGCGACAACGGATCTGAACCTTACCTTCCCGGAAAACTATCACAGTGAGGATCTGGCGGGCAAGGATGTTGTATTCCATGTTACCGTAAATTCTCTGTCACGTGTTCCGGAGCTGACCGATGAGGTGGCAGCGAAGGTAGCGGATGGTATGACGGCGGAAGAGTACAGGGCAAGTGTGCGTGAGGAGCTGGAGGAATCCGCGGCAATTGAGAATGAGAACCTTGCAAAGCAGACATTGCTGACGACTGTTGTAGATAACGCGACAGTGAACGGTTATCCGGTCGAGTATCTTGAGTACAATATGGAAATGACGAAGAACAATTATAAGTCGATGGCGGAGATGTACGGCATGACTTATGAAGAGCTGATCGAAGCTTATGGAATGGATGAGGAAACCTTCACGGCAACACTGGAGGAGCAGCTGAAATCCGTTCTTCCGCAGGAGATGGTAATGCTGGCGATCGCAGAGACAGAAGGAATCGAGATCGACGATACGGAATACACAGAGCGTCTCAATGAGATTATCGGAGAAACAGAAGGAGAGGATCCGACAGTCACCATTGAAGAGCTGGAGGATTATTATGGTGAAAGCTATCTGCGTAAATCCCTGCTTTTAGACAAGGTGATGGATTTCCTGGTAGAGAACAACACCTTCGTTGAGGGAACGGAAGAAACAACGGAGGAAGCTGTGACCGAGGCAGAAAGCGAGACGGAGGGCGAGACTGTTGCTGAAGCAGCAGAGGAGACCGAAACAGAGACTGCAGAGGCCGAGAGCGAGACAGAAACAGAGACCGAAACGGAATCAGAAAGCGAGACTGCGGCTGAAACCGAAACGGAATCAGAGGCATAAGAATAAAAATGAAACAAAAGGTACCCGGAAGCGCAGGCTTCCGGGTATTTTCTATTTTACAAACACCGGAAGATACGGTATAATAAGCGACAGATAACTGCAGACTGGAGGAAATCAGATGATTAACAAATTAATCAGCAATATTCAGAAAACAAAAGCACCGATCGTGGTGGGGCTCGACCCGATGCTTGGCTATATCCCGGAACATATCAAACAAAAGGCGTTCGCGGAATTCGGCGAGACGCTGGAGGGCGCTGCGGAGGCGATCTGGCAATTCAATAAAGAAATTGTAGACTGCACCTGGGATCTGATTCCGGCGGTGAAGCCGCAGATCGCGATGTACGAGCAGTTTGGCGTTGAGGGACTGAAGGTATATAAAAAGACGATCGATTACTGCCAGGAAAAAGGACTGGTGGTGATCGGAGATATCAAGCGCGGCGACATCGGCTCCACATCGGCGGCGTATGCGGTCGGACACCTTGGAAAGGTGCAGGTGGGCAGCAGATCCTACGCAGCGTTCGATGAGGACTTTGCAACGGTGAATCCTTATCTCGGTTCGGATGGCGTCAATCCGTTTATTGACGTCTGCAGGGAGGAAAAGAAGGGGCTGTTTATTCTGGTCAAGACCTCCAATCCATCCAGCGGAGAGTTCCAGGATCAGCTCGTGGACGGCAGACCGCTTTACGAACTGGTTGGAGAAAAAGTGGCAGAGTGGGGCGAAGCCTGCATGGGCGACACCTATAGCTATGTCGGCGCGGTAGTCGGCGCAACCTATCCGGAGATGGGCAAGGTGCTGCGCAAAATTATGCCGAAAACCTATATCTTAGTGCCGGGCTACGGCGCGCAGGGCGGCAGGGGAAAAGACCTCGTGCATTTCTTTAATGAGGATGGCCTTGGTGCAATCGTCAACTCCTCCCGCGGAATCATTGCGGCTTATAAACAGGAAAAGTATGCCGCATATGGTCCGGAGCATTTTGCGGAGGCAAGCCGCGCGGCAGTGGAGGATATGGTAAAGGATATTAACGGAGCGCTGGAAAACCGCTAACTGTGCAGGGCGCAGGCAGGAGGTGAGAACGGAATGGATACAAAAAGAAAGATGCTTCCCATCGGAATCGAGAATTTTGAGGAAATCCGTACAGAAGGCTTTTATTATGTGGATAAAACCGGGATGATCAAGGAATTGCTGGAAAACTGGGGCAAGGTAAATCTGTTTACCCGTCCGCGCAGGTTCGGCAAGTCCTTAAATATGAGTATGTTGAGATACTTTTTCGACGTGAACAGCGACCCGGCACTTTTTGACGGTCTTAAAATCTCGGAGGAAAAAGAGCTGTGTGAAAGATATATGGGAAAATTTCCGGTCATCTCTGTATCGTTGAAAGGGCTTAACGCTATCTCCTATGAAAAAGCGCTGGAGATGGCGGTGCCGGTGCTCCAGGGGGAGATCCGGCGTTTCCAGTATCTTCTGGAGAGTGAACGGCTTACGCAGCGCGACAAAGAAGCCTACGACAGACTGCTGGACGCAGAGGTAAGTGAGGGAGCTCTGTGCAACAGCCTGAAGGTCCTGTCAGAACTGCTCTTTAAGCATCATGGAGAAAAGACGGTTATATTAATTGATGAGTACGACGTGCCTCTTGCGAAAGCCTTTGAACAGGGCTACTATGAGCAGATGGTGTTATTCATCCGGAATCTGTTTGAGCAGACACTGAAAACAAACGAAAGTCTGCAGCTTGCAGTGCTCACGGGCTGTATGCGCATTTCAAAAGAAAGTATTTTTACCGGGCTGAATAATCTGCGGGTGCTGACGATTGCAGATGTAGAATTCGAAGAGCACTTTGGATTTACAGATTCGGAAGTGAGGGAATTACTGGAATACTATGGACTGTCCGGTAATTATAACGCAGTGAAAGAGTGGTACGACGGGTATCGGTTTGGCAGTGTTGATGTCTACTGCCCCTGGGATGTAATCTGTCATTGCGGGAAATTGAGGGCAGACAGTGAGGCGCAGCCGCAGAATTACTGGTCAAATACCAGCAGCAATGATGCGGTAAGACGCTTCATAAAGCAGGCGGATACGGCGGCTGTAAAACAGGAGATTGAAAGGCTAGTTGCCGGAGAGACGATTCGAAAAGAAATCCGTCAGGAGCTGACCTACCAGGACATGTACAGCACGGTGGACAACATCTGGAGCGTCCTTTTTACGACTGGCTATCTCACGCAAAGGGGAAAGCCGGATAAGAAAACGTTCTGTCTTGCGATTCCAAATATGGAAATCCGGGAAATTTATACGGAACAGATCATGGCTCTTTTTAAGGAGGATATGCGCAGCAACAGAGAGGATACCGAAGCGTTTTGCCGGGCGCTGCAGGAGGGCGATGCGGCGGAGGTGGAGAAGCGTTTTACAGATTTTTTGAGAAGAACGATCAGTATCCGGGACACCTTTGTGAAAAAACGTCTGAAAGAAAACTTTTATCACGGAATACTTCTTGGAATCCTGAGCTGCTATAACGCATGGATCGTATCTTCCAATGAGGAAGCGGGAGATGGATACAGTGATATCCTGCTCATGATGGAAGATGAGGAAACCGGCGTGGTGATCGAGGTGAAATATGCGGAAAACGGAAATCTGGACGAGTGCTGCCGGAAGGCGCTTGAACAGATTGAGACGAACCGTTATGAAGAAACGCTCCGTGACGAAGGCAGTACGCGTATTTTAAAGTATGGGATTGCCTGTTATAAAAAGCGCTGCAGGGTGATGCGTGCCGGTAAACGATATTAACGGCGCACTTGAAAATACGATTACGTTCGCGTGAAATTGCATAAAAAGGAGATTTACAGATATGGAAAGCTACAAGCAGGAATTTATTGAGTTTATGGTAGACTGCCAGGTATTAAAATTCGGCGAATTTATTTTGAAGAGCGGCAGAAAGTCCCCGTTTTTCATGAATGCGGGCGGTTATGTGACCGGTGCGCAGCTAAAGAAGCTCGGCGAGTATTACGCAAAGGCGATCCACGACAAATACGGCGACGATTTTGACGTACTGTTCGGACCGGCGTACAAGGGCATTCCGCTGGCGGTAGTCACCTCGGTGGCGTTCAGCGAGCTGTACGGAAAAGAAATCCGTTACTGCAGCGACCGCAAGGAGGAAAAGGATCACGGCGCGGATAAGGGAAGCTTTCTCGGCAGCAAGCTAAAGGACGGCGACCGCGTGGTGATGATCGAGGATGTGACGACCTCCGGAAAGTCAATGGAGGAGACGGTGCCCAAGGTGCGCGGCGCGGCAAATGTGGAGATCGTCGGTCTGATGGTGTCCCTGGACCGCATGGAGGTCGGCAAGGGCGGAAAGCAGTGCGCGCTCGATGAAGTAAAGGAGCTGTACGGCTTCGAGACAAATGCGATCGTTACGATGAAAGAAGTTGTGGAACATCTGCATAATAAACCTTATAAAGGAAATATCATAATTAATGATGAACTGAAAGCCGCGATTGACGCGTACTACGCGCAGTACGGGGCAAAATAAGGAGACAGACTATGAATGAAAACGAAAAAATTTACCGCACATTGAGCGCAACGGGCGCAGGCGACATTGTAATCGGGATTCTGGTGATCGTGGTCGGGCTAAGTGCGGGCGTTATTGCGATCGTGAACGGGGCGAGGCTCCTCGCTTCGCGGAAAAACATTATGCTGTAAGACAGAGGTATTCCGGTGACGATAGAAACAAAACGAAAAATACAGGCGCTCAGCATCGTGCTGTTTATTCTGTATCTGTTTTTGCTGACCTACTTTTTGTTTTTCTCGGAAGGGTTCGGCAGAGTGTATACGGAGCGGGAGTATGCGTACAATCTGGAGCCCTTCAGGGAAATCCGCCGTTTCTGGATATACCGGGAGGAGCTGGGCTTCTGGGCGGTGTTCACGAACCTGGCTGGCAATGTGATCTGCTTTGTGCCTTTTGGGGCGATCCTGCCGGTGCTGAACCACAAGGCGCGCAACTTTTTTGTGATCACGTTTCTGAGCTTTGAGTTTAGTCTGCTTGTGGAGTGTGCGCAGCTCATCTCGAAGGTCGGCAGCTTTGATGTGGACGATCTGATGCTGAATACACTCGGCGGCGTGCTTGGGTTTCTTGTTTTTACGGTGTGCAACCGGGTGAGGAGAAAACGATATGGCTAAAAAAATGATGTATTCCTTCACGGAAAAAAAGAATTCGGTGAATGGGATTATTTCGACAATCATGGGAAGTATTTCGCTGGTATTTCTGCTGGCGATGATCTACGCTTCCTATTATATGCGCGGCGATGCCGGGATCTATGCCGGGGCGTTTGGCGTCAGCGGACTGAT
Source organism: uncultured Marvinbryantia sp. (assembly GCF_905201705.1). GTDB lineage: Bacteria > Bacillota > Clostridia > Lachnospirales > Lachnospiraceae > Marvinbryantia. Next base: position 40,200 of record NZ_CAJKOX010000011.1, read on the forward strand.
GTTTGCGCTCGCAGGGTTTATTGTCGGCGTCTCCAGCTTTTCAGAAAAAAATATCAAATATAAATACCCGAAGATCGGTTCAGTGCTGAGCGGGATCGTGTTTGTCCTCTGGCTGGCGCTGTATCTGATCGGGGTATAAATTTTCCCTGTACAAAAGGCGCATCAGGGGAGAAATATAGGGAAAGGAGAACAACATGCAGCAGACAGACGAACTGGTAGAAGAGAGATTTGCTCTTGCAGCGGAGCGCATCGCGCAGATCGCAGGCAAAGCGGAGGTACCGGAGCCGTTTGACGGTTATTTTCGGCGGACGGCGGTATTTATTTTGCAGATAAAGGAAATGCTTGCGGAGCTTTCAGAGGGAAGGACGAAGGAATATTCGCTGGAAAAGTGGCAGCAGGTAAACCATGCGCTTTATGAGGATATCCTTCCGGAGCAATATGAGACAAGCTATGGAAATCCGGCTTATGCGGTGGAAACTCTGGGAGAGGTACACGGACGGATTCTTTCTTTTTTATATGCGGAAATCCGCAGCATGATCCCGGCGGCGTTTGAGGGGGATCTGGAGGATATCGCTTCTCTGTGCGAGCTGTTTATCGAGGTTTACAACTGCTTTGAGGAAGACGAGCTGCCCACGTACCGGCAGATTCAGCAGATCGTGTACTGGCATGTGAGCGATTACGCCGATCTGCTTGTGGAAAAACGCCTTCGCAGCTCGGTCGATCCTTCTGTGGATTTTGCGGCGCGCATTGTGATGGAGTCTGATCTGTCGGATCTGCGCTATCTCTATAAATATGGAGAATACGTTTCCGAAAATGAGCTGCAGACGGCGGCATTCTTAAACTCTCTTCCGCAGGCGGAGATCGACCGGATGGCGTCGGTGTACACGGAAGGCTACCGCATCGGTTTTATTCTCGGAAAGAAGGATCTTTCGAAGAAGAAAACGGTCAATATCCGCTACCGGCTCGGCTTTGAGCGGATGATCCGCAGCGCGATCGAAAATTTTGCGCAGATGGGGCTTAAACCGGTCATCTACCGGGCGGCGGCGCACAGCGTCAACCGCCGCCAGCATGAGCGCGTCGGCTATTTCGGCGCGATTCCAAACAAGCAGTTTGACTACGACCACAAGGGCGACAATGCGATTTATCTTGACAAGGCGTTTGTGGAGCGCAAGCTTGGCGTGATGCGCACGGTCTATGAAAAATATAAAGAGCTGGCGTATGTGCACGCAGGTCCGGCGCTTGTGGAGACCTTTGGCGAGATTCCGTTTGTGCCGGAGACAAAACCGGCGGCATACCATCTCTCCGAAAAACAGCAGGGACTGGCGGTGGAGATGGCGAACGAGTCCATGCAGATCACGAACCGCTACATTAAGGGCGACGAGCGCAGCTTCACGATCATCGCGTTCCCCGTGCCGGAGATCGGCAGCGATTTTGAGGCGATCTTCCGTGAGACGGTGAAAATAAATACCCTGGATTATCATCTTTACCAGCGCATTCAGCAGACGATCATCAATACGCTGGATAAGGGCGTGCAGGTGCATATCCTCGGAAAAGGAGAAAACCGCACGGATCTCACGGTGCAGCTTCCGGAGCTGAAAAATCCGCAAAAGGAGACGCTGTTTGAAAACTGCGTGGCGGACGTTAATATCCCGGTGGGTGAGGTGTTCACCTCCCCGAAGCTGGCGGGCACGAACGGCAGGCTGCATGTGACGAAGGTTTACCTGAACGAGCTGTGCTATCATAACCTGGACATCACATTTAAAGACGGTATGATTGCAGATTACACCTGCAGCAATTTTGCTTCGGAAGAAGAAAACAGGGATTACGTTCATGAGAACGTGTTGTTCCACCACGACACGCTGCCGATCGGCGAGTTTGCGATCGGCACCAACACGACGGCGTATGTGATGGCGGAGAAATATCAGATCGGGGATAAGCTGCCGATCCTGATCGCGGAAAAGATGGGACCGCATTTTGCGGTCGGCGATACCTGCTACAGCTGGGCGGAGGACACGGCGGTGTTTAATCCAGACGGAAAGGAGATCATCGCCAGAGACAACGAGGTATCGCTGCTGCGAAAGACCGACGTGTCGAAGGCTTATTTTGGATGCCACACCGACATCACGATCCCCTACCGCGAGCTGGCGCTGATCGAGGTGATCACGGCGGAGGGAGAGCATATTTCCGTCATCGAGGACGGGCGCTTCGTTTTGCCGGGCTGTGAAGAGCTGAATCGCCCGATGGATCGTTCGATGGATGTTGACAAGCAGGAAAAGAATTAGTACAATGGACATATTACAGAATTGTTAAAGGAGAAAGATCATGGCAAAAGTTGGAATTGTAATGGGCAGCGACTCTGATATGCCGGTTATGGCAAAAGCGGCGGACATTCTGGACAAGCTTGGCGTGGAATATGAAATGTCGATCATTTCCGCGCATCGTGAGCCGGATACTTTTTTTGAATATGCAAAATCAGCCGAGTCAAAGGGCTGGAAGGTAATCATTGCGGGAGCGGGCATGGCGGCGCATCTGCCGGGCATGTGCGCGGCGATCTTCCCGATGCCGGTCATCGGCATCCCGATGCACACCAGCTCTCTCGGCGGAAGAGATTCCCTGTACTCCATCGTGCAGATGCCGTCCGGCATCCCGGTGGCGACCGTGGCGATCAACGGCGGCGCAAACGCCGGACTGCTTGCGGCGAAGATCCTGGCGACCTCCGACGACGCGCTTCTTGAACGTCTGAAGGCTTACTCTGAGGAGCTGAAAAAGCAGGTGGAGGCAAAGGACGCGAGACTGAAGGAAGTCGGATATAAGGCGTATTAACAGGAACGGCGAGAGGAGAAAGGTTATGGATTACAAGAAAGCTGGAGTAGATATCGAAGCCGGATACAGATCCGTGGAGCTGATGAAGGAGCATGTAAAGCGTACCATGCGGGAGGAGGTCCTCGGCGGCCTCGGCGGTTTTTCAGGCGCGTTTTCGCTGGCGAAGATCAAAAATATGGAAGAGCCGGTGCTGCTTTCTGGCACGGACGGCTGCGGCACCAAGGTGAAGCTTGCCTTCATTCTGGATAAGCATGACACCATCGGCATCGACGCGGTGGCGATGTGCGTGAACGACATTGCCTGCGCGGGCGGCGAGCCGCTGTTTTTCCTGGACTACATTGCCTGCGGAAAGAATTATCCGGAAAAAATCGCGGCGATTGTAAGCGGTGTGGCGGAAGGTTGCGTACAGTCTGACTGTGCGCTGATCGGCGGCGAGACGGCGGAGCATCCGGGGCTGATGCCGGAGAACGAATACGATATCGCAGGCTTTGCGGTGGGCGTAGTTGATAAAAAGGATCTGATTACCGGAGAGGATATTAAGGCTGGCGATACGCTTATCGGTATCGCAAGCTCCGGCGTGCACAGCAACGGTTTTTCGCTGGTGCGCAAGGTGTTCTCCATGGATAAGGAAGCTTTAGATACATATTATGAAGAGCTTGGAAAGACGCTGGGCGAGGCGCTGCTTGCCCCGACAAGGATCTACGTAAAGGCGCTGCGCAGCGTCAAAGAGGCGGGTGTGCGCATTAAAGGCTGCAGTCACATTACCGGCGGCGGTTTCTATGAAAATATTCCGAGAATGCTGCCGGACGGCGCGCGGGCAGTGGTGAAAAAGGACAGCTACGAGGTTCCGGCAATCTTCAAAATGCTCGCAAAGGAAGGGCAGATCGCGGAACAGATGATGTATAATACGTTTAACATGGGTATCGGTATGGTGCTCGCGGTTGACCCGGCGGACGTGGAAAAAACGAAAGCGGCTCTTGCGGCGGCAGGTGAGACGGCATATGTGATCGGCAGCGTTGCCGCGGGTGAGAAAGGCGTGGAATTATGCTGAAAATGATAGTGCTGGTATCCGGCGGCGGGACAAACCTGCAGGCGATCATCGATGCGATGGCGGCGGGGAAGATCACGAATGCAGAAATTGCGGCGGTGATCAGCAACAATCCGAACGCCTATGCGCTGAAGAGAGCAGAGCAGGCGGGCATTGAGGGCGTCTGCGTCTCTCCGAAGTCGTTTGAGACGAGAGATGCATTCAACCGGGCGCTGCTCGCAAAGATCCAGTCGTATGGGCCGGATCTGATCGTGCTGGCGGGATGTATGGTGGTAATTCCGAGAGAGATGGTACAGGCGTACCCGAATAAAATTATCAACATCCACCCGGCGCTGATCCCGTCTTTCTGCGGAACCGGCTATTATGGGCTGCGGGTGCACGAAAAGGCACTGGAGCGCGGCGTAAAACTTACCGGGGCAACGGTGCATTTTGTGGATGAGGGGACGGACACCGGACCGATCATTCTGCAGAAGGCGGTTGCAGTAAAACCGGACGACACGCCGGAGATTCTGCAGCGGCGCGTGATGGAGGAAGCAGAGTGGCAGATCATGCCGCAGGCGATCAATCTGATCGCAAACGGCTGCGTGAAGGTAGAAAACGGCAGAGTGATGATAAGCGGAGGAGAACAATGAAGGTACTGATTGTAGGGAGCGGCGGCAGAGAGCATGCGATCGCATGGAAGGTTGCCCGGAGTCCGAGAGTGGAAAAGATATACTGTGCGCCGGGAAACGCGGGCATCGAAGAGTATGCGGAGTGCGTGAACATCGGCGCGATGGAATTTGAGAAGCTGGCGGCATTTGCGAAGGAAAAAGAAATCGATCTGACGGTCATCGGCATGGATGATCCGCTGGTGGGCGGCGTTGTGGACGTTTTTGAAAAAGAAGGGCTCCGCGTGTTCGGACCGCGCGCGAACGCGGCGATCCTGGAGGGCTCCAAGGCATTCTCCAAGGATCTGATGAAGAAGTACCATATCCCGACGGCGGCATACGAAAACTTCAACGATCCGCAGGCAGCGCTCGCATACCTGGAGACGGCGAAGTTCCCGATCGTTTTAAAGGCGGACGGGCTGGCGCTCGGAAAGGGCGTGCTGATCTGCAATAATCTGGAGGAAGCGAAGGCAGGCGTAAAGACGATCATGCTTGATAAGCAGTTCGGAGCTTCCGGCAACTGCATGGTGATCGAAGAATTTATGACAGGCAGAGAGGTGTCCGTGCTCTCGTTTGTGGATGGAAAGACCATAAAGACCATGACAAGCGCGCAGGATCACAAGCGCGCAGGGGACGGCGACACCGGACTGAATACCGGCGGTATGGGAACCTTCTCGCCAAGTCCGTTCTATACGAAGGAGATCGACGAATTCTGTCAGAAGCATATTTACCAGCCGACTGTGGATGCGATGGCGGCGGAGGGAAGAGAATTTAAAGGAATTATTTTCTTTGGCCTGATGCTGACGGCGGACGGTCCCAAGGTGCTGGAGTACAACGCAAGATTTGGCGATCCGGAGACGCAGGTCGTGCTTCCGCGTATGAAAACCGATATCGTGGACGTCTTTGAGGCGTGCATCGACGGCACGCTTGATGAAACAGAACTGGAATTTGAGGACAACGCGGCGGTCTGCGTGGTGCTTGCCTCCGCGGGCTATCCGGTAAAATATGAGAAGGGCTTTGTGATACGCGGTCTGGAGAATTTTGCGGATAAGGACGGCTACTACGTGTTCCACGCCGGTTCTAAGCGCACCGACGAGGGCATCGTCACAAACGGCGGCAGAGTGCTCGGCGTCACCGCTACAGGAAAGGATTTAAAGGAAGCGCGCGCAAATGCGTACGAGGCAGTGAACTGGATCGACTTTGACAACAAATATTATCGTCATGACATCGGAAAAGCGATTGATGAAGCAAATTAAAAAATGCAAAAGAGAGGTAGTATCATGAAAACACTGAAAAGAACTTTTAAATGCGCGGTTGTATTTGCGATCGCGGCGCTGTGGATGATGTGCATGACGGCATCCGCTTCATCGGGAGATAACTCTCTGTACAGTCTTGGACTGGAAAATGCCACATCCTGTTCACCGGAATTCGTATATTCCACGTGGGAGTATAATGTTACGGTTCCGGCAGGTACCACAGAGCTGCTATTAAGCCCGGTCACATCGGATGAGAGCGCATCCATTGTTGACATCAGCGGCACACAGCTTGGCGAGGACGGCACCTCTACCTGCTACATTACGGTAGAAGCTGCCAACGGCGCACGGGTATCCTATACACTGTATGTATCGACGGACGCCGCGGCGGAGACGGAAGCGCCGGAGACGGAAAAGTCTGCGGAGCAGCAGGCGTCTGAGGAGGCTGCGAGACAGTCCGAGCAGGCAGCGAGCGAGGCGGCGCACGAGCAGCAGATCCAGTATGAGCAGATGCAGAATCAGGTGACGACTCTCACGACTGAGAATGAAGATCTTACAGAACGCATTAATCTGCTGATGAAGATCATGTATGGTCTGGTTGGCTTTGCCGTACTGCTGCTCTTCTTCATAATCAATCAGAGTCTGCGCAACAGGGATCTGAAAGAAGATCTGAAGGAAGCAAGAGAATTGTCAGAAGATAACAATGAGTTTGCACGTAAGGAACAGAATATGCAGCAGACCTATTACTATAATCCTCAGCAGAATATGCCGCGCGGCATGGCTTCGGAGAGAACTTACGCAGCACAGCCGATGACAGACGTATCTACAAGCGTTCAGGAGACATTTGGGAATGCTTCTCAGGTACTGCAGGCACAGCCGATGCCGGGACAGGCAAGCGCACCGGCGCAGAAGCCGGAGGCGGCAGCGGCACCGGTAAATGCAGCGCCACAGCCGGAGATGACGCAGGCAAACGCAGCGCCGCAGCCGAAGAGGCCGGCGGCAAATGCCGCACAGGCGCCGACGGAACCGGTTATGGTGCACCCGCAGACGGAAGAGCCGGATGTAAACGTAGAGATGATTGACTTATAAAGAACAGGGACTGCCGCGAAAAACGGCAGTCCTTTTTTCCAGAAACTTTCCCTTGCATCTGCGATCAACTGTGCTATAATGTATATAACAAAATGAAACGGAAGTGGTTACAGATGATAATTGAAATTGATTTTCAGAGCGACGAGGCGATCTATATACAGCTTAGGAATCAGATTATTCTGGGAATCGCGACGTCCGCCCTTCACGAGGGGGACGCGCTGCCGTCCGTGCGGCAGATGGCGGACGACATCGGCATCAATATGCACACGGTAAACAAGGCGTATTCCGTACTGCGCCAGGAAGGGTTTCTGCAGCTTGACCGCAGAAGAGGCGCTATTGTCTCGCTGGATGTGGACAAGATGCAGGCAATGGAGGAGATGCGCAGCGCCCTGCGGGTGCTTCTGGCAAAAGGCTGCTGCAAAAACATCAGCGGCGATGAAGTGCATACGATGATCGACGAGATATTAGACGATATGAAAAATGGAAGGATGTAGACATATATGCAATATACAGAACAGGCAGCACATGCGCTGAAGCTTGCACAGCAGACGGCGAAGAAATGCGGACAGAGCTATATTGGTTCAGAGCATTTGCTTTTAGGTCTTCTCAGGGAGAAGGGCGGCATGGCGTCTGCGATTCTTCTGCAGCACAAAGTGGAGGAAGAAAAGGTGCTGGAGCTTGTCAGGGATCTGATCGTGCCGGAGGGCACGCTTGCAGAGCCGGAGATGATCATGTATTCCCCGCGCGCGGAGGCGATCCTTGAGCAGGCGGAGACAGAAGCAAGGTTTTTCCGTCAGAAGGAGATCGGCACTGAGCATCTGCTGCTCGCTCTTTTAAAAGACACCGACTGCGTGGCGATGCGCCTTCTCCATACCATGGGCGTACAGGTGCAGAAGGTATTTATGGACGTGCTGGAGTGTCTTGGGCTGGAGGAGTCACGGTACCGCGAGTATGTTCAGCAGGTACAGGAGAGAGGGCAGGCTGGCGCCGGCGATATGCTGGAGCGCTTCAGCAGAAACCTCACGCAGCAGGCGATGGACGGAAAGCTCGATCCGGTTATCGGAAGAGAGCAGGAGATCCGGCGTATTATCCAGATCCTCGGCCGGCGGACGAAAAACAACCCCTGTCTGATCGGGGAACCGGGTGTCGGCAAGACGGCGATCGTCGAGGGGCTTGCGCAGCGGATCGTAGCGGGTACTGTCCCGGATGTCATCCGTGGCAAACAGATCTATACGCTGGATATGGCGGCGATGGTCGCCGGTTCCAAATACCGCGGCGAGTTTGAGGAACGTATCAAGAAGGTGATCCAGGAGGTAAGCGCCCGCAGCGATGTACTTTTGTTTATCGACGAACTGCATACCATCATCGGGGCAGGCGGCGCTGAGGGAGCGATGGATGCTTCCAATATCTTAAAACCGGCGCTCTCGCGCGGCGAGATGCAGCTGATTGGTGCGACGACTATTACGGAGTACCGCAAATATATTGAAAAAGACCCGGCGCTGGAGCGCAGATTCCAGTCCGTTTCCGTGGAGGAGCCGAATGAGGAGGATGCGATCGCTATTTTGAAAGGACTGCGTCCGAACTACGAGGCGCACCATAAGGTAAAGATCACGGACGAGGCGATCGATGCGGCAGTGAAATATTCCGCGCGCTATATCAGCGACCGCTACCTGCCGGATAAGGCAATCGACCTCATCGATGAAGCAGCGTCCGGAAAGCAGATCAGCGGCGCTTCCGTGCCGGATGGCATAGAGAAGCTGCAGGCGGCGGTGGATGAGCTTTCCGAGAAGAAAGAGCAGGCGATCATCCTTGGAAACTGGGAGGAGGCGCAGGCGCTGAACCGCACGCAGGAGGCGACGCTCAAAAAACTGGCAGCCACGCAGAAGCGTCTGGCACAGAAGGGCGGCGTCCGCCGCCAGGAGATCGGCGAGGCGGATATCGCGGAGATCGTATCCATGTGGACGAAGATTCCGGTACAGCGGCTGGCGGAGAAGGAGACGAAGCGGCTGATGAAGCTGGAGCAGACGCTGCATAAGCGTGTGATCGGACAGGATGAGGCGGTCACGGCGGTGGCGAAGGCGGTCAAGCGCGGAAGAGTTGGTCTGAAGGACCCGGCGCGCCCGATCGGTTCCTTCCTGTTCCTTGGTCCGACCGGCGTCGGCAAGACGGAGCTGTCCAAGGTACTCGCCGAGGTGGTGTTTGGCAGCGAGCAGTCGATGATCCGCGTCGATATGTCGGAATATATGGAGAAGCACAGCGTGTCCCGTCTGGTCGGCTCACCGCCCGGATACGTCGGTTATGAGGAGGGCGGCCAGCTCAGCGAGAAGGTGCGCCGCAATCCGTACTCGGTTATCCTGCTGGATGAGGTGGAGAAAGCGCACCCCGATGTGTTCAACATTCTTCTGCAGGTGTTGGATGACGGGCACATCACCGATGCCCAGGGCAGAAAGGTGGATTTTAAGAACACCATTATCATTATGACGTCGAATGCCGGGGCGCAGGCGATCGTCGAGCCGAAGAAGCTTGGCTTCACGGCGGTGAACGACGAAAAGCAGAATTACCAGCGCATGAAGAGCAGTGTGATGGAGGAAGTAAAGCGGCTGTTTAAGCCGGAATTTCTCAATCGTATTGATGAGATCATCGTGTTCCGGTCTTTAAATAAAGAGGAGATTGACCGCATTGTCGGACTTCTCTTAGGAGATTTTGAGGAGCGGTGTAAAAAACAGATGGACATCACTTTAAACGTTCGTCCGTCTGTGAAGAAATATATTGCCGAAAAGGGCTTTGATCCGAAATTCGGCGCGCGTCCGTTAAAACGTGCGATCCAGTCGCAGGTGGAGGACGCTCTGGCGGAAGAAATTTTATCCGGGCGCGTTTCGCAGGGCGATACGGTTGCTGTGAAAATGACGAACGGTAAGATTAAATTTGAAAAACAGTAAGATAAAAATGGGAGGACAGTGAAATGTCAGTAGTAGAATCTTTGATCCGCAAAGAAACCGATGGAACCATCAGCTTTGGAAATTACCTTCTGGATAAGAAATCCAAGGTGTCTGATTTTGAGAACGCCGGGGATATTTACAAGGTAAAATCGTTCCGCGAGATTACCAAGCTGGAGAAAAACGAGATGTTCGTTTACGAATCTGTTCCGGGGACGGCGGTGCATCATCTGAAGGAGACCGGGGACGGTATGGAGTTTGCGGTAGAGGGCGCGCAGGATGCGCAGATCACCGTGGAGATGGAAGCCGAAACTGTTTACGAGATCGAGATTGACGGCGAGAGCACCGGAACGATGAAAACAAATTTGGGCGGAAAGCTTTCTCTGAGCGTTGAGCTGGAGGCTGGAAAGAGCGTTTCCGTTAAGATTGCGAAGTAGGAAGATGGCAAAAACGAAGGGAACTGTATTTTTCTGTCAGAACTGCGGCTATGAGTCAGCAAAGTGGCAGGGACAGTGTCCGGGCTGCCACGAGTGGAACACCTTTGTGGAAGAACCGGCTGCGCCGAAAAAGAGCGCTGCGGGAAAGAACACCCGGCCGTCTGTACCAGTATCCGAACCGGTGCGTCTTTCGGAGATCAGCGCGGACGAGAGCGAGCGTACCTCGTCGGGCATGGCGGAGCTGGACCGCGTGCTCGGCGGCGGCATTGTGTCAGGCTCGCTGATCTTAGTGGGCGGTGATCCCGGTATCGGAAAATCGACCCTGCTTCTGCAGGTATGCCGCGATCTTGTCAACCGGGGGCATAAGGTGCTGTATATCTCCGGAGAGGAATCTGCGCGGCAGTTAAAGCTGCGTGCGCAGCGCGTCGGGCGCTTTGCGGAAGAACTGATGGTACTCTGTGAGACAAATCTGGACACGATCTGCGAGGTATTGCAGCGGCAGAAGCCGGAGTTTGTGGTGATTGATTCCATCCAGACCATGTACAGCGAGGAGGTGGCGTCGGCGCCGGGAAGCGTCTCCCAGGTGCGTCAGGCGACCGGCGTGTTCATGCAGATCGCAAAGGGCATGGGCATCACTGTATTTCTGGTCGGTCATGTCACAAAGGAGGGCGTCGTGGCGGGACCGCGCGTGCTGGAGCACATGGTTGACACCGTGCTCTATTTTGAGGGAGACCGTCACGCCGCTTATCGTATCCTGCGCGGTGTGAAAAACCGTTTTGGCTCGACAAACGAGATCGGCGTCTTTGAGATGCGCGACACCGGGCTTGTCGAGGTGGAAAATCCGTCGGAATATATGCTGAGCGGCAAGCTGGAGAACGCCTCCGGCTCTGTGGTGGCGTGCTCCATGGAAGGCACGCGTCCGGTCTTGGTGGAGATCCAGGCGCTTGTCTGCCAGAGCAATCTGCCGATGCCGCGCCGCACCACGGCAGGGACAGATTTTAACCGTGTCAATCTGCTGCTTGCCGTGTTGGAAAAGCGCGCGGGCATCCATCTGTCCGCCTGTGATGTCTATGTCAACATTGCCGGCGGCATCAAGATGACGGAGCCTGCGATCGATCTTGGACTTATCCTGGCGCTGGTATCCAGCTATAAGGACATCGCCGTGGACGAAAAGCTCATTGCTTTCGGCGAGGTGGGCTTAAGCGGAGAAATCCGCGCCGTCAACATGGCAAAGCAGCGGGCTGACGAAGCAAGAAAGCTCGGCTTCACTACCGTGCTGATGCCGGAGGTGTCTGTCAAAACCGTCGGCAGGATCCCCGGATTGAAGATCGTCGGGTTCAAAACCGTGCGGGAAGCCGTGTTCTATATATTAAGCGGCGAGGACGCAGGACTGCCGTTTTCATCCTGAGCGGGTTGATAAAAATTCTCACTGGAAATCCATTGACAAATCGTGAAATAATTACTATAATTTGAATGAAATTCGGCAAAACAGCAGAATGCCGAAAAATATTTAAATAATTATCATGAATTTGGACATACTGGAATTGAGGTGAGTAAGATGAAAAAGACAGCACAGATTTCCAATGACCAAATGATTTTTTCAGTTCAAGAGCTGAAAGATAAAGGTTTTTCATATTACAAAATTAATCAGATGGTTGACCAGGGGATCCTGATAAAACTGAATAAGAAATATTATGAAAATGCAAATTTTGATGGTGAGGGATCAGATTTCTACTATGCCTATGCATATGTACCAGACGGAGTGGTTTGTCTGCTAAGTGCAGCTGTGTATTATAATCTGTCTACTTATCGCCCGGATGTCATTGATGTTGCAATTCCAAGAAAAGCAAAGGTATCAACATTACCGGATTGGCCGGAATTGAATGTATGCTATTTTACAGATGACCGATTTAGTATTGGTATCGAGACCGTAGAGGATGGAGATAACAGATTTCGTATTTATGATATCGAGAAAACTGTTGTTGATATCGTTTTCTACAGGGAAAAAATAGGAATTGAAGAAACGAAAGAAGTTCTTACAACTTATCTGCATCGGAGGGATCGTAATCTGAACAGGCTGATCAGATATGCGGAGCTGCTCAAATGTGGGGATGTAATGAAAAAGTATCTGGAGATGCTAATATGACAAGCGCTATATCCGTAAAGGACAGATTAAAGAAACAGGCGATAGAAGATGGAAAGACCATGCAGGATAAGCTGGTCACATATGGTTTGGAGAGAACAATATATAGATTATCTGTTTCAAAATATTCAGAGAGGTTTACACTAAAGGGCGGTATTTTTTTGTATGCATTATTTGATGGAGAGTATGCCCGTGCAACAATGGATATTGATCTTTTGGCACAGCGTATTCCGAATGATGCTGAACAAATGAAGAAAATATTTAATGATATTTTTTCTATAGAGTGTGATGATGCGTTACGATTTGATCTGAACACGCTTGAGGTTATCAACATAACTGAATTCAAGGAGTATCATGGTGTAAATGTATCTATTATGGGATATCTGGACAGAACCAGGGTTCCAGTATCAATAGATATTGGTTTTGGTGATGTGGTGTATCCCGAAAGAATGAAAATGGAGTTCCCGGTTCTGCTGGACATGGAGCTTCCGGAGGTATATGCCTATTCGATTTATTCCGTCATAGCAGAAAAGTTTGAGGCTTTTGTTTCTCTGGGCCTCGCAAATGGTAGATATAAGGATTTCTATGATATCTATGTTTTGGCTGACAGGTATGATCTTAATGGTGTGGAATTAAAGAACGCGATTGTAGAGACCTTTACCCATCGAGGTACTGGTTTTGATGATATTGTAGCCTTTGATGATGATTTTACCAGGGATGAGACAAGGCAGGGAAGATGGAAAGCCTTTATCAGAAAGAAGAAAGCATTGGTGAAAGTAGAATTTGAGGAAACTATGCAACTACTAAAAGAATTATTGCTGCCCATCGTGGATTCAATTCATAACGATAATTCCTTTGAGCAGACATGGAGTAAAGAAACAAAAAGCTGGATGAAAGTACATAAAATTAGTAATAGGGATTGAGATACATGATCCTTTTATTTTGCAAAGTTTATGCTTCTAACTTTGCAATTTGCGCCAAAAAATTCGCTAAAAAATTCGTGGGGAAATTGTCAAAAATTTATTGACAATTTCCCGCGTTTGTGTTATAAATATTTGGTGAGCAACACACAGGGGATTGGTCAAATGGTATGACAGAAGTCTCCAAAACTTTTAGCGGGAGTTCGATTCTCTCATCCCCTGCTCGAAAAGCACCGTATTTACGGTGTTTTTTTATGTACCGGTTTGGTTAATTTAATGATTCGACTATGGAAAAACGAGGACATGACCGCCCTCGTTTTTTATATAATATTTGACGAACAGATGCGGCTCTGTGTCGGGATCATAGATGGTGCGATTTTGTGGAGGGGTGAAAACAAAAAGTCAGAAAGGATAGTTGTTGATTTTTGCAATTCGTGCTACACTATCCATAGTGCTTTATACAGGATGTATCTGAGATATAAAAAGGAAGGGAAGTACAATGGGATTTCGACAAATTGCCGGAAAAGGACTTTATTTTTTATTCATCGGGCAGATTCTTGGGATTTTGATGCTCGTTCCCGTGATCGGAACGATTGCGGCGCTTGCCGGAGCGGTTTGTTCCATCTATGGGCTGTATACGCTTTCCAAAGCGGACGCCGATTATCAGACCGCGTTTATGCTGACGATTGCGAACTTTGCTGTTTCGCTGTTTGGCACGGTTATTTTAAATAATGAGGGAATTTTTGCATTTCTGTGCAGTGCGGCTTCGCTGGTGATCAACGCGGCGGTAATTTATTTTATCTGCAGCACGACCGGAAGATTGCTGCGCGGTATCGACGATACGGTAGAGCAGCGCGGCGGAATAATCTGGAGAACGGTGATGCTGTGCACGATCGTGGAGATTGCCTGTGCGCTGCTGGTGTATATTCCGATCATTAATATCGCGGCAATGGTGGTACAGGTGATCGCGATGGTGGTGCAGCTGATAATCAGCATTTTGTATCTGATATTTCTCTGGCAGGGGCAGAAAACGCTGCGGCAGTGTTCGCAGTGACGGAAGATAGACAGAAAATATGCGGCGAGGAAAACCGGAGCGGAGCCGCGGCATAAGCTACAAAAGACAGGAAGGGGACAAAAGCAGTGGGAACCTATTTATATGTGATTTTTCTTGCCGTTAGTTTTGGCGCGTCTGTGGTGGGCGCGATCTGCGGGATCGGCGGGGGCGTGCTGATCAAGCCGCTTTTGGATGCGTTCGGGGTGCTGAGCGTCTCGACCATCAGCTTTTTGTCGGGCTGCACCGTGCTGTCGATGTCCTGTTACTCCGTTGTAAAGGCAAAACTGAGCGGGGATTCCCTGGTGGATATGAAAACCGGAACGCCGCTTGCCGTCGGCGCGGCGCTCGGCGGCGTGGCAGGAAAAATGATGTTCCAGTATCTCACGGAGATGTTTGCCGACAAAGACCGGGTGGGCGCGATCCAGGCTATCTGCCTGCTTCTGATTACCTTTGGGACAATGCTCTATACCATCCGAAAAGATAAGATCAAAACGCATCATGTGACGGGTATTGCCCCCTGCGTTGCAATCGGGCTGGTGCTCGGCATCTGCTCGTCCTTCCTGGGAATCGGCGGCGGTCCGATCAATCTGGTGGTGCTGTTTTTCTTCTTTTCCATGGACACGAAAACGGCGGCGCAGAATTCCCTGTATATTATTTTGTTTTCGCAGATTACCAGTCTTATCAACACGCTGGTGACGCGGACCGTGCCGGAATTCAGTATCGCTTTGCTGGTGCTGATGGTCGGCGGCGGGATCCTTGGAGGCATGGCGGGCAGAGCGATTAATAAAAAGATAGACGGCAGTGTGGTAAACCGCCTGTTTATCGGACTGATGGGTGTGATCATGCTGATCTGCGTGTATAATATTTATCAGTTTATGTAACTAAGAAATTTCTGGCAGGATTACGAAAAGGAGACTTACTATGCCGCCGATCAGTGTTTTGATGAAGCCCTCGTCCGGTATGTGTAATATGAAGTGCGATTACTGCTTTTACTGCGATGAGACGAAAAAGCGGACGCAGCAGTCCTTTGGTTTTATGAAGGAAGAGACGTTAAAGAATATTATCCGCAGGACGATGCTGCGCGCCCAGGGCGGCATCAGCTATGCTTATCAGGGCGGAGAGCCGACGCTGCGCGGAATTGATTTTTTCAAAAAAGCGGTGGAATACCAGAAACAATACAATAAACACGGCATCCAGGTGCAAAATGCCTTTCAGACGAACGGTTATTTGCTGGATGAGGAATGGTGCCGGTTCTTAAAGGAAAATCACTTTCTGGTCGGCGTTTCTCTGGACGGTATTCAGGAAATTCACGACGCTTACCGTCACGGAAAGGACGGCGGACCCACCTACGAACGTGTTGTGCGGGCCACAAAGCTGTTGGATGAGTACGGCGTGGACTACAACATTCTGACGGTAGTGAACCGGCGGGTAGCGGGGCGGATCGAAGAGATTTATGAAAATTATCGCAGGCACGGGTGGAGGTACCAGCAGTACATTGCCTGCCTTGACCCGCTGGGCGAGCCGCACGGCCGGAACGAATATGCTCTGCGTCCGCAGGAATACGGAGTGTTTCTGACCCGCCTGTTTGAGCTTTGGTATGCCGACCTGCAGAAACAGCGGCAGCCTTATATTCGGACGTTTGAGAATTATATCAGCATTCTGGCAGGCTACCTTCCGGAGGCGTGCGACCAGAGAGGAACCTGCGGGATACAGTACGTCGTCGAGGCGGACGGCGGCGTGTATCCGTGCGATTTTTATATGACGGATGAATATCTCCTGGGAAATTTTAACGACTGCAGACTGGATGCGCTCGATGAACGCCGCCGGGAGATCGGATTTTTGGAGCGGTCGCAGAAGCTGTCCGCAGAATGCAGAGCGTGCAGATATTATCACATCTGCCGGGGCGGCTGCCAGCGCAACCGGGACTGGGATCCACAGAAGAAAGCGTATGAAAACTATTTCTGCAGCGCGTACAAAATCTTTTTCGATGCGTGTTATGAGCGCATGAGGGAGATAGCGGAAGAAACAGTGAGATCCAGGTAATATAAATTAAAAAAACAATGATAAACACCCGACTGGATGAATGGTCCGGCCGGGTGTTTTTGTCTTGCAAATCTTTCTGAATCCGGGGCATACTATGAGGAATACCGGAGCGCAGAAAGCCGGGAATACTTTGGGATGAAAGAGAGGAAAAGGATATGAAGCGCGTACTGGAAGCAGGCATGTTAAATGAATTTCGGGATAGATTGCTGGAGGAGGAAAAGGCGCAGGCGACAGTGGAGAAATATATGCATGACGTCGGGGTGTTTTTTGATTACGTAAAAGAGGAAAACGGGATCGACAAGCATACCGTGATCGCATACAAGGAATATCTGACAGCGCATTATGCCGCGGCGAGCGTCAATTCGATGCTGGCGGCGCTCAATGTATTTTTGAAAGCAATGGGCTGGCACGAGTGTACGGTCAGGGCACTGAAAATCCAGAAGGAAGCTTTCCGGGAGCGGGAACGCGATCTGACGAAGGCGGAATATCTCCGTCTGCTGAAGACTGCAAAGGAAAAAGGGAAGATGCGCCTTTACTGGACCATGCAGGTGCTGTGCGCTACGGGGATCCGCGTGAGCGAGCTGCGCTACATCACCGTGGAATCACTGCAGACCGGGAGCGCACGGGTCTGTTCCAAAGGAAAACAGCGGACAGTGTTGCTGCCCGCGGCGCTCTGCCGGAAGCTGCGCAGATACGTCACTGAGTGCGGGATCACGGGGGACAGTATTTTTGTGACCAGAAGCGGAAAGCCGGTCGACCGGAGTAATATCTGCCACGACATGAAAGCGCTCTGCGAAGAGGCCAACATCTGCCGGGAGAAGGTATTCCCGCACAACCTCCGCCACCTGTTTGCCGTCACATATTATAAGGCGAAGAAGGATATCTCCCACCTGGCGGACCTGCTTGGGCACGCGAGCATCAACACCACGCGCATCTACACGCTTGTCAGCAGCGAGGAGCAGAAGCAGCAGATCGAATATCTGGGGCTGGTCGTGTGAGAAAAGCTGTTTCGGAAGGGAGGCGGTAAAACGCGCTGCATGACTATACGGAAAAACGGATATTTTGTGCAGAATGCCGGGACATAAAAATACCGCATAATATCTGTTATGCGGTAAAGAAGCAGTCATTACATATGTATCCATCTTTTAACAATTTTTATTCTAGCACCCCGGTGTAAAAAATTCAACATAAAAATTACACAAAAAGCAGACCGGGGAGAAATTTTTCTCCGGTCGGGATATGTCTGCCCTTAAAGGGCGTCTTTTTTCGTTTTACAGCCGCGATAAAGGCATTTCAAGCGGCATTTCTTTTCGGAAATACCCCATAACAGATATTATGTGGTGATCGGCTGTCGTTCAACAGTGCGTCTGAAAAAAAGAAGAATGGAGAATGTGGAATGCAAAGGAAAGTGAAAAAAACATTGTCATTCCTGATGGCGCTGGTCATGGTGGTATCCCTGCTGTGCGGGGGCGGTATTTCCGCGATCGCGGAGGGAACCGTGCTGACAGAACCCATCACGGAGGGCGGTACGGAAGCGGAGACAACGCCGCAGACGGCCTCGTATGAGTCGGAAACACCGGCGGCGTTCCAGGAGGAGACAGCAGGCGTGCCTGTGACGGAGCCTGCATCACAGGAGAGCGGGACAGAGGATGGAACGCTCCCGTCTGAGACGCTGACGGAGACAGTCGGCGAGACCGGGACGGAGCTGACTGAAAACAATGCTTCGCCGGAACAGGTGACGGAGACGTCCGGCGGGACAGACAGCGAAGCCGTCAGTGAGGAAAGCAGCGAATCCATCAGTGAAGCGGGCAGTGAGACAGGAAGCGAAACTGTCACAGAAGAGGAAACCGCTGAGCAGGAAAGCGAGCCGGAGAAGGTTACGGAAGCGGGAAAGCCGGAGTTTACGTATGAGGAAACCGTGGACGGCGTTCTTGTAAGTATCTACGCGCCGGAAGGGATCCTTCCCGAGGGGACGACCGTGACGGTAAGGTCGCTTACTGCAGATATGCTGCAGACGATGGAGAAAACAATTAACGATTCTCTGTCAGGAGCAGAAAAAGAGGTTGTCCAGCTCATTGGCTTTGATATCACCTTCTATGATGCCGATGGAAATGAGATGCATGAGCTGGACGGGCAGGTGAGCATCCGATATTCAGGGATGGATATCGTGAAGGAAGCAGAGGAAGCGCGGGTCTATCACGCCGATGAAAACGGAAACATCACAAATGCGCTGACGGAAGCTGCGGCTCCGTCCGGTACGGTGGGGTTTACCTCGGATAAATTTTCACCGGTGCTGTATGCGCTGTATGCTGCGGATGACGATGGGAAATACCATGTGAATTTCTACAGCCAGGATGGCCAGACGGTTCTTCAGACGGTTGATGTTGTTGAGGGAGAGACGGCCAGCTACACCGCAGATGCAGGTCTTCTTGAAATGGAAGGAATGCTTTTTTGCGGATGGTCCAAGGATATGCAGGGCGAAACGCCTGTCTCAGAGCTGGAAGATTTTGATCTTAGTCAGCCTGTCAGCAGTGTACTGACGGGAGAAGAGAGCACGCTGAACCTTTATGCGTGGTATGGCAAAAAGGTTACTGTGTCGTTTGTCTCAAACGGAGGCACGGCAGTACCGACGCAGAACCTGGTGGAAGGCGAGAAGGCTGCAGAGCCGACAACGACGCGGGTTGGCTATACCTTTAAAGGCTGGTCCTCTGACCCGGAGAATTACACGGCATTTGATTTTGATACGCCAATTAACGAAGATATCAGGCTTTACGCTTTCTGGGATGCCCAGCTGGTGCCGGTGAAGCTTGTCTATATGTATGAGAATGCGGACGATGACGGGTATACTCCGGCAGGAGCAAGCACCACGGTATATGCTCCGGCGGGAAGCTATCTTTCCATTGAGAAGAGTACTATTACCAGAATCGGTCAGACCCATAGCGTGCGCTATGCAGAAACCGCTGACGGAGAACTGACGGGCTATGCGACAAATGACGCCAGTGGAAATAGGAACGCTTCGATTGACGATGTGCGCGATACCTACTATCAGTATTCCAGCGCATCAAACAAGCGCCAGGTGATGCCGGACGGCTCTACGGTAATGCTGGTTTACTATAACCGCGCGCGGGTAACGCTGACGTTTACATATGCTTTGAATAGCAATGGGTCGATTGATATCGATCAATATATAACAGCGGACAACCGGGAAAAGTATGGGGTTGTATATGAAACAAAAAGATCGAATGGGTATAACGGATTTGTTTACTCCTTTACCGCGAAGTATGGACAGAATATTGTCCCGGTCTGGGCACAGGTTGGATGGGTAGAAAACGATAACTCGGGCAGTAATACTTTTGATACATGGGGGTGTCTGGATGGGCATATGCAGACGACGAATATGTATACGCTGGAGTCATCTTTATTTATGTATGGAAGCAATGGCCTGAGCATAGAAGATGGCGTGCTGGTGGGAACCGGAGCGCTGACCGCCCAGGAGCATCCGGTTACAAAGCTTTGGGGGATTTATGCCCGGACAACCCTGCCGGGTGAAACGGCTGATTTTACGTATGGAGATAAAAACTATACTATTTATACAGATGCCTGCCAGATGATCATGACTAGCACTGGCACTGTAGGCTACAAAGCTCTGGAGGGATGTACCCCCATTGCAGGGGAACGAACGCTGAAAGATAATTATGGCAATCGGATGTCAATAAGAAACGTTACTGTTAATGGCGGTTCGCTTAAAAATAAGTTTGACTCAGTATTTCCTGATAGCATTAAGAACGGGGACGGATGTCAGATCCTCCTCTATGACCGCAGTGAATTTACGTTAAGGCTTTATACGCAGACAGACGATTTAGACGTTCAAAGCGCAAACTATCTCTATGGCGACTGGATCTATAACGACGACAAGGATCTGCTTAAAATTACAGAGCCGAACATGAAAAAAGAAGGGTATCGCTTTGCAGGGTGGTATACAGATCCGGATTGTACGACGGGAACGGAGTATGTCCCGGATGAAAATTCCCGGATTACCGGAAATCTGGATCTTTATGCAAAGTGGGAGCCGAGCCAATACCTTGCGCAATATTATCTGTATACGGATGATACGACCCCGTATGCGGAGCAAGGCTTTGCGGAAGGCGGCTCAATTGACGACAAGCTGGTTCCGCAGGCTGTCCAGAGTATCTTTAAAGGCTGGTACTGGTATCAGAATGGAAAGCTGGAGAGCTTCGATTTTACCTCAGCGGTAGGTGCGGATCATGTGGATGAAAACGGAATCCTGAAGCTCTATGCTGTATGGGAAGGCTCGACTGGCAAGGTAAGCTATCTCCCCGGCATCGGCGGTGACAACCAGACGCAGGAAGTTGTCGATGAACGTGAATTTGAGATCAATGAGGCTTCTGTGCAGATGCCGAATTATACAGATGAGTGGCCAAGCGGGGTACCGACAGACGGTACGCTTAAATTTGTCGGATGGAAGGCTCCGAACGGAGAAATCTACCAACCGGGAAGATACGTGCCGGTGACTCGTACCTATATGCAGTTTGAGGCGCAGTGGTCTGCGGATGCCGTGACGCTGATCTACGATGCGAATGGCGGTACCGGTTCGAACGTAATGGAGAGCTGGGCGCGCAACAGCACGGTGACGGTCTGGGATAACATGGACGGTCAGAACCCACATTTCACACGCGCAAATTACGAGCTGCTCGGCTGGGATGAGGATCCGAATGCGGTGACTCCGACTTATGAACTGGGAGCAGGGACCATTGTTCTTGAGAAGGGTACGACAACGCTTTACGCTATCTGGAAGCGCTGCACGGTGAATCTGACCATTAAAAAGAGCGTAACCGGAAACATGGGCGATGTGTCGAAAGAATTTACTTTCAATTACAGCTATACAGATGGCGATACAACAGAAAGCAAGAGTTTCACGATAACAAATGGCGGTGAATATACGATTCAGAATGTTCCGGTTGGAGTGACATTAAAGCTGCAGGAGCAGGGAGATTTTGGATACCGGGTTACAGCGGTATACAATGGCCAGACACTCTATGATGGTGCAGCAAATGAGATTGAAATGCGGTTTCCAATTGTAGAGGGAGCCGATAAGATCGAGATTAACAATCACAGAGATGCCGTACCGGATACTGGCGTTATGCTGGATTCCATGCCGTACATCATCATCCTTGTGCTCGTGCTTGCGGGAGCGATCCTGTTTGCAGTCAGCAGACGCAGGAAATACCGTGTCTGACCGGCGGAGGATGTAATGACGACAGACAGAAGAGAAGGCGACAGAAGCGCCCGGCAGAGAACGGGCAGCGAGGCAGAACTTCGGCAGGGCACATGGAGAAGCAGTGCGGCAGAAGCCGGACCGGGCACATGGAGAAGCGACGCGGCGGAAGTCGGACAGGGCACATGGAGAAGCGACGCGACGGAAACCGGACAGGGCATACGGAGAAGCAGTGCGGCAGAAGCCGGACCGGGCGTCCGGAAGAGATCAGGCAGTGCGTCAGAGCTTCGGCAGGGCACACGGAGAAGCAGCGCGGCGGAAACCGGACAAGGTACACGGAGAAGCCGGACATCAGAACCGGAGCAGGCTGCCCGTGAAGAAAAAGATGCACAGCGGCAGCGTTCACGTGCAAGAGACTCACGTACCGCCCGTGCAAAGAAGCAGCGGCAGCAGGAACAGCTCCGGAGAGGCTACCTGGATCTGCTTGTCCGGGTAGTACTGCTGGTTGCAGCAGGCTGGATCCTTCTCACACAGGTTTTTCTGATAACACAGGCGTCCGGGAACGGCATGTTCCCGGCGCTGAAGGACGGCGACCTGGTGTTTGCCTACCGGCTGCAGCGGGAATACGCCAAGAATGATGTGGTGGTTTACGAAGCGGACGGGGAGGAGCGCATCGGGCGCATTGTTGCGCGGGAGACGGATGTGGTGACGCTGGACGACAGCGGCACGCTCCTCGTCAACGGAACCGCGCAGAGCGGCGAGATCCTCTATCCGACCTATGCGGAGGGGGAACTGGAGTACCCCTATACGGTGCCGGAAGAGCATGTATTTGTGCTCGGCGATTACCGGACGCAGACGGAGGACAGCCGCATCCTGGGGGCGATCCCCGTGAAGGATGTGAAGGGAAAGGTTATCACGATCCTTCGCAGACGGGGGCTATAGGCCTCAACACATTGTATGATCTGCCGGAAGGCTTTTCATAAAAAACAAATTAATAAAATTCCAGGGAGGAAAAAAATCATGAAAATGAAAAAAATTGCAGCAATTGTATTTTCAGCAATGATGATGCTGAACATGGGCACCGCCGTATTTGCGGAGGCTCAGCAGGATGTAGATCCCGTCATTACAAAGACCTACCAGGTCAACAATGGTATGGCTCCTGAGGAAACCTTCACCTATATTTTTACACCTGTATCCTATAAAAACGGCAACGGCGAAACAGTAGAGGGGGCTGCCATTCCCGCAATCGCTCCGGTAACGATTGCTTTCAATAAGGCAATCTCAGCAACAACTCAGAAGACGGCAGAAGTATCTATTGATGCTAATGATTACGAGCTGGGTGTTTATACCTACGAAGTGTCTGAGACTGCCGGCAAAACAGCAGGTGTTACCTACTCCAATGAAAATTTGTATCTGGTTCTGACTATTGTCCGTGATGAGCAGAACGGTAAACATTATGTTGCAGCGCTGCACTATGAAAATGCTGAGGGCAGCAAGACCGATAATGATCTGACCAACAACTATGACTCCAATTCGCTGACCGTTACCAAGTACATTGAAGGTAACATGGCTGAGATGAGCAAGGAATTTACCTTCACAATTTCTTTTGCGGCTCCGGCAAACACTGAAATCAGGAGTGAAATCAGCACCAATGCAGAGAACGGTACATGGAGTGATGATGGTCTTACCTACACTATCGCGCTGGGCGACAGTGAATCTGTGACTCTCGGTAACATTCCGGCAGGCGTTTCTTATACCGTGAGCGAGAATCCTGAGAAGTATACTTCTAACCAGAAAGATAACAAGGTAACGGGCGTCATAACAGCAGACGAAGCAGCAACCGTTTCTTTTACGAACACGCTGAACCAGGGAATTGACACCGGTATCAACCTTGACAGCATGCCGTACATCATGATCCTCTGCCTGGTTGCTGTATGCGCAGTGGTTCTGTTTGTAAGAAAGCGCACCTCTGCAAACCGTTAAGAATTGTAACAGATAAGACGTGGGACAGCCCACGGAAATGAGCGGTTTTCCAAAGCCCCGGAGTTTTTCCGGGGCGGGAGCCGCATGAGATGACACATGATACAGGGAGTGGAACTGTATGCGTTTAGCGGGAGCATTTTTAAGGGCGGCGAACGCTCTGGTCTCCTTTGTCACAGCACTATGTCTCTGCACGGCAGGGCTTTACTCCGTCTACGCGCTGTGGGACAACAACCGCGTGTATTCGGCGGCGGAGGATGTGCGGGCAGACATGATAAAGCTGAAGCCCGTGGTGATCGAGGCGGGCGGCGCTTCCTTTGAGGAGCTGCTGGCGATCAATCCGGACGTCTGCGCGTGGATCACCATAGATAACACAAACATTGATTACCCCGTTTTGCAGGGGGAAACAAATCTTACCTATATCAATACCGATGTATACGGGAAATTTGCCCTGGCAGGCAGCATTTTCCTGGATTCCCGCAATGACCGCGGGTTCGGTGACACCTGTTCGCTGCTCTACGGGCATCATATGGCGAACGGGAACATGTTCGGAGACCTCGACAAATTCGAGGAGGAATCTTTTTTCCGGAAGAATAAGACAGGGACGCTGTTATTGCCGGATAAGACCTATGATCTGGAAATCTATGCCTGTCTGCTGGTGCCGGCGTCCGAGGATATGATCTTTGACCCGCAGCAGTACCAGGATGACATAAATCCCCTGCTGGATTTCGTGGAACAGGAAGCGCTCTATTATGACGCGGAAACTGTCGCAGCGCTGCGGCAGACAAACAAAGAGAGCCAGATCCTGGCGCTTTCCACCTGCTCCTCGGAATTTACCGATGCAAGGACCATTATTCTGACAGTGATGGAACCACATGTCAGTGAATAGGAGGATATGAAAGATGAAGACATGGAGACATGGAATGCTGGCGGCGCTCGCGTTTGCCGTGTTTGGCGTGCTGGGATGCATGCCGTCGGGAGCAGCGGCTGCCGGGACAGCGGAGGCGCTTGTTACGGAGGTGCCGGTGCAGATCGTACTCACCGGGACACAGCCGGAGGAGGCGGAGGACTTTGCAGTAGTCCTGCAGGCGGAGAATGCGTCAAACCCGATGCCTCAGGGCAGCGCGGACGGTGTCTGCACGCTGACGGTTTCCGGGGAAGCTTCGGCAAGCTTTCCGGTGATCCGTTTCTCGCGGGTGGGCGTTTATAACTATACCATCTGGCAGACGGCAGGCGCAGATGAGGATTGCACCTATGACGAGGCAGTGTACCATCTGACGGTCTATGTGACGAACCAGGAAGAGGGAGGTATCGGTGCCACCTCCGTCCTGTACCGGAATGAGGAGACGGAAAAGCTGGACTGCGCGGTGTTCACGAACGTTTACGTGACGGAGACGGAAACCGAAACAGAAACGGAAACTGAAACAGAGACGGAAAAACAGACAGAAAAACAGACGGAGAAACAGACGGAAGCCCCGAAGAGCAATGCGCCGAAGACCGGCGACAGCACGAATCTGGCGCTCTGGCTCACGCTGATGGGGGCTGCGGTTATTATAGTTGCCGCTGCATTCCTTGCGCGCAGGAAGCAGGCGGCAGGAAACGGCGGGAAGGAACATGGCGGGGAAGAGTAAGGACCTTACAGGACAGCGTTTCGGTCATCTGACAGTGCTGGGAAAAACAAAAGAGAGGTTCTGTGGCTACGTGGTGTGGCGGTGCCGGTGCGACTGCGGGCGGGAGACGCTCGCGAATACAAAGTACCTGCAGCGCGGCACGACGACGGACTGCGGCTGCATCCCGAAAACATCCGCGCGCGGGAGGAACAGTGCAGAGGATCTCACAGGGCAGCGGTTCGGAATGCTGAAGGTGGAATCGCGCGCCGAGAACCGCCGCGGGCATGTGTACTGGAACTGCCTCTGCGACTGCGGAAACACGAAGATCGTGTCTTCCCATAGTCTGAAAGCAGGCAAGGTAAAGGACTGCGGCTGCACGACACTGTGGATGCACCACATGAAGGATGACCTTGCCGGACAGCGGTTCGGGCGTCTGGTGGCAGTGGAGCCGACAAAGGAGAAGAGCAAAAAAGCCTCCGTTTACTGGCGGTGCCGCTGCGACTGCGGGAACGAGGTGGAGGTCACGCGGGACGCGCTCCTGAGCGGGACGCAGAAGAGCTGCGGCTGCCTGCGCAGGGAGGTGCAGGACGGTATCCGGGACCGGCTGACGCGGGTGGACGGCACCTGTATCGAGTGGCTGGAGAAGCGCAAATATCGGAGTGACAATACCAGCGGCTTTCGCGGCGTGAACGAGACGAGCCGCGGCGGCTACCGTGTGAACATCGGCTTTAAGGGACGCCGGTTCTACTTGGGAAGATACAAGACCTTTGACGAGGCAGTGAAGGTGCGGCTGGAGGCGGAGGAGATGATCCACGGGGGATTTGTAAGAAGCTACCGACTGTGGAATGAAAAAGCGCAGGCGGACGCCGAGTGGGCGCAGCAGAATCCGCTAGTGTTCGAGGTGGTAAAGGAAAAAGACGGGCTGCACGTGGTATCGAGTGTCCCGGAGAATGGATAAGTATAAAAAAATGCCAGAGCCAGAAATGACTTTGGCATTTTTGTATGTCCCGGAGAGAAAAATGTTTACTTTTTTGTGCATATAGCTTATGATAAAAATATGGACGCAGACGGGAAAGGCAATACGGCTGCGCAAAAAAATCACAAAAAAGGAGGCAGGAGAATGAAGAAACGGTTACTTGGGACACTGACACTGGCTATGGCGGTTTCCATGGGCATGGCGGCAGGCGCGGAGGGCGACATTGTGGTGCTCTACACGAACGACGTACACTGCGCGGTGGCGCAGGACGATGAAAACCAGGTGCTCGGCTATGCGAAGGTGGCGGCTCTGAAGGAAGAGCTGGAGGAAGCAGGCAGCGAGGTAATCCTCGTGGACGCCGGAGACGCTATCCAGGGAGAAGCGATCGGCACGCTCTCCAGCGGGGAGTATCTTGTGCAGATCATGGACGAGGTGGGCTACGATATTGCGGTTCCGGGAAATCATGAGTTTGATTACGGGATGGAGCAGTTTTTAAAGCTCGCAGAGGAAGCGGATTACGATTATATTTCCGCAAACTTCACGGATCTTACGACAGGAGAGCCGGTATTTGACGCCTATGAGATCGAGGAGGAAGGCGGCGTAAAGATCGCGTTTGTGGGCGTCTGCACACCGAAAACGATCACTTCCTCCACACCGGTATATTTTCAGAATGATGCCGGCGAATATATCTACGGCTTCCAGCAGGATGAAACCGGCACAGCATTATACGACTGCGTGCAGAGCGCGGTGGATGCGGCACGCGCGGAGGGCGCGGATTATGTGATCGCCGTCACGCATCTCGGCATTGAGGCAGAATGCAGTCCGTGGATGTCGACGGAGCTGATCGGCAATACGAACGGCATCGACGTGGTGCTGGACGGACATTCTCACAGCACGATTGAGGGCGACCTGGTGAAAAATAAGGATGGAGCCAATGTTCTGATGACCTCCACCGGCACAAAGCTGTCGGCGATCGGCAAGCTGACGATCGCTGAGGACGGCGCGCTTTCCAGCGAGCTTGTGTACGACTATGAGGGCAGCGACCCGGAGGTGGAAGCGTTTATCGCAGGCATCCAGGCAGAATTTGAGGAGACCCTGAACCAGGTGGTGGCAAAGACCGATGTGGCGCTTGTCATCAACGAGCCGTCCACGCTGGATAAGGAAGAAAAGATAAGGCTTGTGCGCAATGCAGAGACAAATCTCGGCGATCTCTGCGCGGACGCATACCGCTATGTATCGGGAGCGGATGTGGCGCTTGTAAACGGCGGCGGGATCCGCACGGATATCCTGGCAGGCGATATCACATACGATGACATCATCAGCGTGCATCCGTTCGGAAACGAGCTTTGCATGGTGGAGGCGACCGGACAGCAGATCCTCGATGCGCTGGAAATGGGCGCGCGCGTGACGCCGGAGGAAAACGGCGGGTTCCTGCAGGTATCCGGGCTGACCTATGAGATCCATACAGACATGGAAAGCACCGTTAAGCTGGATGAAAACGGCATGTTCCAGGGTATGCTTGGCGATTATCGCGTGCAGAACGTCATGATAGGCGATGAGCCGCTTGACCCGGATAAGACCTACACTGTGGCATCCCACAATTATATGCTGAAAAATGCGGGCGACGGCATCAACATGTTTACGGAGTGCGAGCTGCTTCTGGAGGATGTCATGCTCGACAACCAGGTGCTGATCACCTATATCACGGAAGGACTTGGCGGCGTGGTCGGCGAGGAATACGCAGACCCGTACGGACAGGGACGTATCGTGGCAGTAGAAGGATAACGTACGAGTGTTTTCAGAAAAAGCAGCTTGAAAATAATAGGATGAAATGTGAAACTCCCACCCCAAAAGTGGGAGTTTTTTATGGGCGTTTCTATTGATGGGGAAGGGGATGAAAATTGTTTCAGATTTATCTTGACAGACATATGATTCTGTGCTATATTTCATAACGTAGTTATGAAACGATGTTTTTTAAAGGTGAAACATTAAGGCTGCTTTTCCGGGGACGGGCAGGCAGTCTTAATATAAAACAAAGGGTTAGCAAATGCTAACCTTAAAAAGGAGGAATATGTATGCAAAAGCAAAGTCCACTGCTCCGTATCTGGAGCTGGGGAAAAGAGGAGCATGGCAGGCTGACGCGGGCAATCGCAAGCGCGTTCCTCGGCGTCGCGCTGGGGATGCTGCCATATTTTTGCGCAGCTCAGATTATCATAAAGCTGCTGGCGGGAGAAAAGGAAATAAGGGTGTATCTGCCATGGCTTTTGATCGGGATGGCCGGATATGCCGCCCGTACGCTGCTTTATAATCTGGCACTGTCCATGTCTCACAAAGCAACTTTCTCCGTCTTAAAGACCATCCGGCAGAAGATTCTGGAAAAGCTGCCCAGGCTTCCGCTGGGAACGGTAATGGACATGCAAAGCGGTAAAATGAAGCAGATTATTGTGGATCAGGTAGACGGCATGGAGACGACGCTGGCGCACCTTTTCCCTGAAATGACCGCCAATATCGCAGGGCCGGCTCTGATCCTGATCTATCTGTTTGTGCTGGACTGGCGTATGGCGCTTTTATCTCTTGTGACGATACCGATCGGTTTTGCGTTTATGATGTCGGTCATGGGAAGCTATCAGAAAAAGTACGAGGGTGCTGTCAGGACGACGATGGAAATGAATGGAACGATCGTGGAATATATCGGGGGTATTGAAGTGATCAAGGCGTTTAATCAGGGAAAATCGTCCTACGCCAAATTTTCCGACAGGGTAATGGCCAACGCCTCGTATTATTATCATTGGATGAAAAGCTGTTTGTTCGGCACATCCATGGGCTATGCAGTTGTCCCTGCCACACTGGTCACTGTTCTCCCTGTCGGCTGGCTGTTTTATCAAAACGGAAGTCTTTCGGCAGATACTTTTATTACGGCTGTGATCTTATCGCTCGGTATTGCAGGGCCTCTGATGGCGGCAATGAATTTTGTAGATACATTGGCGCAGGTGGGAACAACCGTAGAGGCGGTGGAGGAGCTTCTGGGTGCGGAGGAACAGCAGCATGGAAACCGGGAGGTTTCCATTCCCAATACGGATATTGCACTTACCCATGTATCCTTTGGCTATCACGAGGACAAGGAGATTTTAAAAGATGTCAGCCTGTCTATTCCCGCCGGCAGCATGACGGCGCTGGTAGGCCCTTCCGGTTCCGGAAAATCCACCATTGCAAAGCTGATCGCAGGATTTTGGGATGTGAAGAGCGGAAGCGTGTCTATCGGCGGTGTGGATGAAAAGGAAATCCCATTAAAACAGCTCTACGACAAGGTGGCATTTGTTTCACAGGAGAATTACCTGTTTGATGAGAGCGTGCGGGAAAATATCCGCATGGGCAGGCCTTCCGCTGCAGACAGGGAAGTAGAAGCCGCCGCAAAAGCCGCAGGCTGCGACAGCTTTATCCGTGGACTGGAGAACGGCTACGACACCAGGGTGGGCAGCGGAGGCGCGCACCTTTCCGGCGGAGAGCGCCAGCGCATCGCTATTGCCAGGGCAATGCTGAAGGATGCTCCTGTTGTCATACTTGATGAGGCAACAGCCTACATAGATCCTGAAAATGAGGCGGTTATTCAGAAAGCAATTGGGAAACTGGTAAGGGGGAAGACCGTCATTGTTATTGCCCACAGATTGTCTACCATCAGGGATGCGGACAAAATCGTTGTAGTAAAGGATGGGCGGATCGAAGCAGAGGGAACGCATGAGGAGTTAAGGAGGAACTGCCCGCTGTATGAATCCATGTGGCAGGCGCATATCGGAGCAAAGGACGGTGAGATGGCATGATAGAAACATTCAGAAAGATATGGAAGTTTGCCGGTAAAGAGCGGGCAAATATTAATAAATCTGTGGCAGTCAGCTTTTTAAACGCGGTTTTTCGTATGTTTGAGGTCAGCGCCATTTATTTTGTGATCGCAGCACTGACGGAGGGGCAGCGCGGAGCAAAAGCAGCGTGGATCGCACTGGGATTTATGCTGGTGAGCATTATTGGAAACGGGATCACCGCCAGCATTTCCAAAATGCAGCAGACCCATGCCGGCTATTTTATGGCCGCAAACGAACGGATTAAAATCGGCAATCTCCTGAAAGGGGTACCGATGGGATTCTTTAATGACAACAGCCTCGGCGAGGTGACGGGAGTGTGCACCACGGTGCTCGGAAATGTGGAAACGCTCGTTCCTATGACGCTGGTAAATATCATGGGCGGTGTCATTGGCACGATTGTCTTTACGGCTATGATGTTGTTTTTCGAGTGGAGGGTCGGTCTGATCGCGGCAGCAGGAATTTTTGCGTATTTCCTGGTTGTTTCTGCTATGGAAAAGAAATCAGCGGCGATCGCTCCTAATTTACAGAAGTCACAGACAGCCCTGACAGCGGCGGTGCTGGAGTACGTGCAGGGAATGGGTGTGGTGAAATCCTTTAACCTGGGCGACAAGGGAGATAAAAAGGCGCAGGAGGCTCTGGAATTTAACCGGAAGAGCAATCTGGACATGGAAAATCTGATGACGCCCTATACAATTTTTCAGGAGCTTGTCCTGCAGGCGGCGGGCATCTGCATGATTTTTGCATCTGTTTTTTGCTGGATCAATGGCACAATGCCCATTGCCAGGGCATTGATGTGTATTGTGATGTCTTTCCTGGTATTCGGACAGATCAGGCTGTTCGGTATGGGTATTTCTATGCTGCGGCTGTCATCGGCAAGCATCAATCGCACTCTGGAAACAGAAAACATGGAGCAGATGGACGAAAGAGGCAGGGCGCTGTCTCCGAAAAGCCATGACATTGTATTTGATCATGTGCACTTTTCCTACGAGAACAGGGAAATTTTGCATGGCATCAGCGTGAAGCTTCCGGATAAGACCACCACAGCGGTGATCGGGCCTTCGGGGTCCGGAAAAACCACCCTCTGCAATCTGGTGGCACGTTTCTGGGATGTGGACAGCGGCAGCATAAAAATAGGCGGAAACGATGTCAGGGACTATACATTGGAATCCCTGATGGAGCAGATCAGTATGGTGTTCCAGAATGTCTATCTGTTTGCAGATACCATTGAGAACAATATCAAGTTCGGAAAACCGGGTGCAAGCCATGCAGAGGTAGTGGCGGGGGCAAAAAAGGCCTGCTGTCATGACTTTATTGAGGCGCTTCCGGACGGTTATGATACGGTGATCGGAGAGGGCGGAGCCTCCCTTTCCGGTGGGGAGAAGCAGAGGATTTCCATTGCGCGGGCTATGCTGAAGGACGCGCCGATCATCATACTCGACGAGGCAACCGCCAACGTCGATCCCGAAAATGAAGACAGGCTGCAGAAAGCGATCGAGGAGCTGACCCGGGATAAGACCATCATCATGATTGCCCATAGATTGAAAACCGTGCGGGGCGCAGACCAGATTCTGGTTATAGATGATGGAAAAATCGTACAGCAGGGGAAACATAAAGAGCTTATCACGCAAAAAGGGATTTATGCGGACTTTGTGCTGGGCAGAAAAGAAGCGATCGGCTGGAAACTGAACGCATAAAAAAGTATTAAGCCGGTGGGAGCCGAAAGAGCAGGAACCCACCGGTATTTTTTTTCTGTCATTGATTTTACTGGGTTCATCGCATATTCTTCCGTAGTTAGTTATTGCTAATTTTCTGCTCATATGATATAGTATAGATGCTTTAAGTGCGTTAGAATCAGAAGGCTGCGCTGCAAGGTGTTTTTTTAATATAATGAGTTAGATAAAGCTAACCACCATGCGAGGGAGAGATACATATGAGATTTTATTCATTTGGACATCAGAATAATCCGGTGCTTTTACTGCTGCCAGGTACATGCTGTCACTGGAAGCGTAACTTTGGGTCTGTGATACCGTTGTTAGAGAAGGAGTTTCATGTAGTCTGCACCTCTTACGACGGATTTGATGAGACAGAACAGACCGTATTTCCGGATATGCTGACCGAGACTGCAAAAATCGAGGACTACATACAGGCAAACTTTGGCGGCCATATCTGCGCTGCCTATGGCTGTTCCCTGGGCGGGTCCTTTGTCGGCCTGCTCATTCAGCGGGGAAATATTCGCATTGATCACGGCATCCTGGGCAGCTCCGATTTGGATCAGAGCAGCGGACTATCCGCCCGGCTGCAGGCAAGACTGATCTCTGGTGTGCTTTACGGCATATTTCAAAAAGGCAGGCTGCCGGGCTGGATGCAAAAACGGCTGGAGAAGAAGGCGCCGGAAGAACGGGCGTATATGGATCGGATGCTGGAGATGTTTGGGGTCGGCCAGGCAGACATGTCGTTTGTTCGGAAGAGAAGTATTTACAATCAGTTCTTCTCCGATCTGGTGACGCCGCTTAAGGACGGCATTTCTGTCCCGGGCACTGCAGTACATATCTTTTACGCAGTAAAGATGGGCGAACGATATGAGGCGCGCTATCGTCAGCACTTCAAAGATCCGGACATCCGCGCTCATGATATGCAGCACGAGGAGCTGCTGGTCTGCTATCCCCGGCAGTGGGCCAATGAAGTGCGCCAATGCTGTGGAATGAACAAAACCTTTACCGCCATTTGGGCGGAGCGGTGAATGCCCTGTTTTTCTATCCCAGGCCGGTACAGGAACGGGCATTTGCCATTGGTCTTGCGGACAGGACGGCCACGGGCAAAAGGAAGGAGCCGTATTGGATGAAAAACAGACAGCATTAAAAACGAAAGCTGTAGGAGGTTAAGACTAAAATGATAATAACAATAATTGCAGCAATTATGATTATGGTGGGTTATTTTCTTCTTTTGTACGGTGCAGTTGGGTTTATTCAGGATAAGAGATTTTTCTCTTCCGCACCGAAAGAGAATCTGGCTGTGATTCCTGAAAGAAAAGAGAGATTTCGCGGTGCTCATATAATAGGCTGGTTTATAATTGTCATCGCACTTTTGATATTTACAGGAGCGATTGTTCTTGGCGTATGGGATGGTGTAAGAAACAATTTCAGTTTTTTGAATTTTTTTCTGCGATTTCTTGCGATGCTTTATGTCATGGAAATTTATGATATAGTCTTTTTTGACTGGGTGCTGCTCTGTCACTCAAACTTCTTTCCTCATTTTTATCCGGAGCTTAAAGGGATAGTGGGGCCACATATGTTTGGGTATAACAAGAAGGCACATATTATACATTTTGTTATATATATTCCTGTTTGTGCTGTGATTGCGTGGGTATGCACACTTTTTTGAAGATATCGCTGTGCGGAGCTTTATAAGAAGCGTGTCTGGTTTCACAAGGAGTATAGTGTGACAAGTGTCCTGAGATGAGGAGGCGGTGATCTGAATGTGTCATGAACGAAAAATAATAATTGGTTCCCTGCTGTGCGGTATCCTTGGATGTTTCTGTCTCGGTGCCGGCGATTGGCTGATGATCTATGGGGACACGACGTATATGGGAAGCATATCCTGGCTGACGGTGGGGGCAGCGGCCATCGCCCCCTGGCGAAATGCCCTTGCCATGGCGTTGGCATTTCCCGGTATTCTTTTCTATGGTATTGCCTTATTTGCCATCGCGCGCTTTTTGAAAGAAGAGAGACAGCGAAAAGTATATCATTATCTGACGGCGTTTGGCCTTACGCCCTGGTTATGTCTGCATCTGTTTTATATCATGATTTTATACGGGTTTGCTTGGATGTCCGGCAATGGTTATGCCGCGGCAGCCCTTCCGGTATCGGAGGCGCTGTTTGCGCATTTATCCTGGCTCGTTATCGTAAGTGAAGTACTGATGCTTCCGCCGTACCTCTACTGGTTTTATATTCTGGTGCGAGGGAAGAGTATTTTTCCAAGGGAAATGGCCTTGTCAAACCCGCTGGTATTTTATATCCTGCTGAAGCTGGCAACGATGCTGATGCCGGATGGCGCCTTTCGGCTTGCCTTTACCAACGGTCTGATGAGTGAAAGTATGTTGATCTGGTTTGCGATTATGGTATGGTGGAGCGCACGCCATTTGGAAAAACGCTGCATTCTGTAATCCCGGAAGAAGGAGAACGAAAAATATGGAAAAAGTAAATATTCAGGGCGTTCCGGAAACTATGCTGCAGACATTGTTTGCCCGGGCCGCCCATTCTCAGAAGAAGGAACACAAATTCTATGATAAAAAGGCCATAGAGATCGTAAAGCAGCTGGACTATGACTTCTCCAAAGCGAAGAAAGATGCTGCCATGAGCAGCGGCGTCATTGCTCGCACCATTTTGCTGGATCGGATGGTTGGCGCTTTCTTAGAAGAGAACCCGGATGCAGCTGTCGTTAATATTGCCTGCGGTCTGGATACACGGGTCTATCGGCTGGACAATGGACAGGTTCGCTGGTACAATCTGGACCTGCCGGAGGTAATTGAGATCCGGCGGCGCTTTCTGAAGGAGCAGGGACGTATCTCTATGATCGCCAGATCCGCTATGGACGAGAGCTGGGCGGCTGAAATCGAAGACCCAACGGGTAAGGTGCTTGTTGTGCTCGAGGGGCTGGTCATGTACCTGACTGAGACAGATGTGAAGAAAATTCTTTCGATTATCTGCGGGCGGTTTGAACACGCGGAAATTATTATGGAGACCATGAATCCCTTTATCATGCGGTATATGAAGGAGAAATCCATCGAAGCCAGTAAGGCCCGATTTACCTGGGGGCTGAAAACCGGCAGGGAGCTTGAGCGTATGGTACCGGAGCTTACATGGATAAAGGATGTAAGCTTACTGGAAGGGATGAAGGAGCTGTACCCGGTTTATCATGTGCTTGGGCGGATACGGCCTGTCCAAAACATTTCCAATAAGCTGGTAATACTGAGAAAATAGCAGAGAAATACTCTCTGGAAATAAAGTCCCCGGCATTTCGCCGTAATGCAGAAATAAAAGAATCAGAGTGATGCTGCCAGACAGGCGGCATCATTTTTTGGGGTGCAATAGTATATCATTATTAAATTTAAATGTAATAAAATTATAAGTTTATGAACATAAATTATTGATGTATTGCGGTCCTTGTGCTATGCTGTAAGTAGTGTACGTGGAAACAATGCAGATAATGGAGAAGGACAAGTTTAAAGAATTGATTCGTAGTTACAGAAGAGGTGGATATATGAAAGTAAGTTACAACAAGCTTTGGAAAATGTTAATTGACAAGAAAATGAATAAGAATGCTTTGCGTCATGCAGTCAGCATGAGTCCTAATACAATGGCTAAAATGGGCAGAGACGAGAAGGTATCTATGGATGTATTGGTGCGTATCTGTGAAGTGTTGGAATGCGATATTGGTGATATTATGGAAATGATACCCGATGCAGAGAAAGAAAAAGAAGGATAAGATATGGCTGAAAAGTATATTATAAGGGACATATCTGTGAAATATTCTGGCAAGGATATGAGAAGGAGACGATAAAAATGTATTTAGAAAAGGTTAGTTTGAAGAATTATAAGGCAATCGAAAAAATCGAAATCGCTCTCCAGCCGGGAATCAACCTCCTGATAGGTGATAATGGTACTGGAAAAACTTCTGTGCTGGATGGTATTGCGATTGCTCTTAGCGGACTCTTTGTAAATGTAGAAGGAGTCAGCGCAAAAAATATAGCCAAAGAGGATGTTCATATTGTTGTAAACCGGACAGGCGATAATTCCCGAATGGTTTCTTATTGTGAACCTGTTTCTGTAGGGTGCAGTCTGAAAACAGATTCAGATAATTACACCTGGAACCGTATTAAGGAGCAGATATCATCTACACATACAAAAATCGATGATCGAAAAGTATGCGCCTGGATGAAGAAACTTACAAACAAGCCAGGTACTTCTCTTCCGCTTCTGAGTTATCAGAGTGCAGCCAGAGTATGGAAGGTAAGACGCGGAGATTTTGGCAATGAATTGAAGAAAAAACTGGATGACAGACGATGTGGGTACATTGGCTGCCTTGATTCTTCTATGGATGTAAAAGCAATTCAGCAATGGTGCATGAATCAGGAAATTGCTGTAGTTAATAAGGGCAAAAAAATCTGTGAATATGAAACTTTTAAAAAAATAATTTCTGTTTTTATGAGAGAAATAAATGAGCTCGAAAATATGCCGGAAATTTATTACTCAGGTCAGTTCAAAGAATTGGTTTATAAGGATGATAAGGTAGAAATGGCGCTTTCTAAGCTGAGTGCAGGATACCAATCTTTATTATGGATGATGATGGATCTGGCATACAGAGTGGCACTTTTAAATCCTGATTTAAATGATCTTTCAGAAGTAAAAGGGATCGTTCTTATTGATGAAGTTGATATGCACCTTCACCCAAAATGGCAGTGGAATATCATCAAAGCATTAAATACAACATTTCCTGATGTGCAGTTTATCATAGCGACACATTCGCCAATTGTGATTTCATCTGCCCAAAAAGCAAATTTGATTTATCTTGATGCGAATAAGCCTGCTACTTACCTTCCGGATAGCTATGGATATCCGGTAGAGGACGTACTCTTGTTCAGACAGGAAAGTGTATCAAGACCAAAGAACATTAAGGTTCATATGGATGCGGTTGATGAGGCGCTTGAAAATGACGATTTTGAAAAAGCAGATGAAGCACTGGAAAAACTTAAAGATGTTTTAGGTGAGGATAACACAGAATATAAGAGAATTGCAGGAATCATTGATGATGCAAAACTGATCAGTAATCTTTAATCTGGCGGAGAGAAGGCAGCGGAGCAGCAGGGAAGGATTCTTTGTTGTGATGCGCACAAAAAGGAAACGGAAATATTTCTGAGTCCGCTCATCAAAGTACAGATGGACAAAATTGCATATAAGCCAGATGGAACAATCTATACAGATCCGGCTGACACAGATATGGAAAAGGATATCAATGAGACACTGCTTTTGAATGGTATAAAAAAGGCAGATGGAACAGTCAGAGATACCGCCACGGAAGTATTAAAGGGCAGGCGAGATACTTATGACAGAGCACGACGGATGATGGACGAATTGAATCGAAGGGGGAAGTGCAATTCAATGACAGTGAAAAGACTGATAGATGCTCTCTATGGCAAAGAAGAACGTGAAGAATATGTCGGAGTAAAAATTTTCTATTTTACAAAGAAATATAAATCACTTATAAAGCGTGGATTATAGGCAATCATTCCGAACTATACATAAGGGACAAAACAGTACTATCTGGATTAGACGAGATATTGGCAAAAGTAATACAGCAGCAGGCCGTCAGGCTCTGCTGCTGTATTGTTCCGCCTGCATCTGCAAAAACAAAGATTTGTGCTATTTTTTAGAAAAATAATTCTAAGGAAAGACTGCCGGTTTCCGTATAATAAATTTAACAAAGCAGTGCAGGAGGAAATAGCTATGAGGAATCGGATAAAGTGTACGGACAACTGGAAGTTTATCAGAGAAAATATCGGCATCGAAGTCGCTGCGTCTAAAGCGATGGATGCTTCTTTTGGTGAAATTGTCAATTTACCCCATACCTGGAATGCGGTTGACGGCCAGGACGGCGGCAACGATTATTACCGGGGAAAGTGCTGGTATGTAAAGCAGCTTCCTAAAATGAAATTAGATCGGGAAGAAGAACTCTGGATGGAATTTCGCGGGGTGGCTATGATGGCAGAGGTTTATATAAATGGTCAGCTTGCGGGAAAGCATGATGGGGGCTATTCAACGTTCCGGGTAAACCTCACACCCTGGCTGGAAGCGGAAAATACGATCGTGATTTCGGCGGATAACAGAGCAGTGCGCACGGTTTATCCACAGAAAGCGGATTTCACTTTTTACGGAGGTATTTACAGAGACGTATATTTGATCCGGGTGCCGAAAGCACATTTCGCTATGGGCTATTATGGAGGCTGCGGTGTAAAGGTGACACCAAGGGTGGCTGGAAACAGCGCAAAGATCGGGGTGGAAGGATGGACTGAAAATGTCCCGGACGGAACATCGGCAGAACTGTCAGTTCTGGACTGCGAGGGAAATGTGGTGGCCAGGTCTTTTGTGCCGGTAAAGAAGAATTACATGAAAGAAGAAATGGAGCTTGAACAGGTACATCTGTGGGATGGAAAAGATGATCCGTATCTATATACTTTGAGAGCAGAGCTGCAGGAGGATGAGAGTACGGAAATCCGGGACTGTGTGGAAACAAAGTTTGGCTGCCGCACTTTCTTCATTGATCCTCAGAAGGGATTTTTCCTGAACGGAAGATCCTATCCTCTCTGCGGGGCGGCCCGTCATCAGGACAGACAAGGTGTGGGCAATGCTCTGACACCCGCCATGCACGAGGAAGATATGCAGCTTTTGCTCGAAATGGGGGCCAATACGGTTCGTCTGGCACATTATCAGCATGACCAGTATTTTTATGAGCTTGCGGACAAGTATGGTATGATCGTGTGGGCAGAGATCCCATATATTACGGAGCATATGCCGGAGGCAAGGGAAAATACGGTTTTCCAGATGAAAGAGCTTATTGTGCAGAATTACAATCATCCCTCCATTATCTGCTGGGCGCTTTCCAATGAGATCACGGGAACTACCGGAGTCACTGAGGATCTGATGGAAAATCATCGGATACTGAATGATCTGTGCCACGAAATGGATGCGACCAGACCGACTGCCATGGCACACGTCTTTATGTTAAGCCCGGAGGAGGAGCTGGTGACATTGCCGGATATCCGCTCCTACAATCTTTATTACGGCTGGTATGTGGGGGAACTGGAGGATAATGACGCCTGGTTTGACAGCTATCATGAAAAACATCCCGATGTGGCAATGGGGCTTTCCGAATACGGCGCGGATGCCAATCCGCAGTATCAGAGCGCAAATCCACAAAAAGGGGACTGGTCAGAGTCTTACCAGGCGTTGTATCATGAGCATATGCTGGAAATGTGGAGCAAACGTCCCTATATCTGGGCAATGCATGTCTGGAACATGTTTGATTTCGGCGCAGACGGACGTGACGAGGGCGGAAAGCCGGGGCAGAATCAAAAAGGACTTGTGACCTTTGACCGGAAGACGAAGAAGGACGCGTTTTATATCTACAAAGCCTATCTGTCCGGGGATCCCTTCGTACATCTGTGCGGAAGCAGGTATGTGGACAGAGATGAGGCAGAGACTGAGATCAAGGCATACTCCAACCAGCCGGCTGTGACACTGTATGTGGACGGGAAGGAAACAGAGACTCTGGAAGCGGATAAAATATTCAGATTTAAAGTTGCCATAAGCGGGGAGCATGTGATCGAAGCAAAGGCGGGGAAATACAGCGATACCATAAGGATACGCAAAGTGGAACAGCCGAATCCGGATTACCGGAAAGCAGGTATGGAAGTAGTAAACTGGTTTGACCGGGACGATGAGATCATCAGGGAAGGCTATTTTTCCATCATGGACAGTATGGGTGATGTGAAAGCAAATCCAGAGGCATTTGCCGTGTTCGATGAGCTGATTGCGCCCATTCAGGCAAAAGCGGTAGAATCTTATGGAGATGTGGCAAAAAATATACAGCTTCCGGCAGAAATGCAGAAAATGATGGATCGCATGAGTGTGGAAAATACATTAAAACAGATGGCTGGCTTGATCACTCCGGAGCTGATCCATAAACTGAACAACAGATTAAATCAGGTCTCAAAGAATTAACAGATAACACCGAGAAGCGTTAAAGGGCAGCTGAAAATCAATTACAGAGTCAGCGAAAGGAGATTGTAATGAAAAAAGTCAATATTGACGGAGAATGGGCGTTCATGCTGGGAGAACCCTCCAATATTCCGGGTATGCAAAAAGAATCCAGAATGGTAAATCTTCCCCATGATTTTATGATCGAATCCGATGTGAAAGCAGATTCCATAAATGGTACCAATACGGGATACTACAATGGAGCTGCCGGGACCTATACAAAGTATATCGACGTGCCGGCGGATTGGGAGAATCAGAGGGTCCTGGTGGAATTTGACGGTGTATTCCGTGATACTTCTGTGATCCTGAACGGTCACATTATGGGGAGACATCATTATGGATATACTCCGTTTCGGGTGGAGCTTTCCAATCGTCTAAAGTGGGGAAAGAAAAACCGCCTGGCAGTATTGGTGAGCAATGATGCAGAACAGAACAGCCGCTGGTATCCGGGCGGCGGCATCTACCGCCATGTGAACCTGCTTTTGGCGCCGCAGGTTCATATTGCACCAGACGGAATTTTTGCCCACACCGACCACATTGTAAACGGAGATGCATTTGTGGCGGTTGAGGTTACAGTGGAGAACCATACATCGCAGGAACAGGATCTGTGGGTAAATATAAAGCTGAATAAAGAAGAGGGAGCACAGGATGCTGCGGCTTTGGGAGCGATCAAGGTACATATTCCGGCAAACTCCAGTGCGGTCGGACGGACAACCCTGTGCGCAGAAAATGCGGTCCTCTGGGATATCGATCATCCGGATCTGTATGTGGTGACAGCGGAGCTGGTAAACAGACGGCCCATTGATCAGGCAGAGGACATGGTGGTTCTGGACAGTGAGAAAACTCTTTTTGGTATCCGGACGATTTCTGTGGATGCAAAGAACGGATTTATGCTCAATGGAAGGAGTTTGAAATTAAAAGGCGGCTGTATCCATCATGACAACGGTATTCTGGGAGCAGCTTCTTTGTATGAGAGCGAGTACCGCAAGGTGAAGCTGCATAAGGAAAATGGCTATAATGCGCTCCGCTTCGCTCATAATCCGATGTCCGCAGATCTTTTGGAGGCATGCGACCGGCTGGGCATTCTGGTGATGGATGAGGCCTTTGATACCTGGCATATGCCGAAAAACCGGCATGATTTCTGCAGACATTTTGAGGCGGAATGGAAGCAGGAAATGAAGAGCTTTATGACAAGGGACAGAAATCACCCCAGCGTGATCATCTGGTCCATCGGCAACGAGCTTCCTGAGCAGGGCGGCCTTTCTGACGGCTATCAGACTTCCGCAGAGCTGGCAGAATATGCCCGCAGCCTGGATCCGACCCGCTTTATCGGAGGCGCTATGTGCTCCTTCTTCAACGGTCTGGATGATGAAGACACCGGGAAATTCTGGGAGTCTCTGATGGAGGCGGCTATGGCCAGCGGCGGTGTGCTCAATAATCTTGACGGCGAATATGGACGGAGGATCTGGAATGATTATACGGAAAGCTTCTGTGCACCATGGGATGTAGTTGGTTATAACTATTTAGATTATCACTATGAGGAGGCAGGGAAGCTGTTCCCGAACCGGGTGATCTGTGCGACGGAGAGCAAGCCCTTTCAGATGGAAGAATACTGGGCGGATGTGGAAAAATATCCTTACCTGATAGGGGATTTTATCTGGACCAGTCAGGATTATATCGGAGAAGCGGGAATCGGCAATGTGATTTATGCAGAACCGGAGGAAGCGAAGGCAGCGGCGCAGCGGCTGAATTTTGTACAGTATCCGTGGCGAACCTCAGGAGGCGGCGATTTTGACCTCTGCGGGTTTGAGAAACCTCAGCTTGCATACCACAGAATCATCTGGGGATCAGATGAGACCTACATTGCCTGCCACAATCCGGCCAATTTCCATAAAGTGGAGCTTCTGGGCAGATACGGCTGGGCTGACTGTGCGAACAGCTGGACCTGGGATGCCCAGGCCGGCTGCGATATAAAGGTAGAAGTTTATTCTTCGGCGGAAGAAGTGGAGCTCTTCATAAACGGAGTATCTGCAGGCCGTCAGGCTGCCGGAAGGGGCAATCACAATAAGGTATGTTTTACAGTAAAATACGAGCCCGGTACACTGGAGGCGATCAGCTATACGGGAGGGCAGGAGGTTTCCCGCGACTGCGTAAAGAGTGCAGGAGCACCAGCCGGATTAAAAATCACTGCAGATAAGCGGGCGCTGTGCCAGGATGTGCTGAAAGCGGACGGACAATCGCTCTGCTTTGCAATCATAGAAGTGGTGGATGACGAGGGAAATACGATCCCTTATGCGGAAACAGAAGTGTGCGCAAAGGTGGAAGGTGCGGCAGCATTAGCAGCATTTGGTACAGGCAGACCTGTGACGGAGGAGAACTACACCATTGGAAAAGCTGCTTCTTATCATGGAAAAATGCTTGCAATCGTGCGTTCCGGCTATGAGAAGGGGACTGCGAAGCTGATTGTTTCTTCAGAAAAACTTACAGGCGCGGAGCTGGAGATTACGATAACAGAGTAACCGGTACAGCAGACAGAAATGTTTTTAACATGACAATTTCCTGACGATGTATCAGGACTGATCGGAGGAAAACTATGTATCCTTATATTAAGCAACAAAACGGAACAAAGCTTCTTATGGTGGAAGATAAGCCTTTTATTATGCTGGCAGGGGAGGTTCACAATTCCAATGCCTCCTCTGTGGAATATATGGAAGGTGTGTACGACCAGGCGGACAGGCTGGGTATGAATACGCTGCTTTTGCCGGTGAGCTGGGAACTGGTGGAGCCCAGGGAAGGAGTTTTTGATTTTTCACTGGTGGACGGCCTGATTGAGCAGGCGAGAAGAAGAGGGAAAAAGCTGAGTTTTTTGTGGTTCGGCGCCTGGAAAAATGCCCAGTGCTATTATGCGCCGGAATGGGTAAAAACAGATCTGACCAGATTCAAACGGGCGCAGGTGGAAAAAGGGAAGAATTTCATTCGCAGGCAGGATTTTTATGGAATGCCCTACACGACGCTTTCCTATCTGTGCGATGCTACAAGGGAGGCGGACGCGAAGGCATTTGCCGCTCTGATGGCGCACATCCGCAGTGTGGACGAAACAGAGAATACCGTCATTACTGTGCAGGTGGAAAATGAGACGGGCGTAATGGCATCGGCAAGAGAGAATTCGGATCGTGCGGACGAGCTTTTCTATGGGAAAGCTCCACAGGATTTCGTGGATTATATGAAAGCACATACGGAAACGATGGTTTCGGATGTGAAGGAAGCAGTGGAGAACGGCCAGGCGGGCGGAAGCTGGAGTGAGGTGTTTGGAGCCTGCGCTGAAGAACTGTTCAGCGCCTACTATGTGGCAGGCTATGTGAACGCCGTTGCGGCGGCAGGAAAGGCGGCCTATCCGCTTCCCATGACAGCAAACTGCTGGCTGGATAAGGGAGAGGCACCGGGAAAATATCCGACGGGAGGCCCGGTATCCAGAGTAATGGAGGTATGGCGGTACTGTGCGCCGAATATTGATGTGATCGCACCTGATATTTATGTCCCCAATTTTTTAGAAATCTGTGATGAGTATACAAGAAGAAATAACCCGCTTTTTATTCCTGAATGTGCGACACACAGTTATGCCGGCCCAAGGCTGGTGTATTCAGTGGGACATTACCATGCCATGTGTTATTCGCCATTTGGCTTTGAGGATATCGGAAAGCCCTTCTCGGCAACCCAGTCTTACCTGTTTGGTGTGGATGTCACAGATCCGGCTTTGAAAACACCGCAGAATGTGGAGGAATATGGCTGGTATTCCAGAACACTGAAAGAAATGATGCCGCTTTTGTGCGGGAAATACGGCACGAAGGATCTGCAGGCCGTTTCCAGTGAGCGGGCAGAGGAAAACACCATGCTCTTCGGTACTTTCGGCTTCATGGCGCTGACGGACAATCCCATGCTGCCCAGAAAAGACGGTGTCTGCCTCATCGTAAAGGAGTCTGAGGATACGTTTTATATTCTGGTAAACGGCGCCGGTCTGTCATTCTTTTCCGCGGATGAAAGCAGGCCGAACGTGGACGTGCTTTCTTTTGAAGAGGGAGTTTTTGAAAATGGATCCTGGAAGGCCGGCCGACGGTTCAATGGAGATGAGGTGGTTACTTTAATATTCAATGAACCAACCTTGTTAAAGATCCGGTTGTTTGCGTATTTATAAGAAAAGGAGATTCAAGGAATGAAAAAGTATTTTTGCAATCCCGTTAATATCAATTATCGCTATCAGTTCAATCAGGATACCACGCAGGGCAATCAGATCATCATTGACAGAGAGGCTGCCGATCCGTCCATGATCCTTTTCAGGGGAAGATACTATATCTTTGCTTCCATGACGCTGGGCGTCTGGGTGTCAGATGATCTGGTAAAATGGGAAAATCACAGATTGCCGGATAGTTTGCCCCTTTATGATTATGCGCCGGATGTGCGGGTGATGGGAGAGTATGTGTATTTCTGTGCCTCAAAAAGGGGAGAGGCATGTAATTTCTACCGCACAAAGGATGTGCTGAACGGGCCTTACGAAGAGATTCCCGGCACGTTTGATTTCTGGGATCCGAACCTTTTTGTGGATGACGATGGCAGGGTATATTTTTACTGGGGCTGTGCAAGCGTGAAACCGATCTGGGGCGTAGAGCTGGATCCTGAAACAATGAAACCCATCGGGGAAAAGAAGGGACTGATCTGGGGAGATTCTTTCTCGAAGGGGTTTGAGCGGATGGGAGAGGATAACTCGATCCTTCCTCTTACAAGTGAGGAACTGGATGCTGCCGTCAAAGCGTTTATGAAAAAGCAGGGCATTCCGGAGGATATGGAAATTCCGGAAGTACAGCTGGATATGCTGAAAGGTTATCTGGGCAAGGCGCCTTATATTGAAGGTGCATGGATGAATAAGTTTAACGGAAAATACT
Organism: uncultured Marvinbryantia sp.; assembly: GCF_905201705.1. Taxonomy (GTDB): domain Bacteria; phylum Bacillota; class Clostridia; order Lachnospirales; family Lachnospiraceae; genus Marvinbryantia. Next base: position 85,001 of record NZ_CAJKOX010000011.1, read on the forward strand.
ATCTCCAATATGCCTTTGCGGGCGCGCAGTACAATATTTACGGGGATGGTGTTTATGTAGCGGATTCTCCGCTGGGAGACTTCAAACCTTTAAAAAGCAATCCCTATTCTTTCAATCCGGGCGGTTTCATGCCGGGAGCAGGACATGGCTCCACCATGGAGGATAAAGCAGGGAATCTCTGGCACACAGCAACGATGCGTATCAGCGTGCAGCACTCCTTTGAGCGCAGAGTAGGCATCTGGCAGGCAGGACTGGACGAGGAAGGGGATCTGTTCTGCAACCAGCGGTACGGTGACTGGCCCATGAGTCTGGAAGAGGGCGAGAAGCAGGATCCCTGGAGAGAACCGGAGTGGTATCTGCTGAGCTATCAAAAGGCAGTGACCGCTTCCTCTTATGAGGAGGGAAAGGGGCCTGAAAAAGCTGCGGATGAAAATGTACAGACCTGGTGGCGCGCGGCAACGGAGGAACCGGGACAGTGGCTGCAAATGGACCTGGGAGAGGCTTATGATGTGCACGCAGTGCAGATCAACTTTGCGGATGACAAAATAAAAATTCCTGTACCGGGTGAAATTCATCAGACATCACAGCCCCGGTATATTGATGACAGGGACCATCTGACACGCTGGACATTAGAGGGTTCTCTGGACGGCAAAGAGTGGTTTATGCTGGAAGATAAATCTCAGGCCAAGACCGATCTGACACATGATTTTCTGGTCTGGGAAGAAGGAAAACAGATACGTTTCCTGAAACTGACGATCCTGGCAGTCGCTTATGACCAGAAGCCCTGTATTTCAGGACTGCGTGTGTTTGGACGCGGAAGCGTAGCGCCGGCAAAAGCGCCGAAGTTTACTGCGAAGCGTCTGAATGAGATTGATATGGAAGTTTCCATTGAGGACAGCGGTGCGACAGGCTACAATATTCTCTGGGGGCTGTCTCCTGACAAGCTGTATCACAGTTATCTGTTATTCGGTACGGAAAAGAGGATCGGTGCCCTGATGAAAGGCAGCGAATATTATGTGCGTGTGGACGCTTTCAATGAAAACGGCATCACTCATGGACAGACCGTAATGCTGGGCCGGGGCTGAACTGTTTTCTTATCTGTAAATCAAAAGGTGTAATATGATTGAAAAAATGAAAAACATTCTGAATGGGGAGTACGAAAATCATCTCATGCCGTTTTTCTGGCAGCATGGTGAGGATGAGGCGACCCTGCGGGAATATATGAAAGTGATCTGTGACAGCGGATGCAGGGCTGTATGTATAGAGAGCCGTCCTCACCCTGATTTTTGCGGGGAAAAATGGTGGCAGGATATGGATGTCATTTTGGATGAGGCGCGGAGCAGGGGAATGCAGGTGTGGATTCTGGATGACAGTCATTTTCCGACAGGGTTTGCGAATGGCGCATTAAAATCCGCGCCTGCAGAGCTGCACCGTCAGAGCATCTGTGTCAGCCGGATGGAAGTGTGCCAGGAAACCGACAGGACAGAATTGGATGTGTCCGGAATGTTTCCGCCGGAATTTCATCCGAATCAGATGGAACAGTATGTCCTGCCTGCAATATTGGGAGATGCACCCCATTTTGAGGATGACCGGGTAATCGCGGTGACGGCAGTGAATCAGGAAACGGGGGAACGCGTGTACCTGGATATACCAAAATCCGGTGAAAAGCTGGTGTGGACGAAACGGGAAGGAAAATGGACGCTCTGGGTAACAGGATTGTCCCGCAATTTCGGACCGCACAGGGAATACATTAATATGCTGGACGAAGCGTCCTGCCGCTTACTGATCGATGCGGTATATGAGCCGCACTGGGAGCATTACCGGGATGATTTTGGAAAGACGATTGCCGGATTCTTTTCCGATGAACCGGAGTTGGGAAACGGACATATTTTCTGCAATGAAGCCAGACTGGGAACGGACCAGGATCTGCCTTTTTCCAGGACACTGCCGGAAGAATTAAGAAAGCGCCTGGGGGAAGACTGGGCGAACAGAATGTATCTTCTGTGGGATAACGAGAGCGATACAGAGGAAACTGCACATGTGCGGTATGCTTATATGGACGCAGTGACAAAGCGGGTGAGGGAAGCCTTTTCCAGGCAGATCGGCATGTGGTGCAGAGAACATGGAGTGCAGTATATCGGGCATATCATAGAAGACGGCAACGCACATGCAAGATGCGGTGTCAGTCTGGGACATTATTTTCGGGGACTTGACGGGCAGGATATGGCAGGTATTGATGATATCGGCGGTCAGGTGTATCCTCAGGGAGAGGATGAACCCTGCACTGGTACGCTTGGAATGCCTCGTGACGGGGAATTTTATCATTATATGCTTGGCAGCCTGGCAGCGTCGGCTGCTGCGATCGAGCCGGACAAGCACGGAAATTCGATGTGTGAGATTTTTGGCAACTATGGCTGGGCGGAAGGGGTACAGCTTGAGAAATACCTGGCAGATCATTTTATGGTGCGAGGGATCAATCATTTTGTGCCTCATGCATTCAGTCCGGCGCCGTTCCCGGACCCGGACTGTCCGCCGCACTTTTATGCGCATGGTCATAATCCGCAGTACAGGCATTTTGGGGCTTTGATGGGTTATATGAACCGGGTATCGGAATGTATCAGCGGTGGACACCGCGTGGTGTCCGCTGCAATTCTATACCATGGAGAGGCGGAGTGGAGCGGTCAGGCAATGCTGAGCCAGAAGCCGGCGCGGAAGCTGGCAGAAGCACAGATAACGTATGACTGTATTCCGGCAGATGTGTTTGCGGAAAGAGAGCATTACCGGACGAAGCCCGGAAATCCGCTGCGGGTGAATACACAGGAATATCGGGTGCTGATCGTACCGTATGCACAGTTTATCACAGCAGAATTTGCTGCGGCCGTGGCAGAAATTAAGGAGACAGGATTCCCGGTGATTTTTGTGGGAGGATTGCCGGAAGGAATTTGTAATCTGAAAGAAAATACGAAAGAGGAAGCGTATATCACTGCGGAAACCTTGCTGAAAGGAATCCGGGAATGCCAGGTGCTTTCGCTGGAAGAATTGGTGCCGTATCTGAGAGGGCTTGGGCTTTTGGAAGCAGTGTTTGCACCGGAGAATTCTTATCTGCGTGCCATGCATTATCAGGGTACCTGTGAGCTTTACTACTTCGTCAATGAGGCGGCGCAGCGGTATGAGGGGACTGTCCGTGTCCCGGGCTTTGGCCCCTGTTATGGGTATGATGCCTGGGAAAATCAGATTTTTCCTGTGGAAGCGAAAATCAGCGATGCATATTTAGAGATACCGGTTGTTCTGGAACCGGGCAAGAGCCTGATCGTTGTATTGGACACAGCTGATGAGGATCTGTTGTGTGATCCGATCCGCACAAAGGGAGAGCCGCAGCTTTTGTCTGAATGGAGGAGACGTGTCTGCAGCGGGATGGAATATCCTTGTTTTGGAGCGGCAAAAACAGTGACACTGCCGGATGACCTTGCAAAGGAGCAGCCGTCGTTTTCCGGTTTTGTCCGGTATGAAAGTACATTTACAATGAAGCAGCCGGGAAAAGCAGTGTTGGAAGTGACAGATGCAAAGGAGGGGCTGGAAGTATTTGTGAACGGAAAAAGCGCCGGAATTCAGATCGTTCCGCCGTATCGCTATGATCTGACAGATCTGGCAGTCAGCGGGGTGAATGAGCTGGTGATCGAGGCGGCGACAACATTGGAACGCCAGTGTTATGATCTCACGAAAAATGATCCGCGGATGAAGATGCGCGGGCTGGCTGAACCGAAAGGCGGAAGTGGGATTACAGGAGAAGTGTATTTGTATAACTTTTCATTCGTGTAATAAAATTGTGCTAGTTTTCAGAAGAATGCTTCTAAAGAAATCGGAGGATCTGACTTAAAATATAGCTATAAATCAATTACACGCAAAGGAGAAGAAAGATGGGAAAGAAAAAGAAAATGTCGCGTTCTGAGCAGGATGGAATTCAGTACAGACGCGCGAAAATGTGGCAGATTGCCATATCACAGTTATGCACAGCCGCACCGATGTGTTTTTACATATTGATGACCTATGCGACGTACATTGGCAACAGCAACTATGGGATTCTGGTGGGAGTTACGGGTCTTATCATGACGGTATCCCGACTCTTTGATGGCGTTACCGATCCGATCTGCGCGTTTCTGATCGAGCGCGTCAATACAAAGTACGGAAAAATCCGGATCTTTATGCTGTCAGGCTGGGCGGTCATGTCGCTGGCGACCACTGCCATGTGTAACTGGGGAGCAGGACGATTAAACGGAGTGGCAGGCCTTGTTTTCTTTATTGTATGTTATCTGCTCTATATTGTAGGATATACATTGACAGGCGTTTCCACGAATCTGCTTGGTCCTATTATCACAAATGACCCTGAGCAGCGCCCGATCATCGGTGTGTGGTCCACGGTTTACGGTTATCTGACTCCTATGGTCATGAGCACGGTTGGTATGGTGATCCTGCTTCCGAAGTATGATAATCAGATTTCAACCCCGTTTCTGGGTGCTTTGAATTTGTTCTGTGTGGTGGTATCACTTGTGCTTTTCCTGATTTCCTGCGTTGGAGTGGCAGCGTTTGATAAACCGGAAAACTTCCAGGGAATTTCCAGCGGAGATCAGAAGGATCAGAAGCCTTCTGTCCGGGATATGTTCAATTTGATTAGGGAAAACAAAGAACTTCAGAGATACATTGTTGCAGGAAGCTCTGACAAGCTTGCCCAGACCATCGGCGGTGCGTCAGTTGTAACCACGATGCTGTATGGTATTATGATCGGAAATATGTCTATCTCCACCATACTTTCTACGGTTGCAATGATCCCCTCTATTTTGTTTGCGATTATTGGCGCGAGAATTGCAGGAAAACGCGGAAATATGAAGACTGTTGTTGAATGGACCTGGATCTGTATTATCTGGAATGTGATTTTTGCAGCGTTCCTTTTGTTTTCCGATACTACGTCGATTACCGTTGCGATGATTCCGACGGCATTGTTCTTCCTTTTGACTCTTGGATGCAATGCGACAAAGATGGTGGTATCTTCCGCTACTGTAGCATTGAGAATGGATGTAATTGACCACGAGCTGTATCGTTCCGGAAAATATCTGCCGGCTACGATATCGGCTACGTATACGCTAATTGATAAAATCATTTCCGCATTTGGCGCATCCATTGCAACACTGCTGATCGGCTTTATTGGTTATACCACAACCGCTCCGCAGCAGGGAGATCCCCTGACTATGGGCGTGCGTGTCATGACGGTACTGCTTTACTGCGGTTTCCCGATCCTGGGATGGATCTGTACGATTCTGGCAATGAAGAAGAGTACGCTGACCAAAGAACATATGGTTGAGATACAGAAGGATATTGAAGCCAAGAAAAAAGCAGCTTAAAAAGAGGCGGCAGTGAGAATCGCATATCCGGAAGATATGGGATAAGAGGAGGATGATTATGCGGATTACGACGGTAAGAGGAGATATCGATCCATCAGAGCTGGGTTTTACCACTATGCATGAGCACACGATCATGGATAACTCCACATTGGTGGAAGCACAGAAAGCATTTAAGGAGAGGATACCGCCGCAGATGCTGAAAGCGGTACCGGAAAACATGGCGTTTCTGCGTGGTGGAACAGGTCTGTTTTCTGAGGATTGTTCTACGAAAGATGATGTGGAATGGCTGAAGAAGGAACTGGCATATTTCAAAAAGATGGTGGGCGGGAATGCCGTAGTGGATGCATCTCCGATCCCGATGAGAGGGGATGTGCGGCTGATCCGGGAAGCTTCGGAGGCAGCGGATGTGCACGTGATTGTCGCCACCGGGCTTTACTATGAAAAAGGAAGGCCGGAGAAATATCAGGCGATGAAAGAGGCAGATGTATATGCCATGTGTAAAAAAGAAGTGGAAAATGGGATAGAAGATACGGGGATTCATCCCGGCTTTCTGAAATGTGGAATGAGTTCCATGGGTCCGGGCAGCGAAATCCCGGCATGTGAGTGGGAAACACTGCGGGCTTTGGCAAAGCTGGCAGCGGAGACCGGGCTTTCTCTCCATGTACATACTGCTGTGCCAATGACTCCGGATCAGATCATCAGTGTAGCCAAATGCGTGACGGAGGAATGCGGATTGAATCCGGAGCGTTTGTATATGATGCATTTGGATCAGTATCTGAGAGTCCCGTACAACCTGGATGATTATATGCGCAATTTTTCTGTGGCGCGGACAGTGGATATTGATTTACAGTGCCGACTGTTGGATATGGGATGTACGATCGGCTTCGATGGGTGGGACTCACTTGTGCATATCCTTCCAGACAATCATGACCGTCTGAAGGCATTAGTGGAACTGCTGAAACGCGGATATGCGGGACAGATCGTGCTTGGACATGATGTCAATGATAAATCACACGGTGTATCGTTTGGTTACACTGGATTTACCGGGTTTGCAATGAATGCACTTCCGAAGCTCTATGAGTGGAAGGACATCATTAACCCGGCAGATGTCCGGAAAATGGTGATAGATAATCCGGCCAGAATTCTTGCGTATTAAAAAAGACAGGCATCTCCAAAATACCGGGTAAAGCAGGTGAAAAAGCTTACTTTGCCTGGTATTTTTGTGTGTCTGGATATTTTAACCAAATATTGATAAAAGAGCCGGAAGAAAACGTCAATGTGCAGGAAAAAGCATAAAAATAATCATCGTTTTTGTGGATTAACACCAAAAATGAAAAAGGCTAATATGATATTATCTAAATTGGATAATAGTGCGGAAGGATCTGACACTGTGATCAATATTACAAGGAGCTTCCTGTATAATTCAAGTATAGGGAATTCCAAGAAAGAAGGTTGAGAAAAAAATACCTCAGAGTAAAATAAGATTACTGACTTTGCCGGTTAGTAAAAATCTTATTGAACAGAGAGGTATCTGAAATGAATTATAACACACAGAACGCAAAAATTGCATCCATTACTGAAAAAACTTTAATTGTTGGTATTGATGTTGGAAGTGAAACTCATTACGCCAGGGCTTTTGATTGGAGAAATTATGAGTATAGCAAAAACCCGCTGGAGTTCAGCAACACAGAAACTGGATTTCATACCCTGAAAGCATGGATGGAGGATATTGCGGAAAAACATGGCAAAACTGCTGTGATTCCCGGAATGGAGCCGACCGGACATTACTGGTTTGCACTCGGGAAATTCCTGCAGGACAGCGGAATGAAGCCGGTGCATGTGAATCCCCACCATGTTAAGAAATCAAAGGAACTGGATGACAACAATCCGAACAAGAATGACCGTAAAGATCCCAAGACAATCGCGGCACTGGTCAATGAAGGGCGTTTTTCCTATCCATATATACCGACCGGAATTTATGCAGAGATCAGGAGCCTGTCTAACCTGCGTTTCCAGACGCAGGAAGAACTCACAAGAATCAAGAATCGGATTGCAAGGTGGTTTTCCATCTACTTTCCAGAATACAAAGATGTATATAAGGATTTGAAAGCGGTCAGCGGCAGGATGGTGTTAAAAGCGGCCCCGCTGCCGGAGGATATCGTAAACCTGGGAGCAGAAGGCGTAAACCGGATCTGGAGAGATGCGAAGCTGAGAGGCGCTGGAATGAAGAGGGCAAAGACCCTGGTAGCAGCCGCAGAGCACAGCATTGGGAGTAAGGAAGCACCGGAAGCAGCGAGAATCGAATTAAAAAATCTGCTGAATGACATGGATGTATATACGGCAAGGCTGGAGGAACTGCTCCAGAGTATAGAAGAAAAGCTAAAGGAGATCCCATATATTGATAAGCTGATGGCAATTAAAGGGATCGGGCTGGTCACGGTCAGCGGCTTTATTGCAGAAGTTGGGGACATTGGACGTTTTGATAATCCCAAGCAGCTGCAGAAACTGGCAGGATATGCGATTGTGGCGGACGATTCCGGCAAACATAACGGAGAAAGCCGGATCAGCTACCGCGGGCGGAAGCGCCTGAGATATGTGCTGTATGAGGCAGCGATATCGCTGATCGGAAAGAATGCAGAGTTCCGGGAAATACATGAGTATTACCGGAGCCGAAAGGAAAATCCGCTGAAAAAGATGCAGTCAGTGGTTGCGGTAGCCTGCAAAGTGATCAGGGTATTCTACACGATCCTTACAAAAGGTGTAGATTATGATGCGGAGAAACTGAGGGGAGACATCAGAAGGCCGCAGATGCAGGCAGCATAACACTAAGACAAAACAAGTAATATCCCTGCTACAGTTGAATTGAGCCTTTGGAAAACAATTCTGAGAGTTGCATTCAGCTGTGGCAGGAAAGCTGAAAGGTATGTGGAACAGGCCGGGAAACGTCCACCGCAGGGTGCTGGCTTGTGGAGCATGCAGAACAGGTCAGTAAGACTTAAGAAAAAGAATGAGCCAGTAGTCGGCAGGAATAATCACCATAGGGCATGACCCTGGCAAGGAGCTAAGCTGACACCCTGGTTATGGACAGGCGGGACGAAGGAAGTTAGGACCCGGCAGAAATGCGGGAGATCCTGGTAGACACGGGAGGTTCGCTGCCGTAGATGGATGGGTATATACAAGGCCATGTAGAACGGAAAACCAAGACGCTTTACTTCGTGTACCCAGAACCAGCTATTTTCGTACCAGATACAGAGAAATGTCCATTCCTATGGCTCCTTCTTCTGAGATATTTATTGATAGTATATCGAAAAATCCTTGATTTTCAAGGAAAAAAGACTTGACTTAATAGGGAGGTACCGTTAAAGACAAAATCAAGCTACCGGTATTTAGATATACCGGATTATGTATACTGGGTCTTGTTGGAGGAACGAAAAAGATATGAAAAAAACAGAAGCAGGAGGCAGCATGGAAAATGGGTATTTCAGGATTTGGATTATGTCTGCTGTTCCAGTTATGGACGGCCGAGAAGCAAATCCTATCATTATGAGCATTATGTAAAACTTATAGAAGCGGCAGGGGTTCCATATATTACTTTTCATGATTTACGGCATACCTATACGACAATTTTGATGAAAAATAATATTAACCAACGGGCCATTGCTGCAGCATTGGGACATTCTAAATCAATCATTACGGTAGATACCTATACGGATATGAAAATGATTATTGAAGACTGCGTAGAGGAAATGCAGGAATTTATTTCAGAAATACATCCGTATGATGCAACAGATAAGTATATGCTGGAAGAAATGTTTCAGGAAAAAATTGACTTGGATGAGTCAGAGAAAGTGGGAGGCAGCATAAACTATATTCCTGGTATCACGATATATGATTATTCGGATGTTGAAGAACTGGAAGATATAGCAGAATGGTATATGGGAGAAGGGATGGCTGTATAGAAGCTGTCCCTCTTTTTAAGCAGCAGTTTGTTTCATGTAGAGGATAAGAAAAAGACGCAACATAATATTGAAATTAGCTAAAACATGATACAATATAATTAGCTAAAAAGAAAGGAGGGATTGATATGATCGGGGCAACAGCAACGGCAACGGAAATGCAGAATAATTTTGGGCGCTATCTCAATCTTGTCATGGAAGGAAAGGAAGTTATTGTAACAAAAAATGGAAAAGAAGTCGGGAGATTTATTCCGAAGGATGCGGCAGTATCCTACCTTACAGATTCGCTGACAGGAATTCTCAAAGGGGATTATGATATGGAGCAGGTGCGTGAAGAGAGGCTGAAGGGAAAATATGAAATTACTGATTGATGCGAATGTTCTGCTGGATGTATTGCAAAAAAGAGAACCTTATTATTCTGATTCTGCCGTGATATGGAAACTGTGCGAGACAGAGCAGGCTGTGGGATATGTTTCAGCGCTGACGTTTGCCAATATGGTTTATATCATGCGAAAAGAAATTTCCCCGGAGAAGATTGAAGAAGTACTTCGGGCATTGGGGTTAATATTTGAAATCATCGGACTAAGCGCAGCCGATCTTATTCACGCTTTAGAAATGAAATGGGATGATTTTGAAGATGCTGTACAAAGCGCAACAGCAGAACGGGTTCATGCAGACTATATTGTTACGAGAAACATCAGAGACTTTAAAAAGAGTAAGGTAATGGCACTTACTCCCCAGGAGATTATTGCTAGGCTTTAATGGAAAATAAGAAAAGGGATAGCCAGGATAAAAGCTATCCCTTTTCAAATAGAAAAAAGCTGCTAAAATGCACAGAAAATATGATTTTATAGTTGTATTTATACCAGACATCTGATAGAATTGTCAGTAGAACAAACGTTCTGAAAATGAATAACGGCTTATAATTATTCATTTTGTATCGTTACATGCTGTTTAAAATCAGATAGTATTGACGAGTCATGGAAAATGAAAATTATGACTTTATTCGTGTAAAAGCAATTTTGGGCAGCCGGAGAGCTTTTTTTACACGAATTTCCTTCAAAAATTACATGAATTTTCAGGTTAATACTAATCATAATAAGGAGTATTCGACTATGAACGCACAAGGACATTCGCAATCCGCTTTGCCGCTTGCTCATGAAAGCAGCACGAAGGGCGATGCTGCTTTCAAATTACACTCAGAATACAAGCCCACCGGCGACCAGCCGCAGGCAATTGAACAATTAGTGAAGGGCTTCAAAGAAGGCAACCAGTGCCAGACCCTTCTCGGTGTCACCGGCTCCGGAAAGACCTTCACGATGGCCAATGTCATTCAACAATTAAATAAGCCAACGCTTGTCATCGCCCATAATAAGACGTTAGCGGCGCAGTTATATGGTGAATTTAAGGAGTTCTTTCCGGAGAACGCAGTGGAGTATTTTGTCTCCTACTACGATTATTACCAGCCGGAGGCCTATGTGCCCTCGTCTGACACGTATATCGCGAAGGATTCGGCGGTAAATGATGAGATCGATAAGCTGCGTCTGTCTGCCACGGCTTCGCTGGTGGAGCGGCGGGATGTGGTGATCATTTCCAGCGTATCCTGCATCTATGGCCTGGGAGAACCGGAGAATTTTGAAAAGATGATGGTATCGCTGCGTCCGGGGATGGAGAAGGATCGCGACGAGGTGATCCGGCAGCTGATCGACATTCAGTATGACCGCAGTGAGATGGATTTCCACCGCGGTACCTTTCGGGTACATGGCGATGTGCTGGAGATTTTTCCGGCGAGCGCCGGAGATTACGCTTTTCGTGTGGAATTTTTTGGGGATGAGATTGACCGGATTACACAGATTGATGTGCTGACGGGTGAGATAAAGAGCAGAATGGAACATATTGCCGTTTTCCCGGCGTCGCATTATGTGGTGCCGCCGGATCGGATACGACAGGCAGCGGCGGATATCGAGGAAGAACTGGCGGAGCGCGTGGCGTACTTTAAGAGCGAGGACAAGCTGCTTGAGGCGCAGCGCATTGCGGAGCGGACAAATTTTGACATTGAGATGATGAAGGAGACGGGCTTCTGCTCCGGTATAGAGAATTATTCGCGGCATCTGGCGGGACTGAAGCCGGGAGCGCCGCCGCACACGCTGCTCGATTACTTCCCGGATGATTTTCTGATGATCATTGACGAGTCGCATAAAACGATTCCGCAGATCCGGGCGATGTATTCCGGGGATCAGTCGCGCAAGACGACGCTGGTGGACTACGGCTTCCGCCTGCCGTCCGCGAAGGACAACCGCCCCTTGAATTTTGAGGAATTTGAAAGTAAAATAGATCAGATCATGTTTGTCTCGGCGACGCCGGGCGAATATGAGGAGGCACACGAGCAGCTGCGCGCCGAGCAGATCATCCGTCCGACCGGGCTGCTTGATCCGAGGGTGGATGTCCGCCCGGTGGAGGGGCAGATCGATGACCTTGTAGGTGAGGTAAACAAAGAGGTCGCAAAGAAAAATAAAGTGCTGATCACTACACTTACGAAGCGGATGGCGGAGGATCTCACGGAATATATGCGGGACATCGGCATCCGCGTGCGGTATCTGCATTCTGATATCGACACATTGGAGCGCACGGAGATCATCCGCGATATGCGTCTGGATGTGTTTGATGTGCTGGTGGGCATTAATCTGCTGCGAGAAGGTCTCGACATTCCGGAAATCACGCTGGTAGCGATCCTGGATGCAGATAAAGAGGGCTTTCTTCGTTCCGCAACTTCTCTGATACAGACGATCGGGCGCGCCGCGCGAAACGCGGAAGGACACGTGATCATGTACGCCGATGTGATGACGGATTCCATGAAAATTGCGATTGAAGAGACGGAGCGCCGCCGCCGGGTGCAGGACGCTTACAATCAGGAGCACGGCATCACGCCGCAGACGATCCAGAAGTCTGTGCGCGACCTCATCAGCATTTCGAAGGAAGTGGCGAAGGAGGAGAAGAAGCTGGCGGTCGATCCGGAATCTATGAGCAAAAAGGAACTGGAGAAGCTGATCGCAGAGGTACAGAAGAAGATGAAGAAGGCAGCCGCGGAGCTGAATTTCGAGGCGGCGGCAGAGCTGCGTGATCAGATGATAAATCTGAAGCAGCACCTGCAGGACGCATAAATCGCAGCATCATTTACAGAGTGCATAAACCGCAGCATCATTTACAGAGTGCATAAACCGCAGCGGCATTTACAGAATGTATAAACCGCAGCAGACTGGCGGGAGGCATAAAGCAAAGAAATCGGACATGCCTGCGAGACAGCTTCGCCCGGAATGATAGAAAAACAGGAGAAAATCATGGCAGTGAATTCAAATAAGATGCAGTATATCCGCATACGCGGAGCAAACGAACATAACCTGAAGAATGTAGATCTCGATATTCCGCGCAATCAGCTGGTGGTGCTGACCGGTCTGAGCGGTTCGGGAAAGTCGTCGCTTGCATTTGACACCATTTATGCGGAAGGACAGAGGCGCTATATGGAGTCTCTGTCGTCCTACGCGCGCCAGTTCCTTGGGCAGATGGAAAAGCCGGATGTGGAGAGCATCGAGGGGCTTCCGCCGGCAATCTCCATCGACCAGAAATCGACGAACCGCAATCCGCGTTCCACGGTCGGCACGGTGACGGAAATCTACGACTATTTTCGTCTGCTGTATGCCAGGATCGGTACGCCGCACTGCCCGAAATGCGGACAGGAGATCAAAAAACAGACGGTCGACCAGATGGTGGATCAGCTTATGGAATTGCCGGAGCGCACGAAGATCCAGCTTCTTGCGCCGACAGTACGCGGCAGAAAGGGCGAGCACGTCAAGCTGTTTGAAAAGGCGAAGCGCAGCGGTTACGTGCGCGTGATCGTCGATGGAAATATGTACGATCTCTCCGAGGAGATCAAGCTGGATAAAAATAAAAAACATAATATAGAAATTGTGGTCGATCGACTGATGATCAAGCCGGGGATCGAAAAACGTCTGACGGATTCCATCGAGAATGTCATGGAGCTGTCGGACGGGCTGGTGATCGTGGACGTGGACGGGCGGGAGCCGATGCGCTTCAGCCAGAGCTTTTCCTGCCCGGACTGCGGCATCAGCGTGGAGGAGATCGAGCCGCGCAGCTTTTCCTTCAACAATCCGTTCGGGGCGTGCCCGGACTGCTTTGGACTCGGCTACAAAATGGAATTTGACGAGGATCTGATGATCCCGGACAAATCCTTAAGCATTGCGGAAGGCGCGATCACGGTGCTGGGCTGGCAGTCGTGCACGACGAAGGGCAGCTTTACCAGGGCGATCCTTGACGCGCTTGCGGAGGAATATCACTTTAGCCTGGAGACGCCGTATGAGCAGCTCCCGGCGGACATTCAGCATATGCTGATCCACGGAACCGGCGGCAAGAAGGTAAAGGTGCATTATACCGGAATGCGCGGAACCGGCGTATATGATGTGGCATTTGAGGGCCTGATCCGGAATGTGGAGCGGCGCTACCGGGAGACCGGTTCAGAAAGCTCCAAACAGGAATATGAGACGTTTATGCGGATTACCCCCTGTAAGACCTGTAAGGGGCAGCGTCTGAAAAAAGAGGCGCTCGCTGTCACGATCCAGGGGAAAAATATTTATGAGGTAACTTCCATGCCGATCAATAAGCTGCAGGTATTTCTGCAGGAGCTTACGCTCACGAAGCAGCAGGAGCTGATCGGGCACCAGATATTAAAGGAAATCCGGGCGCGCGTACAGTTCCTCGTGGATGTCGGGCTTCATTATCTGACGCTCGCGCGGGCGACCGGAAGTCTTTCCGGCGGCGAGGCGCAGCGTATCCGGCTTGCCACCCAGATCGGTTCCGGGCTGGTCGGCGTGGCTTATATTTTGGATGAGCCGAGCATCGGGCTTCATCAGAGCGACAACGACAAGCTGCTGAACACGCTGAATCATTTGCGGGATCTTGGAAACACACTGATTGTGGTCGAGCATGATGAGGATACCATGCGGGCGGCGGATTTTATAGTAGATGTCGGACCGGGGGCGGGAGAGCACGGCGGCGAAATTATTGCCGCGGGTACCGTCGAGGATATCATAAATTGTAAAGATTCCATCACAGGAGATTATCTGAGCGGAAGAAAGAAGATTCCGGTACCTGCGGAGCGCAAAACACCGACCGGATTTCTGCGCATAGTTGGCGCAAGGCAGAACAATCTGAAGAATATTAACGTGGAGATCCCGCTTGGTGTCATGACATGTGTGACAGGCGTGTCCGGCTCCGGCAAAAGCTCGCTGGTCAACGAAATCCTTTACAAGAGCCTGGCAAAGAAACTGAACCGTGCGCGGACGATTGCCGGGGCTCATGACCGTATCGAGGGCATCGGGCAGCTTGATAAGGTGATCAATATTGACCAGTCGCCGATCGGCAGAACGCCGCGTTCCAATCCTGCCACCTATACCGGGGTGTTCGATCAGATCCGCGACCTGTTTGCATCGACGGCGGATGCCAAGGCGCGCGGCTACAAAAAAGGACGATTCAGCTTCAATGTGAAGGGCGGGCGCTGTGAGGCGTGCAGCGGCGACGGTATTCTGAAGATCGAGATGAATTTCCTGCCGGACGTCTATGTGCCGTGCGAGGTCTGCCAGGGCAGGCGTTACAACCGGGAAACGCTGGAGGTGAAATATAAGGGAAAGAGCATTTACGATGTATTGAATATGACGGTGGAGGAGGCGCTGAAATTTTTCGAGCATCTTCCGTCTATCCGCAGAAAGATCGAGACGCTCTACGACGTCGGACTCTCTTATATCCGGCTCGGGCAGCCATCCACGACGCTGTCAGGCGGCGAGGCACAGCGCATCAAGCTTGCTACTGAGCTTAGCAGACGCAGTACGGGAAGGACGATCTACATTCTTGACGAACCGACTACCGGACTGCACTTTGCCGATGTACACAAGCTGATCGAGATTCTGCAGCGCTTGGCGGACGGCGGCAATACTGTGGTTGTGATTGAGCACAACCTGGATGTTATCAAGACTGCTGATTATATCATCGATATGGGACCGGAAGGCGGAGACCGCGGTGGTACAGTGATCGCCAAGGGAACCCCGGAAGAAATCGTCAAGGTGAAAAAATCCTACACCGGTTACTATGTGAAAAAGATGCTGGAGAAGGACAAGAAACTACGATAACTATTCAGACCCCCATTCGCAAAACGCTCTTTCATGGCTCCCTGATTCTGAATAGTTATCAAATTTTAAGAATTACCCTCTATGAAAATGGAAAAAATTCAGTTATAATATGATGTATATGACTAAAATAGCGTGTAGAGTCAAGACTTATAGATAGATACCATCGGAAAGGGGTAATAAAAAAGATGCAGTGCACAGATATCGGAATTGATTTAGGTACCGCCAGCATTCTGGTATACATCAGAGGAAAGGGCGTTGTATTAAAGGAGCCCTCTGTTGTAGCTTTTGATAGAGATACAAATAAGATTAAAGCCATCGGTGAGGATGCAAGACTGATGCTGGGAAGAACTCCCGGCAACATCGTAGCCGTAAGACCGTTACGTCAGGGCGTTATCTCTGATTATACCGTAACCGAGAAAATGATGAAATACTTTATCCAGAAAGCGCTGGGGAAGAGAACTTTCCGTAAGCCTCGTATCGCTGTCTGTGTTCCCAGCGGCGTT
>NZ_CAJKOX010000012.1 GCF_905201705.1 uncultured Marvinbryantia sp.
TGTATAAAATTTTCAAAGTTCATCAATTTCTGCTTGACTTTTTATTTGCAGACTATATTGTGTTTTCTGAAAATCCTTCCGATGCTATTTTGCATCTCATTTTTCTGATCGTTCTTCGTAATCAGAACATCAATCTGTCTGGGTTTCGTCCCCAGATTATATTCCCTTTGTATCTGCAGGCTGCACTGCTCTTTTTCCTCCATTGCTTTTAAAGCTGCGAAAAAAGCCGGGTGCCACTGCAGCGCTCTCTTCCGTCCCATTTACGTGCTCCCTTTCGTCTCTGTTTCTCTGAGGGCGGCACGCTTCCGTTCTGCGCTCCTGCATCCCCCACAGCTGTATGTTCATTCCTGTAATAATGGCGAGATGCCAGAACTGTTACAAATGTTTTAGAGTTATTTTGATGATATCATATTCTTTTTGAAGTGTCAATTATATTTTATGACAATTAAAATTCTTTTCATATTTCTCTTTTTGATTATAATCCCATTTATCCGGCAACACACCGGACAGGACCAGGTGAACCGGAAAGAGTACGGCGCCTCTATACATTCCGTCCCGGTTTACACCCGAAAATCCGCCAGCAGCATCGGAAGCATCCTCTGCGAATAGCTGCGCAAAGAGTATTCGCCGCCCGATATGCACCAATCGTAAAGGAAGGAGCGCTCGCAGAGCGCATAAATTTTTACAATTTCTCCCGCCGAAACATCCGAACGGAGTTCTCCCCGTTCCTGCCCCTCCGATATGATCTGGCGAAGCAGCCGGTAATACAGACGATTGCGGTCAAGCAGCGATTTTTCACCGCGCGTAATGAGCTGCGTTGACAAAAGCCTCGCCAGCAGGTCAATGGAAATGCTGTCCTCTATCATCGTGAACAATTCATTATTTAAGTAAATCAGCTTTTCAAAGCTGCCCATGCTGTCATCCATCTGATCCAGCAGCTCCTCGTATTTTTCGTCAAACAGGTATGCCAGCGTGCTTAAAAGAGCGTCCTTGCCGCTGAAGTAATGATAGAAGGAGCCTTTCGAGGTCTGTGCTGCCCGGATAATTTCATCAACTGTGGTATCCTCATACCCCTGCTCATAGAAAAGCTTCCATGCCGCCGCTATGATTTTTCCTTTCGTGTTTCTCGTCTGTGTCTTTCGCATAATATCCCCCGTCTCTTTCTTTTCATTATGCCAAAAATCGGCGCAATGTCAATCATCTTCACGCCCGGATTGACATTTTCTTTTTTCGATGCATAACAAAAACAGGGCATATGGTGTTTGCAAAATCGGAACCACTGCAGGTCACTCCCATTTACTATATAAAAAGCAGTTCCGGAGCAACTCTCCGGAACCGCCTTTTTTACTTCTTCTGCAGGTATACCGCCACCGCTTTCCAGTTTCCCTGCGGACGGTAATGCAGCTTCCCATCTTTTACCAGCACCGTTTCCGGTGTGTCAGAATAAATATCCGCCACATGCTGCGGCGCGCCCTCCGGCAGCGCCAACTCGATTTCCTGCGGATAAGCTCCGCCGAAGGTATGGATCAAGGCATAAGCGTCTCCGTTCCGGCCCACACGCACGATGCCCTGCCAGCCCTCCGGATGGCGGATACGCGCGATCTGCGGGCTGAGGTGATAGGTCTGCCCATGTTTGATGATCGGCGCAATTTTGCGGTAAAACGCCATGCCGCGCCCGATAACCTCCCACTGCTCTTCGTTTAAATCTGCGACGTCCCCGGAAATACACATCCTGCCAAGGAAGGTATTCGCTACGGAGTAGGCAATTCGCTTTAAGCTATCGCTCTCACGGATGACCGCCCATATCTGGCTCTGGCGCGGAAGGATCGCCCGATGCAGATTTGCCGCAATGATCGGAATCTCCGCACACTCGTGCGCGTCGGAGAAGGAAGACATCGCCGTTGCCGCCAGAAAGCCCGGTTCGAGGCGGTGTCCGCCGGACGCGCAGTTTTCCAGGATGATGCCCGGCACTTCCCGCTTCACCTCTTCAAAGAACGCCATCGTCTCTTCCATGTTCCGGCGCAGTCCCTCTCCGAGAGAATCCTCGTGGTCGCATCCGATGCCGATCGTATCGTTGTAATCCACCTTCATGTATGCAAAATCATATTTTTTCAGCGTCCCGATCACGCGTTCCCGCAGATAATCCTTCACCCACGGATCGGACATATCCCAGAAACGGCGGCGGCTCGTTGTCAGCGGCGCTCCGTCCCGTTTCAGAAGGTGCTCTGTCTTGTGAAAAGCCTCGGACGCATGACCGACATTTTCAATCTCAAACCAGATACCGGGCCTCATGCCTGCCTCGCGGATCGCCGCGGTCGTTTTGCCAAGCCCCTCCGGGAAAAGCGTTTTTGACGGAATGTAGTCTCCCATACTGATATCCCACGGTACGCCGTCCGCCTTATACCAGCCGCAGTCGATCACGAAATATTCAAATCCTTTCCCCCTGATAGCGTTCAGGATCCTGCTGATATTTTCATGGGACGGGCATCCCCAGGTCGTGCAGTATTCATTAAACATGATCGGCAGACTCTGCTCACACTCCGGCGCCGCATCCGCCGCTTTTTCCCCCGCTTCCACAAGTCGCTGGCACAGATCATCAAGCAGCTCTGTATGCGCCGTCGTCAGGATCGCCGTCGGAGCCGAAAAGCTTTCGCCCGGACGAAGCGTTTTCATCCAGTGCCCAAACTCCCGGTCCGCAATTCCGCCGCTGACCGCAATGTTCTCATCAACGCGATAGATTTCCATCTGCCAGGACGCCGGGCAGGAAAGCTGCGCTCCCCAGAACACGTGATTTTGGGTATCCTCCACAGCGAGGAACGGGAAATAGTGATCCACCGGCATCGATCCGATCTGCCCGAAGCGCTCGCAGCGCACGGAATCCATGTTCCATGAGGTCTCCAGCTGAAGCTCCTCCATAGTCTGCGACAGCAGCCGTCCCTCCTGGCTCCAGCGCGACTGCAGCCGGTGTACGGTAATATCTCCGCTGCAATCCCCCGGCAGATACGGTGAGATCCCCGTGAGTGAAAAGCTTGAAAACAGCTCCAATGTAACCGCATGGTCGCTCTTATTTTCATACGTACAGTTCACGCGTATAAAACGGTCGCCCTCCTCCCAGCCTGCCGTATGGATC
The DNA here is from genome assembly GCF_905201705.1 of uncultured Marvinbryantia sp. Taxonomy (GTDB): domain Bacteria; phylum Bacillota; class Clostridia; order Lachnospirales; family Lachnospiraceae; genus Marvinbryantia. The sequence continues at coordinate 3,131 of NZ_CAJKOX010000012.1, forward strand.
GCCTGACAGCCGCGCGCGTCCTCCAGCACCGTGTCTACGAAATGCTTCACGCCCTCTGACCTTAAAGTCTGCTCCTTTAAGGTCAGATTCATCGTGCTCTCAGAGCCGCGCAGCGTATTTCCCGGCGCATAACAGCCTTTATACATGTCCCCCGTCAGCTTTACCTGCACAAGCGGATCAAGCGCCGCCTTTTTTTCCGGATGCTCCGGCGCCGGAACAGATGCCGGATACAGTATCAGTCCGACATGTCTCTGCTCATCCGTCTCATAGCGCAGAACCATATCCCCGAAACGATATTCTTTCCTTCTTTCCATAACCTACCCTTTCACCGCTCCTACGGTCATTCCTTTGATAAAATATTTCTGCAGCGACATAAACAGAATCGCGATCGGCACTACCGATATGACGATTGCCGCCATCGCCGTCGTATAATCACTCGTCTGCGCAGAAAACAGCGAGGAAATTGCAACCGTCAGCGTCTTTAGCTGCTTTTTGCTGACATAGAGGCTTGCCAGCAGATAATCGTTCCAGATCTGAAATGCCTGCATAATAATCAGCGTTGCCATCGCCGGCTTCAGCAGCGGAAGCACGATAGAAAAATACGTGCGGTAAACGGAGCAGCCGTCTATGCGTGCCGATTCCTCCAGTTCGATCGGTACCGTGCTCATAAAGCTCGTCATCAGAAAGACGCCAAACGAAATTCCCGTCGCTATGTACATAAATATGATTCCGTATCTGGTATTTGTCAGGTTCAGCTTATAGCCGATCGTGTAAATCGGCAGGAACAGCGCCTGATACGGGATCAGAATGCCTACGATAAAGTAAACATAGCAGAATTTGAAAAATTTATGCCTGCACCGCGCGATCGCCCAGGCAGTCACGCCGCACAGAAGTGCAAGCACAAAAACGCTGATTGCCGTATACAGCAGCGTATTCACAAACGTCGTCTGCATATTCAGCTTGTCGAACGCTTTCACATAATTATCCAGATTCCACTCCTTCGGCAGCGCCAGCGGGCTCTCCAGATACAGCTCCTTTTTCGTCTTAAAAGAATAATTCAGGATAACAAATAATGGAAAAACATAAATGAGCGCAACAATTGTCATGATGATCTGCACGACCGGACTTCCTTTTTTCGTGCTGACCTCTTCCCGCTCTTTTTCCCTGCGCCCTGCGCGCGCGCCCTTTTTCATCGCTTCCGCGCTCTTTTTGCTCATACCTGCACCTCCTTCTTTCTGAGACCCTTCACCTGTATCATCGCAACCATCAGAAGCACAACAACCAGCGTGACCGTCATTGCAGAGCCGTAACCATACTGTCTGCCGTTAATTGCGGTCGTATAGGTCTGATAAATAATGGAGGTGGAGGCTCTTCCCGGACCTCCTTTTGTAGAAGATACCAGAAGGTCGTATACCTTCAGCGAACCGGTCGTGATACCGACCACGCAGATCGTGATCGCCGGAGCCAGCATCGGGATCGTCACATGGAAGAAGCGCTGCACCGCGTTCGCGCCGTCCACCTTTGCCGCCTCGTGCAGATCTCCCGGAACAGACTGAAGGCCCGCCAGATAGATCAGCATCCAGTAGCCTACCCACTGCCAGTTATTCGCGATCAGCAGACCGCCAAGCACCGTTTTGCTGTCTCCAAATAAAAGGAAGTTAATATTCGTTCCCAGCCACTCGTTGATCTCCGGCAGCACATTGGAAAACATTTTCAGCCAGATAAAACCAACGATGATCGCGCTGATCAGACACGGTACAAAAAGCGCCGTCCGGTATACCTTCTGCCAGCGGATACCGCTGTCAAGCGCAACCGCAAACAGCAGAGCCAGCACATTCTGGATAATCGTATTGCCGATAGTAAATTTGATCGTGAACCACCAGGCGTCTATAAATTCCTTATCCTTAAACAAGTTTACATAATTTTTCAATCCCACGAACGTTTTTTCCGCCGACATTCCATCCCAGCTCGTCACCGAATAACGCAGCGATAAAAACAGCGGAACGATCAGACCGATCGTAAAGATAATAAGTCCCGGAATTACCAGAACAAGATACTGGCGAAACAATTTTTTCTCCATAATTCCGTCCTTTCCTGGCACAAAAAGGGTTGCTGCAAAACTGCAGCAGCCCTTTTCATTCCATCACTGTTTAGTTTGCGCTGCTTGCATCCACTCTTGCATCGGAAGCCGCCAGTGCATCTTCAAAGGTTGCATCACCCTGCAGCCATGCTGCAATGTCTTTTGCGTTTTCTTCCTGGAAACCGCCCCATACGAGCTGGTTGTTTCCAAGCGTTACGTCAACGATCATTCCCTCGGAAGCATATTTGTCGATATCCTCCTGGCTCGGATTTGCAAAAGTCGGCGTTACGTCTTTGAGCATGGCAGCCGTCTTCGTATAATCATAGATCTCTACCGCCAGCTCCTTGTCTGTGGTCAGAACCTCCAGAACCTTGTTTACCGCATCCTGATGTTCTGTAGACGCGCTGGTCATAATCGTGATATTCGGCTCGAAGATCAGCTTGGAATCGCCCGTCTGGTTCGGGAACGGGAAGATACCAAAGTTGAAGTTTTCGTCGATATCAAGGAAATTCTGGATAGACCAGGAACCGGAAACCTTCATAGCCGCTTCGCCGAGCACCATCTTCGCATCGCAGTCTGTCTGCTCAAGGGAGAAGGTATTCTCAAAGGTGTTGTCGAAGATCAGCTTGTTATACTGATAAGCTGTCTGAGCCGCTTCGCTGTCTGAGAAGCTTACCTCGCCTGCGCGGAACTTATCACCCCAGGTCGGATCATTGTTAAATACGTCGTTCATCATAAACTGCATCGTTACGTTGCCGATCGACCAGGTATCTACCATATGGCTTGCAAACGGCGTGATTCCCTTTGCATTGCAGTCGTCGATGATCGCCTGAAGATCTTCCTGCGTTTTCGGCACTTCCCAGCCGTTTTCCGCAAACATATCTTTGTTATAGTAAACGCCCTGGTACAGTGCGTTGTAAACAAGTCCATACGTCTTTCCGTCAATTGTAACGTTCTCTCTCGCCGCGTCGAGACCTGCATCCAGATATTCCGCGCCGATCTCCGCCAGAATCCCCTGCGGCGCATAAGTAGCAACATCCTGTGCTTTTCCGATCATAATATCCGGAAGCCCGGACTGCATATACTGCTGCATCTTCGGCTGGAAGTCATTGCCCCAGTCAACACATTCCCATTCCAGCGTGATATTCGGGTACTTCTCCGCGAGCGCCTCGTCGATCATATCTTCGATTCCGGCGTCTGTCGTAGACTGCCCTGCCAGCACCGTCAGCGTGACCGGCTCGTCCTCTGCCGCCGCTGCAAGTCCAAGTGCGGAAACTGCTGCCGCCGTAAGCGCAAGTGTGTACCACATGTTCTTTTTCATAATGAAAGCCCTCCTTTTTTACATCTTTCCGATGTCCGTTTTTAAGATATCTCCATTATAGTCATTCCGAAAAAAGATCACTAGGACAAATCTGGAAAAAACAGTTGGCTCATTTTGAAATTTGTAGTTGCACAAGCTATCCCTGTCATTTCGCAAGCTCCGCGCGGTAATCCCGCGGGCTTTTTCCGGTGATCTTGCGGAATACCCGGTTAAAATAAGTATAATCGTCGTATCCTGTCAAAAAGGCGATCTCCGTAAGGCTTTTTTCCGGTTCCTTCATATATCCCTGTGCGCGCCGGATACGCGTTTTGGCGATATAGAGCATAACGTTTTCCCCGGTCTCCTGCCGGAACAGGCGCGAAAAATACGTATTCTCCACATGGAACTGTTCCGCAAGAGAAGAAAGCGTCAGCTCCTCAAAAAAATGCTCGTCGATATATGCCGCCGCCTGCTTTACCAGTCCTCTTGTCGTATCCGGCACCGTCCCCTGACGGATGGACATCACAAAATCAACCGCTTCCTCCATCACCTCGCACAGATATGCGGCGTCCAGCTGCTCCACCACCTTATCGGCAAGATCCGCCAGATTTTCCATTGCAACGGCGTCCGCCGCGCTCATATCGGCGACAAACTCATTCTGGATCATATTTAAAATTTTTCGGACGGTCTGACGCGCCTCAAGATAGCTCCACTCGTTTTGCACAGCCTCCGTCTCGATCACTCTGCGCAGATATCTTTTTGCCTCCTGCGGCTGGTTTTTGCGGAGCATCTGCTTCAGCTCCTGTATCTGCGCATCCCCGAACCGTGTTTCGATCTTCTGCTCCTGTATTTCATTTCTCTCCCGGCAGAACAGTATCTGATTCTCTCTTAAAAATCTTCTGGTCACCAGGCAGGCGATCGCCTGCGTATAAGCGCGGTGCAGGCTGTCCAGGGAATACGACTGCTCGCTGACGGCGACCGTGACCGGCGCCTGCGTGATTCTGCCAAAATGCGCCGCGATCCTTCCGGCGAGCGAACTCATCTCCCCGATTTCCGCCTCCGTCACGATCAAAAACTCATTTGAGCGGTAGATGTGATTAAACACAAATATATTCTTCTCTTCGCCCGCCATTTCGCGCAAACGCTTCTTTACCTTCCACGACAACAGATTTTGATCATACTGACAGGCTTCCGTCAGCTCCCGCATATTATGGATTTTTATCAGCATCAGGCTTGCCGCCGCAAAATCAAGCTTACTGTTCATCGTGATATTCGGTGTGAACGGCACCTCCTGTTTTTCCAGCAGGCGGCTGAATTCCCTGTCCTGCAGAAGAGACGCCGCTTTCTGCAGCTCCAGACTCCGGCTCTGTTTTTCACTGATCTTCTCCAGAGCTTTTGACAGCGCGTGAATCAGATCGATCTTGCTGACCGGCTTCAGCAGATAATTGACCGAACCGGCAAGAAAAGATTCCTTTACATAATCAAAATCATCGTATCCGCTGATAACAAACGTGATGACCTCCGGATAGCGTTCCTGCACAATCTGCAGAAGCTTCACGCCATCAATGTACGGCATATTAATATCTGTGATCAAAATATCCGGCGTTTCCTCCTCCATTTTTCGCAGCACATCCTCTCCGTCGCACGCCGGCGGAAGGCAGATCAGCGAATATTCCTCCCACCGCAGCATCCGGCAGAGCTTTTCCCGCGTCCAGTATTCATCATCTGCGATCAGCACCTTGTATTTTCTGCTTTCCATAACTCTACCTCATCCATCTTTCTGCGCGGAATGACAAGGTATACCCTTGTTCCCTTTCCTTCCTCGCTTTCGATCGTCACCCCGTAAGCCTCTCCATACAGCATTTTCATGCGGGAATCTATATTGGAAAGACCGATCGACGTTTCCTGCTCCGTATGCGGCTGCAGCAGCTCCTCCATCCGCTGTGGACGAATGCCGACGCCATTGTCCTCCACAACGATCCGCAGATTTTCCTCCCATTTGTGTGCACGGACAGTTACCCGTTTTTCTCCGCGCGCATTTTTCAGTCCATGCGTAAGCGCGTTTTCCACAAGCGGCTGGATAGATATCCGCGGCAGAGTATCCTGCAGGATATCCTCCTCCACATCAAAAACATATGCTACGGTTCCCTGCATACGGACATTCATTACATAAATATAGTTTTTCAGATGCGCGATCTCCCTGGCGACTGTGGAAAAAGGATTTTTCATATCCAGGCTGTAGCGAAAAATATTGGATAGCGACTGACTGAGCGCGCCGACCTCCGGACAATCTGAAAGCTCGGCAATACTGCTCATCGTATCCAGCGTATTGTACAGAAAATGCGGATTGATCTGCGCCTGCAGCGCCTTGTATTCCGCGCGGTTTACCATCAGCTTCGCCTCGTACTCCCGCGCGATCAGCCCTTCGATGCGGTCGAGCATCTCATTGAAGGTCCGTCCAAGCTGTCCGATCTCGTCCTCCGGCAGATTTGTCATGCGGAGCTGCGTCTCTCCGCCCTTGATGCGCACCATCGTCTCCGTCATTTTTTCAAGCTGCCGTGTCAGACCGCGCGAAATCGGATAAGAAAACAAAACCGCCGCTGCGCTCATCGCGATCCCGATCATAAGCAGATACCGCGTCAGCGTCCGCTGGTTTTTCTCAAGCAGGCTCTGCGGCATCAGCGCATAGCTTCCGATATTGTATTTATCCTGCTGCACACGGAAGAATACCTGATTTTCACGCTCCGTTATCGCCTCTTCCTCTGCTGATTCCGCCATAATTTCTGAGGAAGCACTCTCAAAATTCGCCTGCTGTGTCTCCGAAAGCTCTCCGGTCGCCGTGATCGCACGGTCTCCCAGGGGCTGGATCCATACATAGCCTTCCCCGCCCTCTGTATATTTCTTCATTAAATAGCGCAGCGCCTTTTCATCGGTATCGCAGACGGCATAGCCGATCACCTGACGGTTGTGGTAAAGCTTTACCGCAAAGCGTGCAATATCCTTTTGCCGGTATACGTTGTAATAGCTGCTCACCAGCATGATTGAGTCATCCGACGCTACATAATCCTTTACCTTCTGCGCATTTGTATCCTGCGTTTCGTCATAAATGTCCGCCGGATAGGTATGCTTCGGCGTCATGGCCTTGCGGTAAGTACTGATGATCTCGTGGTCTGCAGTGTATAAATAAAGCGCAAGAACACTCAGGGAAGTGTCAAAATTTTCATTCCCGATATTATATGCCAGCCGGTTCCATTTCTCACGCAGCGTCTCCACTGACACACCCTTTCGCAGATCTGAAATAAAACCGCTCTGATTATAAAGACGCAGCAGTCCGTTTTCTATCGACCGCGCATAGCTCTCAATCTCATTCTGCATATTTTCCATCAGACGTAAGTTTTCTTCTTTTGCCTCCCGGTAGATCAGCGTAGAAGACGTCCGAAGATATAAAACCGTCTGCAGGATCAGCGCCGACAGGGAAATTCCCAGGCACAATGCCAGTATCTTCCCGCGCATACGCATGCTTTTCCTCTTTCCTCCCATATCCTTTCCCCCGCACTTCTCATTCTGTCTTATAGTTTACCAAACCGCGGCGGAAATTGGTATATGGAATTGTAAAAAAGCCTTCTCTGCCGTACAGATGACAGAAAAGGCTTCTTTCTATTTTTCTATTTTTTATTTTATCTTTTTCATACACACCATATAGGAATCGTAATTGCACGCCGGTTTGGGCAGCACCAGCCCGCCCTGCATGAGCGCCGCGCCGGTATACGTTTCTTTGCCGACCTCATAGAGCGCGTCTTTTTGCAGCCCTTTGCATTTCACGCGCAGCGGCTTCGGGTTTGCATGTAAATCGGTAAATACCACGCTCAGCGAAGCGCATGTTTTATCCTGCGACACATAGCTCCAAGCCGTAAAATCACGGTTTTCAAACGGCGAGCTCAGGCGGTAGTAATCGCCCTGCCGGAAAAGCTCGCTGTATTCATTATAAATCGCGATCTGTCTGCGCGCCTCCTGTTTATCCTCCTCGGACAGCAGGCTTAAATCCAGCTCGTAGCCGAACGACCCCTGCATCGCACAGATTCCACGCGTCTGAAACGGCGTGACGCGTCCGTTCTGATGGTTCGGGCACACCGAAACATGAGCGGCAACCGCCGACATCGGGTAGCCGAAGGAGGTTCCATAGTGTATCCGCAGACGCTCGATCGCATCCGTATTGTCACTGCACCAGATCTGCGGCGCGTAGTAAAGCATTCCGGCATCAAATCTTCCGCCGCCTCCGTTGCAGCCCTCCAGAAGAACGTCCGGGTATCGCGTAATCAAATACTCCTGGAGCTCGTACAGCCCCAGCACATAGAGATGACGGATCGCTCCCTGGGAAAGCTGCGGGTTTGCATTGCTGTAAATATTATCAATACTGCGGTTGATATCCCATTTTATATAGGAAATGTCGGCGCTCTGCATCACCCGGTCAATGCATTCCTTCAGATATTCCAGCACCTCCCGGTTTGACAGATCCAGCGCAAGCTGGTTTCTGCCGCGCCCCGGCTGCCTTCCCGGAATAGTCAGCGCCCATTCCGGATGCGCACGGTAGAGGTCGCTGTCCTCGGAAACCATCTCCGGCTCTATCCAGATGCCGAATTTCAGTCCCAGCTTCTTTATTTCCTCCACAAGCTCTCTCAGGCTGCAGCCAAGCTTCTTTTCATTCACATACCAGTCGCCAAGCCCGGAATTGTCGTCGTCGCGCTTTCCAAACCAGCCGTCGTCCAGCACCATCATATCCAGACCAAGGTCCGCCGCCTGCCGTGCTATCGCCAGCAGCTTTTCCGCGTTGAAATCGAAGTATGTCGCTTCCCAGTTATTTACCAGAGCCGGGCGCTTTTTGTTTTTCCACGGGCTGCGTATCAGACAGTCAAAATAAGCCCGCTGCAGACACTGCGACAGATCCGTCAGCCCGTCCGGCGTGTAGGAAAGCGCCGTCTCCGGCGTATAAAAGCACTCCTGCGGCTGCAGCGTCCAGGAAAATTCGTCGTCGGAAAGTCCGCAAACAAGACGCAGGCTGTCAAACTGATCGCGCTCCATCTGAATGCGGAAGCAGCCGCTGTATAAAAGCGAAACTCCATAGCAGCCGCCGGCATCCTCCGTCGCGCCCTTCTCACAAAGGATCACGAACGGATTGTGCTGGTGACTGGAAGTTCCCCGTCCGCTGCCAATCTCCGTGATGCCGTGCGGAAGCGCTCTGCGCTCCGCCTGCCGCTCGCCCGCGTGCTTTCCGTGAAAATGAAGCAGCTCCAATTCTTCGTGCGGAAAGTCTATTGACATGCCCATCATACGTTTCAGCTCCACCGGAGCCGTGCCCCGGTTTTCCACCGCCGCAGCACGGGTGATCACATTTTTCTCTGCAAACACCCCGTAAAAAAGCTTTACATAAATCTCTTCATATAAATCCTTCAGCGTGATCTCCAACGTCTGCACATCGCTCTCCTGACCGGCAAACATCGCCGGGAGCTGCGGCAGCGCATATTTTCCATCGTAAATCTTGTGCGAGACATACCGCAGATCCAGCGCCGGAACCATTCCTGCCCTGCCCGCCTTCATCGCAGACACGCGGAAATCGCCGTTCCCGTAAACCGCATACTCCAGCGGATAGTAATCCATCGAGTAGGTGCGCTCATTCACATCGCCCGGCTGCCCGGAAAAGCCGTGATCCTCCGGAACGATCAGATAAGAAAAATCACTTTCATCAGCAGGTGCGCCGTAGTACGTGTGCAAAAGCACGCCGTGATCATCTACCTTCATCTGGTAAGCGCTCTTTGCCGTCTGGAGTGTAAACGTTTTTGCCTGCTCATTGTATAAAATCGCCATATCCTATGCCTCTCCTTCTCTGCCTGTCCGACTCATCCTTCTATGATATACTTTATGATGCCTGCGGATTGCGACGCGCAGCTAGTCCTTTAGGGCTCTATGCTACGCCCTCCCGCAATCCTACTTTACTTTTTTCAGCCAGAAGAATCCATTTCCGGGAACCTTCACCGCCGATGCCGTCACATTCTTCCCGGTCACCAGATCCCGGTATTCTCCGTCTGTTTCCTCGATCCAGGCGGTCTTTTCAAATTCGCTGAAGTTAAAAAGCCCTATCAGCTTTTCCCCCGCATATCTGCGCACAATACAAATTACCGCCTGCTCGCCGGTCTCCAATGTATAAAAATCCGCCGTCGAAGTAAATACCGCCTCCTCACTGCGGATTTTCTCCAGTTTCTGCAGTCCGTGGAATATACGCTCCGAGACCGTGCCGGTCTGCTCTATCTCGTCAACCAGCTCCCAGCGGAATTTTCCGCGGTGAACGTAACGGGAATCCGGCGCCTTTTCCGGAACCTCCCTGTATGCGTAATCGTTGGTCTGGCCCACCTCGTCGCCGCTGTAGAGCATCGGAATGCCGGACTGTGTAAACATAAACGCATGAAGCATCAGATCCCGCTGGATCGCATACGTCATCTGTTCGTCATCCTGCTCGAAGCCCGCCTTCTCCACACCGCACATGGAAGCCGCCGTTCCGCAGAAGCGCGCGTCCCCCGTCACCGGGTCCGCATTATAAAGCTCGCCGCGGCTGTAGCTGCCCGCCGCCTTCCCGGTAAAAAAGTCGTTAATATACTGCTTGTGGGACCGTTCCTCCATGCCCCACCACTGCAGCGTTGCGTAATCCAGCCCCCAGCCGATGTCGTCATGGCAGCGGAGGTAATTCAAAAATACATATTCCTTCGGAAGCTGTGCCAGAATATCCATCTGCCGCTTCAGAAGGCGGGTATCTCTGGTCGCCAGCGAATTCCACATGGTCGCCATCGTGGTCACATTATACAGCATGTGGCATTCCGGCTTCTCCACTGTTCCAAAATACGGAGACACCTTGGACGGCTCCATCACCACCTCGCCCAGCAGCAGCACGCCGGGGCAGACAATCTCGCCGATTATACGCATCATGCGCACAATGGTGTGGACCTGTGGAAGATTACGGCAGTCCGTACCCAACTGCTTCCAGATATATGGTACCGCATCAATGCGTATCACGTCAATTCCAACATTGGCAAAAAACAGGAAATTATACATCATTTCGTTGAAAACCCGCGGATTGCGGTAATTCAGGTCCCACTGATACGGGTAAAAGGTCGTCATGACGTAATGACCGATTTCCGGCAGCCAGGTAAAGTTGCCGGGCGCCGTTGTCGGGAACACCTGCGGCACCGTCCGCTCGTACTGCTCCGGGATGCTGTAGTTATCATAGAAGAAGTAGCGGCTCATATATTCGCCCTCGCCCTTTCGCGCGCGCACCGCCCACTCATGATCCTCTGACGTATGGTTCATCACAAAATCCATACACACACTCATCTGCTTTTTGTGGCATGCCTCCGTCACCGTCTCCAGATCCTCCATGGTGCCAAGCTCCGGCTGCACCTTTCGGAAATCCGCCACCGCATAGCCGCCGTCCGAGCGGTCCTTCGGGCTCTCCAGCAGCGGCATCAGATGAATATAATTTACGCCGCACTCCTTTAGATAATCAAGCTTTTGGCGGACACCCTGCAGATTGTCGGCAAAATTATCCACGTACAGCATCATGCCCATCATATCGTTCTGTTTAAACCATTCCGGATTTTTCTCGCGCCGGCGGTCCATTTCCTTCAGACTCTCGCGCCGCTCCAGATAAAACCGGTGCATCTGTCCGCACAGCTCGTCGAACATCCAGTCGTTCTGATATAATTCCATATAGAGCCATTTCAGCTCGTCCAAATTCTTCCGAAAACGCTTCTGATATTCTGCTTCCTCAAAAGCAAGCCTGTTTTTCTCTTTCTGCGTTTGCATGGTTCTCCTCCTTACGGCTTCCAGGTACAGATCCTGCCCGTTCCCTTTCCGCCCTTAATCACAATTTTCCCGCACAGAACATCCAAATCCGTCTCATAGTACACATTCATCGTCCCGTGATTCGCATAAATTTCCAGGATTCCCCGGTCGATCAGAATATGGATATCCTCGATTTTCTCCGGCAGCGGTGTCCGCTCCTCCCCGCAGAAAATCATTTTATCGCGGATAGCCATCTCCTGTCCGAAAAACTGCATGGAAATACTTTTCGCATCTGTCGGCTCCAGAATGATCTCGGTCACGGCGTCCCTCTCCATCTCCAGAACAAAGCCGTCATCTCCAAGCGCAAATTCTGCCGCCGTCTCTTTCGTCTCCTCGTATTCGCGCACCGGAAGCAGCGAAAGCAAAATTTTTCCGTTCCGTTTCACCAGACTCAGCTCGCGCCCAAGCCCCATCATACCGGTATAAAGCTTCCCGGCGTTGTGGGTGCGCAGCCACGGAACGCTGATCACGCGGTCTTCCACGCCGCTGTAGGTCTGCGCCGCGTAGGGCAGATTCGTAATGTACGCCCTGTGCTGCACGCCATCTGTCCGGAATTTATAGCCGTCAAACTGTCCCAGATAATAAAAGCCGTCAGCGCTTGTAAACACCCAGATGGATTCGTCCCCGCACGCCAGCCGGAAAAGATCGGGGCACTCCCACGCATCGGCAAGGTCGATGCTGTCCGTCATCTCCCAGTCCTTCAGATTTTCCGAGCGGAAAAAGCCAAATTTATTCTCACAGAGCCAGAGTACCATGATATAGGCGCCCGTCTCCTCATGCCAGAAGATTTTCGGGTCCCGGCTGTCCGGCTCGATCACGCCGATCGCCTCCTTCGGAAGCTTGACAAGCGTCTCGCCGCCGTCCGTGCTGTAAGCAATGCGCTGCGTGAACAGCTTATCCTTACTCCACCGGTTTCCCCCGCCTGCCGCCGTGTAGTAAAACAGCAGCGCTTCCTTCGGCAGATCCAGCATTCCCCGCTCGTTGACAAGACCGCAGCCGGAATACATCGTGCCGTTTTCATCCGGGTACAGCGCCTCTTCTTTCTGCGTAAAGTGAAGCAGATCCTCCGAAACTGCGTGTCCCCACGACATGTTCTGCCAGCGCGTATTCATCGGATTGTACTGAAAAAACAGGTGGTACCTGCCGTCGTGATACACCAGACCGTTCGGATCGTTGATCCACCCTCTCTGCGCCGTGAAATGAATCAGCGGTCTTACCAGCGGCTCCTGCGCGTCGCTGTCGGCCTGCACAAGCTCCTCAAAAAACGCTTCGGAAAAATCGCCCCGCAGAGCCAGCTCATGTCCCCGGTATTTTTCTACATTCAGATAGCTGTAATAATCGCATTTCCCGTCCGTTTCCTTCTGGTTTACCGGCACCTGAAATTCAAACAGCTTCTCCTCACCGCAAAAAATCTCCAGGAGCTCCTCCTGCCTTCCGGCATACACCGGGATCCCCAGGTATTTCTGATTTATTTTTATGCCATATTCCATATTCTGTCCTCCGTGAAGCAGCCTGTTTTTGCCGCCAGTTTTTTCTTTGATTATAACGCAAAACTGCATTTTATGGAATAAAAAACGCAGCGGGAATGCAGCAACACACTCCCCACTGCGTCATAAAATCCTTTAGCCCTTCACTGCACCGGATGTTACACCTTCTACAATATATCTCTGAAGGAACAGGTACAGAACCAGGATCGGCAGCATCGCCAGAAGCAGGGCGGCCATTACAAGCCCCATGTCGGTAGAATACGTACCATAGAAAGCCTGTGTTGCAATCGGGATTGTATACAGTTCCTTACGTCCAAGTACAAGGCTCGGAAGCAGATAGTCATTCCAGAACGCCATCGCGTCAATGATCGCAACGGTCGCAATGGTCGGTTTCAGCAGCGGAAATACAATTCTCCAATAGGTCTGCCATCTTGTACAGCCGTCGATCAGCGCAGCCTCCTCCAGCTCCAGCGGAATGTTGGTGCGGATCGCCCCGTGGAACATAAAGGTCGCCATCGAGAGCGAGAAGCCTACGTGCATCAGAATCAGTGTGATGCGGCTGTTCAGCACCCCGAAAATACCTCCGTAAAGGGATACCAGCGGGATCATCAGTACCTGGAACGGAATAACCATGGAAGCGATCATTCCGGAAAACAGGATGTTGCATGCCTTCCAGTTGTTGCGCACGATGACGAAGGATGCCATGGAGGACACCAGCAGCGTCAGCACGGTGGAAACAGAGGTAACCAGCAGCGAATTACCGAACACGGTAGTGAAATTCATCTTTTTCATCGCTTCCGGGAAATTCGCTAATGTGAATCCGTGCGCACCGATCAGCGCCAGAGGATTCGAGGTAATATCCGCCTTCGTTTTAAATACGTTAATTACTACCAGAAGGAACGGGAAGATAAAAATAAACAGTAAAACTGCAAGTACGATCATCATGACTGCATGAGAAATTTTCTTATTGCGCGCAGCTTTCTTATTCTCGTCCATTATGCTTCCACCTCCCCTTTCTTACCAACATAAACCTGCGTCACACCTACGATCGCGCAGACAATGAACAGGATTAACGCCTCCGCCTGACCAACGCCGTAGTTCTTGTATGTAAACGCCTGGTTGTACACGTGCATTGCGCCCATTACCGACGAGTTGAACGGTTCGCCCTTTGTCAGGGACAGGTTCACATCGTAAACCATGAAGCAGCGGGTGATCGTGAGGAACAGACACTGCACGAAGGATGAACGCATCAGCGGGATCGTAACGTTGAGCGTCGCCTGCGTCTTGGTGCAGCCGTCGATTTGCGCCGCTTCCATAAGGCTCTTGGAAACGCTCATAAAACCCGCTACATAGATCAGCATCATGTATCCGGCGTACTGCCATACCGATACGATGATGAGACATGCCATCGCTCCGTTCGTCGTCGACAGCCACGAGGTGGAAAGCGCCCCGATGGAAAGCGACTGTCCAAGCGCTACCAGCGCACGGTTGAATACGAATTTCCAGATGTAACCAAGTACGATACCGCCGATAAGGTTCGGGATGAAGAAACCGGCACGGAAGAAGTTCTGTCCCTTGATTCCGCTCGTCACAAGGTATGCAAGGAAAAATGCCACAATGTTAACAGAAACAACTGCGATTACCGAATAGATCAGCGTCCTTCCGAGCGCCTGCCAGTATGCCGTATCCTGGAATGCCGCGATATAGTTTGCAAAGCCCACAAACGGTTTCGCCTTAGAAACGCCGTCCCAGCTTGTGAAGGTCAGATACAGACCATATACGAACGGAAGCAGCACAACCGCGATAAACAGGATGGTCGCCGGACCGGCAAACATAATATACTGCCGGATTTTGTATGACATGGTATTTCTTTTCATGTTCTCTCTCCTCCTTTTATCTGCCCTGAAGGCCCCGCCTCAGCGGACACGCAGGCTGTATGCCCGCATGTTCACTTTCAGCCGTTTCCCCGCATAAGCAGATTCTCTTATCTTTCTACAGGAGTAGTAGATTTCCAGTAGTTTTCAAGCTCAGCCGCAAAGCCTGCACGGTCGCTCTGACCTGCCAGATATTTCTGGAAGGAAGCTCCGCAGAGAGAGAAGTGGTCGTCCGGCAGATAGTCGTAGTTGCCGATGAGCGCGTCTGCGTCAACAAATTCCTTTACGGAACGTCCCAGCGGATCTGCTACCTCAAGCGTAATGTTGGAGTAAGCCGGAACCAGTGCGCAGTCATTAACCAGGAAGCTCTGTCCTTCTTCGTCGTATACCAGCCAGTTGAGGAAATCCTTTGCAGCCTGGCGCTGTTCGTCGCTGGTGTTGTCAGAGGAATCAATAAAGAAGTATTTGGAACCGCCGCCAACGAGCATTGCATTCTTTCCGTCCTCCGTATTCTGCGGAACCGGCATCATGCCCATGTTCTCTGTGTAATCATAAGCGTTGATAACAGCCCAGTCCCAGTTGCCGCCGAACATGAACGCGATCTCGCCTTCCGCCAGCTTCTGCTCCGTCACCTCACGCTCTGCCGCGATCGCAGAATCCTTTGCGTAGTTGTAAGCCATCAGTGTGTCAAACGTATCCATCATGGAGTTGAATTTCTCGTTGTTGATCAGATCTGCAGTGCCTGCGTAGAGAGAATCAACGAACGCGTTTACATCCTCCTGCTGCTCATAGATTTCTGCAAGATAGTGTCCGCCGAGAGACCAGTCCTCCTTCATGATGCCGACCGGAGACTCCATGCCGCCCGCTACCAGCGTATCCAGCAGTCCCTTGAAGGCATCCAGCGTTGCGTAATCCTCCGGGTTGAAGGTCTCGCCTGTGATCGCCTCGATCGCATCCGCATTGTAGATAATGCCGCGCGCCTCTACGCATACCGGGAAACCATTAATCTGACCGTTTACACCGATCGCATAGTTGGTGTCCTTCACCCAGTCCTGATCGCTCAGGTCAATCGCATGCTCTGCGCCCAGAGAGTAGACATCCTTTGCGTCTACCATTGCCAGCGTGTACGGATCCTCCGACGCGTATCTGGTTGCCATGTGAGCGGAAACGGTATCGCTGGAGTAGTAAACCTCGATGTCCACGCCTGCCTGCTCGCCGTACTCTGCAGCTTTCTCTTCAAGCTGGCTCTGGATCTCCATCTTGGAGTTGAAGATCGTGATAGATACATCCGCCGCCGCTGCCGGTACGGAACCTACTGCCGCCATGGAAGCCGCCATAACCGTTGCCATTGCCAAAGATACTTTTCTTTTCATTTTGTAATCCTCCTTTAGATTTTCTGTTTGTTTTTTGATGGTCATATCTTATCACAACCTTGCCCGATATGTCAACCGTTTGTCATAATAATTTTGCCTTCATTTTGCATTTTCAGTACATATTCACGAAATCGCTTTCTCCTTTTTGTATAATATTA
Source organism: uncultured Marvinbryantia sp. (assembly GCF_905201705.1). Taxonomy (GTDB): domain Bacteria; phylum Bacillota; class Clostridia; order Lachnospirales; family Lachnospiraceae; genus Marvinbryantia. The sequence continues at coordinate 19,293 of NZ_CAJKOX010000012.1, forward strand.
CCATTTAAATTGTCAAAACATTGGTTCTCGCAGGATGTTTCCTGTTTCCACAAATGTTTATCGGATGTTATGTTTTCCAGGAAATCCTGAGGGATTTCACAGGAAACAGGAAAAGCCGTCCATAAGACGACTTTTCGTTATTCTTTCCTTTATTTAATCAGTCCGGCAGCTTCCGGCAGCGCCATAGAAATGGACGGAATATAGGTGACCAGCAGCAGGGCGACGAGAATTACGCCGAAATAAGGCAGCAGTTCTCTGATTACCTGCTCAATCTTTATACCACCCACCTTACAACCGGTAAACAGAATAGAACCGACCGGCGGTGTAATGGTGCCAATACAAAGATTCATGCTGACCATAATGCCAAACTGCACCGGATGCATGCCAAAAGTCTGGCAAATCGGAAGGAAAATAGGAGTAAAAATAAGTACCGCCGGCGTAGGATCCATGAAGGTCCCCACCACCAGTAAAATCACATTCATCAGCATCAGTATCACATACTTATTATCTGTCATCGAGAGAAGCCCGCCTGCAATAATATCCGGCAAACCGGTAAATGCCATCACCCACGACATAATTGAGGATAACCCAATCATCAACGTGATAATACCCGTCATTTTGGCGGAAGCGAGTATAATGCGCGGCAAATCTCCGATTGTGAATCCCTTATAGATTAATCCCAGTATAGCATCATAAGCTACGGCCACCGCGCTTGCCTCGGTAGCGGTGAATGCTCCGCACAGAATGCCGCCAATGATAATAATAATAAGCAGCAGACTCGGAATCGCATCCAGAACCGCCTTTAGTGCCATCCTGGCAGTTACCGTTTCTTTGATTACGTATCCCCGCCTTCTGGCAGTGATGCCCGCAAGCACCATAACAGCCGCTCCCCACAGGATACCGGGCAGATACCCGCCCATGAACAGCGCCGCAACAGAAACACTGCCTGCAACGGTGGAATACACAATCATCAGGTTGGACGGCGGTATCAACATTCCGGTGGGCGCAGAGGCAATGTTGACCACCGTGCTGTAGGCGTCGTCATAGCCTTCCTTTTTCTCCATAGGACCGATTACTCCGCCCATAGCAGCGGCAGCCGCCGCACCGGAACCGGAAATTGCACCAAACATCATGTTTCCGATAACATTTGTCTGTGCCAGCGCGCCGGGCATCCTTCCCGCGATGACCTTTGCCACATTCACCAGACGCTCCGCGATGCCGCCGTTATTCATCAAATTCCCCGCCAGTATAAAGAACGGAATCGCAATCAGCGAAAACGAGTTGGCGCCCGCAAAAAGCCGCTGGGCACTGGTTGTAAAAGAAACGTCGGCGGGCAACATACAGAGCATCGCCACGGCGCTTGACAATCCCACCGATACGCTGATGGAAACACCCATAGCCAGCATGACGACCAGCAGTACAACCATGACAATGGCAGTTTGAACAGCAAGGGACATATCAGGCACTCTCCTTTCTTCTCCCAAGTTCCTCTGCAATATTGCACATGCAGTAGAACACAGTAATTACTCCACAGACAGGAATAATGGCATAAACGATTCCCATAGGAATATGCAGGCTGGAATCAAGGGAAACCATCTGCATGGCGGCAATTCTGCTTCCACCGTATATCATCACACAGCCGGCAAACAGAATCGTCAGCGCCTCGATCCCAATGCTGACAGTCGTTTTCACACCGCCGCGCAGCTTATCATTGAGCGCCGATATGTACATATGCTCCCGGCTTCCAAAGGCATACGTTGCAGTGACCAGAACCAGCCAGACAAACAGATACCGTGTCAGCGCTTCGCTGAAAGTGCTGGGATTGTTCAGCATATAGCGTGCTACCACCTGCCACAATACCAGTAGTACCATGACCGCGATCAGCAGCACCGAAAAAATCTCTACCAGCTTGTTGATGGCGTTTCGCAATCGTTTCATCCCCCGTTCTCCTCCCTTGCTTTAATCTCCATGATCCGGTCATATACCTCGCGTGTCATATCGGAACGGCCGGCAATCGACTCCAGAAGCGGCGCACACCTGTCCCGGAAAGCTTCTGCATCAGACTCCACGAACGTAACCCCCTGCTTTTCCAGCGTGCTTTTCGCCTGCTCAATATTTACGTCCCAGGCTGCAAATTCCACTTCCATCGATTCCTTTATCAGCTCATCGAAAATCCGGCGGGTTTCAGGATCCATCTTATCAAGAAAATCTTTATTAGCAATTACCACATCCGTCATAACCAGATGGTTCGTATAGCTAAAATAAGGCGAAACCTCATAATGCTTGAAATTGTCGTAAACTACCTCTGAGTTTTCACCGCCTTCGATGACGTGCTGCTGCACCGCCGCATAGACCTCGCTCTGCGCCATCGGGATTCCGACGCCGCCCATCATATTCATCATCTGGATGTAGACCTCCGAATCCTGCACACGTATTTTATAACCCTTCAGGTCCTCCGGCGTGACAACAGGCTTATCCGTATAGATATGGCGTGCGCCCGAGGTATACAGACTGACAATTTCAAAGTTAAATTTATCTGTCGTTGTAAACAGTGAGTCGAATACGCCTTCGCGGGCAGCCGTCTCCATCTGTTCCAGATCGTCATAAAGATAGGGCGCAGCGATGATTGCAAAATCCTCATTGTAGCTTTCCGGCACCGAAACCGGCACCACAGCCAGCTGCAGCGCTCCGGTGCGGATCATCTCTGTCACGGGTCCCTGGTCGCCCAGAACTGCATTGGGATAAATCTGCACTTCATATCGTCCATCCGTAGCCTCTTCAAACTTTTCGCCAAAATCAGCGAGTGCAATATATTCGGCATGTGTTTCCGGCTGGTTGAAAGCCACACGGATAATCTGCGTCTTTTCTTCCTCCTCATTTATCATACCGCATCCGGTCAGCAGAGCCACCCCCAGCGCCGCCTGCAGGACCAGAACATGTTTTATCTTCATGATAGGCTCCTCCTTTGTCTTGCAGACCCTTCCATCACATTGCCAGGACCTGGTTCCATTTTTCCTCCGCTACCGGAATGCCGTTCTCCAGGTTATCCCGGCGGCTGCGGTGCTCACCCATACCGGGGCAGCGTACCTCTCCGCCTTCCTCCACCGGTTCACTGCTCATCACATCAGCCGCGATCGCATTTACGATACTGTCTGTCACAGACGCATCCTGGAATTTCGACGGGTCGATGGCAATCATGATCTGGGTCAGACCAATTTCATCCCCAAATGTGCCGATTTTGGCAACAGAATTTGCATTTGTGAGAACCGTCGCAATCATATCCAGCAGAATCGAAAGACCGCTGCCCTTCCAGTATCCAATCGGAAGCATACGGCAGGTACGTTCAATCGCCGCCGGATCGGTGGTAAGCCTGCCTTCCTCATCATAACCGCCTGCCACCGGAAGCTTTTTCCCTGCCAGACGGGTTGTTTCCAGCTTTCCATAGCTGAACTGGCTGAGCGCGCAGTCCACCATGATATGCTCTCCGTCAGATTTCGGCACCGCCAGGATCAACGGATTGTTGCCGATGTGATTATCCTTTGCACCCCACGCCGGCATGTTCGGGCAGGTATTCGACCAGCAGATGCCTATGCAGCCGGCGTCCGCCGCCTGCCAGCCGTATGTGCCGCCGCGCATCCAGTGATTATTATTGCCAAGCGCCACCATGCCGATGCCGAACTGCTTCGCCAGGGAAACGGCACGATCCATCGCCCGTTTCGCGTTCAGCGGGCCAAAGCCGCGCTGACCATCCCAGCGTTCCATCGCGCCAAAGCTCGCAGTGCAGACTGCTTCTGCCTTCGGATCAATCCCGCCCTTGCGCAGATAGTCTACCACCACCGGAAAACGGTTTAGTCCATGACTGAAAACGCCCGCCAGAGAATTCTGCGCAAAAATCTCCGCGGAGTCATGCGCCTTGTCCTGGGTAAATCCATATTTTTTCAGTACACGCTCAAATTCTGATAACATTGTTTCATAAGGTACACGCATAAATTTTCCTCCCTCTCCGACACCGTTTACAGGCTGTCTACACGAATTTTTAATACAATTTTCTTCACTTCCTCCGGCCCGTTCATCATACAGCAGGGGCGATGAACGTCTTCCGGAAAAAATACTGCATAGCATCCGTCTGTCATAGGCAGCATGATTTCATGATCATCCTCCCGCTCCTGATAAAACAGCACGGCATTCGAATCCAGATTGTCCTCCAGGACAGCGCCGTCCCCGCAGTCCGGATAAAACCCGATCAGTTCGTGCCCATGAACCATATACTGCACATCAATATAGTCTCTGTGGACCTCCGGACGCTTTGTGTTCTTCGGACCAGTGGTCACCTCATTAATCTGCAGAATCAGCCTGTCCCCCTCCAACGGATATTTTCCATGATGCAAATTTGTTACATCTGTAGTGCGCAGGATTTCCAGCGCCTTGCGGATAACAGACGTATAGGCTGTTTCCGTTTCCTTTGCATGAATGTTTCCGTATATCATTGTTTTCCTCCTTGTTTTGCAATCGGTTGCAATTCGATCTGGTACTATATTAACAGTATATTTTGCCAATTTCAATCCGTATAATAGCCAAATTTTCGGTATTTATTTTGTGGAAAACTACTAATTTATTATCTTTGTATGTCATTTATCTGCAACCGGTTGCTTTTTCTGAAAAAGAAAAAGAATGCGCTATGCGCATTCTCCCTTCAGGCGCTTTCGCGTCTGATAATCTCTGTAAAAAGCATCAGCTTCTGATTCACCGTTCTGCCATCCAGTACATCCAGCAGCATACGGGCAGCCGATAAACTAACCTGCGCCATCTTGTTATCCAGCGTAGTCAACGCCGGCGTACAAAGCTGACCATAAAGCGTATTATCGATGCCTATCAGAGAAACCTGCCCAGGCACTGCGATCCCTCGCTTCTGCAGCTCCTGCAGACATCCGATCGCCAGTAAATCCGTGGCGCAGATAATCCCGTCCACCTCCGGCACCGACTCAAGAAGCCGGCAGGTTCCCTGGCGCCCGCGTCTGATAGAGCCGCCCGGACTGGTATCCGCATCCGGTGCTGTAAAAATGTAATCTTCCCCCGCCTCCAGACCACAGCGGAGCAGTCCCGTGCAGAATCCCCTCTGTTTTTTTATATTGGAAGGAGTCGTCACGTCCATCAGATATACCAGCCGTCTGCAGCCTTTTTCGACCAGCATCTTTACGCATTCCTCTGTCCCGCGTTCCTCATCAATCAGGACACTGTAAACATTTGGCAAATCCATTTCACCGTTCACCAGCATAACCGGAATATCTGCCAGACAACGCTCCAGACTCCGGCGCACTTCGTCATTCGCAAACATGGAACCAATCAGAATGACGCCTTCCACACGCCGCTGCTCCAGAATCTGAATATACTTCGCCTTGCTGGAGGAGTCCGGTCCCGTGCTGAAGGTAATGCAGGTATATCCCCGCCGTGTCATCTCCTGTTCAATCACGTATGCCGATTCTGTGTGGTGTGAAACGCGGATATCTTCAATCAAAATGCCAATAAACCGCGTTGCCTGCGTCGCAAGCCCTCTGGCGGCAATATCCGGCGTATAATCATACTCTTCCAGCAGCTTCTGAATACGCCTGCGGGTTTCTTCCCTGATTCCCGGCTTATGATTGATAACCCGTGAGACTGTACTGGCAGATACCCCTGCCTCCCGTGCAATATCATAAATCGTCACGCGTATTCCCCCTTTTCATTTTCTGCACCTATTCTATTATAGCAGGCAGCTTCAAAAAGGGCAAGCTGCACCGTTTTCATCGTGCTTTTACGTACTTTCTCTTATCACCAAACTCACCGGGAAGACACTTCTTGCCGGGACCATCTCGCCTGCCGCAGAACGCACCACCGCCGAAATGGCCGCCTCCGCCATCTCCTTCACCGGCTGACGGATCGTCGTGATGCCGGGCGACATCAGGGACGCGATCATCACATCATCGTACCCGACGATCTTCATCTGCCCCGGAACCTCCATGTTTCTCTCGCAGCATACCTTAATCGCCTGCGCCGCGATCACGTCTGAGCTGGCGAAAATACCGTCCGTGTGCGGATACTGCTCCAGTGCACTTCTGATAACCGGATAATAGTTCATATCATCATAAAATGCCTGCCCCGGGTCGACCGCATAATGCTCGACGCCGTGCCGCCTGCACACCTCCTCAAAAGCTGCCTTTCTGCTGTCCGCGGGCATTGGCTGCTCATTGACGCCGCCGATATGCAGCAGGCACTTACACCCCCTGCCGATCAGATGCTCCGCCGCCAGCACGCCGCCGCTGTAGTTGTCGCATTCGATGCCGGCAGTGCCCGCATCCAGAAAACGCTCAATTGTAATCAGCGGAAATCCGAGATTTTTGAATTTCTCCGTGCTGAAGGAACCGCTGCACAGGATCACTCCCGCCACCCGGTTGCTCTTGCACGCCTCTATGTATTCCTCCTCTTTTTCCTCCTTTTCTTTGGAATTGAAAAGAAGTATCCGGTACTGACTGTTATACGCCGCCTGCTCCAGATTGCTGATCACCTTTGAGAAAAACGGATGAACAATGTGCGGAACGATCACGCCGATGGTATTGCTTTTCTGCTTGGAAAGCGAACGCGCCATCTCGTTCGGCTGATAATTCAGCCTCTTCATCACATCGTATACCTTTTCTCTTGTCTGCCCGCTGATATACCCCCTGTTGTTGAGCACTCTTGACACGGTGCCGACGGTCAGCCCCGCCTCCCGCGCAACATCCTTTAAAGTCGCCACTGTTTCACCTTCTCTGTCGTTTTCTTTCCTTAAATATACCATTTTTCCGACAATGTGTCAACCGCTAAACATATTAAGGACAGCCTGCCCATAACAGCCCTGTCAAGGCGCTCTGTTAAGACTACTCTTCCGGCACCGGCTCCATCAGGCGCATACCCAGCGCGCTCGTAACAGGCAGGGAAAATATAATGGTTCGCGCCTTGCTCTCCAGCCCCGCTTCGTCCATAATCGCCCGCATCACGCTGTTTTTATCGACGCTTTTCACCACAATAAGCACGATTTCCTTTTCCTCCGCCAGAGATACGCCGAGGAACTTCTTTGCACCCTCCATTCCGGTTCCCTTGGCGTGAACCACGGTTCCGCCGCCCGCGCCCGCACCGCGCGCCGCATCCATGACAAGCTCCGTGTACCCCTGGTTTGAAATGGCAATCAGAAGTTCGTATTTTGTATCCTTCAAGCTGCTCTCCTCCCCCTTCACAAAATTCTGGCGCTCCGTCAGAAACCGGAGCTGTTTTTCCCCTCCGATGCTGCTCACCGGGATGATAAAGACAATTCCCGTACCGGGCACTTCAATATTCAGCTTCTCGCGCAGCCCCTTTTTTACATCACCCCAGGTTTCACGCGTAACCAACGAAATCAACACTACCTTTGTCGATTCCTCCAGACCAAAATAATCCAGGATCTCACCGGCGGCGGTTCCCCGCGCCATCATCCACATTATCACGCTGATGCCCTGCTGCCCGTAGAACTCCGAAATTTTCTTCACCTTATATTTATTTAAAACAGATACCATCATATACAGTTCGCTCATATTTTCCTCCCACGCCCGGCACACATCCGGCAGCTTCCTTCACACCGGATGCCATACTCACACAGCTTTCGTCTGTGCCGTTACAGTTCGATAATCGCATCGTCGTCCAGCTCTCCCGTCTCTGCGATCTCCGGCTGTTTCGCTGTAAGGTGTGAGAACAGTCCGAGGAGCTGGATGGTAATCGGCGGCGTCATCGCTACCATCGCCACTACGCCAAAAGCGTCCGTGACAAGATTTCCGCCAAGCGCAATGCAGGCGCCCTGCGCCAGCGGCAGCAGAAAGGTAGCTGTCATCGGTCCCGACGCCACGCCGCCGGAGTCAAATGCTATCGCCGTGTAGATTTTCGGAACAAAAAAGGAAATCCCCAGCGCGATCGCATATCCCGGAATCACAAACCACAAAATGGAAATACCGGTAAGCACACGTATCATGGCAATCCCGACGGATACCGATACCCCAATGGAAAGAGCGGTTCCCATTGTCCCCGCCGAAATCATGCCGTCCGTAATCTCCTCCACCTGCTTATTCAGCACGTAGACCGCCGGCTCGGCGCGCACGATAAAGAAGCCAATCAGCATACCGATCGGCACCAGGATCCAGGGATGATTCAGGCTCGCCAGCACCTGCCCCAGATAATTTCCGGCAGGCATAAAGCCCACATTCGCTCCCGTGAGAAACAGCACCAGCCCGATATATGTATAGACAAGCCCGACAAGAATCCTCACCAGATTTTTCTTTGACAGCTTCAGAAACAGAATCTGGAAAATTCCGAAGAATACCACGATCGGCAGCACCGACAGGGCAATCTCCCGGAAATATTCCGGAAAGCCCTCGCCGAACAGCGCCCACAGCTCCTTCGAATCCGCAATTTCCGGGATTTCCTGCAGCGCATAAGCGCCCTCCTGCGGATGATAAATCATGCCAAGCAGCAGCACCGCAATAATCGGTCCCACCGAGCAGAGCGAAACCAGACCAAAGCTGTCGTCCGCCGCATGGCGGTCACTCCGGATGGAAGCGATGCCGACGCCGAGCGCCATGATAAAGGGCACGGTCATCGGTCCCGTCGTCACACCGCCGGAGTCAAATGCAATGCTCTGGAAGCTCTCCGGCACAAAAAATACCAGCACGAAAACCATCAGATATAACACAATCAGCATCCGGGAAAGCTCAATGCCGAACAGCATACGCAGAATTGCCGCCACAAGTAGCAGTCCGACACCGCACGCCACCGCTATAATCAGCACCATATTCGGCACCGACGGCACCTGCTGCGCAAGCACCTGCAGATCCGGCTCCGATATGGTAATGACAAAGCCGAGCAGGAATGCGATCACAACAACCATCCCCAGCTTCTGCGTCTTTGCCATACACACACCCATACGTTCACCCATCGGCGACATGGCAAGCTCCGCACCAAGCGTAAAAAACATCATCCCGATAATGACCAGAATAGAACCTATTAAAAAACAAAGGAGAATGCTTGGGGAAATCGGCGTAATAGTAAACGACAGTATCAGCACGATTGCAACAATCGGCATAACCGCCTGCAGCGCTTCCTTCAGCTTCTCCTTTAATTTTTCCTTTAGCTTTTCTCTCGTACCCGGTGTATACAGCAATCGGCACTTCCTCCCCGCACAAATCTTTATACCATCCCAGTATACCGGAAAACTTTTTTCAAGACAAGCGTTATCCCCATAAAAAAAGTATTAACTTTTCTGTGCAGACGCTATAGGAGCAGATTCGCGATCAGTCCCAGTACGAGCAGGTGCAGCGGATAAAAGGCGTAGAATACGTATTTGGAGAATTTGTCTTTGCGCACGCCGTTGTAGCACCAGATAGGATAGAAAGAGAGCGGTCCGGTGACATACAAAAGGCTCACGATCGCGCCGAGTATCATTTTCAGCACGTTTTTCGTGTAGAAAATATAGAAGATCGCCACAAGCAGCACCATGCAGAGTCCATACGCCGAACGGAACAACGTCACCCAGGCGACCGCGCACAGCACGATGAGCGCCTGCAGGAATCCGCCCGCCGCGCCGCCTTTCTCTTTTCCCATGCGCAGGAAGTAGAGCATCAGCAGGCAGATGCACATTGTCACCAGCGCATTCTGGGACGACCAGTCGATGACCTTCTGGCTGACAGCGTAGTCGTAGGGTATCTCACTGAGCAGCGCAAAGATGACCATGCCAAGCAAATAATTGCGATAGCTGGAGGTATTTAAAAAGCCCTCCACCAGCAGAAACGCAAACACCGGCACCGCCAGTCCTCCTATAAGCTGCAGGACGGAGCCGACGCCTGCCTGCGTCATCAGCGCGGAGTCCGCCGCCATCGCCTGCGACAGCTCCTCCTGCGTATAGCTGCCCAGATGAATGATTCCGTTCTGCACGATCGTGATCCCGATCGTCTGCAGCAGCATTGCCGCGCAGGCAAACATTTTCAGCCCAAAGGACGTTATCTCCGGCGTCTTCCAGACTACGTTTCTTCTTCCTGTCATACCAGCCATTTCCTGTTCTTCTCCTTTCCCGTTCTGCCCGGCAGCATTTCCCTTTTGCCGCCGAACGCTTTCTTCCGTTTTGTTTTCCGTGCGAAAGCCTGCACTTTCGTCCGTTTTTCCTGTGAAAACCGGCAGGCGCTCCGTCTGCTTTTCGCTCAAATTCCGGCAGACTGCCTTCCGCTCTCCTTTTACACTCCTGCGGTCTCCCCGTCGTCCCCGGCATTCTGCGCAAAGCCGCGGATTACCTCCAGCGCCGGAAGCGCATTTCCATCGTAATCAAAGAGCGCCTGATTCGCCCACTCGTTTCCGCCGGGACCTTTCTCTCCCATATAGGCGCATGCCTTTTCCGTCGCCCAGCCGCTTCCCGGCACCGGGATCCACGCCGGTTCCCAGTAGAAAAATCCCCTGCCGCGACCGTCCGGCACCTCGCGGATAAGCCTTAAAATGTCTCTCATAAAGTCCGCCTGCCCCTGCTCCGTCATCTGGTAAGCAATCTTTTCCGCCAGCTCTTTCCGCGTGGCCATGCCCTTGCGCTGCGCGTCAGGCAGCTTTTCATATTCCTTGTAGTCCTCCATCGTATGTCCCATGGACACCTCAGCGACGATCAGATCCTTGCCGTAGCGCCGCGCGATGTCGTTCATATTTTCCCGCAGCATTTCCATCGTCCCGTGCCAGAACGGATAGTAGGAAAGCCCGATATACGTGAAGTCCTCCCCGCCCTCCGCAAAATACCGGTCGAACCAGTTCCGGTAAAGCGCATTGTTTCCGCCATTATCCAGATGGAGCATCACCGGAAGCCCCGGAGCTGTTTCGTGCACCGCACGGATGCCTGCATTGATAAACCTTACAATATTCTTAAAGTCCGGCACTCTGCCGTAAGGCCAGAGCAGTCCGTTTGTCAGCTCATTACCGACCGCAACCATCTGCGGCAGGATATCCTCCTTCCCACAGTGCTGCAGCACCTCCGCGGTGTAATCATACACCGCCGCGGTAAGCTCATCCTCGTTCATGCCCTGCCACGCCTTCGGCGGGATCTGCTTTCCGGGGTCCGCCCAGAAATCGCTGTAATGGAAATCCAGCAGCCAGCCGATTCCCTTTTCCTTCGCGCGCTTTGCCAGCGCAAGTGTCGTCTCTATATCATTGCCGCCCGCCCCGTAGGAATTCCCGTCCTCATCAAACGGATCGTTCCACAGGCGCAGCCGCACCATATTCATCCCATGATCCTTCAAAATATCCATCGCATCCCGGCAGACACTCTTCTCAAAAAATTTTCCGCCGCAGCGCTCCACCTCCAACAGGGTGGACAGATCCATACCTGTTATCCATTTTTCCATAATTATACCTCACAAGCAAAATACCGTGCAAGCCTGTACTCTCACGCAGACCTGCACGGTTGTTACTGTTCACTTCGTTTACAGTAACCTATTCAGTGCCTTTCTGGTTACGATAAAAATCCATTTACAATCAGCTTCGCTAATGGGATCTTACACTCACGAATCACTTTCTTACGACCTCGGCAGCAAGTGCTTCGGTCTGTGCCAGACAGATTCTAAAAGTTTTCAAAATCCTCTTCAGTAAATCTTGTCATCATATCGCCGTACCTGAAACGCGCCATCTGATTCTTTGCCAGGACGTCCTCCTCCGTGCCTCTGTACTGGCAGCGCAGGCAGTAATACTCTTTTTTGTCCTTGTCGTAAAACATATCGAGGTCCAGGTCACGCACAAAGCACGACGGACAACGGTAATTTAATTTGCCTTTTCCAGATTGAGCCATGTCGTGAAGACCTCCTTGTCAGCTAATTTTCCGTTGTACCCAATAGTAAACATCGGGCTGAACGCATATCCTTCTTTGAAATAGCCTTCCTTTTCCCTGCCCTCGCAGTTCATGGAAACCACCGTGTCGATCGGCGGGAGCGTGCAGCTTACCTTCTCGGCCGCCGCCATGGAAACCTCGCGGCACTTATACTCGTAAGCAAGCGTTTCTTTTTCCCCGTCCTTTTCGACCGCCAGCGTCAGGCTGCTCATGTCCTCCGTGTACTCGGTCGTTCCGTAGCAGCCGACCATGTACTCGTTGATCGTCACCTCTGCCGTCGGATCGCTCATCTCCAGCACGCGGCGCTCGATCTTGATGGTGCCCGCTGCCTCGATAAACGTCATCACCGTCTGCAGCTTCACGGTCAGATCCGCAAACTCGATATCCACCGGATCGAGCGTCAGCACGCGGTTTTTGCCCTCCTGTGAAAAATGCGCCTTTGTGCGGCACAGGCAGAGGTCGACTTCCTCACCGTTGTGGCAGATTTTTGCGCTGCGCACGGTTCCCTCGCCGGCATAATGTGTGAAGTAGCCCGCACGGTACTTTTCCTGGATGAGAAACGGATAGCTCGCATCCTGGATATGCGGCGTGCCGATGCCTACCGGCCAGTTGAGCTTCGCCGCATACGGACGCAGATCGACGATCGCGCCGCCCTGGTCCATATTTACGCCCACACGCATGTACGGGTCGCAGTACCAGAACACCTGCTTCTTGCTTCCGTACAGAATATCTCTCCACAGCGCGCACTCCGGCTCCGTGTAGCTCTTCTTCTGACGGTAGAAATCCGCGAACTCGCTCATCGTCATATCGATCAGCTTGCCCTCTTTTTTCAGCTTTCCGTAGTACGCGCAGCCCTCCTCGTAGGATTTCAGCAGCAGCTCGTACGGCGCCTCCCAGCGTCCCATCTTGTTCATCCAGCCCGGTCCCACAAACATCATATTGTAAGCATAGCCATTGTTAAATTTCGCCTGGTAGCGGAACTGATCGATGAGATTGTAAAGATACGGGAACTCCCATGTCTCAGTGTCATAGATCATACCGCGCAGAACGTTCTGCGGGTGCGTGCCGAAATTGGAGCCGTTGCCGTCGTAGCAGGCGATCAGATCGCGGCTTAAATGCGGGATCGCCACCACGCCGGAATCCTCCTCCTCATTTGCCGCCGGTGCGTGCGTGTTCTGCTTCGACGGGATCCACGGCGCCCAGGGACCGCCGTCCATAAAGGTGTACCAGCTATTGTTGCAGGTATGATATGCCTTCGGGCCTTCCTCCCAGCAGGTTGCCACCTCACATTTTACGGAAGGGTACTGCTCCTTGATATAATTTGTCAGCTCCGCATCCATATAGTAGGAACCGGTCGATTCCGGATAAAAACCAAAACGCTCATAAAACTTCCCAAAGACGTCCTTTACGATCGCCTTCTTGTCCTCCATCGAGAACATCCAGATGCAGAAATCCTTTGTTTTGTACTTCTCGCGGAATTCCTTGCACGGAAGCCCCAGAAGCGACAGCGCGATCTCATCACCGTATTTCTCATGATGCTCCTTTGCAAGCGCCACCGCCTCGTCGTTGAAAAGGCTGGCATATGTCATCTGGATCGTTGTTTTCAAACCGTTTTTGTGCGCGCATTCCTGCTGTGTCTTAAAAATATCGAGACTTTCCGTGAGCAGCGCCTTGCGCCCGATATCCTCCGCCTGTCCGTGCCCGGTTACTTTCTCCGCATACTCCGGCACCATCTCCGGACGGTGGATAATATTTACAACAAACTGTTCCATAATAGATAATTTCCTTTCGTGTTCCTTTTTTTAGCCCTTTACAGCGCCGCCCGTGATACCCTCTACATAGAATTTCTGCATAATCATGAACAGAATTGAGATCGGGATGGATACCAGCACGCCGCCTGCGCAGAACATGGTAAAGTAGCTGTTGATAAGGCTCTTATCCAGCATCTTATAAAGACCGATCGCAACAGTATACTTCTCCGAGATACCCGCGTTCAGGATCATCTTCGCATAAACGAAGTCCATCCACGGAACCAGGAAGCTGCTGATAACCGTATAAACAATGATCGGACGGCTCATCGGAATGACGATCTGCCAGAAAATACGCGCCTCGCTGCATCCGTCAATGCGCGCCGCCTCGCAGAGCGCACGCGGAACCGTGTCGAAAAAGCCCTTCGCGATCAGATAGCCCAGACCGGCAGAACCAGAATATACCATGATCAGTCCGGCATAGCTGTTGGTCAGATTAAAGCTCTTCAAGGTGAAGTACACCGCGATCATCGCCAGCATACCCGGAAACAGATTTAAAATAACGAAGAAATTCATCAGCGGCTTGCGCGCCTTGAAGCGCATCACCGACATCGCATATGCCACCATCAGCACAAACGCTGTGGAAATGACGCAGGTAACGCACGCGATGATAAAGGTGTTCATAAACCACTGCGGGAACTGCGCCACCGTATCCGGCTGGAACAGCTTGACGTAGTGGATAACGCTCCACTCCTTCGGGAAAAAGGTGCTGGTGTTCATTCCGGAGTAGGAACTAAACGATGTGCAGACAAGCCACACGATCGGAATCAGCCAGATGAACGCCAGAACCGCGATCAGTAAATTGTGGAGTACAATAGATGATGTACGATTTCCTTTCATCTTTTTCATTATTGATAGTCCTCCTCCTTTCCGTTTCCTACCATGCGGTTAAAGGCTGCCAGCGTGAATACCGCACAGATGATAAATACGATGATACCGATCGCCGATGCCATCTTGTAGTTGTAGTAATCCTGCGTTAATCGGAACAGCCAGGTTACCAGAAGGTCGACCTCCTTTGCCTGCGAATTTGCCATCGCCTGATTGGTGGTCGTGTATACATCCTGCGTCAGCAGGTAGATTACATTGAAGTTGTTGATGTTCTTTACAAAGTCCGTAACCAGCGCCGGTCCCGTGACGAATAGCATGTACGGCATCGTGATCTTGCGGAAGATCTGGAACGGCTTTGCGCCGTCCACGCGCGCACTCTCAAGCTGGTCCGCCGGAAGGTTCATCAGCACGCCGGTTGCGATCAGCATCTGATACGGTACGCCGATCCAGATGTTGATGAGAATGATCATCACGTGCGCCCAGCCCGGAGCCGACAGGAACGGGATGTAGCTGGTCGAAACCAGACCGATATCACGCAAAAAACCGGTCAGACCGATGTTCGCACAGATCGTATTGACGATACCGCCGTTTGAGAAGAAGTTTCGAACGAGCAGCAGCGATACGAACTGCGGCACGGCAATTGTGATGATAAACAGAAGACGCCAGAATTTCGGCGCTTTTGTCTTTTTGCTGTTCAGAAGCAGAGACAGCAGGATACCGCCGATGTAGGTGGTGAAGGTTGCAAAGAATGCCCATACCAGCGTCCATCCGAGTACGCGCACGAAAGCGTAGCTGAAGGTGCTGGTGAGACCGCCGCCGCCAAACAGACTCAAAAAGTTTGTAAATCCTACCCAGCTAAACAGCTCTGTGGGCGGCATATGCTGCTGATCGTAATTCGTGAATGCCACGAAGATCAAAAGCAAAATCGGGATTGCCGTAAATACCACGATACCGAGCACCGGAAGGGTGAGCAGGGTGATATGGAATTTCTCTTCAATATAAGAGTGCAGATCCTCTTTAAAGGTGTTGATGTGCTCGCCCGTTTCCTCCATCATCTGAAGCTTGTAGGCGTTCACAATATTTCTCATCCAGACAACAATGAATGCTCCCCAGACTACAAAGCTGAACAGGGAAAACAGCAGGATCTGGAAAGAGTTATCGTAGTCGTTAAATTCACTCTTCATGGTCTGCATATTGAAGACCTTTTCCATCTTTACCGTTCCCAGTGTTCCGAATTTCGGCACATACTGCATTGCAAACGTAAGGGTAAATGCGATCACAGCAACCTCAAGGATTGTCATGATGATCGCCTTCACATACTGCTTGCGGCGCGCATAGCCTGCCCCCATCCACAGTGCAGACAGCTTTACAAACGCATCACCCTTTGCAAATGCCGTTCCAAATTCGGAGAAGTAATTGCCAATTGCTTTGAAGAAACCGCCGACTGCCGCGGCAGCTCCCTTTTTCTCACTTGCCATAATGACTTCCTCCCGAAAAAAGAGCCACTGCGAGCATACGCCCTGTTGCGCGGGCGTGGTGTCTCGCAGCAGCCCATGTCTGTTCTTTCCTGATTATTTTACGCCGTGCCGCCGTGCGCTTCTCGCAAATCCTACGGCTTTGCTCGCACGCGGGCTTACGCCCTATGAAGCCCCTGACCTCCCAGTCCGTCTGCATGCACGGACTGTTCTGCCAGTGTCTTCGCACGGCTTAATGCCTTCGCGCTTACTCGATCGGAGCGGTTACACCTTCCACGAGGGTATCCAGTGCTGCCTGGATGCCTGCGTCGTCGTCAGCTTTCAGTGTGCCCTGTGCGATCAGCTCGCCGAAGGTCTGTGCCGGATCCCAGTACTTTCCGCCAACTTTCTGTGTCTTACCGAACTCAGCCTGCTCTGCAAGCGCTGCAATTGCTACGTTTTCTTTTACAGCATCGGAATTGATGATGTTGTTGTTGCTCGGACCGCTCTCGCGCTGGTCGAAGAACTTCTGCTGAGATGTCTCGTTTGTGATGAAGTCAGCCAGAAGAACTGCCCATCCTGCGTTCTCCGCATAGCCGTTTACGCCAACAAACTTATAGCCGGCTACAGAACCCTGCTGAACCTGCGCATCGCCAACCGTGAAGGTCGGGAGCTTGGTTGCCGCATAGCCGTCGCCGAATGCTTCCTGTGCAGTGATGCTGTCCCATGTTCCGGAAACTGCTGCGCAGAGACCGCCTGCTGCAAGCTGGTTGGAGATATCGCCGTCAGCGATTGCCATGAATGCCGGGCTGGATGCGATGCTCAGCATACCCTTTACAACATCAACACCTGTGTAGCCGTCAGCACTTGTGCCGTTCCAGTCGATCGCGGTGGTTCCATCCTCATTCAGATCGGTTGTGAAGCCTGCGCCGTAGAAGAAGGAAGCGTTATACCAGCCGGATGCCAGCGTCATGCCAACCTTTTTGCCTGCCGCTTCCGCTGCCGCAAGAAGACTGTCCCAGGATGCAACGTCCTCTTCGGACAGCACGCTGGAATCATAGTACAGGAAGTAGCCGTTGTCCGCTGCGCGCGGGAAAGCATAGAGTTTTCCGTCTACGGTTGCTGCCTCGATGGAACCTGCAACGTTTGCAGCCTTTACGTCATCCAGCGTCTTTCCTGCCATGGTGAGCGCTTCTGCATACTCATCCAGGTCGATCAGCGCGCCTGCGTTTACCAGATCATAGATCTGGTCGCTTGCGAAGGAATATACATCCGCAGCCGCCTCTACGTCTGTCAGAATAGTATCCTTTGCGGTAGATTCAGATTCTACGCCGATCTGGATGTCGAAGGTGACATCCGGATATGCCGCCTTAAATTCCTCTACCAGTTCGCCGAGAAGAGTCTGATCCTCCTCTGCTCCCCACAGGGTAAGTGTGATGGTTTCCTCTGCATTTACGAGTACGGCTGAAGACAGAACTGTCGCAGCAGCAAGGGTAGATGCTAATACTTTTTTGAGCTTCATGTTAATCCTCCTTTAAATATGTTTTGTAGGGTTGTTGCGCAATTTGCGCAACCGTTTGCTCGTATCTTTAGTATATACCCTCTTCTTTTTCTAGTCAATTATTACATTTTACCGAAAAATGCCCTTTATTTTTGTATGATTTTAACAGCATTTTTGTTTTGGTGCAACCCATTTGCGCAATCGGTTGCTCATCAAGTAAAAGACATTTCCATATTACTGTTCACAGCAACCTTCGCAAATCCATTTAAAATTCTCTGCGATATGCAAAAAAGTGCAATCAACTGTTGCATTTTCTGATTTTTGCGTTATAATATTTGCATATGGAAGCATAGCTCAGCCGGGATGAGCGTTCGCCTCACACGCGAAAGGTCAGGAGTTCGAGCCTCCTTGCTTCCATTTTTTTATTCCCGCGAGCAATGAGCCAGGTGCCGTGCTTGCAGCGGGGTATTTGATTTAAGCGGGGCATTGGCGCAGCTGGGAGCGCGCCACACTGGCAGTGTGGAGGTCACGGGTTCGAATCCCGTATGCTCCATTTCTCAGAATTGGCATATTTGCAGGAAAAATTGAGAAGAATTTATTCCTGGACAGTTATGTATTCGTGTCGTTTTTTCTTTTTCATTTTCTTCACCTCTTATTGCCCTTGCGGAAAATAAAAGCGGGAATCTGATTTCAGAACAAGAAAGGATGTGACTTTATGCCATTACCAGAAGAAAAACTCTATACTGCTGAAGATTACTGGAATCTCCCGGAGGGACAACGTGCCGAACTCATCGATGGGCAGCTTTACGCTATGGCTCCGCCCAGTTATATTCATCAGAAATTAATCAGTGCTTTTACCGTGATTTTTTCCAATCACATAAAATCCAGCGGCGGTTCCTGCGATGTAATTCCGGCTCCATTTGCAGTAAATTTAAATGCAGATGATAAAACTTATGTAGAACCGGATATCAGCATTATCTGTGATAAAAATAAAATATCAGACCGCGGATGTGAAGGTGCTCCGGATTTTATTATAGAAGTCGTTTCCCCTGGCAGCCGCCGGATGGATTATAATATCAAAAATGCCAAATATGCTGAGGCTGGTGTCCGCGAATACTGGATTGTAGACCCAGCCAAAGAACGTACTACTGTTTATCGATATGAAGAAGATGCCGCTCCCATGATTATTCCTTTTGAGCAGCCGGTTATTGTCGGAATTTACAGTGGCCTCCGGATAACAATATCAGATTTATTAAAATAGACGCATGGCACCGGACAACAGCCGTATTTTGAAAGGAGTACGATTGAAATATGATTATCGGATTTATCATATGGAGTATAGTCGCCGCTGTCTTTTTCGGAATCGGAATCAGCTGCCTCAGGTCAACTGAGGCCGTGGGTTTTTTCACGTTTGTGAATCCGCCGGAAATAAAAGATGTAGCGCATTATAATAAGGCGGTATCTGTATTATGGCTTACAGCGGCAGCTGTATTTGAAATCATTGGTATTCCTGTTTTGTTTTTAGAGCAAAATTCTCCTTTTTTTGTTCTCGTGATATTCGCGGTAATGATTTTGCTCATCGGAATGATGATCACATATCTGAAAATCGAAGCAAAATACAGAAAATAAGCTCTTATCATCAACCTGTTCAGCAAAAAGCCCCGGTGTTCCAGCACCGGGGTTTTTCTATTCTCATTCTGGAGCGGCAGGGCATATAATGTTTTTTCCGCCGAAAGTGACACAGGATGTTCTCCTTACGATAAAAACCTCGGAAGTCGCTGTGAAGTTCGTCGGCAACTACGCCCCTTGTGGACTTACACCACAGACTGACGGCATGCCCGTCATACAAAGGAAGAACGCTTCCAGGTATTATGCCTGAAAGCGTTCTTTTTTCATGGGCCTTTTTCACAGCCCCTTTTATTTTGATACTTACTCTGCCAAAAATTATTCAACAACCAGTGTAAACCGTACCGATGCGAAATTTAACGCACAATTTCTTTCGTTTCTTAATTCAAACGGATATCCGCTCATAAGCGCAATTACTTCGTATTCTCCAGGATTTTGCGGCGCCTTAAATTCTATCAGTCCGCAATTTGTACGCTGGTGTTGATTCTCTGTAAATGCATACGGTTTTCCATTGATGTCCGTTTGCTTCCAGTCTACCAGAAGCAGAAATAAAATATCAGATGAGTCCTCGTAGCCGGAAGCCCGGTAAACCAACGTTACTGTTTCGTCCGGCGCTGCGTCAAGCACATCCGGCGGGAAGTAAACTTCATTATCATCCTTCAACTCCATATCCCGGTTTAACATAATTCCAGAAAACGGAATCTCATAAAATTCAGCTTGCCAGTTATGCTTCAATACAGATTGCTGCTCAGATTGTTTTGACGCCCCTGTCAGGGTAAAATCGGCAGAATAAGAATCTCTTTCTGTCGATACGATACCGGCTTCCGGTGCGCCCGCGGGTCTTTAAACATAGCAACTGTAATCGTGTGTGACTGATTTAAATCAATTTTATTTTCGGGCAGAAAAAATTCTATCGCAAATCCTTCTGTTGCATCGGCCGTAAAATAATATTCTTCATATGTTTCGCCATCAATCTTAAATTCCGATTCTATATAATCCACAAAGATTTTCAGCACATATTCCGCTTTACTTCCGTTTGCAAAATCAAAGATTAAAAACAGACTGTCTTTTTCGCTTTCCAAAAGTACCGTATTATTCAGCGTAGGTTCTTTCCCATTTGAAAGCCCGATGCTCATAATATCGTACCATGAATCTGCCAGTGCCGAAGATTCTTCACGTGCTCGCTGAATTTCCTCCCGAATAAATTCCGGAACATCAGAATTTCCAACAGAATCATCTGCTGATATCGGCGATGACAAGATTAAAAAGCAACATAGAACAAGACTTATCCAACGAAAAAAAAGCGTTTTTTTAGCAAATCCATTCATAAATACTGTTAATTATAAGATTTGCTTAAAGTTCCTGCCACTAAATTACTACTTGAAGTGTGTTTACTCTGCCCTTCGCCTGTATAAGTACAAACGTTGGTAGTAGCATATACATAATTACTGGATGCAGCAGTTGCATTGTATTGCGTAGTCCAACCACTTGTAGCAACTGTTTGTCCATTATTATTTACAGTGCATTGCGCTTTATGAAAATACGCTGTGATGTCTGAATAAGATTTGCAATACATCCCACTGCGATCTCCATACAAAGCGGCGTAAGCATTATATGTAGCAAACGGCGCAACAGCATCAGATCGATGTTCGACAGCTCGCTGAGGCACTACTCCCAGACACATTTCAGAAGCCTGTACTCCAATAGGTGTGCATCCTACTACAAGAGTTAACAAAATAGCTACTAATTTCGAAGTGCGTTTTGTTCTCTTCTTCATAACAATTCTCCTTTCCATATTTGGAAGAATACTATTCACTTCATGATGGTATCCAAAGCATTCTAAAATGTTCATTAGGGAGGAATTTTTATGAATAATTCTTTTGAGCGATATTTACATGATGTCCGTTCTGTTTTTCCTGTTTTTCAAAAATCCGAGCAAAGATTTTTTCAAGATTTTTCATCTGCGATACAGGAATATCAGAACACACATCCAGACTGTACATTCGAAGAATTAAAAGAAAATTTCGGCTCACCAGAAGACATCATTACAGAATATTACGATAATATCGGTTCTGGTGCTTACGTGAAAACTATGCGAAAATCATATTACTTAAAAATTATAACTATAGCTGTCATTATTCTGTCCATGTGTATTGTCTCCCGAATATATTACATATATAAAGAATGGGATAATACGCAAATATCCTCTGAACAGACCATTATTATCTATAATTAAAAAATTTTTATAAGAAGTATAAATGTATGAAATTATTTAAATATTGTTTTCTTACAATTTGTCTGCTTTTTATGTTTTCTCTTCCGTCATCAGCAAATACTGGTAATGTAACTGCAAACACAGGAATTGAATATCTTTCCAATGGTGATTATCTGGAAACTGTCATTACACAAACCTTCTCGACACGTTCTTCTCTAAGTGGAACAAAAACTACAAACTATAAGAACTCCGCCGGTTCTATAATGTGGTCAGTGTCTGTTAATGCAACTTTTTCCTATACATACGGTAAATCATCTTCATGCACAAGTGTCAACGGCAGTTCCGCTTCTTACTCTTCTGCATGGTCTGTTTCCGATGCAACTACCAGCAAAAGCGGAAATCATGCTACCGCGTCAGCAACCGGATACCATTATGTAGCCGGTATATTAACAGACTCTCTTTCCCGCTCTGTCACACTCTATTGCGACAGCTACGGTAATTTATCTTAAAGTCTACTATATATACAAAAAAGGTGCCGCATCCAGAGATTTTTCTCAAATGCGGCACTCTTTTTAAAACCCTTTTATCTCTATTTTTTCCGTCTTTTCTGAAATGACGCTGATATTTTTTCTCTGCGATGTTCCTGTAAACATGTTTCCGTCACAGTCCCTTCGCTTTCTTTACGCACGCTCTCTGCGCCTCGATCACCGCACTGCGCAGCCCTTTCTCTTCGAGCACACGCACCGCCTCGATAGTGGTTCCTGCCGGGGAGCAGACCATGTCCTTTAAAACGCCGGGATGTTCGCCGGTCTCCAGCATCAGCTTCGCGCTCCCCATCACCGCCTGCGCAGCGAATTTATACGCCTGCGCGCGCGGCATCCCGTCTGCCACCGCAGCGTCCGCCATTGCCTCCAGAAACAGAAAGACGTAGGCGGGCGAGCTTCCGGACACGCCGACCACCACATCGATCAGGCTTTCCGGCACTATTTCCGTCTTGCCAAAGCTGTCGCAAAGCCTGCACACCATCTCCGCTTCCTCATGTGTCACAAGTTCGTTTTTGCAAAGCCCGGTCATACCTGCACCCACCATCGCCGGGGTGTTCGGCATCGTGCGGATGATCTTCACACTGTCTCCCAGGCGTTCCTGCAGCCATGCGAGCGTTTTCCCCGGAGCAATGGACACAAAAATCTGTTTGCTCACAGAGGGACGGATTTCCGTAAGCACCTCTTCAAAATACTGCGGCTTCACCGCCAGAAACACGACGTCCGCAAACTCCACCGCCTCGCGGTTACTCTCTGCCGCACGGATGCCAAGCTGCTCCCTTATTTTGTTTCTGGTCGCCTCTGTCTTTGCCGACGCCATTATATTTTCTTTCGGTGCCTGCCCGCTTGAAAGAATTCCGTTTATCATTGCCTTCGCCATATTTCCACAGCCAATAAATCCTATCTTCATATCTATCTTTTCCTCCATTTTCACAATCTGTCCCATGCAAAATCGATCCATGCAGATACCTTACATCCGCCGGAAATCTCTATTCTATTTTGTCGATTGACGCAAGATCACCTGATAATTTAATACCGCCTCATCCTCCGCCACTTCCTCGCCGAGCTGCCGCAAAAGCGTCATACAGGCATTTTCTCCCAGCCCTTTTGTGTTGTAGTGCAGACTGGTGACGGTCGGTCTGAAAAGTTCAAGCTGCGGATTGTCGTAAAAGCTTGCAATCTTCATATCCTCCGGTACCCGGATATTCCGCTCGCGCAGGCAGCCGATCAGCATACTGGTGATAAAATCATCCATACACAAAATGCCGTCTGCGCCCCTTGCCAGAATTTCCTCCAGCGCAGCCGACGTCGCCGTATAATTTTCAATATCAAAGAATATCAGCGACTCGTCCACCGGCACCTTCTGCTCGCGATGCGCCTCCAGAAAGCCCTGCAGTCGGCTTTCCGTCACAAGATGCCCACGATTTCCGCCCAGCAGCGCCAGCCGCCGGATCCCTTTCAAAAGAAGAATGCCTGTCAGCTCGCAGCTTCCCTCCCGGTTCTGATTATCCACCCAGACGATGCCCTCTTCGTCCGCCGGTCCCACCACGACAAACGGCACCTGTTTTTCCTTCAGATAACGCTGCATTGCAGAATTATCCACCGTAGACCGGCTCAGGATCATTCCGTCTATCTTGCGGTTCTCTACCATGCGGCGGCTCCCGGAAAAGTCCTTGGCGTCCGCGATCGTGATCACAATGTCATAATTATGTCTGGACGCCGCTTCAATAATCCCATTCATGCACTCCTTAAAAAACGGAAAATCCATCACTGAATAATCCGCCGGGAGCACAAGCCCCAGATTGTATGTTCTGCTCTGCGCAAGCGCGCGCGCCACCACGTTCGGTCGGTAGTCATGCTCCTCAATAAAAGCAAATACCCGTTCCCTCGTCTCCTTGCTGATGCGCCCCTTTCCCGAGATCGCCCGCGATACCGTCGTCTTGCTCACGCCAAGCTCCCTGGCGATATCGTCAATCGTGTAAATTTTATCCTTCTCCATAATTCTTCACCACCCTGCATCCTCCGGCTGCCGCCTGCGCCCTGTTCCGTTTTCCCCGGCACAGAAAACAGTCTGTCATGTCGTCCTGCTGCAAAAAGCGGCTCCCTGTTACTCTCCGCCACAGAAAGCAGCGTCTTCTGTCTGCGCAACCGTTTTCTTCTAGCATAGCAGACCCCGTCGCCGCCTGCAAGCATTATTTCCGGAAGATATCCACAGGCTCAGCAGACTGCCTTTTCTGCAGCGTTCCCTGCCCGATTTCCAGCACTTCATCCGCCTCGTCTGCCAGTTGCCTGCTGTGCGTCACCACAATAACGCATCTGCCCGATTCATGGGCGGTCTTTTTCAGCAGCCGGATAATGCCGCCGGCTGTCTCTTCGTCCAGATTCCCGGTCGGTTCGTCCGCGAGCAGCACCTTCGCATCGCCTGCCAGAGCGCGGGCGATCGCTACCCGCTGCTGCTGACCGCCGGAAAGCTGCAGCACATTTCTTTTCCAGTCCCCGCAAAGGATGCCGACCTTTTGCAAAAGTTCTCCCGCGTCCCTGGTGCCGCCCAGCTTCACATTCTCTTCGGCAGTAAGATAATCAATCAGATTATAGTTCTGGAATACCAGAGAGACATGATGCCTGCGATGGTAATTCAGCCCTTTTTTGCGGATATCCTCCCCTTCATAAAGAATCCTTCCCTCCGCCGGGTTATCCAGCCCCGCCAGCAGGGAAAGAAACGTCGTTTTCCCAGAGCCGCTGGGACCGGTAACCGCATAGAACACCGCCTCTTCAAAAGCGGCGGACACATTTTCCAGAACCATTTTGTCACGCCTTGATTTATAAAAATACCGGATATTTTCCGCTTCCAGAATCATAGTTATTCCCCCTTTAAAATATCTGCCGGCTTTCTGCGCAGAATCAGCACACCGGCGACGCCTGTCGATAAAAGAATCAGAGCGCCCACACAGAGACCATCCGTCAGCAGCATCGCCGGCGTGAGCTCTGTTTCCACATCCGTTACCGTCAGCTCCGGCGCCTGGTACTCCGTGGCGGTTCCGCCCGCATCCAGCTCCGCCTGCAGTTCGTCCTGCTGCGCCTGCCAGTCTGTCAGATAGCCCGCGGCGGCGTCCGATACCGCCGGAGCCGCCAGAAAGGAAAGTGCCAGCGCCAGCGCGCCGCCCAGGAAAGCCTCCGCTGCAATCTGCAGAAGAATCTTCCCTCTGGCAATTCCAAGCGACAGCAGTATCCCAATTTCATGCGTCCTGCTCCTGAGCCAGAAAATAAAAATGAAAAACAGAATCATAAAACCGGCTCCGGCAACCACCAGCAGCAGCGTATTGTTGATTTTTTCCAAATCATGAAAGTTCGCCGCCATCGTTTCCAGACTGCCGTTATTGTCAATCAAATCGTATCTCTGCCAGTCGATATCCGCCGCCGCGATTGCTTCCCGCACCGCATCGTATTCGTTGACATCCGCCACCTTAAAATACGCCTTCTCATACAGCGGGTCGTCCTGCTCCACCTTTTCCGGAAAATGCAGGTCCGTGAAAATCACATTCTCGGAGCGGTACGTATCGCCGGACATATAAGGCTCCATCCGCTCTTTTACCTGATAAATGCCCACAATTACCGCCTCCTGTACCGGCTCCTCCTCCTTCACCGGGCAGAACCTCAGACTGTCGCCCACCTCCAGATGGTTTTTCTCTGCCAGCTCCTCCGATATCACGCAGACGTTACTGTCCTCTGCCGTTGTCATCCTTCCTTCTTTGATGGTGACGTTTCCGCCAAGAACATTGTCATCCATCGTCATATCCAGATTTCCGACCAGCGCCACTCCCTGCAGATCGCCGGTCTGGTCCGTACCTGCATCCTCAATCCGCTCAAAGCCGACCGGCAGGACCGCCGTGGGAACCGTCGTGATATTATAATCGGAAATCCCCTCCACAGCGGCGATTTTTTCAATATCTTCCATTTTCAGTGATTCAAAAGAATTATCCGTCCAGCTCTGCCATACTTCATTGCCGTTTACCGTAATCTTCTGCTGATGGTAGCCATCGTATTCTCCCTGCCCGTCCGCGGACAACTCCTCTATCTTCCGGCTGGCTTCCTCTATCCGCCTGCTGCGGTTCTCCGGATTCTCCTCCAGCAAAAACCCGGCGCCGATTGCCTGTCTTGTACTGTCCTTTACAGCGATATTTGCCGAGCGCCCCGCCATGCCGGATAAAAACAGCAGGCTGACCAGAAACACGACCAGCAAAAGCAGAATACTCCGGACCGGCTTTCTGAGGCAGGAGCGGATTGCTCTCTGAAATAAATTCATGGTATCATTCCTCCATTTCTGACAAAATATCTTTCGGATTTGTCTTGAGTACCGGCAGCACTGACAGCAGAACAGCCGCCAGCACCACCAGAATGCCGCTTCCCGCCAGAAGGGCGATATCGGCTGTCCGCACGGATATCTGCGCGGATACCTCCGTCTTTGCAAAAGTCATCAGAAACGCCTGCAGCTTCCCCGCCGCCAGATTTCCAAGGATGCAGGCGGCGCACAGGGCAGCCGCAAATACGGCAGCCGATTCCAGAAATGCCTGCAGAAAAATAAACAGCTTCCGTTCGCCCATGCTCAGAAATACCGCCATTTCCTTCTTTCTTCCGCGCATCCACATGCAGAGCAGCAGGGAGACGACCGTGATGCCGGTCAGAAAAGCAAGTATCCTCATCAGCCCCACCATCCCGGTCATCTGCGTAAGCGGCGCTTTCATCTGCCGGTAAAGGACGTCCGATGTGGTAATCTCCGCTTTTCCCTGCAGAATTTCCTCTATCTCCTCCGCCAGCGTATCCAGAAGCTCCGGCTGCCCGGTGCAGACGGTCACCTGGTAAAATCCGCCGCCGGTCAGCTCCAGATACGTCGTGCTGTCGATATAAATGCGGTTCTCCAGCCGGTAAAGGGCGGGAGTGTCGTTTTCCTGCCGGCTTTCATTCCCGGCAAGGTACACTCCGGTCACTTCTACGGTCACGACATTCCCGTCCTCTGCTTCCAGCGAAATCGTATCGCCGACCGAAAGACCGTTTGCATCCGCAAATCCGGCGTTCACCAAAACACCGCGGCGGGTTTGGGCATCAATCAGGCTGCCCTCCGTAAGCCGGAAGGACTGCTCCGCAAAAGGTCCTTCGCTTTCCAGGTCGTCATATGCGTACAGACTGACCTGCCGGTTCTCAGGCTCCCCGGAATCGCTGGCGGTGACCGGCGTAAGGCTGACCGCGTATGCCGCCTGCTGCCCCATCCGGTTGACGGATGTTACCGCTTCCAGGCTCCGGATGCTTTCCGCCTCCTGCTCCGTAACCGGATGCGCAGTATCCGAAGCCTCGCAGATGACACTGGCTTTCGTTTTTTCCCGCATTGACACTTCCGTGGCTTCTGCGGCTTCCAGCAGCATCGTCGTGCCCAGAATCATGCCGCTGACAAAAAGAAATACCAGAAACAAAAGAGCCGTCTTCGCACAGTTCCTTCTCAGATAAAGGAACCCTCTCCGATAAAAAGGCATCGCTTTCTCCCTCCCGTCACTGATAGCGGGTAATCAGCACCTTTACGGCATGAATTTCCCCGTTTTCCTGTGTATCTCCGTAGACGGCGACACCGGTGGATTTTTTCACGTCCGCCGCGCTGGCGTCCTTAAGCGTAATTTCCCCGGTGGTGGTGCTGATACTGGCAATCTGAAAAAGGCAGTCCTCCCCATAAGAAACAGTGGTGCTGTCCATACCGCTCTCATAACCGGCTGCCGCCTGGATTGCCGTATCTTCTGTGCTCTGCTCCGGAACCACCTGGAAGCTCCCGTCCTGGAAATCAGATACGCTTCCAATCAGGGCTGCAGACGCCTGCATTTCATCCAGATTCTGCGGATTCTGATTTTCCTCCTGGCTCTGCGCTGCTGTGTCACTCTCCCCGTTTTGTCCGGCGACAGAGCCCTGGCAGCCGGTCAGCGCAAGTGCGCAGAGCAGAATCGCTGTTACCGTTATTGTTCTCCTGTGTTTCATCAGAAATCTCTCCTTTCTTTATCTGCCGGCTTTTGCACGCCCGGCAGCATCACGGCATTCCCTTTTCGGAATGTTTGTTTTTACGCGCCTATCATAATGGAAAACTTCTCTAAAAATCCTCAGAAAAAAGAAAAAGGAAATCCCCCGGATTTTGATAACTTTTAGAGGATTTCTCTGGTATACTATAAAAGTTAAGTGACAAATGGCAGCCTTTTTCATGTTCAGCCACCCGCAAAGAGAGGAATGCAATGATATGATAAAAATATTACTTATAGAAGACGACCGGGAGCTGTGCCGCTCCATCCGGCGGGAGCTGGAAAAAAACGGCTATATGGTGGAATGCTGCAGCGACGGGGAGACGGCAATGTTCTATGCGCTGAATACCGATTATGGATATGATATCGCTATCGTGGACCGTATGCTGCCGGTCATCGACGGTCTGACCATCATCCGGGCAATGCGCCAGAAAAATATCCAGATTCCTGTCATCATCATTACGGGAATGTCCGCTCTGGACGACCGGGTGGACGGTCTGGACGGCGGGGCAGACGACTATCTGGTAAAGCCCTTTCACATCCGCGAGCTGCTGGCAAGGGTGCGCGCGCTGACGCGGCGGCCGCATCAGATACAGGATGCAGAGTTACTCACCTGCGGCGACCTCCGGTTCGATACTTCCACCCGGACGCTCCAATGCAGTCAGCGAAAGGTCGCGCTGACAGCAAAAGAAGCAGAGCTTCTCGGCACACTGATGAGGCAGCCGGAAGCTGTATTTTCACGGGAGCAGCTTGTTCTGAAGGTATGGGGAAGCGATTCTGATATTGAACCTGGAAATGTGGACAACTATATTTCTTTTCTTCGCAGACGCCTCCGGGAGCTTGGGAGCGCCTGCCAGATTAAAACGATTTACGGTACCGGCTACCGGTTGGAGGAATCACATGCTTAAACGACTGCAAAACCGCCTGCGTATTTTTCTGATTGTCGTTTTTATGGCAATCGTCACGCTGATTCTCTGCTTTTCCTTCCACAGCATCCGGCAGGCGCAGCAGACTGCCGATATCACTTATATCCAGCGCATAGCGTCTCTTATTATTTATCAACTGGAAGCGGATTCCTCAGAACCGGAAGCACTCCTCGCCGACTATGAAAGCGAAATGCACGTTTACAGCCTCCTGACGGACGAAGATGGCTCTGTCCTGTTCCGGAGCGCCCCGGATACCCGCACAGACCCTGATACGCTGTGGGAAACGGCAGAGAAAAGCATGTCCGCACGGACGACTGACGGGGCCCTGAGCAGTCCCGCCGTTACCGAGCAGAGCGGGTATATGGAGATTTCCGGTGACAGCGGCGACCACTATCTTGCCATCTGCGCCAGCATTCTCACAAAGTCCCAAAAGCTGCTCTCTCTGATTTTATTTTATGAGGAGCCCTCCGCCGGAAGCCTGCTGGCAGAACAGGCTCCGGCATACTGCGCCATCTGGCTGCTGGCATTTGCGGGCATTCTGATTGTCAGCCGTTTTCTGCTGCGCAGAGCATTCGCCCCCACAGAGCAGGTGCTTAAGGGACAGAAGGACTTTATTGCCGCCGCCTCCCACGAATTAAAATCCCCCCTGGCGGTCATTATGGCAAACGCGGAAGCCATCCAGGATGCCGGTGAGACCTCCCCGCAGGTGCGGGAGAGCCTTGGCATCATCGACGCGGAATGCACCCGGATGTCCGGACTGATACGTGATATGCTGCTCCTTGCCGCCTCGGATGCCGACCAGTGGACCCTCCAGAAAACTCTGACGGATGTGGATACGCTGCTGATTACGCTGTATGAAGCCTACGAGCCCGTATGTCTGAAAAAAAATATCCGTCTGAAGCTGGAGCTGGACGAAAAAAGCTCCCCGCCTCTTTTTACGGACCAGGAGCGTGTTTTCCAGATATTGAGCATCTTTCTGGACAACGCAGTCTGTTACTCGCCGGAAAACAGCTCCATTGAAATAAAAACGAGGCAGACCGCCAGAGAATTGATTTTTCTTGTCGCAGATCATGGAAGCGGCATTGCAGAGAAGGATAAACCGTTTATTTTCAACCGTTTTTACTGCGCCGATAAATCCCGCACCGATAAATCGCATTTCGGTCTGGGACTGAGCATTGCAAAGGAGCTGTCCGGAATGCTGTCCGGAAAAATATGGTTTGAAGATACGCCCGGCGGCGGAGCGACGTTCTTCCTTTCGCTGCCCTCCGGACAGTCACCTGCATAGCATCATCCGACGGCGATCTTCCGTTTTTAATCAGAATATTTCCAACCGCACCGGTGAAAATATTTTTTCCGGACGCCGCAGACGAAACAGAGCAGGGACAGTTTTATTCTGCCCCTGCTCCTGATTGAATTTTTTATCATTTTTAATACGCTCTTTTGAGATCTGTTTTCTTTCTTAACCTTTAACCGCACCCATCGTAATGCCCTTCGTGAAGTATTTCTGGAAGATCAGGAATACCACGATAATCGGAACCGCCGCCAGCGCAGCGCCTGCCATGATCAGACCGAAGTCTGTGGAGTTCTCCGCCTGCATACGTGCGATACCAAGGGAAATCGTTGCGTTTTCCGTACTTGAAAGCATGATTAACTGCATGAAGTAATCGTTCCAGGAATTGATGAACGTGAAAATCGCCAGCGCGCCGATACCCGGTTTAATCATCGGCAGCGCAATGTTTGTAAAGGTTTTCCACTCGCTCGCGCCGTCGATGCGCGCAGCTTCCATCATCTCTCCCGGTATCCCCTCCGCGAACTGCTTAATCAGGAATACGCCGAACGGCCAGCCCACAATCGGGAAGATTACCGCCCAGATGGTATTGTACAGATTCAGCGCCGACATCTCCCGAAGCAACGGAATCAGGATAACCTGTTTCGGCAGCGCCATCGCACAGACAATCAACGAAAACAGCACCGTTCTGCCGATAAAGCGCTTCTTTGCCAGCGCATAGCCCGCCATAGCCGAAGTCGCGCAGGTAAGGATCATGGACATAACCGCCATAAATATCGTGTTCATCAGCCAGCGGATAGAAGCCGGAACAGTCGGTCCCGCAAAAGTAATGCCGGTAAACGGAATGCTCAGAGACCAGAGCGGCGCCGTCTGCTTGCTGAACAGCTTTTGATAGTTATCCAAAACCCACTCATTGGGTATCCACTGCGGGGTCGTAGAGTTGATTGCTTTTGCCGTCTTAAAGGAGCCGGTAATAATCCAGTAAAGCGGGAATGCAAAGGCAATCGCCAGAAGGATGATCACCGCTATCGATATAATCTTATAGCACTTGGTTCGTACTGCCGTCGTCTTATTCATTTTCCGTACCTCCCCTCTAATCTGACTGCGCCATCTTAAACTGGACAGCGGAAAGCACAGCAATAATAATCGCCAGGACAACTCCCATCGCATTACCGTAGCCATAGCGATACAGCTTGAACGCCGTGTGATAGATATAGTACATTATCGTATCTGTGCTGTGGTTCGGACCGCCGCTTGTCAGAAGCTGTATCAGCGCGAAGCACTGGAAGCTGTTGATCGTCGTGATAACGAGGATGTAAAGCGTGGTCGGCATGATCTGCGGCCATTTAATCTTCCAGAAGCACTGCATCTTATTCGCTCCGTCTACCTCTGCAGCCTCCACCAGAGACGCGTCCACGTTGTTCAGCGCGGATACATAAAGCACGATCGGCTGTCCCACAGAGGTTGTAAGCAGAATCAGAATAATACATCCAAGCGCAAATCGTTCATCGCCGAGCCAGTTGATGTTTTTGTCAATCAGTCCCAGGCCCTTGCCGACGTAGTTGAAAATACCATAGTAATTGTTGTACATCCATTTCCATACAACCGCAACTGCCACGGAACCGGTAACGACCGGAAGATAAAATACGCATCTGAGCAGGGAACACAAGGGCCCCTTCAAATCGTAAATGATCGAACTTACCCACAGTGAAAAGATACAGGTTACAGGAACGGAAACTACTACAATAATAATGGTATTCCACAGTGCGCGCAGGAACACGCCGTCCTGGAACAGCTCTATATAATTTCCCAGTCCGACAAAGATATCCGCCCGGTTCATTGTAGAATCAAAGAAACTGGTAATCACACACTGAATCATCGGATAAATAACAAACCCGACAAAAAATATCAGATTCGGCAGCATAAACGCATATCCCGCGATCGTTTCTCTGCGCACCAGCGCTCTGCTCATGCTGTAGCCAGTGTTTTTCTTTGCTTTACCGGCCATGAAGCCTCCCCCTTTCTCTTTTTGAACCTTCCCCTTCATACGCCACTACATATGAAGACACCCTTCCCGCGCGCAAAGCAGGAAGGGTGCACGAGTTCAGATAATTATTCCGTTATCAGATGATAACCTTTCCGCATTCACAGTACAGCCTACTGTCCTGCTGCTGCGTTTGCCGTGGTCTGGAATTCTGCAACTGCGGTAGCAACGTCTGCGCCGGTACCGATCTGCTGCAGCATGTTCCACCATGCGGTACGAGCCTCTGCCCATCCGCCAACTACCTGGTAGTAGTCGCCCATGTACTGGGTGAAGATAGAGTACTCTGTCATCAGCTCATCGCCCTCGTAGATGTTTCCAAGATCCTTAACCGGCCAGTATGTGGAAGCCTTTACGCTCTCTGCCGCCATGGATTCATCGTTTGCCATAAAGTCAATGAAAGTCTTCGCTGCTGCGATCTTCGCCTCGTCGCCGTTGTTGAAGATACCGAAGCCCCAGATACCGCCGCAAAGCTGCGGTTCGCCGCTCTCAGACGGGAATGCCATCGGAAGCGCATCAAACTCCATAAGCTCAGCATTGTTCTTTTCCTGTGCAACGTTCCAGCAGAATGCCATCGCCAGTGTGCCGTTGCAGAAGAGCTGGATCTCATCGCCGCCTGCGATGGATGCGTCAAAGTTGATGCCGTCCATGCCAGCCAGAAGCTCAAGAGCCTTGATGTTCTCTTCGCTGTCCAGTGTGTAAGCGGTGTGCTCTGCGTTTGTGAAGGTGCCGCCGTACAGGTTGTTTACCAGTGCGCGTGTACCCTGGTCTCCGCCCTGTCCGCTGCAGTATACTGCGCCAACCGGATCCTGTCCGCTCTCATAAACTGCCTTTACAGCGTTGATGAAGCCTTCGGTTGTCCAGGTGCGTGTTTCCTCATCGAGATACTGAAGAGCGTCTGCTGCTTCAAATACGTCTCTGTTGATCGCCATGGTGTGAGCTGTCATGCAAAGCGGATACTCATAGAATACGCCGTCGTTGCTCTGGCACGCTGCTTCTACGGAATCGTAGATCGCTTCTTTTGCTTCGTCTGTCCAGAGGTCCGCCAGGTCTACCATAAGCCCCTTTGCGCCCCAGTTTGCAACCAGACGCTCCGGTCCTTCAAATACGATATCCGGTGCCTGTCCGCCTTCGATCGCGGTGTTGATCTGGTCGTCGCCGTTGGTGTAATCAAGATATTCGATCTTTACGCTGATCTCCGGATGCGCCTCGTTGAATTTTGCTACCAGGCCGTCCATTACTTCTGCGTTGCCCCAATCACCAACCGGATAGGTCCACATTGTGATTTCTGTTGTTTCTCCTTCAGCAAATGCAGTCGCAGATAATGCCATCGTTCCAACAAGTGCAAGTGCTAAGATCCTACGGAATTTCATATTTAACGCCCTCCTTTAATTATTAGAATGAACAGGTCTTAGCCTGTTCATTCTTTATAAATGTTGTACCCTTATTCTACATTTCTTTAGGCAATTTGTCAATATGTTTTTGAAAATATTTTCATTTTTTCATTTTCTGAAAAATTTTTACATAATCGTGGGAATTATTTTCAAAAGCGCCTGTGCAAGCTGTCTGTGCCCATCTTCCGTCAAATGCATGAAATCAACCTGGTTCGGTCCTGCAGATACCACCTGGTTCGCATCCAGGTAATGACAGCCCATCATTTTGGCGATCTGCTCATATTGCGCAGCAAGCCCTTCAGACTTCTTGGCACAGCCTCTTCCCATCGTCTGCGCCACCTCGGTGTCCGCATATTCTCTGCCGATATTCTGCGGCGTTACCACCAGGATATTTGGTTTTCCATCACGCCAGCAGTCCGTCGTGGCGATCGCTTTTGCGATCAGGCGCTTCAGTCCGAGCGCGATACACGCCGCCGAGGAGCCGAACCGTTCCTTTGTATCGTTCGTTCCCAGCATAATGATCAGCAGATCCACCGGCTCATGGCTCATCAGGCAGGGATAAATGTAATCCAGACCGTTCAGCCCCTCGTGGATCGGATCGGTAAAGCAGGTCGTCCGCCCGCTCAATCCCTCTTCGAGCACAAGGTAATCGTCGCCAAGTCCCTTCTGCAAAAGGCATGTCCAGCGCTGCGTCTCGTCAAATCTGCCGTTGTTTTCCGCACAGTAGCCATGCGTATTGGAATCCCCAAAGCAAACAATATGTTTCATCTTATCTTGCCTCCACAGCACTGATAAATCTCTGCGCGATCTCAAGCGGTCTGGTGATTGCCCCGCCAACTACCACAGCGAACGCCCCGGCGTCGAGCATCTTAACCGCCTGCTCCGGTGAATGTATCCTTCCCTCTCCGATCACAGGGATATCCAGCGCTGCAGAAAGCTCTTTCACCAGCTCGTAGTTCGGTCCGTCCGTCTTTTCGGTATAACTGGTATAGCCGTTCATCGTCGTTCCAACGATATCCATGCCAAGCTTCCATGCGCGCACACCCTCTTCATAGGTAGAAATGTCCGCCATCAGGATCGCTTCCGGATATTTTGCACGCACCTCCGTTATAAACTCACTGATAGTCTTCCCGTCGCCGCGCTTCTGATCGGTGCAGTCCAGGGCGATAATGTCGGAGCCTGCCGCCACAAGGTCATCCACCTCTTTCATGGTCGGCGTGATATAGCTTTCAAATCCCTCATACTGTATTTTCACAAGCCCGATCACCGGCAGCCCGGTTTCTTCCTTGATTGCAACCACGTCACGGATACTGCTGGTGCGGATCATCGGAGTGCCCGCCCGCTTTGCGGCTCTCGCCATCAGATACATGATGGATTTCTCTTCCACATAAAGCGGCTCGCCCGGCACTGCCTGGCAGGACACGATCACTTTTCCCTTCATCTTCGCAAAGAGTTCTTCTTTATTCACAAAATTTCCCTCCCTATCTTTTCTCATGCAGCACGGATGCGCCGAGCATCCCCGCGCGATTTCCAAGCTCCGCTTTTTTCAGCTCCACGCCGCGGAAGCTCGGTATCGTATTCCTGTATAACCGTTCTTTGATTTTTTCCAGCACGCAGGGCTGCTCCATCACACCGCCGCCCAGGATAATGCCTCCGGGGTTCAGCATATGAATGATCGTGATAAGACCGTAGACGATCTCACCGATCCATTCATCGATGACCGCCGCCACCTCCGGCTCTTCTTTTCTTTCAAAAACAAGACGCCCGTTCGAAAGCGACTCATCCAGCGCCCTTGCGCGCTCCACCAGCGCAGTGGCGGAAGCGTACTTTTCATAGCAGCCGGAGAAAAAATCTTTTTCCGGATCGCGATCCTCCGGGTGCGTGACTAACGCCCCGAATTCTCCGGCAGAAAAGCTGCTGCCTGAGTACAGCTTTCCGCCGAGAAACAGCGCCCCGCCAACGCCGGTTCCGTAGGTAAGGCAGGCAAAATCACGCATTCCTCTGCCTGCGCCGAACACCGCCTCGCCGAGCGCCGCCGCATTCACATCGTTTTCCACGGCGGTCGGAAGCTGGAATTTTTCTTCCATCATATCCTTCAGGCGCATACCTGTATAGCCTGGAATATTTTCGTTTGCCCAGATAATGCTTCCCTGCACCGGGTTCACCTGTCCCGCCGTGCTGATGCCGATCCTTGAAAACGCGTGCTCCCTCCGGTATCCTTCGATGATCTCCTGCGCGCGCGCTGCGACATGCGCGCCCCCAAGCTTCGCCTCTGTGGGAAATTCTTTGAGAGCGCTTAAATTTCCGTTCTCACAGATACCGGCTTTGATCGCCGTCCCGCCGATATCCAACACACAGATTTTCATGTTTCCCTCCTCTGCCGCGGTTCCGCCGCATTGCCGCAGTTCGCAGCCTCAGCAGAATTTCGCGATCGCTTCGTCGATCATCTTCGCGCACTTTTCTACCTGCGGCATATCCTCCGGGATCAGAGACGGAAGCGGTTTACGCACGCCGCCAAGCTCCAGACCGTCGCGTATCTTCATGACCTCTTTCATCACCGCATACAGGTTGCCGTGGCACGCGCACATCGCATAGATGATCGCATCCGCCGCGTTCTGTACATCCTGCGCCTCTTTGATCCTGCCGGCGTCCACCAGCTCCTTGATCTTCAGATACAGCTCTGGCATTACCCCGTAGGTTCCGCCGATTCCGCCGTCCGCACCGATCGCAAGACCGGAAACAAGCTGCTCATCGGGACCGTTGAACACGATAAAGCCCTCGCCGCCTTCCATCTTGAACATCTGGATATCCTGCGTCGGCATGGAGCTGTTCTTTACGGCAACTACTCTCGGATTTTTTCTCATTTCCTTAAAAAGCGGCATCGTCAGCGCCACGCCCGCGAGCTGCGGGATATTATAGATCACAAAATCCGTGTTCGGAGCCGCCGCGGAAATGTCATTCCAGTACTGCGCGATCGCATGCTCCGGCAGATGGAAATAAATCGGCGGGATCGCCGCGATCGCATCCACCCCAAGGCTCTCCGCATGTCTTGCCAGCTCCTGGCTCTCTGCCGTATTGTTGCAGGCAACGTGCGCGATAACTGTCAGCTTACCCTCCGCCGCTTTCATCACGTGCTCCAGCGTCAGCTTTCTGTCAGCAACCGTCTGATAGATGCACTCTCCCGAAGAACCGCCTACATAAACGCCCTTTACGCCCTTTTTTACAAGATGGCGTGTCAGCGCCTCCACCCGTTCTCCGTCTACCTCTCCGTTCTCATCATAGCAGGCATAAAATGCCGGAATGATGCCCTGGTACTTCTCCGCTTTGCTCATACTATCCCTTCCTTTCTTTATTTTGGGACATGCCGTCCCAGCTATTTTTATTATACTCTACCGGAAAATTATTTTCAATAAAATTGTTCCTGAAATTCCATTTCATTTTTAGTTTATAACCTTTACTTGCAGAGGAAGCATTTTTACTTTATAATAGTAGGAAATACTAAACGGAAAAATCTTACGAAAGGAGGTTTTCTATGTCTGTTAATATCCTGGATTATATCACGGAGCAATATCCCTCATTCACCCGCTCCGGCAAAAAGCTGGCTGATTATATTTTTGCAAACACCACGGAAACGCAGTATCTTTCCATTTCAGCGCTTGCGGAAAAAAGCGGGGTTTCGGAAGCTACCATCACACGTTTCTGCCACAAGCTCGGTTTAGCGGGTTACAACGACTTC
The DNA here is from genome assembly GCF_905201705.1 of uncultured Marvinbryantia sp. Classification (GTDB taxonomy): domain Bacteria; phylum Bacillota; class Clostridia; order Lachnospirales; family Lachnospiraceae; genus Marvinbryantia. Next base: position 56,589 of record NZ_CAJKOX010000012.1, read on the forward strand.
AAGCTTGCGATCGCAAAATCAGACCGCGTGACGGATATGGGCGAGCCGTCCGGCACCCCCTCCACGATCACCTCGCAGGACAGCCTTTCCAGTATCTTCCAGAAGCTGCTGTCTGCAAATATCCTGTCTCTCACAGAGACCTTTGATCTGCTGGACGAAAAGGCAATTTCGAAAGCGGTCGATCTGCTCTACGATGCGCGCCACGTTTACTGCTTCGGGCATGGAAGCAGTTCTGTGATGGCAATGGAAGCATGGGCGCGGTTCAGCACGGCGTCCACGCAGTTCATCCACATCGCGGATTCCCATATGCAGATGCTTTCCACTGCGCTCGCCACCCCGCAGGATGTGATTTTATTTTTCTCTTACTCCGGCGCCACCCGCGACATGGAGGACATTATGAACGTCGCGCACCAGCGCAAAATTCCCGTGATCCTGGTCACACACTTTCCAAAATCGCAGGCTGCCGCCTTTGCCGACGTCATCCTGCTGTGCGGCTACAACGAAAGCCCGCTCCAATCCGGCTCCATCGCGGCAAGGATGGGGCAGATGCTCATCATCGACTGTCTGTTCCACGGCTTCTGCCTGAAAAGCCCCGGATACTATGCGTCCGCAAAGGCGACCGCCGCGGAAGCAATCGCAAAAAAACTGCTGTAAAAATGCTCTGAGTGGTCTCCACCGCAAACGCATCCGCGGTGAATACCACTCAGAGCATATTTTATTTAAATCACAGATCGGGCATTTATCCCTTTACGCCGCCGCTTGTCAGACCGCCCACCAGATGCTTCTCGATACAGATAAAGAGAATGACAACCGGTATGGTAGCAAACAGCGATGATGCAAACAGATACTGCCACTCGATCATATTGTAGCCGTTAAATACCGTGATGCCGACCGTCAGCGGTTTCAGAAGGTCGCTGGAGATCAGCGTCAGCGCAACCGTGTACTCGTTCCACGCATTGATAAACACGAAGATCAGCGCCGTCACAATGCCAGGTGCCGCTACCGGGAGAAGAACCCGGATCATCGCCTGGAGCTGATTGCAGCCGTCAATCGTCGCCGCCTGCTCCATCTCCGGAGAGATCGACATAAAGGTCCCCCGCAGAAGCCAGATGGCAAACGCCTGGTTAAACGCCGCGTTGATAAAGATCAGACCAAGCAGGCTGTCGGTGAGATGCAGCACGCTCATGACCTTGTAAATACCCACCAGAAGCACGACCGGCGCAAACATCTGGGAAACGATCACCAGACCGAGGAAAAATTTCTTTCCCTTAAACTTCATGCGCGACAGCGCATAAGCCGCCGGAATACCGCAGAGGATCGCGATTGCCGTCGCTCCGCCTGATATCAGAATGGAATTGATAAAGTAGCGTCCCAGCGGCGCCAGGCTCCAGATATCCACGAAGTTTTCCCACTCCCACTCGATCGGGAGCAGCGTGCCCTTCATGGAATAGATTTCCGCGCGGGATTTCAGCGCTGTGGTAAACATCACAAAATAAGGATACAGCGTTACCAGGACCATTACAATGATCGCCACATACAGCAGCACCCTGAGCACTTTATCCTTGGGTGTACGCGCTTTCTTGATGTACTTTTTTTCTTTACTCATCCTGCTCCTCCTTTCTTAAAGAAGCAATCATATAGACGGAGGCACAGACGCACAGAATCAGAAAGCCGATTACGGAAATCGCCGCCGCTTCACCGGTTCTGCCTTTATAAAATGCCTGCTTATACAGGTAAGTAACAAGGGTATCGGTACGGTTTGCCGGGTCTCCCTTGGTGATCGTCCAGACGATCGGAAAGGAATTGAATACATAAATAATATTCAGTACCGTGCTGACGGTAAGGGACGATTTTACAAGCGGGATCGTGATATTGAACAGCTTCTGCCAGAATCCCGCTCCGTCCACCGTTGCCGATTCATAATAAGATGCGTCAATACTCTGCAGCCCGGAAAGCACGCAAAAAGTGACAAACGGAATCGTTACAAAAATACCAACCCAGCACTCCCATGCGAAATAAGCGCCCGGCGTGGGCGTCCAGTTCACAGGACTGCTGATAAGCCCCAGCTTCAAAAGCAGGGTATTTAAGGTACCGTAATCCGGGTTAATGATAAATTTCCAGACGCCGGCCTGGATGATCAGCGATGTCGCCCAGGGAAATACAACGATCGCGCGCGCAACCTTTCTTCCGCGGAATTCGTTGTTCAGCATGAGCGCCAGCGCAAAACCGATGAGGGTGGACAGACCTACTACCACGATCGTCCATACGAGTGTGTTCTTCAGTACCATCCCGAAGGTAGAGCCTGTGACCACTTTTTTAAAGTTGTCAAGCCCCGCAAAGCCCTTGATGATACCGGCTCTGCTCACTTCACTCAGGGACGTGCGGAACACCTCGAAAATCGGAAACAGAATAAAAACTGTCATTAATAAAATGCTCGGAAGCAGCCAGATATAGGGACTCGCCGCCTTTAATAGATTCTTTTTTTTCATGTTTCACCACCAGTTTGAGACTTATCTGTACAAAGAGCCGGGCCTTTGTGCAGCCCGGCTCCCGGTTCTCTTTTTTGAGAAAATAAAGTATGTGTTTCGAAAATTAACCTGCGATGTCAGCCTGCAGCTCATCCAGCAGTGTTCTTACATCTTCACCGAGGAGTGCTCTCTGCTCAACGTCGATAACGCCCTGTTTTACATCTGCCCATTCAGCTTTTGCTGTCGGATAGAATTTGCTGGAGCCTACGATGTCAACCCATGCAGCCATGCTCTCGTCTGCTGCTGCAACTGCTTCGCCGCCTGCGATCGTTGCCGGAAGGAAGCCTTCCATCAGAACCCAGTCAGAGTAGCGTGCATCGTCATAGAAATAATCAAAGAATGTGGTGATCGCTGCCAGCTCTTCCTCAGAATAGCCGTTGTCAAAGCACATGAAGCGGTCCATAACGCCTGCGGATACGGATTCACCGGTATTGCACGGAATGGAAGCTACCGCATAGTTTACTTCGTGTCCGCCGTCTGCAATGTAGGTCGGAAGGCTGTTCGGTGCGATAACCATTGCGATCTGACCTGCGCCGAACATATCCTGCAGATCGTAACGTGTGTTGTTCGCCGGATCTGTGTTGGTGTAGCCGGCATTTACAAGACCGATCGCATACTCGATCGCTTCTACGTTTGCATCGCTGTTGAGCGCCCAGTCGCCGTTCTCATCAACAAAGCCGCCGCCGTTGTTCCAGGTGTAGTATGCGAACGCAGCCTGACCTTCGTCAGTTGTCATATCGATACCCCACGGATAAATGCTGTCGTCATATGCCTTGATCGCTTCGCAAGCCGCCGTCAGTTCATCCCATGTGGTCGGAACCTCCACACCTGCTGCTTCCAGAATATCTACGTTGTAATAAAGCGCACGTGCGGAAGCAAGGTCCGGAACTGCCCATACAACATCGTCCACTACAGACTGCTCAAGGAAGGACGGATACATCTTCGCATAGGTTTCTTCGGAAACGTAATCCTGTGCCGGGAGAAGCAGACCGTCCGCCTGATAATCCGCAAATACGTCGATGTTCAGAATATCCGGCGCGTTGTTTCCCTGAATACGGGTGTTTACTACGGTGTAAATGTCATTCCAGGAGACAACCTCTACCGTAAGCTTGATGCCTGCATTGTCATTGTTGAAATCCTCTACAAAATTTGCCCACCAGTCTGCGGTGTTCTGGCCATACTCTGCTGCAATTACATTGATTTCCACATCCTCTGCGGAGCATACCGCCGGTACCGCTGCCACCATAGATGCAACTGCTGCCATTGCTAAAAATTTCTTGTTCATAGCTTATGTCCTCCTTTAAGGTGAAATCGGACGTCCAAAGTTCACGAGACTGCGGCGTCCGTCTTATAGACGGATTATATAATATTTCCCTCAAAAAAGCAATCATTTTTGATAAATTTGTGAAATTTATTTTTATTTTTAAAAAATATTTGTATGTTAATCCCACAAAAACTGTTATATTCATTTGAATTTCTCTGATAGATACGATATAATAGCAGACAGAAAAACATATCGGGAGGAACGATCATGAATCAGAAAGCAATATCCCAGGAAGTGCTGAATGCCTTTTGCCTCGACGCAGATCCTGCATCCGTCCGCTCCTACGGCGACGGTCACATCAACGATACCTTTCTTGTGGAGGTTTCCGTGACAGACAAGTTTATCCTGCAGCGCATAAATACGGAAATATTTCATCATCCGGAAGAATTGATGGAAAATATCAGCGGCGTTACCGGCTGGCTTCGGAAAAAGATCATAGAGGAAGGCGGCGATCCGGCGCGGGAGACCTTAAACGTACGCCTCGCCGCTGACGGAAAGCCGTATTATAAGGATAACTTAAACGGCTACTGGCGTGTGTACGATTTTATCGGAAATACCTCCTGCTTCAACCAGTCGGAGTCTGTGGAGGATTTTTACCAGAGTGCGCTCTCCTTCGGGCATTTCCAGCGCCTGCTGGCGGATTATCCGGCGCACACGCTTCACGAAACGATCCCGCATTTTCACGACACGCCGGTACGGTTTGCCGATTTTGAAAAAGCGGTCGCAGCAGACAGCGCCGGACGCGCGGACAATGTGCGCGGGAAAATTGCTTTTGTGGAGGCGCGCAGAGAATACGTCCACACGCTGGTGGACCGGCAGGCATCCGGCGAGCTGCCCCTTCGCGTTACGCACAACGACACGAAGCTGAATAATATCCTGATCGACAATGCAACCGGAAAGGGCATCTGCGTCATCGACCTTGACACCGTGATGCCGGGACTTTCCGCCAATGATTTCGGAGATTCCATCCGCTTCGGCGCAAGCACCGCCGCCGAGGATGAGCAGGATCTCTCAAAAGTCTCCTGCAGTCTGGAGCTTTTCGAGGCATACACGAAAGGCTTCCTGAAAGGCTGCGGCGGCACGCTCACCCCCGCCGAGCTGGATTCGCTGATCGACGGTGCAATTATGATGACGCTCGAATGCGGGATGCGCTTTCTCGCAGACCACTTAGAGGGCGACCACTATTTCAAGATACACCGTGAGAACCACAACCTGGACCGCGCACGCACGCAGTTTAAGCTGGTGAAGGATATGGAAGAAAAACGCGGACAGATGGAAGAGATCGTCAGAAAAGTGGCAGAAGAGGTTCAAAAGAATCCCTGTTGATTGTATGGGGACAAAAGTTCTCAAACGTTACTGTTCACAGTAATATTCGCAAATCCATTTAAAATTCGCTCCGCGAATGGGATTTGCTCACACCTGTATCACTTTCTTACGGACTTTGCATTGAATGCAAAGTCCTGACCTGAACAGTAACTCTCAAACCCACTTCTGAACAAGCTCGTATGGGTTTAGACCTTTTGTCCCCTGGCTCATATAATTATTTTTCCACCTGCACTATGCATACATCAAATTTCTTTAAGACTGTATCCTCTGCAAGCACGCTGCCCGTCAGCAGATCCTTCTGTCCCCGGAACATTTCCGGCAGTCTGCATTCCTCATCCCCGAAGTTCAGAGCAAAATAGATCTTGTGCGTTTCGGTTTCGCGACAGGTGATCTCCAGCCCCGGTGCTGTTTCCGCCAGCCCTTTTATCTGCGCATTCCCACAGATATAGGAGAACAGCTTTCCGCGCGCGGATTCCTCCAGCAGTGTGCCGATATAGTACACTTTACCGTTTCCATAGCAATTTTCTGTGACAGCCGGCATTCCCGCATAGAAATCCTCCGCGTATTCGCCGAGGCTCTTTGCGCCCTCCAGATGCATCAGATCGCACACCAGGCTGCAGCTTCCGGTGCTGCCGTCTGCGAACCGCACCCGGTTTGTCTGTTCCGGCGAGAGCGCGTCGATTTCCTCCACCCAGACGCCGGCCATCTCCCGGAACGGACCGGGATAGCCGCCGAGATAAACATTGTCGGACTGATCCGCGATCCCGCTCATATAAGTGAGAACCAGCACACCGCCATCCTGCACGAATTTCTCCAGCGCTTCCTTCATTCCCGCCTTCACCATGTACAGTACCGGCGCTACGATCAGCTTATATTTACTGAAATCCGCGTCGAACGGAATCATGTTCACCGGTATATTATGCTGATAAAAATACTGATAATACGCATAAATCTGCTTTACATACATCAAATCCACCGTCGGACCGCTCGTGTACTCCAGCGCCCAGTAATTATCCCAGTCAAATACGACGCCGACCTCTGCCGAGCTGCGGCTGCCCAGGATCACGTCTCCCAGCTTTTCCAGCTCGCCGCCAAGCTGCTGCACTTCCCGGAAAACTCTCGTATTTTCTGTTCCCGCGTGGCTGATCACCGCTCCATGGAATTTCTCGCACGCCCCGACGCTTCTGCGGAGCTGGAAAAACTGGATGGTGTCGGCTCCGTGCGCGATGGTCTGCAGGCTCTGCGCGCGCATCTGCCCCGGGCGCTTCAGCGAATTATATGGCTGCCAGTTCTGCTGGCTCGGCGTCTGCTCCATCAGCATAAACGGCGCATCCTTCAAGCCGCGCATAAGATCATGCTGCATCGCCGTATATCCCGGCTGTGTATCGTACGCCGGATAATTATCCCAGGAGATCACATCCATCTCCTTCGCCCACTTAAAATAGTCAAGCTCCTTATAGCTTCCCATCAGGTTTGTGGTGATGACAGCCTCGGAATCAAACCTGCGGATCGCATCCCGCTCCAGCTTATAGTTTTCCAGAATGCTGTCTGAGTTAAAGCGTTTATAATCAATGGAAATTCCCGCAAACGCTGTTTTTTCCGTACCAATGCCCTCGCTGAGCGCGTTCGGCGCCACGATCTCATCCCAATCGTACAGCGTATGTCCCCAGAATTCCATATTCCAGGCTTTGTTCACCGCATCCAGCGTTCCATATTTTTTCCTTACCCACACGCGGAATGCCTTTTCACAGTTCTCGCAGTAGCAGGTGCCGCCGTATTCGTTGTTCACATGCCAGCACTTCACATGCGGATTGCTTCCGTAGCGCTCCGCCAGCTTTGCTGCAAGCGCCGCCGAATATTTCTGAAAAACCGGAGAATTCGGGCACGCGTTATGACGCTGACCAAACTTGTGATGACGTCCCTCGTAGTCCGTGCGCTCAACCTCCGGATATTTTTTCGCCATCCATGCCGGAACCGCTCCGGTGGAGGTCGCCAGCACGATATCATAATCTTCTTTGCTTAACATATCGACAATCTCATCCAGTTCGGAGAAATCGTAGGTTTCCTCCGACGGCTGCAGCTTTGCCCAGGAAAAAACATTGATCGTCGCACTGTTGATATGAGCATCCCGGAAAATCTGCATATCCTCCTTCCAGATTTCCCGCGGCCACTGATTCGGGTTATAGTCGCCGCCGTACAAGATCCGGCTGATCTTTTTTCCCATCTGTTAATCCTCCTTAGTCTCTTTGATACGCCTCTCCTTCGCGGAGATAAAAATACAGTCCCCAGTCCTGATCATTCGCATACGGATCATAAAATGACGCCCGCCTGTTATTCACACTCTGCGGATAAACGTACGCGCAGGAGGCGCGTCCATCCGGGAAAATCATCGGCAGCACTCCTCTTCTGGAATCCTCCGCCCGCTTCATGTATGAAGCATCTTTCGTCGCCTTTGCATAAAGCGCAAACACATTTCCAGTCAGCGCGCTCCAATAATGCGGAAACGTATCACCGTAATACCGGCGTTTTCCAAACCAGTATCCGTCCCAGTGACGCACGGCGCTCTCATACAGATGATAGTCCGGCTGCATTCCATTAAACAGCTCCAGAACCTTTACCTGCTGCCCGCCCGCGTGCAGATACTTTTCCTTTCCCGTCAGCAGATAGACAGACAGTATAATCTGCGCCGCCGGAGCGACAATGCTCTGCTCGTAGTTCACCTCGCTGGGCGGATAATCCAGTCCCCGCCCGCACAGCCAGTCAGCGTGGTTTATAAACAGCACCCGCATTTCTCTCTGCTCCGCCTCCATCTGCACTTCGCCAAGCGCCTTTATCAGCGCGAGCACCGGAAGCTCGATCGGATAAAATTCTTTGCCGCCCTCCTGATAGTAGCGCTTCACAATCCGGCAGGCATATGTGAGATACTCTCTTTTCTGTTCCAGCCGGTAAAGCTCTGTGAAAAGGGTCGCTGCCCAGGGCGCATTGTACAGCCTGTGATAACTGTCATCGCGTTCCATATCATTATAAACACATCCCGTTTCTTTGTCCACCAGTTCACGCAGCACAAAATCCCTATATTTTTCGAGACTATCCATCAGATTTTCGTCCTTTTTCTGCTGCAGGTAACGCGCCATCAGGATTCCCATGCCGATGCGCTCCCTGCCGCCGTTAAAATCATTTTCCGGCGTGTACACCAGACGCTCCTCCTCGTTATCGTATGCCAGATAAGCGCCGTTAAGAGGTCCCTCTCCCGTATACTGCTGATTCTTTGCCAGAAAACGGCACCGCCGCTGCGCTAAAAGCTCCGGTCTCTCCTGCACCAATATGCGGCATTCGGTCTGCACATCATCCGCGCAGATGGAAAAGGTCAGCTCACCGATCTTCTCCGCCGTGTAAGAATAAACAAAGGAATTTCCCTCCCGCTGCGCTTCCTCGCCGTTCACCGTCACGCGCTCCGCCGGGAATGCTGGCGTTATCTCTATCCGGTTTGTCTCGCCCAAAAACAGTACATAGCGCTGCGCCTCCACGCACACCATGCGCGGCTGATAGACACTCAGCTTCTTCAGAAAATCAGCTTTGCCATCGTGCGGAAAGATCGTCCAGCGAAGCTTCCTCGTCTCATGCGGCTGAAGCTGCATCCCCTCCGGATGCAGAAGGAAACAGCCACGATCATTGCTCTGGTGAAGGATATTCCGCTGGATACTGTATGCCGCAAGGCTGCCCTCCGTCAGCACCATGCCGAGGTGGGGAGCCTCCCCGCCCATGCGCAGAGCGCAGATCCAGCTCACCTGTTTTCCGCAGAAAATGTGTACATGACAGCGCTTTTTCAGACAGGTTCTGCTGTCCTCATAGCTGTCCGGCAGCGGAAAGGTAATCGCAATGCTCTCGTTGTTCGTAAAATACGGTTTGTCCGACGGATTTGTTATCGAAACACAGGTGTATGCAATATCCCCCTTCTGCTCCGTCTCTGCCGCAAACTCCAGCTCCTCCGGTCCCGTGACCTTCCCGTACCGGAAATCCTGCCGCAGCCAGTCCATCTCATAACTGTCATTGCTGAAAATCAAATGCTCCATCTTTTCCTCCTACTCCTTCACGCCGCCCAGGGTGATGCCTGTGACAAAATATTTCTGTAAAAACGGATAAATGCAAAGCACCGGAACCATCGATATAAATATCTTCGCTGCGTTCATCGTGGTGTTTGACATCATCGACGCCTGCTTGATCTGCTCCGCCGTCATGGTCGTCGTATCCACCTGAAAAATCAACTGCTTAATGTAGGTCTGCAGCGGATAATATTTTTCGCCTGTGGAAAGCACGAGTCCCTGGAAGAAATCGTTCCAGTGCGTCACGATCGTAAATAATGCGATAGTTGCCAGCACGGGCTTCGAAAGCGGCACGACAATATGCGTCAGAATGTACCACGCCCCGGCCCCGTCCACCATCGCCGCCTCCTCCAATTCCTTCGGGATATCCTGGAAGAAATTCACCATAAGGATCAGGTTAAACACCGGGATGCCGCCGCAGACTGCCAGCCCGAAAACGCTGTTTGTCAGTCCGTATGCTTTCATCACAATATACCACGGGATCGTACCTCCCGAAAACAGCATACAGAATACAAAAATCCATAAAATCATATTGCGCGGCGCAAATTCATGTTTGCTCTTTGCCAGCGGATACGCTGCCATCGTAAGAACCGGCAGAGTGATGAGAAGCGCGAGCGCCACACGCTTTACCGCTGTGAGGAAGGATACAAAAAACGCCTTCTCCCCCATGATCTCCTTGTAGGCATTCAAAGTGAAATCCACCGGCCAGAACGCCACAAGCCCCGCTTCCGCCGCCTCCTTCGAGCTGAAAGACACTGCCAGATTATACAGAAGCGGCAGCAGACAGCTCAGCGCAAGAAGCACCAGGATAACGACAAACGTTCCCTGTAAGATATAATATCCGGCTGTTTTTTTCTCTACCATTCGTAAGCCCTCCTAAAAAATCCGATAATTTGCCTTCTTGTATGCAATCGCATAAGACAGGGAGATCAGTAAAAATCCTACGACAGACTTCAGAAGCCCGACCGCAGTCGCCAGCGAAAACTGCAGATCGTTCAGGCCAACACGATATACCCAGGTATCGATAATATCACCGGTGGAATAAACCGCCTGATTGTAGATGTTATAAATCTGATCGAAGCCCGCGTTTAAGATATTGCCAAGCGCAAGGATCGTCATCAGAACGATGATCGGTTTCAGTCCCGGAAGCGTGATGTGCCACATGCGCTGCCAGCGGCTCGCTCCGTCGATTGCCGCCGCCTCGTAAAGCGCCGGGCTGATTCCCGTCAGCGCCGCCAGATAAACCACGGCATTGAAGCCAAATTCCTTCCACACATCCGTTCCGATCGCGAGCTGCCGGAAGATCGAAGCAATCCGGAAGAACGCCACCCGCTCCATACCAAGAGCGGAAAGGACAGAGTTGATCGGTCCGTATAACCCAAACACATCCAGAAGTATTCCACCCATGATAACCCAGGAGATAAAATGCGGGAGGTACACAATGGTCTGCACGCTTTTCTTAAACGCCGCATTTTTTATTTCGTTGAGCAGCAGTGCAAATACCACAGGCACAAACACGTTCAGCAGCAGCTTGCCCACCGCGATCACCACCGTATTTGTAAAAATCTGGGACACATCTTTCATCTGGAACATATATTCAAAATTTTCCAGCCCGATAAATTCAGAGCGAAAGATGCCAAGCCCCGGATTGTAATCCTGGAACGCCATCACGATACCAAACATTGGGACAATATTTATCATGATCATCCAGACCAGAGCCGGGAGCAGCATCAGCCAGTATGCCCCTGTCCTGGAATGGAAGATATTATTTTTCTTTCTATTCATGTCTGTCTCCTTTTTTGAAAAAGAGAGGGCATCTGAAATTTCTCAGATGCCCCGGGCACCCATTCACAGCGCCGCTCTTACTGATTTGCAAGTTCCTGCACTTCCGCCGTAATATCCGCTCCGCCTTCGGCGTTCCACTCTTCCACAAAGGTGTCGAATGCCTCCAGAGGTTCCTCGCCGATGATGATTTTCAGGAAGGTTTCGTCCTCTTTCTTCTTGAGGTTCGTCCATCTGCGCTCCATCGTATCGGTCTGTGTGTAGGTCACACTGTAAACCTTGTTTACAATGCCCGCTTCCTCTGCGTCCTCCACCGCGGACATGCCCATCAGCAGGGAATACAGTCTTCCGAAGCTTCCGGAGGTGGACATGATTTCGGTATTCCATTTTTCAATACTCAGATCATCGTAGGGCGCCTCCAGGCACTCCTCCAGACTGTTTAAATCGCTTTCAAGCAGCTTGTAGTTCAGCGGATCGTACTCCGGAATTTCCTCGCCGTTCATTTTTGCCCGCAGCGCTTCTACGCTGAAGCTGCATTCGTCGCTCGGAGCAACAACAACGCGTCCCGGATAATAGCTCATATCCAGACTTGTCTCCTCCTGGAAGAGGCCCTCGCTTCTTCGAAGCAGGTTGTTCAGCATAATCGCTGCCTCCGGATGCTCATAGCCCTTGCGCACCACACAGTAACTGTTGCCAACGCCGCCAAGCTTCGGATACCAGTTTTCATCCTCCGCGACCGGAGCTGCATATGCCTTCCATTCCGCCTCCGGATTGTTGGCGATGCAGTCCTTTACGTTGTAGCCGTGCCACCACGGGGAGAACAGGATACCTGCTTTTCCGCTCTTCCACGCCTCATCCGCGTCTTTTCTCACGCCAAGCTCCTGGTCGAGTACGCCGTCTGCGTAGAGCTTCTGCAGCTCGGCAAGCGCCTCCTTCGTCTCCTGCGTCGTGGAGCCGTAAACAACATTTCCTTCCTCATCCTGCACCCAGAAGCCCGGATAGCTCTGGTATGCCTGGAAGATTCCGTCCAGGCAGTTCAAATTGTTAATCGAAAGAAACGTGTTGTACAGCGCACCGTTGATCGTCGGTCCCAGGATTCCGATGGTATTTTCTCCGCCCATGTTATTATCTACAAATGCCTTTGCCACCTGCTCCAGCTCTTCTATAGTCTGAGGCGCTTCCAGTCCCAGCTCGTCCAGCCAGTCCTGCCGGATCCACATCAGATTGTAGCCGTCACCTTCCACCTGCACATTTGGAATCGCATAGATTTTTCCATCATAAGTGATGTTTTCCATCGCTTTTCCGTCAGTCGTGTCAATGTTCTGTTTGATGATGTCATATGTATAGGTGTCAAAGTACGGCGTCAGATCTGCCAGCATATCCGATTTGAGCAGCTTGCGGAATTGCTGTTCATTTACTACGAACACATCCGGCAGGTCGTTTGCCGCGATCGCCAGATTCAGCTTCTCATTGTAATCTGCGGAAGCTGCCGACCACTTCACCGCGATATCAATATTCAGATTTTCCTTGATGTATCTGGTAAAGTAGTTGTCTGTCGCGCTGTCGCCTTCCGGGAGCGGAAGCGTCGGATTGATCGACTGAACGATTTCCACCGTAACCGGCTCCTCGTATTTTCCGAAGGGACTGGGATTTCCGCTCTCGTCCACCGGCATATTTTCGCTCGCGCCCACCGAAACCGCTCCGCCAAGAGCCATCGCACATGCTAATCCGGCAATTAAAATTGTTTGCTTTCTTTTCTTCATTTTCGCACCTCCATGTTTTTTGATGAATCCAGTATATCTTTTCTGTGCGCTTTTTTGAACCGACAGACTTCACCGAAAGGGGTACTTTGTTCAAAACTGCTGTGTCCGCATTTCATTATTGTCCTCCTGTCCGGCAAAATACTCCACCCCTTCTGTGCGGCATCTATGTTGACAAATGATTTGTACAAATTTTATAATAAGAACAGGAATTTTAAAAAGGAAGGCAGAAAAATGACCAATTTGCGGAGCGTTTCTTTAAAAGCGAGAATTTTTATTTCTTTTTTCGGTATCCTGCTGCTCATGCTGTTTACCTATATTTTTATCGGCGGCCGCTTCATCACCCGCTTTACGGAAAAACAGCTCGCCGACGATTACAACAGCCTGCTCTCCGAAACCTGCGATACCATGCAGGATCTTCTGTGGAATCTGACGCTGACCTCCGGGCAGATTCTCGACAACGAAGCGATACAGGACACGCTGCTTCTCTATTATTCAGTTTCCTCGCCGTATGACCATCAGGAGCAGTATTCTGCCCTTATGAACGATATCACGATGCTTACGCTCTCCAACACCGATGTTTCTCTGCTCTCTTTATATGATAACACAGAATCGGAATATATCTACAGCAGTTATCCCGTGAGCGGAAATCAAACTGATCAGCTTCCCGTGCTCTATCAGAATTCTGCCTTTTCGTTCTACGGTCCCTGCTCCAGCCAGAGCAACTACAACGGCAATCCGGTGCTGATCCTCAACCGGACCGAGACGCTGCCAAACGGAAGGAGCGTTACGCTGTCTATTGAGACAGGCTTTTATTCCATGCTCGATCCGATTGAGCTTGCCGGGCGAAAATCCGCCTATCTTGCGGTAACAAACACGGACGGCGAGCTGATTTATACAAATTTCCCCGAGGACAGCAGCGAGGAAATCCCCGCTCTGCTGTCCGTCGGCAAAACAAAGAACTTCCGCAGTCTTTCCAGGGATATGCCGCAGGGCTGGCAGGTGCATCTGATCATTCCGAACCAGATTTACGCGCTTGACTACTACCATTCTCTCCGGGAAGCCCTGCTCTGCACGATCATCATTGCGGTTCTGGTGGGGCTGCTCGCCGTCTATTTCTGGCGGAGCATCTATACGCCGCTGCAGCTTTTCGATCGTCAGCTTGAGCTTCTGCTCTCCGACGAGGAGGTTTCCCGGGAATGGCATTCCTCCATCCCGGAATATGAGCATCTTCTGCAGAAAATAGCTTCTCTGCAAAAGCAGATCCAGCAGATGATCCAAAAGATTATCGCGCAGGAAAAAACAACCGCCCAGGTTCAGCTCGAAAAGCTGCGCGCACAAATCAATCCGCACTTTCTGCTAAACACGCTGAATACGATGCACTGGCTGGCGCTGATGAACGGACAGCATGAAATAGATGACCTTACGCAGTCGCTCGCCCATCTTCTGAGCTACAATCTTGACAAGGACAGCGTTTCCGCCACTCTGGAAAAGGAGCTTGGCGCCCTGCAGGAATATATCCGGCTCCAGAAGGTGCGCTACGATTTTCACTTTGAAATAATCCGCCCGTCTGCTGCAGAGGAGCTGAATTACCCCTGCCCCAAATTCCTGCTGCAGCCGCTGGTAGAAAACGCGCTGAGCCACGGCTACCGTCCCGGCATGGAAATCCTCGTGGAAGTCCAAATTGACGAGCGCATCCGTCTTACCGTCTCCGACACCGGCTCCGGCATCGCTCCCGACCGGCTGGAAGCAGTCCATCGCCTGTGTGAAGCCGTTTTAAATACCGGTCCGGTCTCTCCCGGTGCAGGTTTTTCTGCGGCTTCAGCATCTCCCGACATCCCGCAGTCCGGCATCGGTCTGTCTTACGTGGTCAACAGTCTGCACAGCTTTTTCCCGGACAACTGCTCTTTCTCTGTCAGCAGCGAAAGCGGCGCCGGAACAACGATATCAATAGAATTTCCAAAAATGAAAGGCGGCGGTTATCATGCTGAAAATACTGATCGTAGATGACGATATTTTAACGCGAAAGGGTATCCAGATACTGATGCCCTGGGAAAAGCATCATATGAAAATTGTCGGCGAGGCATCCAACGGAAAAGAGGCGCTTGATTTTCTTGCGAAAAATCCTGTCGACCTTGTGCTTGTGGATCTCGATATGCCAATCATGGATGGCATGACCTTTATCCAGACAGCGTCCGCACGCTATCCGGCGCTTAGCTATGTTGTGCTGACGGTTCACACGGAATTTGAGTACATCCAGAGCGTACTGCGCGTCGGCGCGATTGACTATATCGCAAAAACGCATTTTGACAGGGAAAATTTCGACCAGATTCTTGACCGTATCTATGCCGCCGTCATGAAAAAGAAAAGCAATGTATCCGGTCCGGCAGGCGTCGACTGGAGGAACAGCAAAATTCTCTATCCGTCAATTTATGCGCTTCTGACTGTGGAGCCGGACGGGGAGGAGCATATTTTTCAATTTCAGGAGCTGAATCAGCTTGCCGACAGCAAAAATATTTTTGAGCTTTTTGCAGGTGTCTGGGTATTTACAAGCGATACAAAAGAATTTTCCTTCCCGGAGCATTTTCCGAACACGATGCTGCTGCGCATCTCGGACGTGTCGGAAATGACGTACGCACAGCTCGGCAAGCTTCTGCGCCACTATCAGAAGGAGCAGTTTTTCTACGATTACCAGCCGCTGAAAACCGTCAACGACAAACACGCCTATGAGCTTTTTGAGGACGAAACGATTCAGAGCGCGGAGTCGGTAGAGCAGCTCAAAAAAGAGTGGCTTTCTCTGAACTGGATTCACGAAAACGACCTTTTTCACCAGATCACCTTTGATCTGAAAACGCAGAAGCTAAGGCCCTCCGCCCTCTATCACCTTCTGCTGGCGCTGGAGGCGGTCTGGAATTCCTCCTACAGCGAGCTGACCGGAGAAAAAATAGCGGTCCCCGCTGTATTTCACAACTGGCAAGAGGTGGAGGACTGGCTGATCCTGCTCTATGAGAAAACAAATTATTTTCGTTTTTCATCCAAATACTCCGACGCGGTCGTCCGGAGCATTCTGAATGTGAAGAATTATATCGACACGCACTACACGGAGCAGATTGATACGACGGAGATCGCCCGGAACGCCCAGATGAGCTACGGCTATTTCAGCCGCTGCTTTCACGATATCGTCGGGGTTTCCTTCAGCGACTATTGCATCCGTCTGCGCATGGAGTGCGCCAGAAAGCTGCTGACCACCACCGGAAAATCCATCCAGGAGATTTCTTTCCAGACAGGTTACCGGGACGAAAAATATTTCAGCCGCCTGTTTAAAAAAATGACCGGAAAAAGCCCTTCAGAATACCGCAGGGAGCCGCATCCGAAAGCATAAAAAATACTGCCGCACCAATGATTTATTCCATCATTTCGTGCGGCAGCACTTTTTTATATTTAGATTCCAGCCTGTTCAAGAAGCGCCGGTACCTTGGACTCCCAGCCAAGCGCCATGATATGTACGCCCTGGCAGTACGGCTTACATTCTTTGATAATGCGGGCAGCGATCTCCACACCGGTGATGCCTGCCTTTGTCTTTTCCTTGTCAGCCTTCAGCTCTTCGATCATCTCATCCGGAACATGGACGCCGGCAACATTGTTGTTCATGAACTTTGCCATGCCCGCGGATTTCGGGATGATGATGCCAACCTGGACCGGTTTGCCGAACTGTTTTGCCTTCTCCATGAATTTGATGAATTTCTCCGGCTCGAATACTGCCTGTGTCTGGAAGTAGTCTGCGCCTGCTGCTACCTTGCGCTCCATCTTTGCAAGCTGTGCGTCCACAGAATCGCTGCACGGAGAAACAACTGCGCCCTTCGCAAACTTCGGCGGCTCGCCAATCAACTCGTTTCCGCCGAGATCAACGCCAGATTCCAGCTTCGTCACGGTATGAAGAAGAGAAACGGAA
Organism: uncultured Marvinbryantia sp.; assembly: GCF_905201705.1. Classification (GTDB taxonomy): domain Bacteria; phylum Bacillota; class Clostridia; order Lachnospirales; family Lachnospiraceae; genus Marvinbryantia. The sequence continues at coordinate 73,364 of NZ_CAJKOX010000012.1, forward strand.
TCGAGGTCGAATACCGGCTTTGCCTGCGGATGGTCGCCCATCTTTGTGTGGTCGCCCGTCAGACAGAGAATGTTTTCGATGCCGAGCATCGCCGCACTCAGCAGGTCGGACTGCAGCGCGATACGGTTTCTGTCGCGGCAGGTAAGCTGATAGATCGGCGTCAGCCCCTCGTCCTTGAGAGCTTTACATACCGCAAGGGAACCGAGACGCATAACGGAGGACTGGTTGTCGGTTACGTTGACAGCCGTAATGCCGCTCAGATACGTTTTCGCTTCTTCCAGTGTATGTTCAATATGAATTCCTTTAGGCGGTCCTACTTCCGCAGAAACCACAAATTCACCACGTTCAAATAATTCCGTAATTTTCATTGTACATTACTCCTACTCATTATAAATTTTTCACTTCGTCATCGGTTGCGAAATTACGTATCTGCGTCGGACATTTCAGCGCGTCAAGACGTCCGATCTGCGCAAGTCTTCTGTAGATGCGCTCCCAGCCGCACTCCATGTCGCCATCCACCTCGCACATGCCGTTTTTGGAACCGCCGCACTGACCATTTACAAGGCTCTTGGAACATGCCGTGATCGGGCAGATGCCGCCGGTTAAGTTCAGATAGCACTCGCCGCACTGCTTGCAGTCGTACTCCAGCGGCGTCACGCCCTGGAAGCCCGGCAGCGGATAGGTATCACATGCCGCGCATACTTTTTTATCCTCAAAATACTCTGCGACCGTCTGCACGCCAACGCCGCAGGAAAGTACCAGGATCACATCGGCTGCCGCGATCTCATCTTTGTGCTTTTCCAGACGCAGCTTCATGTTGTCCGGATTGCAGATATAATCTGTTGTGATCGCTCCTGTCAGTTTCCCGTCAGCCTCCAGCTCCTTCTGAAGCTCCAGCGCTTCCTTTTCCGGGAAATGCACTTCCTTGCATCCATGGCAGTTAATGATAAAAACCTTGCCCTCTGCCAGCGATGCGATTGTCTCTTTGGATTTTAACTGGGTAATCAACATATTACTTCATCCCCCTTACCGCATTTTTTCCGGCTTTTATCTTTGCCACTAACGGAATCTTGGAGGAACAGATGTATTCACAGCTTCTGCACTCCACACAATCCATAACGTTTCTATCCTTCATGCCCTGCCAGTTTTCCTCATCCGCATATTTTGCGAAATACAGCGGAGTGAGTTCCATCGGACATACGTCAACACAGCGTCCGCACTTGATGCACGGCTGCTCCACACTGTGGTCCGTCTCAACGGCAATGATACCGTTGGAGCCCTTCATGATCGGCACGTTCGTATCGTTCAGAACAAAGCCCATCATCGGACCGCCTGCCTTGATGGTGATGTCGTCGCCCACCAGACCTCCGCAGTAGTCGATCAGATCTTTGGTGTTGGTACCGATCTTTACTATGTAATTGCCCGGATTCTTTATTCTCTCACCGGTTACCGTTACCACACGCTCGATCAGCGGCATACCCTTCCGGATCGCGTCGGAGATCGCTTTTGTGGTGCTGATATTGCTGACAACGCAGCCTACATCTGCAGGCAGCCCTCCGCGCGGAACCTGTCTGCCCATCACGCGCTTGATCAGCATCTTCTCAGCGCCCTGCGGGTACTTCGTCTTAGCCACTACTACCTCGATGTTGTCGCAGTCCGCGATCTTGGCCTGCATCAGCTCGATGGCATCCGGCTTGTTATCCTCAATAACGATCAGACCTTTTTCTGCATTGACGGTTTTGATGATCGCTTTCAGACCGTAAATGACGTCGTCCGCAAACTCCAGGAGCACCCGGTGGTCTGCCGTCAGATACGGCTCACATTCGCAGCCGTTCAGCAGGATCGTGTCGATCGGCTTCGGCGGTTTCAGTTTTACAGATGTCGGGAATCCGGCTCCGCCCATGCCGACGATTCCTGCCTCGCGGACAATCTCAACGATCTCGTCCGGCGTAAGCTCATCGAGAGACTTATGCGGCTTTACGGATTCGTCCAGCGTATTCTTTCCGTCCGAACGAATGACAACGGAGAGACATTCGCCTCTTGTGGCATGTCCGTGCGGCTCGATCGCAACTACCGTTCCGCTCACACTGGAGTGGATCGGACTGCTGATGAAGGCTGCCGCTTCGCCGATCTTCTGTCCGACCTTCACGGTATCGCCCACCTGCACGACCGGGTTCGCCGGAGCGCCCGCATGCATGGACAGCGGAATCACGACCTCTTCCGGCTCCGGGAATCTCACAAGCGGAAGATGCTCTGTGAATTCCTTGCGCTCCGAGGGATGAACGCCGCCGTAATAGCCCGCAAGTCTGCTCTCGCGGACAGATTTCACATAATCGTTGATGACTTTGAAGTTTACCTTCGAGTAATCCCGTATCTGTACCGGCTGGTGTAAGAACTCTTCCAGACGTCCCTGCTTCTCCAGCCTTCTGTAAATCTTTTCCCATGCGCAGTCTTTATTGCCGTCTACCTCGCATTTGCCGTCCTTTGCGCCTCCGCACTGTCCGTTCACAAGACTCTTGGAACAGTCAACGATCGGACAGATACCTCCGGTAATATTCAGATAACACTGCGCGCACGCGTCACAGCTCTTTTTCGTCAGCGCCATGCCGTGATGCCCCGTATAATTCAGTGAATTGCTGGCCGCATATACGGGCTTTCCTGCCAGATCTGCGACGGTCTGGATACCCAGACCACAGGAAGCGACAAGCACATTTTCCGTTCCTTCCGGAATCATGTCCTGCAGCTTTTTCTCAGTCTGGACCTTGTTGCATAAAAAATCAACCTTTGCACTGCCGGTAATTGTTTTGCCCTGCTCGGCTGCGAGCTTTTCAAGCTCTTCACAATCCGGCTCGTCAATGTTTTCAAACTCCTTAAAGCACTTGTTACAGGCAACGATAAACAGGTTGTCCTTCCCGGCCAGCAGGGACACCAGCTCTTCGCTGCTTTTTAACTTATACTTGGTATAGTTTTCCAATCGCTCACCTTCCTTATCTGATTGTTTCCCTCGTGAATACGAGTTTAAGTATAACACATATTAGCTGTATTATCCAGCGTAAACGTGTATTTTTCCGTAAAAAAACGCGGCCCTTTGCCAGTAAGGCTGCCCGGGCCGCATAACTCTGTCAGTTTTCAGATCCTATTTGCATTTTCTTTTCTAAGCTCCCAGGCTACGTGTAAGCTTTCTTCCAGTTCTTCTATCGCATAAAACGCAGACAGCAGATCCTTTCCGCCTGCAATAGCGCCATGATTAGCCAGCAAATATCCATTGCATTCATTTATATTGTTTTCAAACAACTGAAATAATTCCTGCGAACCAGGCTCTGCGTATGGAATCCACCCTACCGCTCCAAGCTTCATTGCAAGATAAGGTGTGTATCTCGGAATTACCAATTTTGTATTTTCCGGCGGCATACATGACCAAACTACCGAATAAAAACTATGCACATGAATCACTGCCTGTATACTACTGTCTTTTTTATAAAAGCACCGATGCAGGGGCAATTCCTTGCTTGGCTTTATTCCGCCAATATGCTCACCATCCGACAGCCGGACTCTGGAAAATTCCTCCGGTTTTAATCTCCCGAAGCAGGTTCCGCTGCCCGAAATATAAATGATTCCTCTGTGCAGAAAGCTCAGATTCGCCGAAGAACCCGACGTCTTTCCCCTGTCAAACAAACTTTTTGCTATCCATACCGCTGTTTCTGTTTTTTCTTCCAGCAAATTTCCCATATTATCTTCCTCCGGTCATGTCAAGCGCACGGACAAAAAAATCGGGCTGCCCAAAATTACCGGATTTCAATACGAGACGCACTTCCGGTCTGCGAAGCGGAATCATGACCGGTACCCCCGGCGCTATGCTTTTTCCAATCAGAAATGCGTCAAATCCCAATGCAAGAGCAATCGCCCCCGATGTTTCTCCTCCCGCTGCAATAATACGATTATATCCATTGTGATATGCTCTTACAGCAATATCTGCCAGCGCCTTTTCCAATACGTTTGCATTTCGCTCCTGTTCCGCCCTTGTCCGCGTTTCCTTCCGCTCGTACCCATCACAATAGATCAATACCTCCTCCTGCGTATTCTCCTGTATAAACTGCCATATTACTTCCAGGCTCATTTCTCCGCTGAGCAGCTTTTCGGGAAAAAGCGCCAGACTTCGTCCGCCTTTTTCCTTAAAATAACGAATCTGCTCCCTGGTCGCCTTTGAACAGCTTCCGGATAAAACAAGCCCTTTTCCAACAGTTCCGGCATCTGCTGTCTCCTTCATCTCCTTCTGTGCCTGTGGGGCATATTTTTCTGCCATATGCGCCAGAAGACCTGCCCCTCCCGTAAGCAGCTTTAAATCCCCGAAAACTTCTGCAATTTTATTTCCCTGCGCGTCTGTCTCAAAATCGGGGATAACATAAAAGTGATCCTTGTCCTGCCCATACTCTTCTATATAATTCAAAATCTCCTCTTTCGGCCTGGCAAGCAATTCTCCATCTATTACAAACGAGGAATATTTGCCCTGTTCTTTCATAAGGCGTTCAATATGGGAATCCCACATTGGGTTTAGCGGATGGTTCCGCATTGGACTTTCGTCCAGCGGCACGCCATCCACAAAAAGCTGCCCGCTCCGTACAGTTCGTTTATTTACCGGAAGAGAAGGACAAAGCACTGTATACTTCACTCCATACGCTTCCAGAATGCAGTCCACAACCGGACCTATATTCCCCTCTGGCGAGGAGTCAAACGTAGAACAATACTTCACATAAAATTGTCTTGCCCCATGCATTTCAAGCCAGTGAAATGCCGTCAACGTCTGCGCTGCTGCAATTTCCGGCCGAGCGCTTCTTGTTTTCAATGCAATGACCACTGCCCGGCAGTCCATCGCAAGCTCTTCCTCTCCCGGAATTCCATTAAAAAGCATCGTCTTTATGCCCTTTTCCGCCAAAAAAGAAGCTGCATCTCCGGCGCCGGTAAAATCATCTGCCACACATCCGATTAAAATATTGCTTTCTTTTTTTCTCACCTGGACACCTGCCTTTTCCGTTCCTTATATAATATCAGCATTCAAGCCTTTCCATCTGCCATGCATATTTTAATCCATGTTTTTGCCGCCTCCTTAATATACGGAATCACTTCCTGCATGATGTCAATCGTATGTATCACCGCTCCTCTCTCCCGAACGACACGCGCTACATTATCCATATATGTATAACGGATCTGGGTTCCTACATTCACTTTATTTATCCCATTTTTAATCGCTTTTCGAACATCCTCTTCCGGTATTCCGGTCCCCCCGTGAAGTACCAGCGGGATATCCAGTGCCTCATTTACCTCTGCCAGACGTTTAAAATTAATCTCCGGTTTGCCCTGATAAAAGCCATGTGCCGTGCCAATTCCAACAGCAAGCGTATCCACCCCTGTCTCTTTTACCAGTTTTACCGCATTCTCTACCTGTACTAAAAAATCTCCGCCTTCAAAGGAAGCCTCATAGTCGCGCCCCTTGATCTTGCCGATTTCCGCCTCCACACAAACTTTATGAGCAGCCGCATACTCCACAACTTCCCTGGTCATTGCAATATTCTGCTCCAGAGACTCTTTCGAGGCATCAATCATAACTGACGGATAACCGCAGTCAATCGCCTGTTTACATAATTCCACCGAATTGGAATGATCCAGATGATGAATAATCGGTTCCGCAGACTGCTTCATCCTGATTTTTCCTACAGCGCCAAGCAGTTCCACTCCCAACATGTTCACTGTTTTCGGAATTGATGCAAACATAACCGGCGCTCTTAGCTCTTTTGCCGCTTCAAGCACTGCGAGCTGATCCCACAAATCTGTGTAATTAAACATTGGCACCGCATAGCCGCCTTCATCTGCCTCCTTCAGCATCCTTCTCAGCACATCACCATTCATTATTTCCATCTCTATTCCTCCTGTATCACGAAGCTGCCTGCTCCAACATCTTTTTCAAACGCTTAACACCGCTGTTGATACTATACAAAACCGGCTGTGTGACATTCTTCATTTCCGGAATCAGCACTGCCATACTCGCCTGCGCAAGTACAATTACATCGTGCCGTTCTTTCGTTTCCATTATCTTTTTCATTACCATTTGATTATGCTTCTGAGCATTTTTCTCCTCTGCAAGTATCTGAAATGCTCCGTCGATCAGATAACGTGTAACCGAAACCTTTTTCCCGATCTTCCCCGCTTCCGTCTCAATAAGACGTGCACTTGGTTCCAGTGTAGTCGCTACCGTCCCATAGACAGCAATACTGCTGCCGCAGCGTACCGCTTCCTCCGCCATTGCCTGATCAATTTTAAGGCACGGCGTTTTTGTGAGATGTGTTCCAATCCCGAAAGCTTCTCCCACCGACGAACACGCATTTAGAATAATATCTGCGCCCATACTCTCCCCGGCCAATATATACAGACTTATTCTGCGGCAGATATCTTCATCTACACCCTTTTTCATAACATCCGATAAAATTCTCTCGTCAATGATATTATGAATCTCCGCTCCCGGAATCTGCCGCATAATCTCCTCATCCAGACGCTCTCTGATCGCAAGGCTTGTATGAATTACAGCAATTTTCTTTCCCATTCAGCCTCTCCTTTTATTCATAATTTTCTTTACACAGAAACGATTCGTCTCTTAACTGCATATACAGCCTGCCGATTTGCTCCCGTATGTTTTTGTATTGTGTAAATTTCGCCGCATATTCGCAGGGCTGTCCTTCACGGAAGATATACTGTATCCTGCAGAAATTTTCCAGTTCTTCAAAGGATAGATGTCCGGCTGCAATCGCCCCAAGAAGCGCAGCGCCAAAGCAGGCGGCTTCCGTACATACCGGAACCTCTACCGGAACGCCCTGTATTTTGTTTTTACGTCTCATAATATAATCCGATTTGCTTAAACCTCCCGCGATCCGTACCACTGGCTTTTCAAGCTGTGCAAGCTGTATGTAGTCCTCCGTCTGCCGCCTCAGTTCAAAAGCCATTCCATCAATGATCGCGCCGGCATAATCTCCGGGCCTATCTGTATCTGACATCCCCCAAAAGGTTCCCATAAGTTCTGAATTTTCTGCAGACCCACGCAGAAAAGGGAAAAAAAGCAGCTTTTCGTTTTGGGATCGCTGCAGCAAAATCTGTTTTTCCAGCAATGCATAGCGGGAAACGCCAGTTTTTTTTGCTTCTGTTTCCAGATCCCTCCCCATATTTTTGAAATACCACTGGAGACATACTCCGCACGCCTGATTTGAGGACAGCAACCGGTATTTTCTTTTTCCGCAGTGCGGATAGACAGAATACCCTGATTTTCTAAGGACTTCAAAGGGCAGCACATGGTCGAACGCCATCATCAATACCTCCGCTGTCCCCATGGAATCCAGCATTACACCTTCCTTCTGAATGTTCACCGCAATAGCCGCACAGGAATGGTCATGGCCTCCTGTCGCTACAATCATTTCTTTATTTAAACCTAATTCCACAGAAATTTCCGGTTTTAATCTTCCGACAGCCGTCCCGCCGGGAACTGCTTTTGGAAACAGCTGCTTCTTCAATCCTGCTGCTTCTATAATCTCATCCGACCAATTGCATGTGTGCACATCGAACGCCAGAGTTCTGGCTGCCACAGAATAATCTGTCGCATACTTTCCTGACAGACAATAAATTATCCAATCCTCTACAGACAGCCAGTGGCTGGCCCTCTGGTACAATTCCCAATCATTTTCCTTCAGCCATAAAAGCTTGCTGATCCCATATTTAACAGATGGGATCTGCCCGGTAATTTCATAAAGCCGATCATAACCGACAGCCGTCTCCAGCCTTTTATACTGCGCTTCTGACCTGGTATCATACCACAAAATAAAGGGATTCAGCGGTCTGCCCTGCTCTTCCACGAGTATACCTGCCTCACCCATAGAAGATACCGCGACAGAACATATTTCTTTTGCCGGACATTGTTTGACATTTTCCCGAATACAAATTTTTATTTTTTCCCATACTTCCATTGGATCCATCTCACTGAAAAATGGTTTCGGATGACTCACCGGCGTACTTTCGCTGTGATAAGATACAAGCTCTCCATCCTCCCGGAATACTGCTGCCTTGAGATTTGTCGTCCCTATGTCGATCCCCATATAATATTTCAAAGCAACTCACTCCCTTCCGCTTTTCTACCCTTTGATCCCGGAGGTCGCAATGCCTTCTACAAAATACTTCTGCGCTGTAAAAAACAGTATTACACATGGTATGATCGAGACAATCGACATTGCAAAAATCTCATTCCAGTGAGCAGCGTCCGCACTGTCCAGCGACATACGGAGTCCTAAACTTACCGGATATTTTGATACACTGTTGATATAAATCAAAGAGTTAAAAAAATCATTCCAGGTCCACACAGACTGAAAAATTGCCGCAGAACACACGGACGCTTTTGACAACGGCAGCAAAACGTGTATCAAAGTCTGGAAAGAATTGCATCCATCCATCTTAGCCGATTCATCCAGCTCCCGCGGTATTCCTTTGAAAAACTGTACCATCATAAAAATGAAAAAAGGATAGCATGCCAATGCTGCCGGCAAATAAAAAGTATCGTAACTATTCAGCACGCCCATTTTGTTATATAAAATATAACGAGGGATAACGACAACCGCATTCGGCAGCATCATGGTAGAGATCATCAAAGCAAATAAGATTTTATGCCCCGGAAAATGAAAACGTGCAAATCCATAGCCTACTAAAACACTGGAGATCAGTGTCAGTATTACTGTCGGAACTACAAGAATAAAGGAATTCTTCAGAAAAACTCCAAAAGAAAACTGTCCCGTTCCCTTCCAGCCTTCTACGTAAGAATCAAATACCGGATTAGCCGGCAGCAATGCCGTTGTACCAAAAATTTCTTCATTTGTCTTGAACGATGCAAACAATAGCCATACAAGAGGATATATCATCATTATTCCTACTAATATCAGCAGCAAATACATTAATATTTTATTTCTTTTCCTGCGCATACTTCGATTCATTTTTTTCGGCATATCATTCGTCCTCCGTATAGAACACCCATTTGGCTGATGTCTGAAATAATAACAGTGTAAAGGCAATGATAATTGCAAACAAAATCCATGATAATGCACTTGCATATCCCATTTTGTAGTAACGAAATGCATTGTCATACAGGTACATTCCATACAGATAAGTGCCGTTTGCCGGTCCGCCCGCTGTAATCAAAAACGGCGCTGTAAAATCCTGAAAAGCTGTAATTGTCTGCATAATAATATTAAAAAAGATAATCGGCGTCAGCATCGGAACTGTAATCACAAAAAACTGGCGTACTTTAGATGCTCCATCAATAGAAGCCGCCTCATACAAATCTCTTGGAATCTGCTTAAGCCCCGCCAAAAAAATAACCATGGAAGAGCCAAACTGCCAAACAGACAGCAGACTGATCGTAAGAAGCGCAAATCTGGAATCTCCAATCCAGTCAATCTGCGTTTTTATGCCAACAGCACTCAGTAAATTATTAAACATGCCGTCTTTCATAAACATAAAACGCCACAAAGTCGCCACTGCCACGCTTGAGCCAAGAATCGACGGTATATAGTAAATAGTCCGAAATACATTCACTCCCCGCAAAGGCACGCTCAGGAGCATCGCTATGAACAGAGCAAACATCAATTTCAGCGGCACTGTAATCCCAACATAAAGCAGTGTTACTTTCAATGATTGTCCAAAATTATAATCGAACCGAAAAATATTTTTATAATTTTCAAGCCCGATAAATGCAGCTTCTCCAAACCCGGAATAATTGGTAAAAGAATACCACAATGACGATGCCAGCGGATATAACTGCAGGCATAAAAAACCCAGTATCCATGGCAAAATATAAACATACCCCACACAGTCACGGCGTCGAAGCCTGCTGCGAAGCCGGGCAAAACTTCCCATTGATCCGTCCTCCTTTCAAAGGGCGCCTATTCCCTCTCTCAAAGTACAGACACCCTTCGAAACTCACATTTCTACTTATTTAGCGAGTCCAGCTTATTCTGTACACGGGTAATAATTTCCTCAGCGCCCTTTTCCGGTGTTGTCTGATCATAAACCACCTTCTGCATTACTTCTGAAACAATCGACACAATCTCTGCATTGCGTCCCACATAAGGCGGTGCAGGCGACGGGTTCTCAAGCGTATTGTTTACCATTGCCAAAACATCCGGATCTCCCATATCCCCCTCCGAAATGACCTCACGTGCAAGTGTGGAAGCCGGAATAGAACGCACGTCTTTCAAAATAGATGCTCCTTCTTCTGTATTAACCATCCAGTTAATAAATCTTGCCGCTTCTTCTTTATTCTCAGAATCGTTGCTGATCGCAAGCAGCAATGAGGGCTTTGTTGGATAACTGTCTACTTTTCCATCCGCCACAATCGGAACATTCATAGTGGAGAATTTTTCTTCTCCCAATGCAGATTTAATTGCCGGCAATCTTCCTGACCAATCCATCAGTCCGCCAATTTCACCATTCACCCATTTCGGAAGCTGCTCCATCTTGGTGGCAAAACTAATCGTTTCTCCCATAGGCACCACTGCGCCGCTGTCGTATAACTCTTTCAGCATAGACAATGTACTTTGCATGTCTTCTGCGGTTGCAATGATTTCAAACTCATCTGATACCCAATATTCTCCCGTCAAACCCAGCAGATAGGGTTCCCAAAACAGCGGTATGATGCTCTCGCTGCTCGGATCAATTCCAAGCAAATAACTGTCAGAATCCTGTTCCTGCACCTTTTTTCCATATTCAATTACAGAATCCCAGGTAAGCTGTTCGTCTGTAGGTATTCCAAACTTTTCCATAAATTCCGTATTGATCATAATGCCGGAACCATTCGTGCCAAGAGGAATTCCCAGAAGCTTTCCATCGTAAGAGCAATAGCTTTCAATAATCTGCGGATCAAAATAGCTCAGATCAATAATATCCGTATAATTGTTCAAATCATCAAACAGCACCTTCTGCTGTGACGAAAGATCCATCAGCCACACATTATCGATCTGCACCAGATCAGGCGCTGTACCGCCTGCCAGCTGTGTCATCATCTTCTGTTGGTATCCCTCAAATCCCTGGTATTCTGCCTCAATCTGCACTCCCGGATTTTCTTCCTCATAAGCCTCAATCGCCGCAAGCGTTGCTTCATGACGGATATCCGCACCCCACCAGGAAAAACGCATCGTTACGTCCTTTTCAGCCTCCGCCGAAGCGCTGCTCCCAATTGCTGCAGCGGTCAGCATACCGATCATTGCCATCTTCCTTTTCTTCAAAATTGTTTCCCCCTTTTCTTGTCTGTTTTCCAAACCCCGGTTCCGTTGTTTTTGGTGCTTTTATTTTATCTTAATTTACGGTCGCGCACCAGACTGCCTGCTTGACAAAACCTATCATCTCTTTCCCTCTTTTTTGATAGTTTCCCAAAACATATCTTTATTTGTATTTTTTTATCTTAAATTGACATTTTACATTTTCTATGCAGATTTTTCCTATAATTATGGTATACTAAATAAAATTCTGATTTTTACAGGAAAAGAGGAACTTATGTATAAGCTGATGATTGTGGACGATGAACCAGAAATATTAAAAGGCATCAGTCAGTATTTTCCCTGGGAGGATCTTGGATTTACCGTAGTGTGCCACCTTGGAAATGGGAAAAGCGCATATGACTATATTTGTCATCATTCTGTCGATGTGGTATTGTGTGATATTAATATGCCCGTTATGAATGGACTGGAGCTCGCAAAACTTATACATGAAAATTACCCGGATATCCAAATTGTATTTCTCAGCGGCTATTCAAAATTTTCTTATGCAAAGCAGGCGCTGGAATACAATGTAAAAAGCTATATCCTGAAATCTGCAAAATACAATGAGCTGATCCGTGTGTTTTCCCGCATACACTCCGAATTGGACAGTGCTCGTTACGGCGACAATTTACCAGAAAAACCAGAACCAGAATTTTCCTCTTTTGATGATAAGGTAATTGACACCATTAAAAAGTATATCAATGAACATTATGCAGATGTTACGCTTGAGGATCTGACCGAACAGGTTCATATGAATCCTCAGTATATCAGTAAATTTTTCAAGAAAATAACCGGACAAAATTTTTCCGATTATTTAATGGAAGTGCGTATGAAAAAAGCGGCGCAGCTGCTTGAAGATATTCAGTATAAAACCTACGAGGTAAGCGCTCTGGTAGGATATTCTAATTCCGTTAATTTCACCCGTGCTTTTAAGCGTTTTTATGGTATGTCTCCGAAGGAATACCGTGGACGCAGCACCCGAACGCCTGCAGATAAGGAGCACACGACATGAGACGCCGTTTTTTTGCAAGAAATCTTCTTTCCTTTTTACTTCCCACGATGATTCCAATACTTTTACTTGGTAGTTTTTCTTTTTTTATTGTGCAAACCTCTATAAAAAAAGAAGTGGAAACAAATAATAATCTGACACTGACGCAAATGCGCAATTCCACAGAGCTTATTTTCAGTGAGATCGATACTCTGAGCAATAATTTCTGTCTAAATGGACGTTTCGTTTCCAAGCTGAAAACTTTGCTGGAATCTGACAGCGTAGATTACGATAATGCAAATATCCAGCGATGGTTTTCCGATATTATTAATGCATCTGCCAACGCCAAGCCATATATACATTCTATTTATGTCTATTATGAAACCAATAAACCCAACATGTTCGTTTCTAATCGGGGTATTACAGATATCTCTCATTATCCCGATCAGCACTGGTACGAGCAATATCAGAATGCAGAAAATACACAAACCTTCCTCGAAGCCAGATGTGTTCGCTCTTATAATTTCGAGGATCCGGGTACCCCCGTTATTACCATTTATAACCCCCTGTACTCTCCTGGTTCCGTAACTGCAGACGGAATGCTCGTAATGAATATACGCTGCTCTTATATTGAACAAATGCTGTCTGCCTCCGATGGTTCCCAGACGGTTTTTCTTCTCGATCAAACTGGCAATTTACTCGCCAAAGGCAGTATAGAGCAACCTGACCACGAAGAACTGGATTTTGAAAAGCTGGTATCTCTTCCGGAAGCAACTTCTCCTATATGGCTGAACGAAAAACACTATGTCGTATCCCGCATGTCCTCCAATCGTTACGATATCAGCTATTTTTCTGTCAGCGATTATTCCCACATATACCGTCTGCCCATTACATTAATCCGCATTACAGCAGCATTGTTAATTGTTTCCTTCGTGTCAAGTGTATTAATCGCATGGTCTATAACCCGAAAAAATTATCGTCAGCTTTATCGCACACTGGAAATTTTTGAACGTGCTGAAGCCGGACTTCCTCTGAATCCTCCCGACAAGCACGATGCAGGAGCTTACGACTATATTCAGCAGCAGATTATCCGTACCTTTGTTGAGCAGAACTATCTGCGTCTTCAGCTGGAAGCCAAAAAGCATCACGCCCGTTCTTTGGAGCTGACTGCTCTGCAGGCACAAATTAATCCGCACTTTTTATTCAATACACTGAAAACTATTTTCTGGAAAGCAGTTGCTCTCACCGGCAGCAACAATGACGTCAGTCGAATGATTGAACAGCTTTCAGAAATCCTTCAATATTCTATTTCACCCTCCAGTACCCTTGTAACACTGGAGGAAGAAATACAAAATACCAAAAATTATATTTTATTGCAAAAGGTCCGTTATCAAAATCAGTTTGAAGTGATCTGGGAATATGACGACGAATTGCTCTCGCAAAAAGTAATTCGCCTTCTATTTCAGCCTTTTATCGAAAATGCAATCTACCATGGATGCCGCAATACAGATCAAAAATGCTTTATTCGAATAAGAATTTATTTACGCAATGAGACTCTGTTTATCTCCATCATTGACAATGGTGCGGGCATTTCCGGGGAAAATTTACGCCAAATCCGTCAGAAATTAAATGGTTATATTTCGGATGAAGAAATGGCAAGTCACATAGGTCTTGTAAACACCAGCAAACGCCTCCAGCTCTTTTATGGAGAAGATGCATGTGTTCACATTGCCAGCAAACTGGGTTTTGGTACATATATCCATTTCAAAATTCCTGCAGCTTCAAATACCAGAAACACGAAAGATTAAAAGAAAGTCTGCAGCATCTGTGCGCCGCGGCACAGACAGGCGCAGACTTTAATCTTTCAATCAAACTTATCCTATCTTCAATAAGTTCTTGTTTTCTCATTTGAACAGCAAAATAACTCCCTATTTATTCAAATGCAAATCTGAAAAATGTGTATATCCCTTTTCATCATTTTAATCAACACATAATCATCACTTTATTCATCACATATATAATAAATAAAGTGATGATTAACCAACAAGCATACCAGGCTCACCCCGGAAGACTCTCCCTCACACAGCGTCCCATACCCCACCTGGCTATTAGGATACTGCGCAAATCCCGGCAGGGGCTGCGCTCCGCGGCGCAGGTAGGCGCGCACCTTTTCTCCATATGCTGATGTCAAGTAAGGACCAAACATTTTTTATCCTTTCATTAAATTCTTCTCATCTCTTTTTACTCTGCGTTCCAACTTTTTCAGATCTTCTGCCGGAGGCAAATCCTCCGGCTTTATTCCTCTCTGTCCCAACATCTCTCTTACACTTGAATTATTCTGAACATGTTCATCTGTTATAGGAGCTTCGCCATATAATTCTTTTTGTTCCACATTATAATTGGTCATTTCTGTTGCCAGATTTTTAGCAGCTATGGTCAATGTTGGAAGAAAATCTGCCAGAGGTCTGTTCTCTTTTACTCTTAGACGTTCCTTCATGTCCTTTGTAGTAAATCCGCCAAAAAGCGCCTGGTCACCCTTGGATCTTATTCTTCCAAAGCCAGCATCATCCACCCCACGTTCGTAAATATTCTGAGACAGCCTTTTTTCAGACTCTCTTAATTTCTCTCTTGCATTTAATCGCTCAATCAGCTTAATCCTGTCTTCAATAAGTTCCTGTTTTCTTGTCTGAACAGCAAAATAGCTTTGAGCAAAGGCAATCTCATCTTTTCTCACATCTCCATTTTGGGCGATCAAATAACATGCATAACGTGTCAGCACATATTCTTTAATACCTCTTTCTGCATTTTTCGCCAATTTTATCATTTTCGTGACGCCACGAAAATGATCGTTTACATTTCCACCTGCATTCTCACAAGATATCATCGCTTTCTTTATAACTAACTCGAAATTTTCCCACCTGGAATATCCTAACAATGGCTGCAATTCCCTGGCATACCAAAATTCAATTGCTCCATCCTCCGATTTATGAATAATGTCATCAAAAAGCTTTTTTAATCTTCCAATCTTTTTTTCATCCATATGATTGCTATGTACCTCCATATAATTACAATTCATTCCGGCAAATATTTTGTCTTTCTTTTATATTGTCATCATAATTGCTGTTTTACCCGCAGCAGCTCTGCGTATCTCAATATATGTCTGTATTGTTCCTCATTTATTTTTATCTTATCTACGATTCCTATCTCAATATCCGATTCCAGACGAAGCATATCACAGATACTCCGCTCAATGTCATAGATATTATAGCAGCCAAATTCTGTCTCTATTTTCCTCATGCCCATTAAGTAATTATTAGTCGAAAAATAATGCCGCATAATCGGGAAATTCATACTCAGCAGGCTACGGTCCGTCCGTGCTGTGGCAACATCCAAATATTCCGGCTCTTCTTTAATTTCTCCTTGATAATAGAGCGCGCTGTTCATGCAAACGATCGCCCTGGGATCGCTAAGGCATACTTCTATGCATTTATAGTCTGATGGTTTATCTTCCTTTTTCCTGACCAGCCAATAATATCCATGACATACTTTTTCCAAATACCCCTCTTTGGCCAAGACTGCTATCTGGCGATTTGAAAAACCCTCTTTCATAAGCTCCGGCGTTCCTATATATCCTTTAAACTTCCGGTATACCGCTTCCAGCTTATCATATGTACTGCTTCTCATATCAGCCTCTATTGCATTTTTTATTACACACGTCAATATCATACTGGCAAACTGTCCCTCACACACAGCGCCCCATACCTCACCTGGCTGTTGGGATACTGTGCAAATCCCGGCAGGGGGCGGGCTCCGCGGCGCAGGTAGGCGCGAACCTTTTCCCCATATGCCACTGTCAAGTAAGGACCAAAAATTTTCAATTACAATTTTTCACTCAATCAACTTTATCTCTTCAGCCGCATTAAGAATGTTCAATTGATACTCTGCAATTTCTTTCAATATTTGAAATCTTTCTGTCTTGCCTCTACCTTCACGGAGCATCTGTGCATTATGTGTTTCTAAATTAGATAAGACTGTAAGTTCGTTAATTGAAGCAAAATCTCTCACATTATTCTTTTTTGCCAATTCAGGATTTTTGTCCCGCCAGGCTTTCGCAGTAAATCCGAATAATGCAACATTCAAAATATCAGCTTCCTCCGCATATGCCAGCCACTCCAAATTTTCTTTATAATTTCCTGATGGAATTAAATAATTTTTAACAGCATCTGTTTGAATCAAATAGTTATTTTTTGACAAAAATCTCTTCGCATTCCACTCAATTTTTTTTGCATTATTCTCCGCTTCTTTCAGTCTTTGAAATTCTTTGATTAAGTATAATTTAAAAACCGGACTGATAGATGAGGCAAATTCAAATGCAATATCTTTATGCGCATACGTTCCCCCATATTTTCCACGTTTTACAAATAAACCTATCGCATTTGTCTTTTCAATCCATTCTGAAACACTCAACACAAATGTATGTAACCCCGCTTCACTTTTAAAGTGGTCGAATTCGACCACTTTAAAAGCAGGATTATAAATTTGTTCCCATGTACCCAAAAATTCCAGTGTTGCTCTGTTTCGCATCCAGTTCTTGACGACATCTGCTCCTCTGGATCCGCCAACTTTAGCTTTTGCAATATCAGTGATGCAGATATAATCGTCGAAATTTTCCTCCGAAACAGTAATATTAACATTTTGCACCACAATAACTTTATTCTTCATTCACATCTTCCTTCTCTATAAAATTCTCCATTTTTATCTTATAAGCCAACAACCGCAATACATAATCTGGCATTTTTCTGGTTCCTCTTTCCCATTCTGTCATCGTTCGATATGGAATTTCAAAATATTCACAAAATTCTTTTCTATTCATTCCTGTACTTTCTCGTAATTTCTTTATCTCATTCTTTACTTCCACTGCTTTCCCTCTCTTTTTATTTACACATTGTGTATATATTGTAATATATTTTCTTTTTATTTTCAATATCTATATTGTTCATTATCATCTTTTTTCTTTGATTCACACCGGTAAACTCTCCCGCACACACAATGAACCATACCCCACCTGATTATTCGGATACACCGTGAACCCCGGCAGTGAACGGGCTCCGCGGCGCAGATACGCCCGCACCTTTTCTCCATATAAAAACGGATCATTTCCGTTAATGATGCCCCACTGCATAAGCATCGCCGCGGCTCCGGTGACAAATGGCGTTGCAAAGGAGGTTCCCGTCACAATGGTGTAGCCGCCTCCGACTGCAGTTGTTCGAATATTGACACCCGGCGCGGCAAGATCCGGCTTTACGGCGGTGGCGCCGGAGGGCAGCGGCTGCCCGGGCGGATTGCCTCTCCCCGAGAAAGGCGCATACGTGAGGCTGCGGGAATCGTAGGCTCCGACAGCGACGACGTTTCTGGCGGTTGCGGGAATTGTCAATGTGTTTTCCACGCTTGGCTCATAAAATCGCGTTCCCGGATTCAGCACCTCCGCCTGCGGGAGCCAAATATCATACCTGCCGTCCGTCACTCTGCGAGGCATCAGTTGAAAACGCCAGATCCCGCTGTCAATATATTCCCGCGTCGGCAGAAAGTCAAAATAAATCTCCTGTGAAATACTGTACGGGCTTGGTTTTCCGTAAAAAATCAGCAGTTCTGTGTTTCCTGCAAGATAGCGCTGCGGTCCGAGATTTTCGGGAAGCGGTCCGATCACCTGTCCCTCCGGGGTTATCAACCGGATCTCAAATTCGTCCGAGTAGGATTTCCAGAGCTGCACATTGATGGTACTTTCAAATGGGGCAACGCCCATCTGTACCTCCCGCGCGGTTCCCTGCTGCAGCATTCCGGAAGTGTGACCGGCTGTGCTGCCCTCATTCCCGGTTCCCACGCAGATGACCGAACGCCAGCGATCCGCAAGCTCCGCAATAAAAGTTTCCAGTAGACTTGTGCCGTTGTGCGGTCCGTAAACATTTCCAAAGCTCAGATTTACAGCAACCGGCAGCCCCCACTCCTGCGCTTTCCGATAAACATAATCCAGCGCCTGCATCAGCTCTGTCGTCCTTGGAAAGGATCCCGGCTTCGGATTGCCCAGCTTCACCACCAGAATGTGCGCCAGTGGAGCCACGCCGCGATCTGGTCCAATTACCGGCTGTTCCAGTGCCTGTACGCGGGCGCCCTCCTGCTGTCCACCAGACGCCGGTGCTTCTGCCGTCAGCTGTCCGTCGCCGCCCTCCAGTCCGCCGGCTTTCTGGCCGTCAGAAATAGAAGCACGCCCATTTCCGGCCGCGATTCCGAGCACCTCTGTACCATGCCCGCTGATATCCCGCGTGGGCAGTCGCTGTCCGCTGCGAAGCGCCTCATCGATCTGAACCTTTGTGTACTCCGTTCCCAGCGTATACCCTTCTGGAGGATTCCCTTCGATGCTCTGATCCCAGATTGCCAGAATGCGGGTACTTCCATCCGGGTTACGAAAATCCAGATGTGCATAATCCACCCCTGAATCTATCACAGCGATCAAAATTCCCTGTCCCAGCAGAGCGCGCGTCGCCATGTTCTCTTCCTGTTCCAATAAAGCACCTGCTGCACCCGGTACTCCCGTTTCGTCCATAAGCTGCAGCGCATCCATACAAGAAGCTGTCCTCCCCTGACGAGCAGAGAAGAACAGCCTCTTTGGTTTTTCAATATATTCAATTTCCGGCTGCGCCGATAGATACGGGATCATGGACTGCGCAATGGTAACGATCGCATAGCCGTTCGCAAGCTCCGCCACGCTGATGCCCTGTTCACGAAATTTCTCCAGGCTGCCCGAATACTTTACGATCAGATCCCATTCCTGATCCTGCGCGTCAAATCCAACGTTCAGCGTCAGCGACTTTTTCCGCTCCTCCGGCGTCGTATCGAGCGCAAGATTTAAAAGATTTTCAATTTTCTGATCAGTAGCCATGTCATGCTCTCTTTGCGTTTTCTATATTATATGAGCGCGCGCAATTTTACATCCCTGTTTATTGAACTAGCTCCAGAGCGGCAATCGCTTCCTCAAGCTTCGCGCTTACATCATCCATTTTTTCCTGTGCGGCATTTCCTGCGATCAGAGCCTCTGCGGCTGCAATATAGTCAAACAGATTGTTAAGCGATTCTTCTGTATAATCCTCCAGCTCCATCTCTTTTATCCGGGCAATCTGCCCCCTTAGCTGCGATGCATCTCCGGCCTTTGCCTTTATATACTCACTCGCTGTCTCAGTAATTACTTCTTCGCTTCCCTGTGTTCCCCCTGTAACAGCATTACTCTCATCTGGCGTTTTCTCAGAAAACAAAAATCTTCCAACAATAGCATAAACGGCTACCAAAATTACTAATACCACAAGCATCAGTATTCCTCTTATACGACTTTTTCTTCTGTGCCTGCGTTTATCCCCTTTTTCTCTGTATGTTTTTCTTTTTTCTACACTCATATGCTCCTCCGGGCAAATGTTGATTCCATAATTAAAATGATTATAAAACGCAGCAAATTTCTTTACTGCGTTCCAACAATCATTTTTTTCTGAAAAATAAGAGAGGTTGCCCTCTCTTACTTTTCATTTTCTGAGCTTATTTTACCACTTTTCTCTTTTTAATAACAACTACTACCAGAGCCGCAGCCATAGCCATAACAATGATATACGGTACTACTACTGTATTATCACCGGTCTTTACTGCATCCTTATCTGTCGTCTTCTCTGTTGTATCTGTCTTTTTGGAAGCTTCCGTTGTTTTTTCCGTAACTTTGTCTGTTTCCTTCTCGGACACTTCCTCGGTTACATCCTCTGTTACATCTTCGGTCACTTCTTCTGTAACCGGTTCGCTTTCCGTTGTCGGTTCGCTTTCCGTTTCCGGTTCGCTTTCTGTTTCCGGTTCGCTTTCTGTTTCCGGTTCGCTCTCCGTTTCAACAGCTTCTACAGATCCGCATACGCAAGCATTTCCGTTCTCCCATACGCACTCTGTTGCTTCAGTTACTACTGTTCCGCAGTCTGTGCAGGTTACTTTATGCGTTCCGTTTCCGTTATCTGTGTAAGTCCAGTGGTTACCCATATGGTCACACTCAGATCCGCATACACACGCATTTCCGTTCTCCCATACGCACTCTGTTGCTTCGGTTACTACTGTTCCACAGTCTGTGCAGGTTACTTTATGCGTTCCGTTTCCGTTATCTGTGTAAGTCCAATGGTTACCCATATGGTCACACTCAGATCCGCATACACACGCATTTCCGTTCTCCCATACACACTCTGTTGCTTCGGTTACTACTGTTCCGCAGTCTGTGCAGGTTACTTTATGCGTTCCGTTTCCATTGTCTGTGTATGTCCAGTGGTTACCCATATGGTCACACTCAGATCCGCATACGCAAGCATTTCCGTTCTCCCATACACACTCTGCTGCTGCAGTTACTACCTCGTTACAATCTTTACAAATTACTTTGTGGGTTCCGTTTCCATTGTCTACGTACTCCCAGTTATTGCCCATATGGTCGCAGCCCGGCTCTTTATGTCCGCATGCGCCGCACGCACCATTTACATATACACAATCAGCCGCTTCAGTTACTACTGTTCCGCAGTCTGTGCAGGTCACTTTATGCGTTCCGTTTCCATTGTCTGTGTATGTCCAGTGGTTGCCCATATGGTCGCACTCTGTTGCTCCGCAGATGCATTTGCCATCTGTGTATACGCACTCTGCTGCTTCGGTTACTACTGTTCCGCAGTCTGTGCAGGTTACTTTATGCGTTCCGTTTCCATTGTCTGTGTATGTCCAGTGGTTACCCATATGGTCGCACTCTGTTGCCCCGCAGATGCACTTGCCATCTGTGTATACGCACTCTGCTGCTTCGGTTACTACTGTTCCGCAGTCTGTGCAGGTTACTTTATGCGTTCCGTTTCCATTGTCTGTGTATGTCCAGTGGTTGCCCATATGGTTGCACTCTGCTGCTCCGCAGATGCACTTGCCATCTGTGTATACACACTCTGCTGCTGCAGTTACTACCTCGTTACAATCTTTGCAGATTACTTTGTGGGTTCCGTTTCCATTGTCTACGTACTCCCAATTATTCTTCATGTGGTCGCAGCCCGGCTCTTTATGTCCGCACGGTCCGCATTTACCATTTACGTATACACAATCTGCTGCTGCAGTTACTACTGCTTCACAGTCTTCGCAAATTACTTTATGGGTTCCGTTTCCATTGTCTACATACTTCCAATTGTTGCCCATGTGGTCGCAGCTGTCTTCTTCTGCTCCACAGATGCATTTACCATCTGTGTATACACACTCTGTTGCTTCCGTCACCACTGTATCACAGTCTGCACAGATTGTTGCATGGGTTCCGTTTCCATTGTCTACGTACTTCCAGTTGTTACCCATATGGCTGCAGCTGTCTTCTTCTGCTCCACACACGCATTTACCATCTGTGTATACACACTCTGTTGCTTCCGTCACCGCTGTATCACAGTCTGCACAGATTGTTGCATGGGTTCCGTTCCCATTGTCTACGTACTTCCAGTTGTTACCCATATGGTTGCAGCTGTCTTCTTCTGCTCCACACACGCATTTACCATCTGTGTATACACACTCTGTTGCTTCCGTCACCACGGTGTCACAGTCTGCACAGATTGTTGCATGGGTTCCGTCTCCATTGTTTCTGTACTCCCAGTTGTTACCCATATGGCTGCAGCTCTCTTCTACTGCTCCACAGATGCATTTACCATCTGTGTATAAACACCCTGTTGCTTCCGTCACCACGGTGTCACAGTCTGCACAGATTGTTGCATGGGTTCCGTCTCCATTGTTTCTGTACTCCCA
>NZ_CAJKOX010000013.1 GCF_905201705.1 uncultured Marvinbryantia sp.
CGCTTCCGGTCTCCGCCTGGCAGCCGCCGGAGGCTCCCGCAATGCTGGCGTTCTGCGCGATGATGCGTCCGATCGCTCCCGCCGTAAACAGTCCGCGGCAGATTTCGTCCTCATCAAACCCCTTCTGACCGCCGCAGATGATCAGCACTGCCGGAAGGATCCCGCTCGCCCCGGCTGTCGGAGCCGCCACGATCTTTCCCATCGCAGCGTTCCACTCCACGACCGCCATCGCAGCGGCAGTCACCTCCGCCAGATTTTTTCCCATATTACTCTGTCCGGCAAATTTCATCAGTTTCGCCGCATCCTCGCCGGTAAAAAATCCGCGCTGCGTTTTGTCCTCCCGCAGCCCCTCCCGGATGGATTCCTGCATAACGGAAAGATTCAGCTTCATCTCATCGACGATACTCTCCCGCGTCCGCTCGCTTTTTTCCATCTCATAGCGCAGCATGATCTCACTGATCGGAAGCCCTTCCTGTCTGCTGATTTCCTCTAACCGGGAGCCGGAATGAAATTCATACCTCAAAGCGCGCACACCTCCATGATATCTGTCAGATTTTTCTTTATGCTCTTTAAAATATCCTCTTCCACCGCTTCATCCGTCTCCAGCACCATACAGGCGTTCTGCCGCCGGGAGCTTCGGAAGCAGCGCATAAAGGCAATATTGATTCCCTTCTGCGCCAGCATCCCTGTCACCTGGCTGATCACGCCCGGCATATCCCGGTGGAAGATCAGAATGGTCGGATATTCGCAGCCAAAGGATACCTCCATGCCATTAATTTCCTGTATCTCAATATTCCCTCCGCCCACGGAGGCTCCCACCATATTGATCACATGACCGTTTTCGTCCTCAACGATGATTCTGGCGGTATTCGGGTGCTTCATGCTCTGACCGGAAAATTCCAGGGAAATATCCTTTCCCTGCTCCCGCGCCAGCACAAGCGCATTTCGTATCCGGCTGTCATCCGGCTCCATTCCGAGAAGCCCGGCGACGATCGCCCGATCCGTGCCGTGTCCCCTGCCGGTATCGGAAAAGGATCCGTACAGCGTCACCCTTGCCCGCTTCACTCTGCCGCCGGACAGACGGTACGCCACGCGCCCGAGCCTTGCGGCTCCGGCAGTGTGGGAGCTGGACGGTCCGATCATCCGCGGTCCGATAATATCAAATAGTCCGTACTCCTTCATCAAAATCCCCGCTCATTTTATTTAACAGATGGTAATCGTATAGGAACGCTCAAATACTTCGCCCGGCTCTGCCGTATTTCCATATTCCCGTTCTTCCAGTGTTCCGTAAAATTCGGTGCTGTCGCTTCTGCCATACCAGGGCTCGATGCATATGAACGGCGCGTTTTTGCCCGCCGGGGACCATACGCCAAAGAGCGGCGCATCAAATTCCACACTCACATACGGCCTCTTGTCCGGTCCTGCCAGCCACATTTTTCCGGTCTGGTGATGCTCGATCACGAGCGCATCCAGGTCGAATCGATCCTTCTCAATTTTGTGCAGCCCGTTCTCCAGTGTCATAGGATACTCCTTCGGGTCGATCAGATTACAGCTCAGATCGATCAGACGATACCTGAGCTCCTCC
Source organism: uncultured Marvinbryantia sp. (assembly GCF_905201705.1). Taxonomy (GTDB): domain Bacteria; phylum Bacillota; class Clostridia; order Lachnospirales; family Lachnospiraceae; genus Marvinbryantia. The sequence continues at coordinate 1,586 of NZ_CAJKOX010000013.1, forward strand.
TTATCGGTTTCAAAGCCCATATAATAATCGGTCTGCTCTCCCGCTCCGTTTAGCGGGCACATAAATGCCGGATGTGCGCCGATAGAGAAATACAGTGTCTTTTCATCTGTATTTTCCACCTTCCAGAGCACCGAAATTTTACTGCCCTCCAGACGGTAGCCAATTTTCAGGCAAAAGTCGAACGGATAATTTTCCTTCGTCTCCCTCGTCGCTGAGAATGCAAACCAGATTTCCTCCTCCGTCTGCGAAAGCAGGTCGAACTCCTGATTTCTGGCGAAGCCGTGCTGGTTCATCGTGTAGGTGTTACCCTGATACGTATATTTTTTGTCCCGCAGACCGCCCACAAACGGAAACAGCACCGGGGATGTCCAGCCCCAGTAGCGGCTGTCGCCGTTCCAGAGATATTCTGCCCCGTTTTCCTTTTTTATAATCGAAATCAGCTCCGCGCTTTTGCTGCGGATCGTCACCTTTAACTGCTCATTTTCCAATACGTATGTCTGCATCGTTTTTTCTCCCTTCCTACTATTTCTCCAGATGATTTAAAATGTGGTTGCGGATCATTTCCATCGCGACCTGATTGTACCCGCCCTCCGGCACGATGATGTTTGCGTTTTTCTTGCTCGGCTCCACAAACTGCTCATGCATCGGCTTGACCGTGTGCAGATACTGGCTGATGACGGAATCAAGGCTGCGGGCCCGCTCCATTACGTCCCGCTGGATCCTGCGGATGATGCGCAGGTCGGCATCGGTGTCCACAAAAATACGGATATCCATCAGCTCGCAGAGTGCCTTGTTTTCAAAAATCAGAATTCCCTCGACAATAATTACCTGTCCGGGATTGATGATCACAGTATCCTTGCTGCGGTTGTGCACCGTATAGTCGTAGACCGGGCACTCCACCGATCTGCCCTGCCGCAGCAGCTTTAAGTGCTCGATCATCAGCTCCGTGTCGAATGCGTTCGGATGATCATAATTCAGCCTGCAGCGCTCCTCATACGTCATCTCGTCGTGCGCTTTGTAGTAGTCATCATGCTTGATGACTGTCACGCTCTCCTTCAGCTGCGCCGCGATCTGGTTTGTCAGCGTCGTTTTCCCGCTCCCGGAACCACCCGCGATCCCAATTACCAAAACATCTCCCATCGTCTTCTCTCTCCTTTATGCTTCGTATATGATCCGCTATCTTTTCAGTCTCCCGATCGAGCACTGATGCTCCCATGCAGATGGATATCTGCGCTCCTTTTTCTGCTCTAATCGTACCATAAACTGCCCTGTTTATCAAGCGTCCACTCCGCTCCCTTTGGGATTTTGCACAGCCGTCTACACTTTTTTGTAAAAATACTGTAAAAATATCTGTTTCCTGTCGACATTTTCATAGCAACGGTGTAGGATATAAGAACAGGCTATATTTTTATTATGACAAGGAGATTTTTATGAGACGCAACAGACGAAAACGCATAAACCGGCAGCGACAGGAAAAAAAACGTGCTTTCCGAAAAAAAGCGCTTATTTTCACTGCGGTGGTCGCCGCGGTTACTGCCGTTGATTTATTATATGTAAAACTGATGGATGGTCGTTTCTATCACCACACGACCCTGAACGGCTACTCCGTATCCGGCATGACCGCTGCGGAAGCCGTGGAATATCTGAAGAAGCCCTACAACGAACTTACCCTCCGCATTGATGAGCAGGGGGAGACGGTTCTGAATATCCCGTTCGACGAGATCGGCTATGCAGTGGACGAGCAGGCGCTTCTCAGTGCAGTCGAAGAGCTGATCGACCGGCAGAGCACATTTGTGTACCCCGGACTTCTTTTCGGCGACCGTTACGGAGCCCGCGTCCCCTTTACGGTGGATGAGACTGCATTTTCCTCTGCGGTCTGCGCGGACAGCCTCACAAAGCCGCGCGTTGCCACGACGGACGCCACGCTTGTGGAACAGGACGGCAATTTTGTGATTCAGCCGGAGGTCTACGGAACGGACTTCGCGGACAGCGACCTGCAGGCTCTTGTAAAAGAAGCAATCGACAAACAGCTCTCCGACGGCTCTGCAGACACTACCGTTACCGTGGAAATCCCGGAGAGTATTTACTACGTGCCCGCGATCACCCAGGATGATCCGGACCTTGCAGACACCATCGCGCTTTACCAGCGATACTGCAATGCCGAGATCACCTATACGTTCGGCGAGGTGACGGAGGTGCTCGACTGGAATACGATCCGCGACTGGATTCTGCCGGATCAGCCGGACAATCCGATCGACACGGAAGCGGTGTACAATTATGTGTACGCGCTGGCGGCAGAGTACGACACCTACAGCCTGCCGCGCACCTTTGAGAGCACCAACCGCGGCACCATGACCATCGAGTACAACAGCTACGGCTATGAAATAGATATCGACCAGGAAGCAGCGCAGCTGATAGCTGATATTGAAGCCAACACCGCCACCACGCGCGAACCAATTTACTATCATGAGGGCTACAACCGCAACGGCAAGGACGATCTGAACGGCACCTATGTTGAAGTGGATCTCAGCAATCAGTATCTTTGGTTCTACAAGTATGGCAGTCTGGTGGTCGAAAGCCCGATCGTCTCCGGTCTGCCCACAGAGGAGCGCGCCACACACGAGGGAGTATTTACCATTCCCTACAAGCAAAGCCCGGCAAACCTTGTCGGACAGGGAGAAGGCCCAGGCGAAACCTGGGACGTTGAGGTGCAGTACTGGATGCCGTTCGATGACGGTCAGGGACTGCACGACGCCACCTGGCAGTACAGCTTCGGCGGAACCGTATACCAGACAAACGGCTCCCACGGCTGCATCAATCTTCCGCTCGATGTAGCGGCTGCGATTTATAACGAAATGGAAGAAAATGTTTGTATTCTGATTTATAGCTAGAAATGTCTGAGCCGCCCGGATTAACCGGACGGCTCAATTTTATCTACGGAAGTGCGCTCAGATCCACCTCAAACAGCTGTTTGTAACGTTTTTCTCACTTTTTCAGGCGAGATTGTAACATTTTTCTGTCCCAGAAATAGTACTCCTTATCATACCCGTTTACTTCCCGGAGTATCAAAGCTTTTGCGTTACAGCAGTGCGCCCGGCAGGCAGGACGATTAAAATTTCCCCGCCCGGCAGTGAATGCTTTCAACTCACTGCAAAGCGGGGAGCTTTTTTCAAGAGCAGTATTTTCACTGCATTAAGACATTTACCTTTAAATAACTGCCCGGATTTTTTTCTATATCTATTACCGTTTCCGGCACCTCTTCTATAGATATTACCTTCGTAAGAATTGCCTTCGCATTGATTTTATTGTTATAAATCAAATCAATCGCTTCTTCAAATTCTCCGGCGCTTGTCCTCGCTCCACGGATATCCAGTTCTTTTTTCGTAAACATTGCAGTGTCCAGTTCCGTTGCTGCTTTGGGCCAGCCGGTAAGAATCACTCTTCCGGCGTTGGATACCATATCGATTGCACTGCGGACAGCAGACTGTGCCCCGGATGCTTCCATCACCGCTTCCGGTCCTCTGCCATTCGTATACTCCTTCACTTTTTCCAGAAGGTTTTCCTTTGCCGGATTTACCGTATAATTTACTCCCAGCTCTCTTGCTTTTTCCAGTCTTTCATCCACCGGATCAATCATAATCGGCTGCGCGCCATAATGGAGCGCTATCATTGCCGCGAGAAGACCGATCGGTCCTGCCCCGCTTATTGCAATGTGTTCGCCTGCCTTTAATTTTGCACGATGAATTCCGTGAAGCGAGATCGTAACCGGTTCTGCAAGTGGAATTAATTCCCACGGCATATCCGACGGTACCGGAACCAGCATATCGGCGGGATGCGTAAAATATTCTGCAAACCCTCCATCTACATGTACTCCAAGCACCTTTAAATCTGTGCAGCAGTTTGTTCTCCCAATGCTGCACGGATAGCATTTTCCACAGTACAGATAAGGATCAAGAATTACCTTATCACCTGCCTTCAGCCCCTTTTCATTTTGCGGGATAGAAACAATTTCTCCCGCAATCTCGTGTCCGATAATTCTTGGATAGCTTACCAGTCCGTTCGTTCCCCGAAAAGCTCCAATATCTGAACCGCAGATGCCGGCAGATCTTACCTTTATCAACGCCTCTCCTTCTTTCGGTACCGGCATTTCCCCTTCTTCCATGATAATCTCCCACGGCTTTACCAGCTTAATCTGTTTCATTTTTCTTCCTCCACAGGTGTTATTCTAAACGTCTTGATTTCAAATGGTCTGAACATACAGGAAAAATTCTTCCTCTTTCCTTTTTCCCCCTCAAGTTCTTCCTCCAGCATGTTGCACTCTGTTACACACCACCCCGGTATGACTCTCATATCTGCGTGCTGCCTGCATCCAAAGCCTTCATAGCATCTCGCGATCAGCCCGTCACCGTCCTCCGCCGGTTTCAATGTTTCCATAAATACTCCGGGGCAATCACAAACCATCGGCGCCTGGTAAGCAGGCTTCTTTGCTTTCTTTGCTTCTTTTCCGCTTCCCCATGCGCTGATAAGCGGCCGGTTCAGATCGTACGCCTCCTTCTGAATTTCCGCCCTGCGGTAATCCCCTTTATGCGGCATAAATGAATACGTAAATTCGTGAATTCCCTTATCAATATCATTCGGGAAAGACGGTGAGCGCAGAAGCGTTAAACGAATCACACCATCATGAATATCGTATCCGTATTTACAGTCATTCAGCAGCGCTGCGCCGTAGTCCGGCTCCGATAAGTCTGCAAACCGCTGTGCACATGTCTCAAATTTTTCTGCATCCCAGGAAGTGTTCGTATGCGTTGGTCTCTGCACCGTACCGAACTGAATCTCATAAGTAGCCTGGTCTGCCAGAACATCTGCCGGAAATGCTGCTTTCAGCAAAATGTGGCTTTCTCTCCATTCTATAATTGTGTGAAAGTCAATTCTTTTACTGTCACTATAAAAATAGATATCCTGACAAATTTCAGAGGATAAATACTTTCTCTTCTGGCGGACGCATGCTCTGACCGGACCCATCTCAACCAGCTCCGAGGAAGTAAGATCGCTGCAGCAATACATCTTTTCCCGGTAATACGGACTCAGCTCCCACGCGTCATACTGATACGGTCTGTCTTCATATGTTTCCAGCACATTAGCAGGCGCAGATAAAACCTCCCGCTGTTCTTCCTTATCGAATATAGATTCCAGGGTTCCGTCATTTGCAAATTTTACACGGATATACGCATTTTCGATAGTCTCTCCATCCCATTTCCATGGATTTTCCGTCTCATTCTGCACTTCCTGCACATCAAATAGACTGATACTTCCCGCCGGTACATTCCTGATACTGGTCACATAAGAGTTTTGCCCTGCGTTCTGCGCATAGAACGACGTTCCATCCTCTCCGTTTAATCTAAGAACCGGCGCTTTCGACTGACAGGAAAATTCCAGTTTTCCGTTTCTGGAAAAGCCAAGTGTATTGATCACTGCCAGTTTTCCTTCCGGAACCTCCTGCATCAGCCCTTCCAGTGCATCCTCCGCATTTTTCCGGAATACCTGGAATATCTCCCTGTAAATACCTTTCACATCGTCGTATACTGCCGTGATCGAGGAACCCGGTAAAATATCGTGAAATTGATTGGTCAAAAATGCACGAATCGCTTTTCTCCATTCCTGTTTATCCCAACAATATCCTTTCTGACTGTATTCCGCTGCCGACATCAAAAATTCTGCACACTGCAGAAGATTTTCTGCTTTTCGGTTCAGCCGCTTTATAATTCCGGCCGTCGTATATGTGCCTCTGTGGAATTCCAGATAAAGTTCCCCGTTCCATACCGGCAGCTTTTTCTCGTTTATCACCTGATCCTCCAGCTCCTTAAAAAACTGCAGAACAGTAGAAAACTTTACTTTCGGACAACCGGGAATACCGCGCTCCATGCGCCTTCCTTTTTCAATCATTTCCCTGGTTGTACCGCCGCCGCCGTCTCCGTATCCATATGGCAGTAAAAATTCCGTATTCAGCGCTTTCTGACTGTAGCGCTTCCATCCGCCCATTACGTAATCCGGTTCCAACACTCCATTATAGGTCGTAATATGCGGACTTCTTGCAAAGCCAAATGGATTATAATTCACAGCATCGAACTGCTTTGCCGGGGCAAAATGTGTCAGAATCTCCGTACCGTCGATTCCCTTCCACAAAAATGTGTCAAACGGAATTTTATCCACCTCATTCCAGCTGATTTTCGTGGTCATGAAATAATCTATCCCGCATTTTTTACAGATCTGCGGAAGCGCCGCCGAATATCCAAAAACATCCGGCAGCCACAAAACCTTATTATCTGATCCAAATTCTTCCCGGAAATACCTTTTTCCTTCTAAGAACTGGCGAATCAGACTCTCTCCGGAGGTCAGATTGCAGTCTGCTTCCACCCACATACCACCCTCCGGCTCCCATCGTCCTGCTTTCACATACGCTCTCACCTTTTCAAATTGCTCCGGCTGCGCTTCTTTCAGATATTCGTAAAGCTGCGGCTGTGATGACATAAACACGTATTCCGGATATTCTTCCAGAAGCTTTAAAGCCGTATCAAAACTTCTCTGTGTTTTCATCCGTGTATGTGAAAACTGCCACATCCATGCTACATCGATATGCGTGTGTCCAATGCTTGCTGCGATGGCATTCAGCGATTCTCCATCCGCATACAGCATTTCCTGCAGAATTTTCTCCGCACACTCTGCGGACGCAAAAAACTGCCTACTTCCCGGCTGACGCATATCAATCGCATTCACTGCCGCTGTCAGCGCATCCACGATTTTCAGCCCCGCATCGCTCTCACGTCCCACATATTTTGCTGCTTCATAGGGGGTTTTTAAATCATAATAAAGCTTATTTATCAGTGGTTCTACGGAATAAAAACGGATTGAAAACATTCCCTTTCTGTTTTCCTTATCACTCCAGCTTCTGTCTCTGATCGACATGCCGGACCATGCATCAAAATCAAGGCACAGAGTTTCTCCTGCTCTGGCACATTCCCGCAGCATGCACTCTTCGTGATAAATATCCATGCCCTGCACTGGCTCTCCATTACACCAGAGCAGGAACTGAGGATTCTGGGCGTACCAGTCGCGCTTATCCTGCGATATTTCAACCCACAGTGAACGTCCCTCATAAATTTCCGGAACAGTGAATTCACAGCGGAACCACCCGTACTCATCAAATCCTCCCCAACTGTCAAACGGATAAAAATCGACGAGTTCTTTCTCCCGTTCCGGCTCCATCTTCCCTGCACGATATTTTATTTTTTCCGGAATGATAACATGCGAAATCGTACAAGCTTTCAGATCGGATATTGCCTGACTGATTCGCTCCAGTTCAAAAGCATCTATCTGATTCATTCTATATCTCCTTTATCCCTTCGCCGCTCCTGACAGACTAAAGCCCTTAGACATATAGTTCTGTGAGAGAACGTACAATAAAATAGAAGGCAGTGTATAAATAATGGAATATGCTGCCAGCGGACCATAGTCAATCAGTCCATACTGTCCGAAGAACTGATACAGTTTCACAGATGCCGGCAATTTATCAATGGAACTGAGCAAAATAAACGGAACGAAAAAGTTGCCCCAGCTCTTAGAAAATGTGTAGATAAATACCGTGCAGATTCCCGGAAACATCAATGGGAGAACAACTTTTGTAATAGATTTCATTGTTGTTGCTCCATCAACCCTCGCAGCCTCCTCCAATTCTGCCGGAACTGCATCCATAAAGTTCTTCATCAGCCAGATCCCATATGGAAGCGAGGAAGCTGCCAGATACAAAATGACGCCCCAGAGACTGTCCAGCATGCCAAGGTTCAGATACATTTTGTACACCGGTACGATAACGGCAATCATTGGAAGCGCTGTCATAAACAGAATCACATTCATAAACACCTTTTTATAGCTCAGACGGTATCTTGAAAGCGGATATGCCGCTAATGCCGCCAGAACCACTACCAGAAAGGATTCTGCAAAAGAAATAATAAAGCCAATACCGTATGCTCTTAAATTATCCGTATTGGTAATAACACTTATATAATTTCCCAGTGTTACAGATGCCGGAATTTTCAATGCATCACTCGCATTTGGGTCAAATGAGGCAATTACGAGCCAGACCAGCGGAAGCAGGAAGGTAAGCGCCATAAAAGATAAAACAATATAATGTAATCGGTTCACTCTTGTTTTGTCCATAATATCCCTCCTAATCTTCCGTACGCAGCAGCTTTGTATAAATAATACTGCAGATAACGCCAACAAACAGAATCAGCATACCAATCGCGGTACCGAATCCAAGCTGCATACCTTTTAAGCCCTGATTATACATATAAATCGGCAGCGTCGTTGTTTTATTTGCCGGACCGCCTCCGGTCATCGCATAAATCAGACCGTATACTCCCAGGGTAGAAAGTGTATTCAACATGATATTCGTAGCAATCGTATCCTTGATACATGGTATTGTGATGAATCCAAGTACCTGAAGCCGGTTCGCACCATCCACTCTTGCAGCTTCTTCAATATCACCAGAAACATTATCCAGCGCAGACTGGAAATTCAGCATAGAAAATGCCATGCCATGCCAGACATTGGCAATAATAACGGAGAGCATCGGATGCTCATATAACCACGAAATATTTCGGATTCCAACTACTCCGAGAACCGCATTCAACGTCCCGTTCTCTTTAAAAAACGCCATAAAGCACAATGACACAACGATTTCCGGCATAACCCATCCGACAAGGAAACATGGTCCGACAACACTCCGGAAAGCTCTTGATTTCTGTTTCATAAAATAAGCAATCAGAAATCCCAGTATCGTCTGTCCCGCCAGACTTCCCACCAGAAAAATCAGCGTATTTTTAATACTGGTAATTGTACTGGGGTCTGTAAACATTCTTTTATAGTTTGCCAATCCAACAAATTGCAGGTTCTGGGCGTTTGACCCGCTCAGTGCAAGATTCGTAAATGAATAATAGATTGTCAGTATGATCGGAATCACAAAGAAGCATAACAGCACAATGACGGCCGGAAGCAATAAAACGGATTTCTTCAATTCATCGACAATCCCTGATTTTTGTTTCACAAGCATAGTCCTTATCCTTTCATAAAAAATGTGGAGGGCAGTCCGAAAACTGCCGCTCCACGCATAGACGAACTTATTTTTCTACTACGTTTTCTTCTCCAACTGTACGTGTTACATCAGAAGCGTACTGAGCCATTGCATCTTCCGGTGTTCCGCCGGATACAACCGACTCAACCATAGATTGAATATAAGTTGTTACAACAGAATACTGTTCATTCTGTGGTCTGAAGAAAGCACCTTCCAGAAGCGCTGTACCTTCTGCCTTAAACGGCTGTGCATTGTATTCTTCATCTTCCGCTGCATCTGCTCTTGTAACGATGTTCCCCTGAGCGATCACAGATTGTGTATATACAGGCGGCTCCATCATTTCTTTAATGAAGGAAAACGCTGCATCTTTTTCATCAGAAGCTTCCGGTACAGAAAGTGTCCATCCACCGGACATTGTTACTGTCCCGCCTCCGTTCTGCTTCGGCATTGCTGCAAATCCCATAATGCTCTGATAATCTGCCCACGGAGCAGCGCCATTCTCTGTCCAGTTCGAGCTGATCCATGCACCGTCCATCAGGATTGCAAGTTTCTGCTGCGGAAGATATTCTCTTCTTGCTGTATTGGTAGCCTGTCCGTTCAGTACCAGTGAAAGTGATGGTCCATAGCCGTTTGTATAAATATCGCTGATGAACTGAAGGACATCCTGAATCGCCTGGCTCTTTACAATCCATTTTCCGTCATCATCAACCAGCTTTTCTCCTGTTCCGTAAAGCAGCATCTCATAGGTCTGCATGGAAGTTGCCTCTCCTGTTGCAACACCGGAATTGCACCAGAAAGGAATCACATCCGGAACATTTTCCTTAATTGCAGCGCATGCATCCAGAATATCCTGCCAGTTCTCCGGCTGCCACTCTTCCGGGAGCCCCGCCTGCTTAAAGATTTCCTTATTGTACCAAATACCTCTTGTATCGGTGCAGAACGGTACGCCATATACAGAGCCATCTGCTGCAATAGAACCTGCTTTCATTGAATCATAATAAGTGCCGTCGTTCCACGCTTCATAATCTGCAAGATAAGAATCCAGATTTGCGAGGTATCCTGCACTTACATCATTTGGAAGCTGGAAAGTATCTTCAAATACAACATCCGGGCAGGTATTTGCGTCTGCAAGCTGCAAAGCTACCTTTGTGTAATAATCCGACTCGGAACCTGTAATCGGAGCAATCTCCAGTTCATACTGATCTTTCAGCTCCCAGTTCTCGTATGTACTGTTAATCCATACATACCACGGATGATTCTCCCCCTGTCCGTCATCCTTAAAAGTCACTGTCAGTTTCTGTTTTTCGCCTTCTGCTGAAACAGTAACAGAAACGGCCGCAAATATGCCGGAAACCATTGCTGTTGTCAGAAGGGCACTCATTAATTTACGTTTCATAATCTCTCTTCTCCTTTGTTTTTATGGTGACATCATTGTAGCAAAACTGTATCCTGTCTGTATATTCTACTATTTTAAAAAAAGGATACTATTTTAAACTCAACGCATAATTGCAACACGCACATCATCCTGAAGACCGGAAAGAAGACTGTCTGCATTCACATTCCGCTTAACCAGAATATTATACTGGTAAGCTGCCAGAATGCTGCTGACTTCAAACCAATTAGAATTACTTCCCGGAACACTTCCTTTTTCTCTGAATATATCATCCAGAATCTGTACATCATCTGAAAGTGAAATTTCTGCTTCCGACAAATATAATGGCAGAGTACCGGTTTTTTCTATAATTTCTCTGCGGTTATTCTCTTCAAATAAGAACTGCAGAAAATCGGAAGCCTGTGTGCCGGCAGTTTTTAAAATACCAATTGCATTCCCGGTTACAGCATGTCCGGTTTTTACACCTTCCGGTATAGGATAAATGCGAAATTCTGTACTCTCCATTTTTGTTTCCAGACAGCCCCGGATACTAAGCGGAGCCAACAGCATCAGCATTTTTCTTTCAGCAAACTCATATGCGGCATCCGTTGGTGTGCAATTAACCACATTTTTATTTATACACCCGCGTTTCTTTAATATATCCAGTAATTCCAGCGTATTCTTTCCGCCTTCCGAATCCAGCGCATAATAATTTCCGTCAAAAGTATATAGTATGGCATCGAATAAATCGGCTGCATCCCCTGTCCTTTTCACGCCAAACCCCAGACCGGATATTCCTGTCTCGCCTGTTTTTTCGCAGATATCCAGCAGTTCTTCCCAGGTCTGCGGATATGCGCTTTGTTTTCTTTCAAAATAGACTGTATTACAGAACAATACATATGGATCCAGTGTAAATGGAATTCCATAATATTTGCCCTCATCACTGAACTCTTTCCATAATTCCGGATACAGCAGGGTTTCCCGAAACTCCTGGTCAGCAAGCGCTTCCGGAACCTCCTGCAGCACTTCCATATCCATCAGTCCGGTCACTTCTCTATTACTGCATATCACAAGGTCAAGCTGTTTTCCTGCATCCACGCTGAGACAAACTTCTTTTTTCAGATTTTCACGGTCAATCCATTGAAACTGCACATCTACTCCATCACATTGCCGCTCATATTGCTCTGCAATACTATTTAACAGCTCCTGTTCGCTCTTCATCTCATAAGATGCAAGTATCCGGATAACGCTTGTACTATTTTCTGTTCGTTCGTACCGATTGCCGTTCCCGCTCTGAAAGGTCAGATATACAAGAATAAGAGCCGCAAGCAGCCCCGATATCAGCAGAAAAAAGATTCCCTTTATTTTCACGTTTTGTATTCCCTCCTGTATTCCGACGGTGTCACTCCACATAATTTTTTAAATATCTTTACAAAATATTTTTGATCGTGAAATCCAACCGCTTCTGCCACTTCGTATACCTTACAGTTTTCCGTAAGCAACATGCGCTTCGCAATACTGATCCGGAAATTCTGAAGAAAGTGGCTGAAATTAATTCCAGTCTCATTATAAAAAATTTTACTGAGGTATTCCGGCGTCACGCGACAGATTCTTGCCAGATCAGAAAGCGCGATTTCTTCGCTGTAGTGCTCTCTTATATACGAAATCGCATTCATAACAATTCCATTTTCAACCTCAAGCTCCTGTTTTTGTTCCCGCACAATAGTATGGAAAAACTTTTCCAGCTGATAACGCACTTCTCCTCTTGTCTCGCTGGAAATCACCGCTTCCACAAAATATTTAATATTCTCTTCCTGCGCAAAATACTCTTTCATCTCTTTTGCTACATGCAGGACATTGGCAATCAGACGGATCGCATACTCCTTCATTACATCTGGTTCCGCCTCACTGTTAATGATTTCTTCGATAAAACTTTTTCCAAATACATCTATTTTCTCCCGGTGACCGCTCCTCATTTCCCGGATAATTACGTTTTCCAGACTCTGCGGATATGCCAGTTCACTGTATTTAACAGACTCCACGCTTTCCCGGTCGATAATTGTGTGCTCCGGCAGAGAAAACGCAAAGGGCCGCATTTCATTCATGCATGCCACAGCGTCTACCAGGCTTTTGATCCCATAAATGCGCTGATATACACATGTACAACCCCCGATTTCTTCCAGCTCCGGAAGTACCCGCATAGAAAATCTGTTTTTCAGACTTTTGTTTTTTTCAGTACCAACAATTAGCGCCATAATCTGTTTTTCACCCGGGATCTGAAAAATATGCGCATTTTCAATACATAAGCTTCTCATCAATTCTTCCAGGCACCGCCCATACTCTTTGATATGCTCTGCAAAAATCTTACGGGGCGATATCAAAAACAGTGTAATTTCTGTTTTTTCATTTACATGAAGGCGTTCACTCAACAACTGCTCATCTGTCGCCTTCTCTCCTTTATTCGCGAGATAATTCGCCAGCAGCTGCTCTACCGACACATGTGAACTGCGAATATTAGAAATACGGGCCTCAACCGCATCCAGATTTTTTAAAAATTCTTCCGCATCCAGCGGCTTCAATAAATAATCCAACACCTGAAATTTCAGCGCTCTTCTTGCATATTCAAAATCTGAATAACCTGTCAGTAAAATGGTATTTACCTGCAATTTTTCTTTATGAAGTTTTTCCAGCATTTCAAGACCGTCCAACACCGGCATTTTTATATCGCTGATCAGCAAGTCCGGTTTCTCTCTTCTGACAATCTCATACCCTTCTTCCCCATTTTCCGCAACCCCTACAACTTTATGTGCCGTATACTGCTGAATCATATGAAGAATCCCATTTCTTGTTTTCTTTTCATCCTCTGCCAGAACAATTCTCATAACTTTACTTTTCCTCCTACTCTGCCGGGATTATAATCTGTATGGATGTCCCTGCTTCATCAGAACAAAATCGGATATCCCCCTGTTCACCATAGTACAGTTTCACTCTCGTAATCACATTCCGAATGCCGATACTTGTTTCGATTTTATCCTTTCGGTAATCATAATGATTCAATTTTTCAATCTGCTCTTCGTCCATTCCGACACCATTGTCGCTGACCTCAATGAAAACTTTCCCTTCTTCCAGATACTGCACTGCTATTCTGATTTCTCCCTGATGATCCAAACCGGAAAAGCCATGAATAATCGCATTTTCTACCAGCGGCTGCAGTAAAAGTTTATGTATTCTGTGCCCGAGTGCACGTTCCTCCAGATCCATTGTACAGTCAAAGCTATACTCAAAACGCTGTTGCTGCAAATAAATATATTTTTTCAAATATTCCAGTTCCGTTTCTATAGACACAATTTCGTTGCTGTTATAAATTGTATACCGCAGTATTTGCGCCAGCTTTGTCACCATCTGACTGATCTGGAACTGCTGTTCTTCAATTGCAAGCCAGTTAATTGTATCCAGCGTATTATAAAGAAAATGAGGATTGATCTGCGCCTCCAGAGAACGGATCTCTGCATTTTTCTCCCGCACAAGAGATTCCCGCTCCTGCTCATTCGATTTCTTAATCTCTGAAAGCATCACATTAAAATGCTGTGATATTTTCGAAAACTCATCATTTCCCTCTATTTCGATCTTACTGTCCAAATTACCCCTGTTCGCCTCGTTCATCGCATTTAATATTTTCTTTACGGATTTATCTATATCAATCGACATGTAAAACACAAGCACAAAACAGATGACGCCCACCAGCGCCGCAACCAGACATATCATAATTAACAAATACCGCAATCTTTGCAGTGAATAATCCAGATCCTGAATATTAACGATATAGAACTCTCCGTCCAAAATGCTTACCGCATTCGTATCCAGATTTCTGGCATGGAAATACGATATTCCCTCTGCAAACAACGATGCCTGATGTTCAAGCTCATCCAGACTCTCCTTGTCCAGCGGTTCCGTAAGTGGCTCTCCAAAAATATTAACTCCGCTATATCCCTCCTGGTAAATAGATACGATATTTCCGTAACTGTCTACTACGAAAGAGAGATTATTTTCTTCCATCCCCTGGCTGTATGCTTTTCGGAATTTACTTTCGTCAATACACAGAAGCACACACCCAACTGCCCCTTTTTCATAGTTATTAAAATCTGTTAGCTGATGCGCGATATAAAAAAAGGAGTGCGTACCATACCGGCTGTCCTCCCTGGTCAGCAATCCGGAGTATACACTGTCCTTCTGTTCCATTGCCTGTTTTGCCAGCGTATGATGAAGCGTCTCATCATCAAAGCACAGGCTTTCCTGCCCGGAATGTGTAATATTATCATAAAAGCATTCATCTCCGTATTTTCCCACAAGTGCAATCCCGAGAATATCATCATTCAAATAAATCAGGTCCTGCATCTTGCTGCCCAGGGAGTGCATTGACAAATAATATTCTTCTCCATCCCACGAATTAATAATATCTAAATCCTCCACATAGGAAGTGTTTGTATATATTTCCTGTATAATACTATCATATCGTTCAAACGCAGCCTGGATGCTTCCTGCACTTTGTCCAAGATTTTCATCAATCAATTCCCTTGCCTGTTCTGTAATAATTGTTGCACTTAAGTGGTATGCAATCAACAAAATCATTCCGATCTGCAGCAAAGAAATAGACAACAAAATGGCAAGTATCTTTTTGGCCAGTTCCATAGACCGGTATCTTGCAATTAATCTTTTTTTCAAATTCATACCTACACCTTATCTATCATTTGATGTTGACGTATAGAATCAGCCCTCGTCTTGCGACGAGGGCTACTTCTTCCGGGATTTCTTTTTAAGGTGCTACCCTGCACCATATCTTCATCTTTCGACTCACTTTCATTATATGTGAAATCAGCAAAAACCGCAAGACAATCTCCAAAAATTTTTATTCAGCCTCATTCGCAAGTATGACCCGGCAGCGCTTTTTATAGCAGGCAATTCCATATTTTAAGATATGCTCTGCGCCTTCTTCCCTAAGCGCTTCTTCATACCGGTTCGCTTCTATCTGTTCGAGTGCTTCCCGGCAGCCCTCCTCCAGCCTGCCGTTTTGGGCGTATTTTACTTCAATTACAATGCCCAGCTCTTCCTCGTCCATGTAAAGCAGAATATCGCTGTAGCCGTCTCCCGCTTCCCGGTTTGAGGATACAATCCAGGCATGATAGCTGCCAAGGATTCCAAGTAAAATACCATGATAGAAGTTTTCTTTTAATTGCTTTTTTACGAAGGTATCGCGGATGCTGATTGTCTTTTTTAAGAACTGCGAAAACTGCTTTTCCACTTCTTCCGCATTTCCTTCCTGCAGCGCACGGCAGAAATCGTCCACCGTCTCCCTGTTTTTCCGGATATCCTCTTTAAAAAGCGTCATAATCTGTTCTGTAAAGATTTCACGGATTTCCATATTGGGAATGGCAAGGCTGAAAAGCTTCTTTTCCGGTTTTCCCCTCTGGGTAAGATATCCTGTCGTAAAGAGGACGCTCCACAGATTCTCAATCGAGCTGTACATATCCTGATAGGTCAGCTCCTGATGAATCTCCTTTTTGATTGTCTCTCCGGCAATCAGCCGTTCAATCTCCTGCTTTGTCGGTTCCATATCCGCCTGCTGGATGAATCGCTTTACCGCATCATTGCTGCTGGTATTTGACCAGTAATTCTGAGGCTGCGCCTCAGAATCCGCCCTCAGCGAATCACAATAATTGAGCACATCCCAAGGGCAATATACGCCCACATCTCCGAACTGATATCCGTCATACCACTCTTTTGCCGCCTCATAGCTTCCGGATAATCCGTAATAGTCTAACAATTCCCTCACTTCTGCATCTGTGAACCCAAAATATTCATCAAACCGCACATCTGCTATGGACAGCACCCGCAGATTATTCAGCCCGGTAAAGATACTTTCTTTTGAAATCCGCATACAGCCAGTCAGCACCGCGAACTGCAGATTTTCATTTGTTTTCAGCGTCTGTTCAAACAGATTGCGGATCAGCACTATCATCTGCTCATAATATCCCTGGCTGAACGCTTTTGCCAGCGGAACATCATATTCATCGAGCAGAATTACCACTTTCTGACCGTAATGCTTTCTCAGCAGTCCCGATAATTCACGCAGACTTCCAAAAAGCGTTGCATCGTCCATTTTACGGCTCAAAAGATCTGAGAATTTCTCCTTATCGTACTGCGTAAGCCTGTCACTTTCCAGAAGATACTGCATCCGGCTGGCTTCCTCATTAATCGTCCATACTGCCATAGCCCGCGCAGTTTCATAATTCCCCGCGTTAATTCCTTTTAAAGATACGGAAATCACCGGAAATTTCCCCATATATTCCTCGCAGAGCGCTGTCGCCTCCGAAATTTTCAGTCCGTCAAAAATGGATTTATCCGTATTCAAATCGAAAAAATATTTCAGCATACTCATATTTAAAGATTTGCCAAATCTTCTCGGACGGGTAAAAAGATTCACCTTCGCCCAGTTTTCAAGCAGCTCCCGAATCATTTCCGTTTTATCTACGTAGTAAAAGCCTTCCGTCCGGATTTCCTGAAAATCCTCAATCCCGATGGGGAGTTTCTTTTTCCTCATTTCCATGCCATCATCACGCTCCTGTCCCTGTCTCCGGACCGTTTTGCCGGTTTCCCTGATTTTTCACCTGCTTCTTTTCTTCATCTTAGCATGAAACAGAGGTTACGGCAAGCAAAGCTTTTGCATCAAGCACAGCAGCGCGCCTGCCAAACTGGACGAATTACAATTTTTTCTGTCTTATTGACCGGAATATATCGACAATCCTCTGCAATATGTTACAAACTTCTTAAAATAGAAAGTTTATAGAATCGATACTACAAACTTGTTTTTTTCTGAAATTTATGATACGATTTTCCATGAAAGGTGGTGCTATCTTTATGCAAAAAACAACGCTGCGAAAACGTGACCTTTATCTGAACCGGCTTATTGCATTCCAGGATACGGAAATGATTAAAGTCATGACCGGTATCCGTCGCTGCGGTAAATCCAGTCTGATGAAGCTGATGGTGAAGCATTTGCGGGAAACCGGTATAAAAGATGACCAGATTATCGAAATGAATTTTGAATCCATGAGTATTCCGGATATGGACGCGAGAGGATTTTATGAATATGTAAAGGCACGCATCTGCCCGGATAAACGGACGTACCTCTTTTTCGACGAGGTTCAGAAGGTGCCGGGCTGGGAAAATGCCGTCAACTCTTTCCGGGTAGACTTTGACTGCGACATTTACATTACCGGTTCCAATGCTTATCTGCTTTCTTCCGAGCTTTCCACTTACCTGTCCGGACGATATGTAGAAATCCGGGTGCTGCCACTATCCTTTAAAGAGTTTCTGGATTTTCACGGCTATACACTGACAGAGCGGAAATCGCCTGCGGGCGATATCCGGAAACGCATTACTGATGAAGAAGGTGAGGTCTATGACGTCAGAGAGCTTTTCGACGCTTACGCCAGATTTGGCGGTATGCCCATGCTTGCCGATATCGGTCTGGAAACCGACCGGGTGACAGCCGCTTTAGACGGCGTATATTCCGCTGCCGTAATCAATGACATTCTGGAACGGGACAAGAGAACAGGACAGCGGCGCATCACAGATCCCATCCTGCTGAGGAAAATCATTTTGTTTCTGGCAGACAATATCGGAAATAATACCTCGGCTACTTCTATCGGGAACACGCTGGTTGATGAAGGACTGCTTGAAGGCGGAACGCGAAAAACAAAGCCCGCTGTGCAGACGATCCAGGCTTATATTGAAGCTCTGACAGAAGCCTATATTTTCTATGAAATCAAACGCTTTGATATTAAAGGAAAGGAATATCTGCGTACACTGGGCAAATATTATATTGTGGACATTGGTCTGCGCAATTACCTGCTGGGCTATCGTGACGGCGACAGCGGACATATTCTGGAAAATATTATTTACTTTGAACTGCTGCGCCGCGGCTATGATGTGGCTATCGGCAAAATTGACAATCAGGAAGTCGACTTTATTGCCACCAAAACAGATGAGAAAAAGTATATCCAGGTTACCGAATCCATGACGGCTCCCGAAACGAGAGAGCGCGAGCTTGCGCCTCTGCGTAAAATCCGGGATAATTACGAAAAGCTTGTCATTGCTCTGGAATGTAATCTGTCCCGGACACAGGACGGCATTAAGATTGTAAACGCTCTGGATTTTCTTCTGGAATGACGCAGCCCCGGCAGTCTGGAGGAACAGATGCGCAAAGAAGAATGCTGGGACAGGAAAGCTCCCCGCCCGGCAGTGAATGGTTTCACTCTCTGCCGGGCGGGGAACTTTTTTTCAGAATCTGTATTCCGGCGCTGTTTATGAATCTGCCGTCATACTCTGCAGCTTTTTATTATGCTTTGCCCGGTGAATAAATGCCAGTACGCCCCACAGAAGCAGCAGCGCAGCCACGCCGATATCCAGCCAGAGCAGATATCCATGCCACAGCGGCGGATTATATCCGATTACTTCCGCATTCATGGCGTTTGAATTTACAAAGGAGTACAAAATATTTTTCGTTGCATTTCGCAGTACGATTGCATCGCCATTTTCGGAGGTATCGGCATCTGTCCACATACTGGTTTCCAGGGTCGCCAGGTCAAGGTCGCCGCCTGCATAGAACATCTGACGCGGTACCATGTATTGCGGAATCGTATTGAAATCGCAGATAACAGTTCCCCTGAAGCCCCATTCATCGCGCAGGATTTCTGTCAGCAGACGATAGTCACCGCCGGTCCAGCGCGCGCCGATGCGGTTAAAGGAGCTCATGATACCGCGGCTTTCTCCATTCTTGACAGCCAGCTCAAACGGCTTCAGATAGATTTCGCGAAGGCTCTGCTCCGTAACCCAGGAAAGGTCTCCTCCGATGGAACGGTGTGTCTCCTGCTCATTTGCCGCAAAATGCTTCAGCATGGGAACGACACCCTTTGCCTGCAATCCACGGATCTGTGCGGATGCCATCATACCGGAAATATACGGGTCCTCGGAATAATATTCTGAGCAGCGTCCGCCAAACGGGCTGCGGTGAATATTTACGCCCGGCGCATAAATGCTGGAATATGGCTGGGAAGTTGCTTTATCGCCAAGGATACCTTCCTCTCCCATTGCTTCTCCGATTTCCTCCAGCAATGCATCATTCCATGTCGCCGCCATTACCGGCTCGCTCACGTACTGACAGGTACCGTTCACCTGCTCGCTGTTCATAAAGCAGGTAAAGCCCGCCGGGCCGTCGCCGTGTATCGTGGCGGGCAGTCCCACCGTTTCCAGCGCTTTCGTGTGATACGCGCCGTTGTTAATCAGCTCCAGCATCTCCTCTTCACTGCAGGCATCAAGGATTTCTTCCCAACGGTCATCATCATAATCAACGATCGCATGATAGTCCGCTGCAGGCGTTTCCGGCAGCAAATCACGCAGAACGCTGATCACATCCTCTCCGAACCAGGGCGCATCCTCTTCCTCAAAGTCGGTCGGATTATTGGTTTCAATATCTTCGATCTGGGCAAGCAGCTCTGCGCTTCCGGCATGTGTTTCGTCCGTCTGTGCTGTGGGCCAGGTTCCCTCCCAGTCTGCACGGGAAAGCACAGTGTCCAGCTGCCAGTCGCTGTCCAGATTATCCTCTATGCCCGTATAGCGGTTGACGACCTCATTGCCTGTCACCAGATCTTCTCCAATCTGAATATCCTCAGGCAATGTCAGTGTAATCGCGCTCTCTTCCTCATGCGCGTTGCGGGATACATACAGGGTATATTCGCCCGCCTCCAGTTCATATCCGCAGAAACCATTCTCGTTTGCATCCCGGTAATCATAGCTGGCTGCAGAATACGGTTCAAAGGAAACCGTCACAGTTTCACTCTCCCCCGGCTGCAGAAGAGATGTTTTCGCATATCCTGCCAGCACCTTATGGGCTTTTTCAATGCCGCCCTCCGTATATGGAGCAGAAACATAAAGCTGGACCACTTCCTTACCCGCCGTATCTCCCGTATTTTTTACCGTTACCGGAACCGTAATCACAGACTCCAGGTCAAATTCGTCTGCAGATGCCTCGCCTACATTCCACTCAAACGTCGTATAGCTTAATCCATAGCCGAAGGGATACGTCACATTTTCCTCGTACCATTCTTCTCCGTCCGTCAGCCCGCGTGTTTCATAATAGCGGTAACCAACGTAAATGCCTTCTTCATAATCAACAGAATAATACATACCGGCATCATATTTATCCGTCGTCTGGTCCGTATGCCCGGTTCCAAAATTCTGGAAGGAAGGATTCTGTGTGAAATCAGACGCCCAGGTGTCCACCAGACGTCCGGAGGGATTCACTTCTCCATTTAAAATCTCTCCCAGCGCCGTGATTCCGTTGGAGCCGGTAAAACCAATCCATACGGCTGCGTCAATCTTATCCGCAAAAGCAGCATAGGCGCTGTCTTTTAAAAAGGTTGCCTCAAAGCTGGAAGGCACGTTAAATACTACGACTACATGCTCAAAGCCTTCCTCACATACAGCAGCTAACAGATCGCGTTCATTCTGATCCAGCTCCAGATAATGACTGTCCGCACTCACCGCTCCCTCTGTCGTTCCCTGATAACGCGGCAGGTCAAAGCCTTCGCCTCCTATACGTGTAATCACCACCAGGGCAGCATCTTTGTAAGAATCATAGCTTGCCTTTACCGTATCCGTATACTTGCTCTGGGGCGTTTCCGCCGTTGCAATGCGCTGATTATCACCGCTGTCCAGGTCGCTGGAGTTTGCGGAACGCGCCGGACCGGACGCCCCGTTGTCCTCATAAAATTTTTTAAGCGTCTGGTTAATATCAAATCCTGCATTCTCCAGACTGTCATACAGATCCTGGTTATTGCTGGTATCAAAGCCGCCGGAACCGGACCCGCCATAAGACAGATTTACGCTGTTTTTTCCAAAAACGCTGATTTTTGCTCCTTTTTGCAGCGGCAATGTTTCCGCCTCATTTTTCAGGAGCACAAAGCCCTCCTCTGCCGCGCGCAGATTCACCTCCTGCGCATTCTGGAACGCTTCTTCCTTTGAGGAAGCATTTGTTGCCGGATACATGGATATCACATCCGTATTATAAACAGGGCGCACCCCGCCGAACACGGTATCTGCAAGGCCGCTGAAGGAATGATAGGCAAGGTAATTGCCCGCACCAAGGGCGCTGCCGATCAATACCGCCGAAATCCCCCACGCCAGTACCGCTTTCGATTTTTTCATTTTTTTCGTCTTTGCAGACATTTTCTTCACCTCTCATAATCACACGCGGCATATGCCGTGCGGATTCTGCCGCCTCTTGCATATGCCGCCATGCCCTTTTACAATTACTTCTGGTAATTTTCCGTCATCGGCAGTCCGTGATTTTCATCCCAGATTACCACTGCAGTCGTTGTGATCTTAATGCAGTCAACAATCGGTGCATTTGCCTTAAAGGTTGTACCCGAAACAGCATTGTTGTTGTTTGTCACCAGCTGAATCAGATTTTCGCCTTCCTTCAGGCTGACCCCGCTGATTTTGATAAGATCATCACAGGGTGTAATCGCTGTTGCTGTATCCGCCTCAACCGTCACCTGCGGGAACGTCAGAGCTTCGCCGTTTACAAGTACCTGATAGTCATTGCTGTCATAGCTCATGGTGACATATTCGCCGGCAATGCGGACCGTAAGCTCTGCATCATCCACATCCATATCGGAAGCCACATAAAATTCCAGTGAAATTCCCGACTCATACAGATAACCTACCATACGGTCATTGCTTGCTTCCACACTGTCATTGAAAATAATCATGCTTTCTTCCTGCGCGGAACCGGAATAACTCGGTCCGATTTTTCCGGAAAGATCAGTATCCTCCGCCTCAAACACCCAGGTCTGCGCATCCGTCGCTGTCTTTGTCCACTGCGCTTTGATCGTGGTATCGGCGGTAACCGGAGCGGAGAAATCAAAATCGTTTCCATCTTCGCCAACCCATTTTTCAAAGCTGTAGCCTGTGCGCTCCGGCGTATTGGAGGGCTGTGCCACACACGCCCCGCTTTCCACCGGATAGGTGTACTGGCTCAGCGCTGTTCCATAGTAATCATAATCAAACGTTACATTGACAAGCTCTGCTCCATCCTTCACCCACAGTGCATAAACATTTTCATCCTCCTGCACGCCGGCGCTGAAATCATACAGATGGGTATAATCGTTGTCTGCATACCATCCGGAAAATACATATCCGTCTCTTGCCGGTTCCTCCGGCTCTTTGGCAGTATCTCCCTTTGAAACCTCCTGCACCTGGTCATCGCATCCTTCTGCAATGAAGGTCACATTGCACATGCCGGCAACTACCTCCACCTTAAAGGTCAGCTTTGCTCCTTCATATTTCATCTGCACATTTTTCGTATTTACGCTTTTCATAGCAGGCGCTTTCATGGTAATCGCTTCATCCGTCATGGAAATGTAGCCTTCGCTGCCATCCTCATAAATAATTTTGACGATACCGCCCTCTGCACTGAATTCTTCTCCTACAAGATAGACCGTCTTGTCCGGAAGCTGATAAACTTCAAGCTCCTTCACCTCTTTGGAGGTATCCGGTCCCGGCAGCTCATCCGCCGCCATCGCAAAAGACGACATCATACAAAGCACTGTTACAAGCGCCAGACCAGTCCGGCTAAAAGCCTTCAAAAATTTCTTCATACCTTTTCCTTCTTTCTTGATTTTCAAACAGTTGTGACGTTTGGATTCCAAAGGTCATGTTTTTCATGCAGGCATGACCTTTAGATCCAGTATCACAGTTACTCAGCGATTGTAAGCGTTACGGTCGTCGGAATCTGTACAAATGCCGGTGAGCAAACATTTATATTATTCGGGAAAGCAGAACCAAATCCGCGGGAAAGCGGCAGATTTAAGGTAACGCCAAATTCAACCGTTCCCGCCTGAGCCGGTGTGCCGGAAATCTTCAGACCGGTATTTACGTCATAGCTGTAACCGGAATCCGTCATGACTTTTTCTAAAGTAAGACCGTATTCCGCCAGCTTCGCGATATCTTCGTCTGATACCGTATAGCCGTATTCAAACGCCTTGTAATAATTGCCAGCCGCAATATCCGCCAGTTCAATCATACGGGTATCTGTGGACTGTGAATTTGTGGACGGGATATGTCCCACTGCTTCATAGCCGTTTGCTCCATAAGGCTGCTCTGCGTCAACCCAGTACCAGTTAATAATATTGAAATCACCGCTTACTGCATCGCCGGTACCCGGAATTTCTACCGGACCGCCAAAAAGCTCAGCCGTTGCCGAAGGCACTCCGTTTCCATCGTTATCGATAACACCATTCGTATAATTGCCGAGCATCGTCACCAGTGCCTGATACGGATAAGACGGGACATCAATCGTAATTTCTGCCGCTTCACCCGTTTTCAGTTCTGTGGAAGACACATGAATCGGATCAATTACCTTCACATCTACATTTGCTTCCATCGTAATATAGCCATCAATGCCAGTGAGAACAACGCCTACCGTGAATTCCGAGATGTCCTGGGAACCGTCCGCTGTGATAACTCCGCCCTCTAACGTAAAGCCCGCCGGGAGCTCTGCTCCTTCTGCCAGACTTACCTCTGTAAAGTCAACACCTTCAAAGTTAATTGCCAGAGACTGTACTACATGAGCGTCAAAGGTCATTACCGCATCATCCAGTGTCGTATAACCATTGCGGATAGCATTTCCATTGCTGTAATTCCACAGCATTTCCTGCGCGCTCTTACGAACCGCCGCGTAATGTGTCTGGGAAGCAAAGGTACCTTCGCCGCCATCAGAAACCAGTACACAGTTATCCTCTGCGCTCCAGGTTCCCACCTCAAGGTCAACTACCGGAAGGGTCGAACCGGAACCAAGGATCTGGTTATTTCCCTGACGAACCATTAAGTCGATCGGGCAATAGGTTCCCTGCCATGCGTCCGTTTCAAAAATCGCCCGGTTATCCCACTCATCACGAACCAGCGCTTTCACAGCCGGATTAAGCTGGGAATTGATATTTCCAAGACGGTTGAAGGAACCCATAACACCGGTCGCATTTCCTTCCTTCAGAGCAGCTTCAAATGGTCTTGCATAAATTTCACGGATTACCTGCTCCGTTGCCCAGGTGAATACGCCGCCGTTAAGGTCGCGGTAGGATTCCTGGTCATTCAGCATCATATGCTTGATTTCACAGGTAACACCCTTAGAGGTAACGCCCTTTGCCACTGCAGCCGCAAACGCGCCGCCGTGCATACCATCCTGGCTGTAATACTCTACGTTACGTCCGGAAAGCGGGCTTCTGTGAATGTTCATTGCATTGCCCTGCCAGTAGGAGCAGCCCTTAAACAGCGCTTCATTACCCATCATAACACCAACGCGCTCCGCCAGCTCTACATTAAAGGAGGCTGCCAGAATCGGCGGGCACGCCCACATGGTTCCGCCTGCAAGCTGCAGCGGTGTTTCGTCAGCGCCTGCTCCTTCTATACCGGCAAACGGAAGAGAAACTACGCCTCCGCCATTGCGGACCATATCCGTGAGTTCTTCCCAGGTAAACTGATTCATAAAAGCTTCCCATTTCTGAGAACCTTCGTCATCGCCCTGTACTACCGCTCCGTCTTCCACATCCAGCGTGAAATCTATACCCGTCATATCCTGGATGGTAATTTCCGCTTTATCTTCCTCGCCGCGCGCGGTCGCCTGCGTCCAGGTGGACGGGATGCCGCCCTCGTCTACATACCAGTCTTCATAGCCCTGGTCCATGTATGAGCGGTACGTGTACTGATTATCTATCATTTCCAGATAATCGCTGTCGATGGTGCGGTCTTCCACAGAGGAAACCTCCGGCTGGACCATTCCCGTTGCTCTGGAAATGGTATGATCCAGAAGAGAATCGTTTACGGTCGTCCAGTCATCTACAAACAGCGGGGTAATCTCGTTGCCGGTCGTATAATCATTGGTGCAGAGGATGCCTTCGTCAACAGTGTATGTTTTTTCCAGCACTACATCGTGAGAATTGCGGCGCGCCGTAATTTCATAGCTGCCTGCCTCCAGCTCGTAGCCAGCAAATTCGTTTGCGTTTGCGTCGTTCCAGTCGAAGGACGCCATATCCTGTGCCACCCACTCTATCGTAACAGTCTGACTTTCTCCCGGCTGCAGCAGGTCTGTCTTTGCAAAGCCAACCAGATTTGCGGAGGCTTTCTCAATTCCGCCCGGTGTATACGGCGGATTTGCGTAAATCTGGACCACATCCTTGCCAGCCGTATCGCCGGTGTTTGTCACCTTTACCTGCATCGCCATCTTCTGCCATGCGTCAGAAATGGTGCTTTCCTCATTATCAACCAGCTCCCAGTCGAAGGTCGTGTAGCTTAATCCGTAACCGAAAGGATACAAAACATTTTCATACGCTGCATCTTTTTCTTCCTCCGCCGCATCGTCATAAGCAGTTTCATAATACTTATATCCCAGATAGATGCCCTCGCGGTATTCCAGATTGGCATAAATCGTAGCATTTCCATCCTCTGTATAGAAATAAGCATCTGTGCCGTTCTGCTTCTGCTGTCCGAAATTTGTCCAGGTCGGACCTTTTGTGAAATCTTTTTCCCACACCTCTACCGTATGTCCGCTGGGGTTGACGTCTCCATTTAACAGTTGTCCAATCGCTTCAATCGCATTGTTTCCGGTATTTCCAACCCAGAAAATTGCGTCAACGCCATACTCTGATTCTGCCTTTGGCGCCGCCAGCTCCGGAATCTGTAAAATGTTGGAAGAGTTGATCAGCACGATGATCGGCTTGTCCGGATAGTTTTCCTTAACGTGCTTTACCAGTGCTTTCTCATTGTCGTCCAGCATCATCTCATGGTCGGCAGGGTCCGAGTGACCGGCTACATTGCTTGCCGCTTTATCAATAGCTTCTGAACCAGTCCGCGAGAACACCAGAATCGCCGCATCGCCATAGCCATTGTAGGTACTTACTGTCGCGTTCGAGTAGTACTCCATCGGAAGCTCATTGTCCGTGGTGCCAAGCGCTTCGTGCTTCGTGTAGAGATCCACCAGTTTGGGGTTTACCTTAAAGCCCGCCTGTTCCATTGCCATCTGCAATGTACTTTCCTCCAGACCGTTCGCTCCGGTAGAACCGGCGGCTGAACCGACCGTGGACGCTACCAGATTCACAGAATGCATACCGAATAAGGAAACATAGCCGCCCTTTTTCAGAGGCAGTGCATTGTTCTCATTTTTCAGCAGGGTAAAGCCTTCCGCCGCCGCTTCGATTGCCAGCTCGCGCGCCGCAAGCTGCTCATCTTCCAGTGTCGCATAATCTGTATAATACTTGCCGCCTGTGCCGGCAAAACCGTAGGTATTCCCCTCCGGCACTACTGTTTCTGCCATAACCGCAACCGGATTTGTCATCATAACGGCTGCTGCCAGAACAGAAATCTGTTTTCTCATTTTTTTCATTCTCCCAGAACTCCTTCCCCATTTTTTATTTCTGTTTAAAAATCAGCTTCATGATCGGGTAAAATACCCAGAAGGAAATCGCACAGTTGATGATCATTGTGACGATATCCGCCAGCGTCGTGCCGGTGCCGCTTCCCATCCGTTCTATCAGGAACCGGTACAGCGGCGCTTTATAGACGCCCTGCAGAGCCGCCGCGCCGATGGTAATGATGACATATGCCAATACGTACCACGCCGCTGCCTTCCAGACATTTCCCGTCGCCTTAAAGGTCACTTTTCTCTGTGTGACAAAATTAATTACCTGGGCAATCGCCATTGTCAGCTCCACCGCCGCAAAGTAGGCGAGACCGCCGCCTCCGCCCTCCGCGATGGACCCGGACGCATAGTCGAAGATGTAATAGGGCGTCCCGTTTACATTCTGCCCTACCTGCAGCACCTGGAAATTCACATCCACCATAGAGGTCATTCCGAATATCCATTTAAAAAACGGCATCAGGATAAGCTGCAGCACTGTCACGCCATTGCAGACGATGAAAAACATCAGAAACTGCGCGATGCCCGGATGCCGGCTGTCAAAAGACCGCCAGGCTGTTTTTACGCTCTCCATAGTTCACCCCCTCTTTACCAATTCATGTTTTACGGGTTCCAATGTCATGTTTTTTCACGCAAGCGTGAAACACATGACCTTTGAACCCTGGGCATCATATTAATTCCAGTTCCAGGAAATCCAGCGCGCCCTCGCCGCGGAAACGGAAATACAGGGCGCTCACGCCGTCCTCCGTCGCTGCGGTTTCGGAGAAGCGGTGCCAGTCGTTTGTGCGCACCAGAACCGGTATGCTGCAGATCAGCTTCTCAAATCCCTCGTCCGCGGCAACCTCCATGCAGCCTTCCGCGTTTCCACGCACATGAACCGCAATCTGCTCCAGACGCCACAGGGAAAAGTATTTAAATCCTGCCACGGCGCCGTCCCGCATATTTGCAATATACTGGCGCGCTGTTTTGTCGCCGTCCTTTTCATCCTGCGTAAAATACGGATGAGCCTTCAGCCTTTTTGCCGGACTGCTCCCGTCGTATCTTCCGCAGCCTTCCGCCGACCACAGATTGCAGGCGATTCTTGCGCCATAGACGCCTCTTCCGCGCAGGGGAACACCGTTCAGGCCGCAGCTTGTCATCTCCGCCTGCGCAAAACCGCCGTCCGGAAGTCTCTGCAGACGCTCCGCGCATGCCTGCCTCGCATAGGAACTGCGGTTTGTCTGCCGGTGATAGAAAATATAAAATTCCTCTCCGATCCGCAGCATCCCGCCGTGCGTGTTACCGAGATAATTGCGCGCGCTGCGCTCATCCTCCCGCCCGTCCAGAAAGACATCCCCGTTGCTTACCAGCGTGCCCCCGAAGG
This sequence comes from uncultured Marvinbryantia sp., assembly GCF_905201705.1. Lineage (GTDB taxonomy): Bacteria > Bacillota > Clostridia > Lachnospirales > Lachnospiraceae > Marvinbryantia. Next base: position 29,979 of record NZ_CAJKOX010000013.1, read on the forward strand.
CAAAGCCACCGGTCGGACGGTCGCTCACCGCATAACAGAGCTCATGATTATGCCTGGAAGAGTAGACGAAATAGTATTTTCCGTCATACTTCCGCATGGAGCTTGCCTCAAAAAACTCATGGTCTTTGAAGGATCCTTCCCCTTCCTTCGGAAAAAGCAGCGTCTCCGACACCTTAATCGTTACCATATCGCGCTCCAGCTCCAGCACGTACCCGCCCTCAAAACGCAGCTTCCTGCCGCCAGTCACAATAGATGGAACCGGGGTATAAAATCCCGAATAGAGATAGATTCTTCCGTCTTCATCCACGAAAACAGCCGGATCAAATGGAAAAGAATCCCCCTTCCTGCGTCCCCATATTGTGCCGTCGGCATAGTGGACATGCCCGTAATATGCGTATGGTCCCTGCGGCCTGTCACTTACTGCAACCCCCATGATTCCCATAAAATCAAAGGCATAATAAAGATAGTACCTGCCGTCCGGTCCCGCCGTCACATCCGGAGCAAACAGAAGGCGCAAACCCAGTCTGTTTTTCGGATCCTGATTCTTCCTGTAGATAACGCCCTCATACTGCCAGTCACTCAAATCCTCAACCGGAGCCGACCAGCAGACGTAATCATTCATGCAGAACATCGGAGCTCCAAAGCGGTCATGCGAACCGTACACGTAAACGCGATCTCCGAAAACGTACGGCTCTCCGTCCGGTATGTATTCATATTCCGGAAGATATGGATTCACTGCCTGTCTTTTCACATTATCCCTCCCTTCTTTTTTGGTTTCTGGGAGTATCTTACCATACATTTTCCGACGTGAACCGCGCGTTGCATAATCGGTATTTTTATTTCCCAAGCGGCAGCATCACCTTTAAAATAAACCACTGTTCCTCCACCGCCGCCATCATGGACCCGCCATATTTCTGCGCCAGATAACGGATACTTTTCAGCCCGAAGCCATGCTCGTCGCGGCTTCCCTTTGTCGTTACCGGAAGTCCGTTGGCAAACCGCAGGCTCTCCTCCAGATAATTTTCCACGCGGATCAGCACAAACTGGTTCATTTCCGATACAGAAAGGTGGATCAGACGTTTTTCCTCCGGCTCAATAAACAGCTCGCACTCGATCGCATTATCCAGCGCATTGCCAAAAATCGTGCAGAGATCCATCACAGAAATTCCCTCCAGCAGCCTCCCGTCTGCCACGCAGGTCAGCGTAATTTTATGCTGCGCGCAATACATGCCCTTTCCGGTAAGAATCGTGTCCAACACACCATTTCCGGTCTTATACTGCATCTCATAATCCCGGATCTCACGCTCCAGCTCATCCAGATACGCGTTCTTTTTCTCCTGATTCTCTTCGCTGCGCAAAACTGCTATCTGATGCTTCAGATCATGATATTTCCGGTTGATCATATCAATGTTCTCGCGCGACTGCTTATACTGTGCATACTGTGTCTTTAAAACCGTATACACAGATTCCAGTTCAAGCTGTACGTGATGCTCGCTGCACTGACGCTGATAGGCAAGAAAGATCGCAAAACCTCCCACGCCGGTCATAGTGCGGATATGAAACGCCTCCTTCGCAAGAGAGGTGCTGAACGGCGTGTCCGAAAAAATATAGCTTAAATTGCTCAGCGCAAAGGTAATCGCGGCGATCAGAACAGAGGTGAGCATTTCCCGCATTGTAATCTCCGTCCACTGATGACTCCTTGCGCTCTGAAACCAGTAAACGCCCGCAAAAAGAGCGCCGTACACTGCCAGCATGAAAAACACGGACGCCGTATTTCCTGCAAAGACTCCGCCCTCCGCCGCAAAAAAGTAATAGAGCTGCCATTCCAGCGCCGCCGCCACCTCCGCAAGCATAAACGAGAACGCCAGCCAGTAACCCGCCGCCGTCCGCCCCATGTCGCAGCAGCCTGTGATCATGCTATACATCACAAAAGTCGCAGCAAGCATTCCCGGGATCCAGAATATCACGTTAATCACGCCAAGCGCATGCTGCAGAAGTAAAAGTAACGCCAGCGCGCCCAGGCAGATTGCCGCTTCCCTTTTTTCCGGACGCAGCGGCAGATGATGCTCCCGGCGGTACAGGCAGATGCAGACCACGCAGGACAGCCACTCTGCAATCGCTGTATAGGCTTTTGGGATATCCGGCACCATACCGATCACGCCGTTCATTTCATCGCCTCCCCCATATACGCCACCAGCGCCTTTTTCAGGTCGCTCTTTTTCGCCCGGCTGACCGGAATGTTCTTATCGCCAAGCAGGACGTCGTCCTTTTCAATTCCGGTGACAAAACGCAGATTTATTAAGTAACATTTGTTGCAGCGAAAAAAATTAGCACTGCCAAGCTCCTTTTCCAGCTTTCCGATACTGGCAGTCGTCGATTCATACTGCGCGTCCTTTGTGTGGTAGGTAAGGCGGTGCCCCTGGCTCTCCACCCAGTAAAGCTGAGACGCCGGGATTTTATAAACGCCGTTCTTTGTGTTTACCGCCACATAATGCTCCTCCCGCTTTTTCATCCGTCCCATTGCACGCCTGATCCTCTGGCTGAACGCAAAGTACGAAATCGGCTTCAGCACATAATCAAGGGCATCCACCGCATAGCCGCGGATCGCGTACTGCGCCATATTCGTGATAAAAATAATGATCACCCGCGAATCCTGCTTCCGGATCTGCTCAGCCGCCGCCATGCCGTCCATAAAACGCATCTCAATATCCATCAGGATCAGATCAAACTGCCCGCGGTAATTTTCGACGATCTCATCCCCGTCAGAGTAAGCTGTCACCTGAAGCGGCTCCCGGTATTCCTCCTCGTATTTTTTCAAATACTCCCGCAGCCGTTTGGTGTAGCCAGGATCATCCTCCACAATCGCAACTGAAACCATAAGCATTCCCTCCGTTTCTTTTTATCTGGATTGTATCTGCCTCACACGTCTCCCGCAAGGTTCTCAGCTTAATCCGCAGTTTTCACAGCTTAATCGGCACAAAAAAGAACCCCGCTTTGAGGTTCTCTCCTGATTTTATGAAATTTGTATCCATTTGTTTCCCGGCTCATGAAGCAGTCCTCTGAACAGGAATCATAATATCCGTCAGAAAGATATCCGCCTCCGTCTGCATCTGCATATCCCCGCCATATTTTTCCGCAAGATAACGGATACTCTGCGTGCCATACCCATGATTCTGCCTGTCCTGCTTCGTCGTTTTTGGAATGCCGTCCTCAAAAATAACCGTATCCTGGTAATAATTTTCCATATGGATAAAGCCCAGCCCGTTCTTTTCCGTGACGGTCATGGAAATGATCCGTTTATCCGGTTCGGCAAGCTTCCCCGCCGCCTCGATTCCGTTATCCAGAAGATTGCCAAACAGCGTGTAGATATCCTGCTCTTTCATAAACGACAGTATTTTTCCATCCGCAATGCAGGTAAACTCGATATTATTGCTTTGACACAGCAGATTTTTATTTGCAAGCACCACATCCAGCGTGCTGTTTCCTGTGTGAAAACCGGATTCGTATACATCCACTGCCGCACTGATCTCCTGCAGTTCTTCCCGGCTCACCAGTTCTGTCAGTCCTTCCAGATAATATTTTAAGTCGTGACACTTCCGATTGATTACTTCCGTAACAGCCCTTTCCCGCTGATATTTTTCCTGTTCCTTATCAAGGAGCTGCCTTATCATCATTTGTTCCCTCCGGGCAGCGCTCTCACGGAATCTGCTCACACTTACGATCAGCGCAAGCACCGATATCATGATCGACATCAAATGCGTACAGATTATTAACGTCTCATTACCTGTTTCAAAATAAATGTCCACCATCTTCAGGCTGAGGACAATGTCTGCCAAAATCACGAAAAAAGCAAGGATGACCAACACACTGTCTTTCCCCTGCATATCTTCATCATTATAAGTTCTTCCCCGCAATGCAAGAAAATAGCCTGCCAGAAATACCACTGCGATCGTAGCATATAGTATGATTTTCTGCTGCCATCCATCGGGAATGCCCAGAAGCAGACAGATAATGCTGTGGCTGCGCTGCGCAATGTGTTCCAGACAGTAAGCCGCTGTCACACAATACAAGGCAGTAAGCGGGCGGCACTCAAACAGCAGAAGTGTCCATACAAAGGTAATGGCAAATGCCACCAGATACCCCGGCCACCCTCTGACAGTCCTTGCAAAAAATATTGTGCTCCAGCTAAACATCACTAATGTATACAACAATATCTTTAACCATAACATTGGCCTTTTTTTCAGATTATGGCCGGCACTCATCACTCCGATGCACATGCTGAGAAAGAAACCCAAGTCATCCCTAATAAAAGAAGCGATCCAATCTTCAAGCATTATTTTTTCCCGATAATCTTCCTATATAATAGCTATGGCACGCCTCCAGAAATTCCTGCTTGCGCAGCCTGCTGATAGGAAGTTCCTTTCCATCAATCATCACATATTGCCTGTCCACGCGCTCGATATGCCGGAAATTCACAATGTAAGAGCTTCCCAGGCGAAAAAACTCCTTTTCCGGCAGCAGATTTTCCACCTGTTTCAGCACGCCGTAGGTCTCATAATCGCCGTTTTCCGTGTGGTAGATAATATGATGTTTGTAAATTTCAATGTATTTGATGGAGGATGCCGAAATCCGGATGGAATACTCTTTCAGTTCCAGCATCACTTCATCCTCCCTCAGCTTTGCGCACTGCCGGATCGCCCGCTTCATTTTCAGCGCAAACGCCGGGTAGCGGATCGGCTTCACCATATAATCCAGGGCGTCCACCTCATATCCGTTTACCGCATACTGCATCAGATGCGTGATGAAAATCAGAACCACAAGCGGATCTTTTTCCCGCAGCTTTTTTGCAGCCTCCATACCGTTGCCGTCCGGCAGCTCGATATCCAAAAACACAATGTCATACTGGAAATGATAATTTTCCAGAAACGGCTCAAGCTCCGTAAACCACACAGGTCTGACCGATTCCTCATTCTCCGCGGAAAAACGCTCCAGAAACTCCGAGAGCCGCTTCGCGCTTGTCTTTGAATCCTCCACTATCGCTATACTCAACATTTTCCTACACAACCGCCCCAATGATCATTTTATCCCAAACAACGATTTCGTGAACGTCAATCTCCTTTATCTTAGCATGAATCAACGGGTTAGGCAAGCTGACGCAATTCCTTTTCTTCAACAGCCCTTTCCAGAGATATGGATATATTGGACATTCATTCAGAAGAATCGTCCATGTTTCCCTCCTGTTCTCATAAGGCTCTCCTCATTGTTGACAAACTCCTATATTCTGTTAAAATAATGTGAAACAACTGTATCAAATAAAAGCTTATCCAACAAGATATGGACATGAAATAAAAAAGTTTATATTGTATCAGAATATGGGGATACAATGGATTTGAATGAGACAGACTACTACATTTATAAGAATATATACAAAAGCTTTAAGTATTCTGGGGAATGTGGAAAAAAGAAGATGTGGGGAGTATTGCGGGGATGTTCTGTACAATGTGCGGCATTTCCTACATGGAATGGAAAAATATCAATATTTATGAATTAAGAGGTATTTTATGAAAATTATAATACTATCCTTAGTAATTGGATATCTATTTGGCAGCTTTTTAACCGCAGAAGCAGTATCTTATAAATATCTTGGAAAAAGCATACAGTCCGTCGGAACCGGCAATCCGGGAATGGCGAATGTAATGTCACAGATTGGGAAAAAACAAGGATTTCTCGTCCTTATCGGGGATATTTTAAAAATACTTATCGCGATGATTCTCGTGTGGATAATCACAGGGCAAACAAATACGGACCAGATTATTCTATATACTGGATTTGGTGGGATTCTCGGACATAATTACCCTTTTTGGCGGAAATTTCACGGCGGAAAGGGCGTAACTGTTACATGTACCTGGCTGATTATATGGATGCCATTATGGGGAACTCTGTGCTGTCTGGCCGGCGGTATCATTACATTATTAACGGGATACCTGCCTCTTGGAGCTATTCTGATTCCTCTGATTGCTATACCATTTGCTTTTTGGCAAAAAGGTACTATTGGCGGATGTATTTTAATTCTGGCTTCTCTCATTATGCTCACAAAACACTATCACGGACTAATACGAATCATCCGGGGAAAAGAAACTAAGAAATTCCGATGAAATAAGGTATGTTCTGTACTTTCCCCCGTCATTTTAAACAAACCTCCCGCTCTCATCCCATCAGATCCGCCGCGAACAGTGCGGCTCCCAGAGCGCCGCACAGCTGGGCCTTGTCATTGATGAGCAGCGCGGCTCCCAGCTTTTCCTCCAGCGTTTTGACGAGTCCCCGGTTTTTGGAGACGCCTCCCGTCATCATATAGGGAGCCTCTCCTCCCACGCGCTTTGCAAGAGCCGCGGTCTTAACAGCAACCGCCTTGTTCAGGCCGTGTACGATATCGTCCGTAGCTTTATTCTGTGCAATCAGGGACACAACCTCTGATTCCGCAAAAACGGTACACATGCTGGAGATCGTAATGTCCTCCCTGTAATCAAGTCCTTTAAGGCTCAGCTCCTCCAGGCTCATTTCCAGGGTACGCGCCATCATTTCCAGAAAGCGCCCTGTTCCCGCGGCACACTTGTCATTCATAACGAAATTCACCACGGCGCCGTTTTCATCGACCCGGATGACCTTGCTGTCCTGTCCGCCGATATCGATTACCGTGCGCACGGACGGGTCGAGATAATGCGCTCCGCGGGCATGGCAGGTGATTTCCGTGATGCTCTTATCGCCGTCCTGGATCGCCGTTCTCCCGTAACCCGTCGTCACCAGGGCGTCTATATCCTCCCGGACAAGACCCGCGCTCTTCAGCGCCTCCTCCAGCGCCCGCTCCGCGCCGATCGCCGCGCCTGCGCCCGTCGGCAGAATGATTCCCGTCACAATTTCCCTGTTTTTATCCAGAATGACAACGTCGGTGCTGGTAGAGCCGCTGTCAATTCCCGCCACATATCCTTTTCCCATGGTCTTTTCTTTTCCTTTCTTCAAATCCGGAGCCAGGCTTTCCGCGAATGCTTCCAGTCGGGTGGAAAGCTGACCGCTGCTCTGAATTGTATAATCCGATTCAATTTTTAAGATTGGTACAGCGGCATGATTTTTTATCTCCGCGTATTCAAAGCTGTAAAAATCGCAGAATTTTACTGTATGATAAATGATTCCCCGCAGGTCGGGGTCCTGGTAAAGCTGCTTTCGTCCCGTGCTGTCCATCATGCGCATACAGGGAAGCTGATGAAGAAGCTCTCCTGCATACCACTCCATGAGCGCGTCAAAATCCTCCGTCTCCGGCGGCGTCCCGCTTCCGGCAGAACGGTTATAAACGCAGGAATCATTTTCCACCGGAAACGGCATGGCTTTCTGTGTCATCTCAAAAAGCTCCGTTCCCATACGAGCCCCCAGCACGCTGATGTGGGGTCCCCTCTCCTTCTGCTGCGGCCGGAACGCGCGGCGGAACCTTTCCGCCTGAAAGGACGTGCCGCGATATTCCCCATAAGCCTTCGCCAGCGCCTTCAGCTGCCGCACCGTCCGCTCCCTGCTGCATTCGCTGTCGGAATGAAGCATGTCTATCATATAAAGAAAATCCAGCCTGCCGCTGCTCTCCAGCACATCACAGACACTGCGTATGGTATCGCAGCAGTTGACCAGGACGAGTTCCTTTACCTTTCCCTGCATAACCGCCTCCAGCAGCGCCTTTCCGAATCCGCAGAGGTTTGGATGGGCAATCTGATCCGCCAGTTCGAAGCCTTGCGGCATTTCATTCATATTGACGCACTCCGCGCCGAGCGCCGTCAGCAATTCTATGGGCGTATATTTACAGACATAATATGTCTTATTCATTTGCCTCTTCCCTCCTCAAGCATTTCCAGAAACGCTCCCAGTCTGGTAGCCGTCTGGCCTTCCCCTCCATGACTTCTGTCGCAGCCGTCGCCATCCAGAATCAAAAGAGGAATTCCCGCCTCCTCAAATTTTTTCTTCGCCAGCTGGGAGCCTCCCAGCGTGTGCTTACATCCCCAGTGTCCAAACCACACGGCTCCATCCGCGCCCGCCTCCCTTGCATGACGGATTCCTGCCTCGATCCGGCGCAGTACGCCGCCGTTTAAGCTGTGGTAAACCATCCGTTCAGCCATAGCCTCATAAGGTCTGTCCGGATTAAATTCTCTTCCCTCCAGATCAAAGGTCTGGAAAAGCTCGCAGCCGACAATCTGCGCGTTTTCATTTAAAAGAAGCTCTTTTTTCACTGCGTCGGACCAGAAGGGAATCGTGTGCATCCAGTAAATTCTCTTTCCGTGCGCCTCCGGTGCAGCGCTGATGTCCCGAAGCAGCATTTCCGTATATTTTTCCTCCTCCGGGGTTCCCAGAAGAAGATGACTGGTCATACCACCGTAGAGCGGAGTGACCAGATCCGTGGGAACATACCGGTCCGCCCGTCTGAGCTGACACTGATGTATATTTTCCAGGGTAGCCCTGCTTCGTTTCAGACGCTCTTTAAGAGCGGATTCACTTATCTTTTTTCCCGTGTTTTCTTCCAGAAAGGCAGCCAGTTCTCTTAGCTGTTCTGCCACGTACCGCACGTTTTCTGCGTTCTGCTCGAAGGGAACGTCTATGGCAAAGGCAGGCACGTCGAACAGCTCCGCCAGATACCGGAAGGTAAGAAGATTCGCGTCGCAGACAAGATTCGTATATACGATACATTTCGGTTTCGGCAGAATTCCTCTTTTTGCCGCGCCGATAAAGGTTTTATGATAACTGCAGAGGGTCTCGGAAAGCCCCTCGTTTTCCGCCTGCTGAAGACAGGCCCTCTCCGCCTGGGAGCCGGAGAGGTAACAGGAAAAGCTTTCCACATTATACGGCCCAAGTCCCACCTCCTGCAAAAGCTCGCAGGGCGTAAATACGCTCACGATGGCGGATTCCTGCGGTCTTTGAAGCGGCCTCAGCATAGTATCCATCATCAGACGCGCCAGATACTGGTCTGCCGGCAGGAGCCGCTTATCCGGCGCAAACTGAAAACGCAGCCTTTGCGCTTTCCAGCCTGTTTTCAAAAGCCATCTGGCCATACCCTGACGGCTTTCGCTTAACTGCTCTACGCAGTGTCCAAATGTTTTTACAACTTCCATTTCCTAACTCCTTCTGGTCAGAAGGCTTATATGCCCTCCACCCTTTCGCACGCCATCTCCGATGCTCAGATCACATCACAAGGAAAGTACAGTTCCCGGTATCAGCCGAACAGCTCCTGCAGCCTGTTTTACCGGAGACAAATCGGGCAGACCAGCCATGCCGGAAATTGTCAATTCACGACCGTTAAGCCGCATAACGGCAGACCGCACCGTTTCCCCGCTTAAAGTATAACGGTCGGCTTCTTTCGGGATTCGTACCGTAAGGTCGTCCGTCAGGGAATTGTTGATGATCAGATAGGAAACGCCGGGCTTTTTATCTTTACGGGAATGGCAATAGATATGGGCATTTTCTATTCCGGGATTGCCGCAGTCGTATACCGTCGATCCCATCAGGCGATTCCAGAGCAGTACGGCAAAATAATTCGGACGCGGTTCAAACGTTCCGTGCTGTAAAAATCCATAATCCGACGAAGCCAGCGTGTTGTGGAACACAACGCCGTCAGTAAGCTCCGAAAAGCTTCCAAGCTCATTCAGGGTACGGAACACGTCCAGATACGTGGATGCCCATGTGTCTCCTCCACCGCCCGCATCTCCGGATTCCGTAACCCACATTTGCCCGCCGGGGACATACTGATCTCTCAAAGGAATGTGGTTTTTTACGCAGCAGGGCGCAACGTCCAGATAGGCGTCGGTATGCGCCTCTTTGCTGTCCCAGTGGGAATCCGGCGCGGCCGATGACAGACGTTCCGAGATTCCGTTATAATAATGATAACTGAATACGTCTAGACTGACTTTCGTTCCTTCCATCAAGTCATGCGTTGTGCAGACATCCATAAGACTTCCGATGCCAGCGCTTATATTTTTCTCTCCGGGCTTTACAACAGACGGGTCGCCTGTTGTACACGGACCAACGATCAGACAATGCGGATAATTCTCCCGCACCCATCTGTTGAAAATATCCTGATCTCTTGCGTAATCCGATGCGGTATACCCGGCGGGTGTCCCGGATAATTGCAGCATATTCGGTTCATTCATAAACTCGGCGGCATCGATATCCACGCCATATTCATGACTGAACGCAAAAATTTTCCTGGCCTGCGCCAGGTCCAGCGGGCCGCCGTTTGGATGGTCTCCCGCACAGTTGCTGACGGAAATCAACAGTTTTCCATCCACAGCTTTTACAAATTCCAGAACGCCGATCCACTGCTCCCTTGTCAGAATATTCTGGTATCCTTCGGGTACAACCCCTTCCGTCACACCCTCAAAATCATAATAGGTTTTTGTCGCCCATGAACCGGAAACACGGATCCAGACAGGACCGAATTGCTTTGCCAATTCGATCAGGCGTACATTGGACAAATCAATCGGCGGATAGTACTGCATCAATTCCGCCATATCGGTAAAGCTCTGTGTTGGCATAGAAGCGAGGGCGAACTCCTCCGTTCCCGCAATCTGCTCTTTTGTATACGCCTTCCAGAACGTGCCGCCGGTTACCTCCGCCATTTCAATATTATAAGACATCAACCGCTCATCGACACTTCGGATGATATCCAGACTGTCTGTTTTTAATTCCATAAAACGTGTCATACCAAAGCGAACCTCCTTCTGCAGCTTTCAGACACCCATAAGCAGGATGCCGGCTCAGTATCTTTTTCTCTCATTCTTCGACAACAGCCGAAAAAATGAACACAATAATTATACGCAACATTTGCCTGATTGACAACAATCAGTTTATTTTTAACATTTTTCTTACTGGCTGCAAAGGGCCAAAAAGCCCGCATGATGATACTTGCACAGCATGGAAATGTATTTTTTCGCATCCTCACGGCTCATCTCATGACGCACTACCTCAAAAATTCCCTCAAAAAAGGACGTATAAACCATGTGATACAAATCTCTTGTCATTCCATTTTGAAGCTCCGGCGCACCCCCGGTCACCTCCATCCATTTCCATGTATATTCTTCTTCAATGGAAACCATCCAGTCCACAAAATTCTGGAACCTGGTTCCGTAGGAAGCATCCAGCAGCAGACGAAAGGTGTTGAAATTATCATAGATGTAATCAACCATATGAAGCATCTCTCCTGCCGAATACTGCCCCACCTCCCGGCGCTGCGTCTCCGCATCAAAGGAATGAAATGTCTCCTGAATATTCTGGAACATCTCCTTCATCTCATTTACAACCGGCTCTACAATGGCAGAAAACAGCCCTTCCTTGTCCCCAAACCGCACATAAATGGAATTGGTGCTCGTCTCCGCTTTTTCTGCAATGGTGCGCAAAGAAGCGTCTGTATATCCTTTTTCTAAAAACTCTTCCATCGCGCATTCCAGGATCCTTTCCCGTACACCCTCCACACGTTTTCTCATGTTCTCACCCTTTTCAAAACATCGTTTCATAACTATGCTGTGAAACATATCACAGAATCATACACCTGTCAAGATAAATCTGAAATAATTTTCGTCCAGATAAATCTGAAATAATTTTCGTCCAACAGAAAAACCGATGACCAGTTTGTAATCACTGATCATCGGCTCCATCCTTTTTATCCCCGGTTATTCCGGCCGCAGCTGTTTTCGCGGACATTCACAAAGCTGCGGTAGATTCCCTGTTCTTCCATCAATGTTTCATGGGTGCCGGATTGTGCGATCTTTCCGTCCGAGATTACGAGAATCTGGTCAGCATTTCGGATCGTATTCAGACGATGGGCGATCACTAACAATGTCTTGCCTTTTACCAGCTCATTAATCGCCTCCTGAATATAGCTTTCATTATCCATATCTACGCTTGCTGTCGCTTCATCCAGAATAACGATCGGCGCATCTTTCAAAATGCAGCGGGCGATAGAGATTCGCTGCTTTTCGCCGCCGGACAGGCTCTGGCCGCCCTCACCGATGACTGTCTGGAATCCGTCCGGCAGCGCCATGATAAAATCATAGCAGCGGGCTTTTTGGGCAGCCTCATAGACTTCTTCTTCGGCAGCGTCCGGTTTCCCCATGCTGATATTGTTGTAAATGGTATCCTGAAACAGATACACCCTCTGGAAAACCATGCTGATCTGTTCCATCAGTTCAGCGAGAGGCACATCCCGGATATCTGTCCCGCGGATTGTCACTTTGCTGGATTTCACATCCCAAAACCGCGCCAGAAGATTTGCAATCGTGGATTTGCCGCATCCGCTGCGGCCGCAGAACAGGACACATTTTCCATCGGCAATTTTCAGGCTGATCCCATGCAGACCGTCATGCTCCTGTCCCCTGCGGTCCAGCCCGTCCTCTGCACGGGGCACGCCCTCCGGGTGTCTGTCTCCCTCGGAGGCATTCCCATTATAAGAAAAGGATACGTTTTCAAATTCGATCACCCGATCGCACCTCCCCGCATACATAATTCAATCATAAAGAAAGCGGCAGCAATCCCCATCGCCGCAAAGTCTGCACCCCCGCATTTTATCTGGACAAGGCAGGTCCGGGGACCCGGATTTTCGATCCCACGGGTAACAGAAGCGATAGAAAGCTCATCCGCCGCCCTGGAGGCCATCATCAGCAGCGGGACATAGATACACTCTACCGTCATACCCGGATGGGAAAGGAATCCGCCCAGGGAGGGCGATACATCCCGCATTCTCATAGCGTCCTTAATAAAATGCCAGTCCTCCCGGATAGTCGGGATATAGCGCAGCATGACCGCAAATGTGATAACAAACTTTTTCGGGGCATAGATGCGGTTCATAGCGGATAAAAACTCGCTGACCTTCGTGGTAGACAGAACGATCCCTGCCAGCATCCCGCAGGCATAAACCTTATGAAACAGCCCAAGAAACGCAATAAACATGGTTCGCAGTGTCCCCGTCAGGACAGCCATGATCCAGACCGTCAGCACACAGATCACAGCATAAAAGCAGACTGCCTTCACAGAATATTTCCACTTGCCGCAAAGCACTCCTAATACGGCGATCAGCAGGACAAGCGTAAACTGATATTCGAGAGAAGGCGCAAACATGGAACTCAACACGCACATCAAAATAAGAAAGAGCTTCGTCCGCGGATCAAGCCAAAGCCCTTTCCGGGCGGTGTTCCCCAGCGTGCTGTAATCCCCGCTTAAAACAGCGGACATGCGCAATCCGCTTCGCTTCTTGCTCATGAACGTGCCTCCGTTGCAACTCCGGCGAACTGTTTTTTTAGCATTTTGCAGCCTACAAATGCACTGATGGAAGCTGTCACGAGGAGAGCTGCAAACATTGCGATAAAGATTCCCGTGTTTGCGGTCGCCTGCATGGTGTCAATATAGCTCTGCTCGGTTCCGTTCCCCAGCATAGTCTGGGCCCAGCCCTGGGGATCAATGAAGAAAACAAGGTACGACCCTGTTCCGCCCAGGGAGAAAAGGATATAGGACAGGCTGTTGATCTTCTTGCTCCTGTACTGCTTTGTACCGGCAACAAAATCAGCTGCGACAGCCATAATGAGATATCCCAGCGCAAACGCCCAGTGCATACCGGTGACAAACCAGATAATGGCTATAATAACGCCCATGATCGTGATGCTCCAGCGCTTCTGCACTTTTGCGATCATCAACAGATAAACCGGCCCGGCAAGCAAGGCGCTCCCGGCGGGCATGAAAAAGGTCAGCACCGGGTTGGTAGCAAAAAAGACGCCGCCCGCCATGATGAATACGAACAGAAGCGCAGTAAAAATTCCTGTTGTTACTAAGTCCCTGACTGACAATCCTGCTTTTGCATTTCCTTGATTACTCATATTTTTCCCTCCTGCTTCAAGAACGGTTGACCTACCGTCTGATATCTGTTATATTATGATTAGTTGACGCTAACCACGGTCTATATCATACTAACTTTCCGGGCAGCCTGCAATACATTCCGGGCATCTTCGTCCCTTCGTTGCAAAGTTCTGTCCAATCGTTTCAAAGGAGGCCGTCACTTGAACAATAACATTATTGCGGATTACTATGGGCCGCTTTTAACGGATAACCATTTTATCCCGGCAGACGGCAGCAACAGCTTCAATTCTGCCGGGCAATGCTGGCGGTTATCGCCTGAATTTGGGGAAGGCTTTTACTGGGTCTATGCAAAAAAGGATCTGTATGACATTAAAATCCACGATTTCTATTTTCACGAAGATTTCTTCATGGAGTTTAACCTGCCGGAAGCCTTAAGCATTACCCAGTATGAATCCATTTCCGGGGAGGAATTAAACCCCTACCGTCGGATGTCTGCGGGATGTATCAAAGCCTTTATCGGCGGTTATAAACCATACAAAGCGCTGATCCACAAAAAAATCCCCATCCGCTCCATCGGTATCGAAGTAATGCCGGCATACTATGAGGACTATCTTCAAAAGCAATATCCGGGGGGACTATATCAGCCCGCTTGCAGCTTTCCGACAGATCGATCAGACAACGGACTTCCCGGCTATGGCGAAGCTGCTCCATGAGGTAAAGGTCTACCGTGGGGACGGGATTGCCGCAGGACTATTTTATGAAGCGAAAGTTGCCGAGACCGTATCCCTTGTCGTGGAAGAACAGGAAAAAATTCTATCCCGTAAAGAAAAACGTCTGTCCGATCAGGATATAGCGCAGCTGGAAAACGTGATTGCTTATCTCAATGACCACTATGCTTTTGATATTCCGTTAGAGCGGCTTGCCAAAATAGCCTGTATGGGAACCACCAAACTGAAAACATCTTTTAAGCAGCTGCAGGGCTGCACGATCACAGAATATATTCAGCAGCGCCGTATGAGCCAGGCAGAACATTTGCTGATAGACACGGATTTCACGATGGGCCAGATTGCGGAAATGATCGGCTACTCCACTTCCAGCCGTTTTGCAGAATTGTTTCGCAAAAGTACGGGACTTTTGCCCATTGAGTATCGGAAAATGGCACGGCGCAGATAACGACCGGGCAGGCAGGCTGCCGCACATGAACGCGCACCCGGTTCTGTGAAATCAGTCCTGCAGAAAATAAAGGCTTTCGTACACCTCAAATGTACCGAAAGCCTTTATCGTCTCCTTAGCATTCGCAAACAACAGATTGATTACCGGAACTGTTCAAATACTCGAAAAATCGGGCGTTCCCATAAGATCGTAGGGCGTCACCTGGTATACATAGTAATTGAGCCAGTTTGTATACATATTGTTAGCATGTGATCTCCACATCAGAAGCGGCGGATTCGCCGGATCGTCGTCACGGTAATAGTTTTTCGGGATTTCGATCGGAAGTCCTTTTCCCAGATCCCGCTTATACTCGCCGTCCAGGGTAACGCGGTCGTATTCAGGATGCCCCATCACAAAGATCTGCCGTCCGTCATGCGTCATCGTGAGAAACACGCCCGCCTCATCGGATTCCGCAAGCACCATCAGCTCTTTGCAGTTGTGGATATCCTCCGCCGAAATTTCTGTGTGGCGGGAATGCGGGGCGAGAAAAACATCGTCAAATCCGCGTACCAGCGGGATTTTGCGATTGGAAACCTTATGCCAGAAAAGTCCGAACATCTTCTTGTCCAGCATACGCTTTTTCAGACCAAAATGATGATACAGCCCCGCCTGCGCTCCCCAGCAAAGATGAATGGTGCTCGTCACATGCGTCTTCGTCCAGTCCATGATCGTCACCAGCTCATCCCAGTAGTCCACCTCCTCAAACTCCAGCTGCTCCACCGGCGCGCCGGTAATGATCATTCCATCAAACATCTTCCCCTTCACCTCGTCAAAGGTCACATAAAACTGGTTCAGGTGGCTCGTGGAGGTGTTCTTCGACTGATGCCCGGACACCATCATAAAGGTGATATTGAGCTGAAGCGGTGTGTTGGAGAGCGAACGCAGAAGCTGCAGCTCCGTCTCCTCTTTCAGCGGCATCAGATTTAAAATTGCAATTTCGATCGGACGGATGTCCTGGTGGACGGCGCGGTTTTCGTCCATCACAAATATATTTTCTCTCTCTAAAATTTCCTTGGCGGGCAATTCGCCCTGTACTTTAACTGGCATAGTAGATTCCTCCTATTATCCATGCTTTCCTTACGCAACGAGCGCATATTCGGAAACCTCCGGTTTCCTCATTGTTTGTTGCACTCACATATGTCCTCCGTGAAATCCGGCTGGCTGCAAGCAGCCCCCGTATTTCCCGTTCGGCCATGCGCTCGTTGCTATGCATTCACATCAAAGGTGCAAAGAGCCGCAGCACTTTTCCTGCGATTCTGAAAATGAGCGGCTGCTTTTGATAAAAGTCATGCGTTACCGTCAGACATTTTTCCAGTGTTGTCTGGAAGTCGTTTTCCAGTTCTGCGACGGCGGTGTTCTGATAAAGCAGGACGCCGCACTCAAAGCTCAGATAAAAGCTGCGGAAGTCCATGTTGATGCTTCCCACGACTGCTTTTTCATCGTCGGAGACGATTGCCTTTGTATGGACGAAGCCCGGCTCAAATTCGAATATTTTCACGCCTGCATCCAGCAGCTCGTCGTAATAGGTGCGCGCCAGCAGAAAGGCATATTTTTTATCCGGTATATGCGGCATCATGATTGTGACATCCACGCCGCGCTTTGCCGCATACGTGAGCGCGACAATCATTTCATGGTCCGGCACCAGATACGGCGTCATGATATGCACGTATTTTTTTGCCGAGTACAGAATGTCCATATAAACAGTCTCGCTCGTCAGCTCGCCGTCCAGCGGATTATCGTCAAACGGCAGCACATAGCCGCTTTCCGGATACTTTTTTTCTGCCGGCGGCACATCGATGTAGCTCCGGTAGTCCACTTCCTCCTGATTTTTCGGATTTGCTACCTTCCAGGTCCGCAAAAACATCAGTGTAAAGCTCTTTACCGCTTCCCCCTCAATAATGACGGCGGCGTCCTTCCAGTAGCCGAACCGCTCCTTGCGGTTAATGTACTCGTCCGCCAGATTAATGCCGCCGGTCAGCGCCATTCTTCCGTCCACCACCACGATTTTACGGTGGTCACGGTTGTTCTGCGTCGTGGAGAGAGCCGGGATAAGCGGTGCAAAGACACGGCATTTTATTCCATATTTTTCCATCTCTGCCGGATAATCGTGCGGCAGACGGAACAGCTCGTTCATTCCGTCGTAGAGCAGGCGGACCTCAACGCCCTCCTGCGCTTTTTCCTTGAGGATTTCCAGCACGGATTCCCACATATATCCCGGATTGATAATAAAAAACTCGATAAAGATAAATTTTTTCGCGCCGCGCAGCTCCTGCAGCAGCGGTTCAAAAGCTTCCTCCCCGCTGGAGAAATATTTTGCCGAGGTATTCCGGTGGACGGCGCTTCCGCTGGCTTTTCTCAGATAGGCTGCCAGGTGCGTCATCTGCTGCGATTCCTCCTGCAGCATCCGTTCGGTTTCCGGATTCTGCTCCACCAGAGACGCTGTTTTCGCCTGCTCCTCCAGAATCAGCCTGTTAAGCTGCCTGCTTCCAATCTGCTCATAGAAGTACAGATAAAACAGCGCGCCGAATACCGGAACCGTCAGAATCGGCACTATCCAGGCTATCTGGAACGCCGGATTACCCCGCCTGCCGATAATCACAATCACAAGACAGAATCCCAGGAATACCATTGCCCAGTATGTGACAAATACATAGTCCCGTATCAGCTTAAAGCAGATCAGCAGAATGCCAAGCTGAATCAGAACCATCAGAAAAATGATGCCGGTCCTGCTGAAAATAACGTGCAGCATTCCCTGTTTGCCCTTCTTCAGCTTCTCCTTCGGCTTCGTCAACAGTTGTTTTTCTTTCTCCTTTTCGTTTTCCATATAGCTACCTCTAATCCTCTGCAGCCGTCATTTCCAGAAATTCCTCTTCACTGATTACCGGAATGCCAAGCTGCTGTGCTTTTGTCAACTTGCTTCCTGCATTTTCACCCGCCAGCACATAGCTGGTTTTCTTCGACACAGAGCCTGCCGCCTTGCCGCCAAGCTTCTGAATCAGCGCAACCGCCTCGCTTCTGCCCATCGTCGGCAGCGTTCCCGTCACCACGAAGGTCTTGCCCGCGAAAACAGTGCCCGCTTCCTCCTGCTCCGCCTCCATGTTGACGCCAACGTCCCGCAGCTTTTCCAGCAGCCTGCGGTTATCCGGCTCCGCAAAGTAGCTGCGGATTGCCTCAGCGCTGATGCTGCCGATATCGGAAACGCTCTCCAACTCCTCCTGCGACGCCCCGGCCAGCTTTTCTATGGTTCCGAAGTGGCTCATAAGCGACCGCGCCGTCGCTTTTCCGACGCCCTGGATGCCAAGCCCGGTCAGCAGTCGGTCAGGCTGGTTCGCCTTTGCATCCTCGATCGCCTTCAGAAGCTTATCGGTATTTTTCTCCTTGCCGATGATGCCCTGCCCGATCAGCTCCTCCCGGTGCTCCTTCAGCGAAAAAATGTCGGCAACATTTTTCAGATAACCAAGGCGCACCAGCTCAATAATATAATTTGCGCCAAAGCCCTTAATATCCATTGCGTCGCGCCCGACAAAATTAATGATGTGGCGCTCAAGCTGCGCCGGACAATTACTGCCGGTGCATTTGATATCTGCAGTGTCCTTCTCGCGCACCGCCGGCGCGCCGCAGACCGGACAGACATCGGGAATCTTAAAGCGCGTTGCTCCCGCCGGACGCTTTTCCTTTTTTACCGCCCGGATTTTCGGGATGATCTCGCCCGATTTATAAACTACGATCGTATCACCAATGCAGATATCCAGATCGTCAATAAAATCCTGATTGTGCAGCGTCGCGCGGGAAACGCTTGTCCCGCAGAGGCGCACCGGCTCAAAAACAGCCGTCGGCGTGATCCGCCCGGTCCTTCCCACGGAAAGCTCCACATCCAGCAGCACACTTTCCTTCTCCTCCGGCGGATACTTATATGCCACTGCCCAGCGCGGTACCTTGGAGGTCGCCCCCACGATTGCCCGCTGCGCAATGCTGTTCAGCTTCACCACCGCTCCGTCGATGTCGTAGCCAAGCTCGCCGCGCATACTGCCGATCTCTTCTATGGCGTTCCACACCTCGTCCGCCGTATGGCAGACCTTATAGTGATCGATCACACGGATGCCGTTGCTTTTCAGATACTCGTACCCCTCCGTGTGCGTGGCAAATTCTTTTCCCTGTGTTTCCTGTATGTTAAAGACGAAAAGCGACAGCTCGCGCTCCTTTGTGATGCGGCTGTCGAGCTGCCGCAGCGTGCCCGCCGCGCAGTTCCGCGGATTTGCAAACACTTTTTTTCCGAGCAGCTCCTGCTTTTCGTTCACCTTCTCAAACGCCGCGTCCGTCATGTAGACCTCGCCGCGGATTTCCAGATAAGGTATCGGGTGCTTCAGACGCGTTTTCACGTCTTTGATCACCCTGGCGTTTTCCGTGACGTCCTCCCCCTGGATAATACCGTCTCCGCGCGTGATCGCGGTCGTCAGCACACCGTCCGTGTAGCGCAGCGCCAGCGAAAGCCCGTCGATTTTCGTCTCGACGACAAATTCGGGATCGCCAAACTGCGCCTGCATATCCTGTACGAACGCATCCACTTCCCCGCGTGAAAATACATCCGACAGACTCAGCATCGGCACGCGGTGTTTCACCAGCACGCCCGCCTCGCGCTTTGCCGTTCCGCCGACATGCTGCGTGGGCGAATCCGGCGTGACAAGCTCCGGATGCTCCTTCTCAAGCGCCTTTAATTCCAGCATCATCTGGTCATACTCATAATCGGAAATCTCCGGATCGTCCTGGTTATAGTAGCGGTCGCTGTGATATTCCAGCTTCTTTCTCAGTTCTTCGATTTTTTCCTGTATTGTTTCCACGGTTTCCCTCACTTCTTAATATTTCACCTTTTATACTTAATCTCAGACACAATGCTTACAAAGCTCACAGATTTCCCTCAGTTCCTCATCGGATGCCTCGCGGTACTGTCCGACCGGCAGGCTGCCGAGACGGATATTCATGATGCGCACGCGCTTCAATTCCTCCACCTGGTAACCGAGTTCGCTGCACATGCGCCGGATCTGCCGGTTCAGCCCCTGCGTCAGCACGATGCGAAAGGTCCTGCGCCCGGTTTTCTCTATCCGGCAGGGGCGCGTCTTTATGTTCAATTCATGCAGGTACACGCCCTGCGCCATCTTCTTTAAAAACGTATCTTCTACGGAACGGTCAACCTTCACCAGATATTCTTTTTCGTGAAAATTTGCCGCCCGCATAATATGATTCTGCAGTTCCCCGTCGTTCGTCATGAGAATCAGTCCCTCAGAGTCCTTATCCAGCCTGCCAGCATAAAAAACGCGCTTCGGATAATCTACCATTTCCTCCAGCGTCACATCTCCCCACTTTTTCTCTGTTGTACACACAACCCCGCGGGGCTTGTTCACAACAAGCAGGATGCGCTTCTGCTGCCGCACGGCACGTTCTCCCTCCACGCGGATGTCCTGCGACGGAAACACCTTCTGCCCGGCAAGCGCTATAGCGCCATCCACCAGTACCTTTCCCTCCGCGATCAGGCGGTCTGCCTCCCGGCGCGAGCAGATGCCCGCCTGCGCAAGATATTTATTAATGCGCACCGGTTCTTTTGTATCTGCAAATTTCCGAATATTCTCCTTTATGTGGTCTGATGCCATGTGCTCTCCTTCCTCACGACTGAGACTGGGCGCGCTTCCATGCCTGCGTCTGCCAGCAGCCGCAGCATTCCATCCGGGATTTGCTTCCTCCCACAAGCGCCCACGCGAAAACATCGTTTTCTCGCTGCTATTCGTTCATTATACTTGACTTTTAATTTTTTTGCAACGGTTGCGCGAATGTTCTCT
The DNA here is from genome assembly GCF_905201705.1 of uncultured Marvinbryantia sp. Taxonomy (GTDB): domain Bacteria; phylum Bacillota; class Clostridia; order Lachnospirales; family Lachnospiraceae; genus Marvinbryantia. The sequence continues at coordinate 50,891 of NZ_CAJKOX010000013.1, forward strand.
GCGTAGTATACTGATTATGTTACTGTTCACTCCGTTCACAGTCACCTTCGCAAATCCATTTAAAATTCGCTTCGCGAATGGGATTTGCTCACACCTGAATCACATTCTCACGCCTCAAACCCACAGGACTAGCTTCGCGTCGCAGCAGGTGTTTGAGGCTGCACGAACAGTAACTGGATTATATCTAGAGGAGGTTTTACATTATGAAGGAATCCATTTACACTATCCCACTGATGGATGCGTTCAAGGCAAACGACGAATGTCCGTTCTGCTTTATCGAGCGCAATCTGGAACAGCACGCAATCAATTTTGCTCTTGGAAGCCAGGCTTCCTATATGGAGGACGATGTCCGCGCCCAGACAGACAAGGTCGGCTTTTGCCGCCATCACTACAAAATGATGTTTGATTACGGCAATCGCCTCGGCAGCGCCCTCATTCTGAGTACGCATTTCAAAAAGCTGAACGCAGAGCTTTCGGAACAGATACAAAAATTTTCTCCCGGAAAATCGTCGTTTTTCGGACGGATGAAAAAATCGTCGCCCGACACAGAAGCTCCAAAGACATCGATCGGCGCCTGGGTTGCGGAAAAAGAAGCGCACTGCTATGTCTGCGACCACATTCACGCCAACTACGGGCGTTACATAGACACCTTTTTCGAGATGTACGTGAACAGTGATGAATTCCGCACGCTTTTCGAAAACAGCAAGGGCTTTTGCCTGCACCATTTTTCGCATCTGGTGGAGACTGCCGATACCCGTCTGGATGATAAACACAAAAAGGCATTTTACCAGACGCTCTTCTCTCTCATGCAAACCAACATGAAGCGCCTGGAGGAAGAGGTTACCTGGTTTACCGAGAAATACGATTACCGCAACAAGGACAAGGACTGGGGCAACTCCCGCGACAGCGTGCAGCGCTGTATGCAAAAAGACCGGGGCGGCTATCCCGCAGATCCGGTCTTTACGTCAGACAGATAAAATTCTGCTGCACATTTCTCTGATGTATTCTGGTGTCGTTCCGCAGCAGCCGCCTACAATGCCGGCTCCTGCCCTCACCAGTTTCTCCATATGTTTTCCGAAGTCCTCCGGCGTCATGCTGTAGAGGGCTTCTCCTTTTTCTGTGATCTTCGGCATTCCTGCATTCGGCTTTGCGATCACCGGCACACGCGCGATTGCACGAAGCCCGGCAACAACCGCTTCCAGCTGATCCGGTCCCACCGAACAATTCACGCCCACCGCAGATGCGCCTACCTCCTGCAGCGTCTCCAGCGCCTCCTGTGCGCTGCCGCCAAAATAAAGGCTTCCGTCCGCCTCCACCGTCATGCTGCACAGGATCGGCAGATCGCACACGGATCTTGCCGCCTCCACTGCCGCCACCGTTTCATCAATGCTGATCATCGTCTCTGCCAGCAGAAGGTCTGCTCCCGCGTCCACAAGATGCGTGATCTGTTCGGCGTAGCGCTCAAACGCTTCCTCAAAGGTGGCATCCGGCGCAGAACCGATCGCCACACCGCCGGTGGACATATCGCCCGCCACGTAAGCGCGCCCCTCCGTCGCCCGCCGGGAGATATCCACCAGACGTTTGTTCATATCCGCAAGCTTATCCTGCAGCCCGTGAGACGTCAGATTCCGACGGTTCGCGCCAAAGGTCGGTGCGCACACGATCTGGCTGCCCGCCTCCACATAAGCTCTCTGCAGGTCGATCACCACCTGTTCGTTTTCCAGGATCCACTGCTCCGTGCAGATCCCGCGCGGCATTCCTGCCTTTATAAGATTAGAACCGGTCGCACCGTCTAAAATAATAATATCCTCTGCAAGTTTTTCAAATTCTTTTTTCGTCATGCGCTTTTTACATCCTCAAAAAATACTTTGTACCATACCAGAAACGTGTAGATCGTCCAGATCTTGCGGCTGTTGTCGCGGACGCCGTTCCTGTGGTCGTCCAGAAGCTGCAGGATCGGCTCTGTGTGGAAGAACTTGTTCGCCGCCGCGCCGGTGAACGCCTCCTTCACCTTTCCGTATCCGGTATCCTCCTTCAGCCATACGCGGATCGGTACCGGGAAGCCAAGCTTCTTTTTGTTTGTGGTAAATTCCGGCAGATATTTCTCCGCCACGCGGCGAAAGGCAAATTTCGTTGTCTTATCCTTTAGTTTCATGTTTGTGCGGATGCTCCGCGCAGTCTTGAACACTTCCTTGTCCAGAAACGGCACGCGCAGCTCCAGCGAATGCGCCATACTCATCTTGTCCGCCTTCAGCAGGATATCGCCCGGCAGCCAGTTGGTGAGGTCGATATACTGCATCTTCGTTGTGTCGTCGTACTGCTGCATCTTTTTATACTGCGGCGCCAGAAGCTGCTGCGGCGTAACCGCCTTCGTCTTTTCTTTTAAAAGCTTCTTTCGCTCCTCCGCTGTAAATATATTTGCGTTTCCGATGAAACGCTCCTGCACCGTCTTGCTTGCGCGGATGATGTAGCTTCTGCCCTTCATGCCCTCCGGCAGTTTTTCCGCAAGGTGCGCCATCGAGCGTCTCCAGCTTGCCGGAAGCCAGTTAATCCAGCGCAGAGAAAGCGGTTCCCGATAGATCGTATATCCGCCGAAGAACTCGTCCGCGCCCTCGCCGGAGGTGACGACCTTTACATGCTTTGCCGCCTCGCGCGCCACAAAATACAGCGCGATCGCTGCCGGATCTGCCAGCGGCTCGTCCATATGCCACATGATCTTCGGCATCTCGCCCCAGTATTCATCCTCTGTGATGGTGTGGCTGTAATTTTCCAGTCCGAGATACTTCGCGCATTCCTCCGCGTAGTGCGTCTCGTTGTACTGATTATCCTTATCAAAAAATCCGACGGTAAACGTCTTTTTCCCGGAATATTTTGCCGCGATGTAGCTGGAATCCACGCCGCTTGAGAGGAATGCCCCGACCTCCACATCGGCAAGCATGTGCTTCTGCACGGAATCCTCCAGCACCTCGTCCAGTTTTTTCACAAGCGTTTCCTGCTTGTCCTTCGAAACCGGCTCCAGTGTCGGGTCGAAATACTGCGTCGTGTTCAGCTCGCCGTTGGACCATGTGAGATAGTGTCCCGGCAGCAGCCGGTAAATTCCCTTGAAAAAGGTCTCCGGCAGCGCTGAATACTGGAAGGACAGATACTGCTCCAGCGCTTCCATATTTACTTCTTTTTTATAACCCGGAAATTCCAGAATACTCTTGATCTCCGAACCAAACACCAGATTTCCATTGATCACCGCGTAGTACACCGGCTTGATGCCAAAAAAGTCGCGCGCGAGGAACAGACGCTTTTTGCGGTTGTCCCAGATGGCAAAACCGAACATTCCGCGCAGCTCGTGCACCAGCTTCTCGCCGTACTCCTCATAGCCATGGATCAGCGTCTCCGAATCGGAGCGGTTGGCAAACACATGTCCCTTCGCCTGGAAACGCTCGCGCAGCTCCGGGCTGTTGTAAATCTCGCCGTTGAAGATCAGCGCGATCTGCCCGTCCTCATTGAACATTGGCTGGGAGCCGCTCTCCAGATCAATGATGCTCAGACGGCGGAATCCGAACGCCACGTCGTCCGTCGTATATTTTCCTTCCGAATCCGGTCCGCGATGCTTGATCACATCCATCATCTTCTCTAATATCTCTTCTTTATTTCCCTGTTTTCCTGCAAATCCTGCAATTCCACACATTTTCTTTTCCTTCTTTTTATGTGAATGATAACCCTATTTTTCCGTTTCTAAGCATATACTATAACAAAAATATGAGAAATTGGCAATTCCTTTCGATAAATTTAATATATTAGAGTTTTTGGGGGTTGTGATTCTGATAAAGCATAAATGCATATTCCAGGTCGAAATACGTCTGCTCATCGCTGTCCCCTGCAATACTCCATTCCGTCAGCTCATCAAGGTTCGGGAAGTACGTGTCCGCCTCATATGCATGATCGATTTTCGTGACATGCGCAAATCTGCAGTACGGCAGAAGCTGCCGGTACACACTGTCCCCGCCGATCACGTAAATGTCTTCGCTGTCATATTTTCTCAGTTCTTCCTTCAGCGCATCCAGGCTGTGTACAACAATTGCATCCTGCACCTTATAGTTCTCGTTTTTCGTGAGTACAACATTGGTGCGGTTTTTCAGCGGAAGCCCGTTCGGAAAACTCTCCAGCGTCTTTCTTCCCATCACGACCACCTTTCCGATCGTCGTCTGGCGGAAAAATTTCATATCCGCCGGTATGCTCACCAAAAGCTTATTATTCCTGCCAATCGCCCAGTTTTTGTCAACAGCTACAATCAGATTCATCTTTCTTCCTCCCTAAACCGCTATCGGTATATTCCTGATCTGTTCGCCGGTCACATAGTCCTCCACATGCAGATCCGCCGTCGTAAACGCATAGAAGTCCGTCACATCCGGATTCAGCCACACCTTCGGCGCCGGGTGCTCCCCGCGCGCCAGCAGCTCCTCTATCATCGGCACGTGCCGGTCATAGATATGCGCATCCGCGATAACGTGGATCAGCTCGCCCGGGATCATATGGCTGACCTGCGCCACCATCATCAGCAGGATCGCATACTGCGCCACGTTCCAGCCGTTTGCTGCAAGCATATCCTGACTGCGCTGATTCAGCACGGCGTTTAACACCAGCCCCTCATCCGTCTTTGTGACATTATACGTCATGCTGTAGCAGCACGGATCCAGCGCGCCGGAATGCAGATATTCGTACTGATACATATTTGTCATAATGCGACGGCTGTATGGATTTTCTCTGAGCTGACGGAGCACGTAATCCATCTGGTCGGTCTCCTCCCCTTTATAGAGAAATTTTCTTCCCACCACGTTTCCGTAGCAGGTGCCGATGCTGCCGTTCTCGTCCGCCCACTGATCCCAGATATGACTGTTCAGATCGTGAATGTTATTTGATTTTTTCTGATAGATCCACAAAATCTCATCCATCGCGCTTTTGAGAGCGATCCGACGCAGTGTGATCGCCGGAAACTCTTTGCGCAGGTCGTAACGGTTCACCACACCGAAGTTTTTGATGGTGTAGGCGAGCTCTCCGGTGTCCTCCCACCGCGGACGCACCTTCTCGCCTCTGGTGTCCGTGCCGTTCTCCAGAATATCACGACAGGTCTCCTTAAATAATTTATCTGCATAGCTCATGACCTTTCCTCCTTTTCCTACAGCGCCAGTTTCGCAAGTGAAGTATCCTCCGCGAACCCGACTGCATTATACAGCACCAGCACGTCTGTGAACCCGTTTTCCTCAATGTATGTGCTCAGATGTTCATTGAAGTAACGCATATCTGCCATCGCGATCGCATCAAAGTCCTGGACGGCAAACGGTACGAAGCAGTTTGCGTAGGAATCCTTGATCACCAGCAGCTTTCTGCCGGTGGTATTTTCCGTGACGATCTCTGTGAGCGGCTGGTTTCCGCCAAAGAACACGGCGTATTTGTCGCGCACCTGCAGATAGCTCTCATCGTAGAGCGTATTCTCTGCAGTCTCACCGTGATTGTAACGCACGGTATAGGGAGCCGCCGCCAGAGGCTTCCACGCCTCGATCGTATCCGCCGGAACGCTGATATTTACCTTCGCGGCTACCGTTCCGTAAAATTCTTCGGAGAGCGTCTCACGCTGATACGCTTCCTGCGGCGTATAAGCAATACCGGCTGCCCTGCACCATGCCTCGTAGGCATACCATGCGCCCAGCGTCGTCCAGTGATGGTCGGTACGGTAATAAATGTATTCCTCTTTATGATCTCCGAGCACCGGCTGCAGATCCACAAAGCTGCCAGCCGGCAATGCCTCCGCTATCTGCTGAAGATAAGTATCCTCCGCCGTGCTGTCGGCAAACGGCGGCAGCTTGTCCCTCAACGTATCCACCGCATTCGGCACGATCATTGCCTTCACATGCTCTGTGCCAAGCCGCGCAGTCTGATCTTCCAGAAACGAGGCAAGGTACGTAATGTTCCGCTGCGCCGTATCGGTATCAAAGCTGCCGGTATGCTTCTCGATCAGATAATCGTCCGCCGCAAAATAAATGTCGTTTACCTCCTGCTTTCCGATCGCGCGCTCCGCCAGCGTCTTTGCGCCGATCCACTGATCGCGGAAAACAAACTGATCCGTGAGATATGTCTCATAATCCGTGGAAAACTTTCCGCTGAGTACATTTTCCAGGGTAATCTGCGGCGCCTGCGCCAGCTCGCGGTTCTCCGTCTCGGAGAACTGCGTGTCGGGCTTAAACAGACTCGTGATCGTAAAACCGAATATCATCAGTAAAAAAAAGATTATCAGGATCCAGTTTTGTCTTTTTGTCATAAAAATCTCTCCCTTATCCTAAAACCGGAAGTATAAAAACGGATTGTAGCTTGCATCCACCAGATAAGCCACGGAAAGCAGGAACACCGCCGCATAAAACAGACAGTGCAGCACCACTGCCGCCGCAGAAGCTTCTCCCAGCTTTTTCATGATCCACGCCGCCGCTTTTTTCGGCAGCTCCGTGGATCCGAGGACCAGCACGATGAGCATTACCGCATAATTATATAGAAGATATACGGTCGTACTGTCGGCAAAACCGACTCCGGCTCCAAACATCGCGCCTATGTAGCCGATCCCGGCTCCCACATTGTCGAACGCAAAAATTACCCAGCTGATCACAACAAAAAACAGCGTGTACACATGCTGCAGGGCTTTCGGCAGCTTTTTCAGCGCTTTTCCGAAAATAAATTTTTCCAGGATCAGCAGGATCCCGTAATAAACGCCCCACAGGACAAAATTCCAGCTCGCCCCGTGCCAGATGCCGGTGAGCATCCAGACGATCGCGATATTGCGGATCTGCTTTGCCGCCCCTTTGCGGTTGCCGCCCAGCGGGATATAGACGTACTCGCGGAACCAGGAGCTGAGAGAAATATGCCACCGTCTCCAGAATTCCGTAATGCTTCTTGAGATATAGGGATAGTTAAAATTCTCCAGAAAATGAAATCCAAACATCTGTCCAAGCCCGATCGCCATATCCGAATAGCCGGAAAAATCAAAGTAAATCTGGAAGGTGTACGCAATCGCGCCAAGCCACGCCGTCGCCGCCGGAAGCGATGCGAGCGGCATAGCTGAAACGGTATCCCAGAGCACGCCGATATTGTTGGCAAGCAGCACCTTCTTGCCGACGCCTGCCAGAAACCGTGTGATCCCGGCGACAAAATCATCGGTCGTCTCCGTGCGTTCCTTTAGCTGCTTTGCGATCGTCTTATATTGCACGATCGGTCCGGCAATGAGCTGCGGGAACATAGAAACATAGGTGCCGTAATTCAGCCAGCTCGTCTGTGCCTGCGTCACGCCGCGGTATACGTCGATCGTGTACGACATCGTCTGAAAGGTAAAAAAGGAAATGCCGATCGGCAGCGGAATCCCCGGCAGCGGGATATCCGTGCCAAACACTGCATTTACCGTCCCGATAAGAAAATCCGTATACTTAAAAAAGCCCAGCACCGACAGATTATAGATCACCGACAACAGCATCCAGCGCCCCGCAGCGGACATCCTGCCCTCATTTCTGCACTTCTGGATACGCTTTCCGATGAAATAATCTACGGTGATGGAGCACAGCATTAAAAATACGTACTTTGGTTCACCCCACGCGTAGAAAAACAGGCTGAACAGAAACAGGATGACGTTTCTGAGCTTCACATGCGCCGCGTAATAGAGGATCAGGACCAGCGGCAAAAAACGAAACATAAACAAAAGGCTGCTAAATACCATTTATCTGCTCCTATCTTTGTAAGATAAATTTTAGAAATTTTCTTCGAAAAGGCTATTTACAATTACCGCATTTATTATATAATAGAGTATGATAAAAAACAACTTTTTTTATCATGAGGGATTATAAACGGGGACATTATCAGAATGAGGGGAATCAATGGAACAAAAGAAAAAAAGATCCACACGGCAGCAGCGCCGCAGTGGTCTTATTATAAATGTTTTGACGCTAATCGTACTCGTCCTGGTCGTTTTTGAAGGGAAAAGTCTGATTAGCTTATTTTCGCGCGAAAATATCCAGGAGCGTATCCGTCAGGAGGAAGACGAGGTCTTTGCGAGCGCAAATCTTTTATCTTCCGAATCGGAAGAAACCGAGGCGCCGCAGACAGGTTCGGATGCGGAATCTGAAAAAGCTTCAGAGGCTCAGACAGAAGAACCGGAGACAGAGGCAGTCATTCTCGGCAGAGAAAACGGTATTCCGGACGGCGGCGATGCCTATATGGATATCGTAGTTCCGGAGCAGGCGGTTGCACTGGACGATTCTTACTTTGAGGACGCCGTGTTTATCGGCGATTCCCGCATGGATGGTTTCCGCAATTTTTCCGGCATCACAAAGGGCAGCTTTGTGACGGCAGTTGGCATGGAGCTGGAAAATTTTTACACGGACGCCCAGATCGCGACAGCACAGGGCAACGCACTTGTTATGGATGCGCTGAAAAATATCAATTTTTCGAAAATTTATATGATGCTTGGCACAAACGAGCTTGGCGCATATGATATGGATGCTGTGAAAGAATCTTACCGCAAGGTGCTGAGCGACATCAAAACGCGCTCCGCTTCCGCCGACCCGGTTGTCTACGTCTATTCTGTCATTTACGTTGAGGAGCCTCTGGTAACGACCGGGGACTATGTAAACAACGCAAATGTGGACACGATCAATCTGAAGATCATGGAAATGTGCAAGGAGGAAGGCTATCACTACATAAACGTGAACGAGGTGCTCTCGGACGGATCGCATTCTCTCATCTCCGGCGCCGCTTCGGACGGTATCCATCTGAACCAGGAATACTGCCGCAAATGGCTTGATTACACGAAAACGCATTATGTCCCGACAGTATAGTTTCTCTTACTTAAATATGCCAAAGAAAAGGAGCCCAAAAATTATGAAAAAAAGAATTATGGTTTGTCTGACCGCACTGGTACTGGTATTTGTGCTGACCGCCTGCGGCAAAAAATCTGACGATGTAACGGTGGATATCACGAAGCTGGCTGCAGACCTGCAGGAATCCATCGACAGCAGTGTGGCTGAAATTTCCTCTGATATCTTCGCTTCCACGTTCTTCGTCGATATGGATAAAATTGAGGAAAGCACTGCCCTCTTAAATTCCGGGGCATATGCCGGTGAGATCGTGATCGTAAAATGTAAGGACAGCGATTATGTCTCCGAAGTGGAAACGCTTTTCCAGACACGCGCGCAGAACCAGTCGAAGCTGTTTGCCGACTACAATGCACCGGAAGCGGCAAAGCTTGACGCAGCGCTGATCAGATCCGCAGGAAATTACGTTGTTTACTGTGTGCCGGACGATACCGCAAAAGCAGAAGAAATATTAAAAGCAGCAGGGTTTTAAACCCGCTGCTTTTTTGTTGCCATGCATACGACAAAAACGTCCGGTGGACGTTTTTTAGTTTCCATGACATCTTCCCTTTTATCTGCACAGCCTGCAAATTGCATCCGCAAAGATTTTTGCGCTCATCACCAGCACATCCACCAGCATAAATTCATCATCGCCGTGCATATGATTGTCGACCTCGTCGCTCATGCATCCGAACGCCACGCCGCGCTCCAGATCATGTACGTAGGTACCGCCTCCGATCGCACGCGGTTCGCCCTTGATGCCGCTGTATTTCTCATAGCTGGCAAGCAGCGTCTGCACAAATTCACTCTCCGCCGGCACATGATGCGGCGGCGTCATAGCGCCCGCTTCCATCGTCAGCCCCTTCTCCTGCATTTTCGATGCGATCACGGCCGTTACATTGCCGTCATCCCCACAGATCGGCACGCGGCTGTCAAAGGTTCCTTTTAAAGAAATGCCGTCGAAATCCAGCACACCAAGATTCACTGTGATCTTGCCGGAAATCTCATCCTCCATCTCAACGCCAAGCGCCCTGCCGCAGAGGTCGCCGTACGAAAACAGCTCTGCAACAGCTTTTAAGGCATTGTTCTGCGCGTCATCGCCAAGCGGAAGCTTCCCAAGAAGCGCCAGGAGTGCGCAGATCGCATTTTTTCCAACCTCCGGTGTGGAAGCATGACCGGCAATGCCCTTCGCCGTAATCTGAATGCCCGCTTCCTTCGTCTCCGCGGTGAATTTCACGCCGCTTGCATCCTCCGCGATTGCCGCCTGCACATCCTCCATGGAAACACCTGTCACGCACGCCCAGGCGTTTGCCGGAACCACATTTACCTTATCGCCGCCGTGCAGCGCAAGCACACTGCCGCCCGCCGCTCTCTCACCTGCAAACGATGCGGTAAAGGATTTTGCCAGACGTCCCTTCTCGATGTTGATCACCGGGAAATCCGCGTCCGGCGTAAAGGTCATCGGCGCCTCCTGCTCGATGCTGTAATAGTGGTCGAGGTCGCTGGAGCCGCACTCCTCATCGGAGCCAAGGATCAGACGTACATTTTTCGAAAGAGAAACGCCGCACTCTTTGACAGCGCGCATCGCATAGAGCGCTGCGATCGCCGGTCCTTTATCGTCCGCCGTACCGCGCCCGTAAATTTTCCCGTCAACGATAACCGGCTCAAACGGCTGCGTTACTGTCCAGTCCTCCGTCACCGGCACTACGTCCAGATGCGCAAGGATATCAAGCTGCTTTTCCTTATCGTTAAAATCGCCTGTCACCACATAATTATCATAATTTTTCGCTGAAAAGCCATAGTCCGCTATCATCTTCTGAGCAGCCGCAAGCACCTCCGCCGGGCCTTCGCCGTAAGGCTTGCCGGGCTTTTCCTCTCCGCGGACGCTGTTGATGCGCACCAGCGTTTTCAGATCCTCCAGCATCTCTTCTTTGTGGCTGTCAATAAAAGCGTCAATTTGTTTCTGCATTGATTTTATTCCTCCAAATTTCATGATGTCGGGGCAAACGCATTTGCCCATGTGATGTGTTTTCTGGATTGCTCCGGCAAAAATCGCACGTATTCCGGAAGATCTGCCGTCAGAAGCGGAAATCACGCTTGCCCTGCTCGATCTCCGCCAGATGGCGTCTGGCGATCTCACGGGTTTTCTCACGCGGCACTTTTTCGATCTCCTCCGCGATCAGACGCTCGCCGATGCGTCTTGTATCCTCCGACGCGTAGTCCATCAGATATTCTTTTAATGTCATCAGTGCGTTCGGATGGCAGCAGTTCTGGATCTGGCCGCTCTTGCAGAGGCTCATAAAACGGTCGCCCGTCCTTCCCTCGCGGTAGCACGCTGTGCAGAAGCTTGGGATATAACCCAGGCGCATCAGCCAGTTTACCACCTCGTCCAGGGAGCGGTTGTCGCTGACGTCAAACTGCGCGGAATTTTCTTCTTCCGGCTCCGGCGTGACGTAGCCGCCCACGCTGGTACGCGAACCGCCGCTGATCTGCGAAACGCCCAAATGCAGCACACGCTCACGGCACTGCTGGCTCTCGCGTGTGGAAATGATCATGCCCGTGTACGGCACAGCGATACGGATACATGCCACCAGCTTCGCAAAAATATCATCATCAATGCCATTATCAAAGGAATCCGGGTCGATATCGTCCGCACGACGGACACGCGGCACGCTGATCGTGTGCGGTCCAACGCCGTGTACCGCCTCCAGATGCTCGGCATGCATCAGAAGTCCGACAAACTCATAGCGGTACAGCTCCAGCCCGAACAGCACACCGATACCAACATCGTCGATGCCGCCCTCCATCGCGCGGTCCATCGCCTCGGTGTGATATGCGTAATTATGCTTCGGTCCCGTCGGATGAAGCTGTTCATAGCTCTCCTTGTTGTAGGTCTCCTGGAACAGAATATACGTCCCGATGCCCGCTTCCTTGAGCTTACGGTAATTTTCCACCGTCGTTGCCGCGATATTCACGTTTACACGGCGGATCGCGCCGTTTTTGTGCTTGATACTGTAAATTGTCTTAATGCTCTCCAGCACGTATTCGATCGGATTATTCACCGGGTCCTCGCCGGTTTCCAGCGCCAGACGCTTATGCCCCATATCCTGCAGCGCGATAACCTCTCTGCGGATTTCCTCCTGTGTAAGCTTTTTGCGCGCGATATGCTTGTTTTTCGCGTGATACGGGCAGTACACGCAGCCATTAATGCAGTAATTGGACAGATACAGCGGCGCAAACATGACAATGCGGTTGCCGTAAAAATCTTTCTTAATCTGCTCTGCAAGCGCATAGATCTGCTGGTTCTTCTCCTCAAGCTCACAGTCGAGCAGCACCATCGCCTCCCGGTGCGACAGCCCCCTGCGCTCTTTTGCCTTCTCAATAATCTGCTGGATCAGTTCTGCATCTGTTTTATGTTTTTCCGCATACTCCAGCGTCTCTAAAATTTCCTCATGGCAGATAAATTCCTCCGCCGCCATTGATTTTGGATTATACATCCTGTTTATCCCTCTTTTCTTTGCACATGCAAACGACCTGCCTGCGCGCGTAAATTAATTTCCCTACCATTTAGGATAGCACAATTCGAGGACAGCTACAATCCTTATTTTTTTTACGATGATTGACATACTTATTTTTTTTACGATGATTGACACGAAAACGCCCTCTGTGCTATAACTAACGGAAGAATATAATAATCACAAAGGAGCACACCTGTTATGAAGCTTCAGCAGTTATACAGTCTGACAAGAAAAGCAATTGATGAATACCAGATGATCGAAGAAGGAGATCGCATCGCCGTCGGCATCTCCGGCGGAAAGGATAGTCTGACGCTGCTCTATGCACTGCAGGGGCTGCGCCGTTTCTACCCAAAACATTTTGAACTGGAGGCAGTCACCGTAGACCTCGGGCATCCCGGCTTTGACACTGCCGCCATCGAAACACTCTGCCGGGAGCTTGAGGTTTCCTACACAGTCGTAAAGACGGAAATTGCATCCATTATCTTTGAACAGCGAAAGGAAAGCAACCCTTGCTCGCTCTGCGCCAAGATGCGCAAGGGCGCGCTCAACGACGTCATTAAGAGCCACGGCTGCAACAAGGTGGCGTATGCGCACCATAAAGACGATATCATCGAGACTATGCTGCTCTCTCTGATCTTTGAGGGACGCTTCCACTCCTTCTCGCCGCGCACCTATCTCGACCGCATGGATCTGACGGTCATCCGCCCGCTGATGTTTGTCTCGGAAGCGGACGTGATCGGTTTTCAAAATAAATACCATCTGCCGGTTGCAAAAAGCAACTGTCCGGCAGATGGTTATACGAAGCGTGAATATGCCAAAAATCTTCTGCGCCAGCTGAACCTGGATTTTCCGGGAGTCAAGGAGCGCATGTTCTCTGCAATTCTGAACGGAAACATCTCCGGCTGGCCAGAAAGGATCCTGCGCGCCTAGCCCGTTACTGTTCCTTCCGTTCGCAGTAACCCTAGCCCAGCTTTTCCTTCGGGATCGCGAGACGGACGCTTGCCGGGTTCAGAATAATGCCCTTCACTTCCTCATTTTTCCCAATCATCTGGTTGAGCTTCGCGCAGTCGATCGTGATCGCGCGGAATTCTTTTTTCAGATTAAACTTCTGGAACTCGTTCGGATCCGTGCAGATCGGATGATAGGCGTTCCCGTTCGGAAGCTTCAGAAGCGGCAGCTTCATATCCTGCACCTGCACCTTCTCCCCGCTCTCCTCCGGCACCTGTACCGGCATCAGCAGCTTTCCTCTGTGCAGATTTACCAGCATTTCCTCTTCAAGATCGCGCAGATTGCCGTTATCGCGTGCCTCCTCCGGCATGTTGCGCTCCTGTGCGAAATAAATCGCAGTGAGCTGCAGCTCCGGATTGGAAACCGGCTGTTTTTCCGGCGGAAGTTTGGAATAATCCGGCTTGCGCACAAGCGTCTCCAGCTCAACCGCCAGCTTATTCACACAGCCATCCAGCAGAAGCTCATTTACGCCCATCGCGTACAGGCTCATGTAAAAGGAAAGGAACTGCTTGTTCTCCAGCTTCACCACCAGAAGCTCACGCTTATTCTGCATTTCCTTTAAGGCGCTCTTCTTCGCAAAGGATTCCTCGCTGAAAATCCACACCTGATCGTTGCAGGTATCCGGGTCGCAGTATACATACGGCAGATTGGTTGCTTTGGTAAACAAGGTATAAATTACTTCTATTTTCTGCAGACGGCGCAATACAAGATGATAGAAAAACTCTTCCCGTTTCGTGAAAAACAGCGCTGCCTGCTGTACCTTCACATTTTTTTCTTTCATAGACATCGCTGAATTTTTCAGAATGATCAGCTCCTGCATCGGCACACTCTCATAGCTCTCCTCTTTGAAATCAGCAGATACCAGTAGTTTCTTTAATTCTTCCTGTTTCGTGTTTGTCATGTTACGTTTCCTCGCTTAAATTAATTTTTGAATGTCCGGCAATACCTCCAGACTTCTCTTTAGAATGCCGTTCATATAGGCAATCGCCGTGCCGTAATTCGTGACAGGCACGCCCGCATCCAGCGCGGTCTGTATGCGGTATCGCATTTCCCGCTCATTTAGCATACACCCTCCGCAGTGAATAATCAACCGATATGATGACAATTCTTCCGGAAATTCCGTCCCGGAGGTAAAGGAAAGCCGCAAATTCTTCCCGGTAAATTCCCGCAACCACCTTGGAAGCTTTACCGTTCCAATGTCCTCGCACTGGCGATGATGCGTGCATCCCTCCGCGATCAGCACTGCATCTCCCTCCTGAAGCTGCGAAATATGTGCCGCCCCCTGCACGGATGCCTCCAGCGTTCCCTTATAGCGCGCCATCAGAATGGAGAAGGATGTCAGCGGAATATCCGCGGGCGTCTCCGCGGAGACCTTTGCAAACGCCTGGCTGTCTGTGATGACCAGCGCCGGCTTTTTTCCAAGCCCCGCAAGCGTCGCTTTCAGCTCCATTTCGCGTATCACCACCGAAACCGCTCCACATTCCAGAAGGTCGCGGATGGTCTGCTGCTGCGGCAGGATCAGTCGTCCCTTCGGCGCCGCGCTGTCGATCGGCGTGACAAGCACCACGAAATCATTCGGTTTTACCAGATCGCCTGCCAGATGCTTTTCACTCTCCTGCGTCCGGGAAAGCACAGCTATCTTCTCCTTCAGCTCATAGATATTCGTCTTTTCCAGAGCGCTGATATAGATTTCCCGGCTCCCCGCCTCCGGCACTTCTTTCAAAAGATCAGCTTTGTTGTACGCGATGATATAGGGAATCTCTTTTTTCTCAAAAATTTCCGTAAGCTCCCGCTCCACCTCCGTAAGGCCTGCCAGTGCATCCACTACCAGCACTGCCACATCGGTCTTGTTGAGCACCTGCTTTGTTTTTCGCACACGCAGCTCGCCAAGGCTCCCCTCATCGTCGTAGCCCGGCGTATCAATGATCACGACGGGCCCCATCGGCAGAAGCTCCATCGTCTTGCTGACCGGATCGGTCGTCGTTCCGCGTACCTCGGAGACGACCGACAGCTCCTGATTCGTTACTGCGTTTACCACGCTTGATTTTCCGGCATTGCGGCGTCCAAAAAAGCCAATGTGTATCCGGTTTGCCGCCGGCATCTGATTCATTCCCATTCTTTTCTTCCTTTCCGTCATCCTGTCTCCCCGGGCGCCTCAGCGACATCCGAAGAACAAAAAATTTCAAATTTTATTAAATTATCTATTGACAATCCCTGCAAACCGCGTTAGAATATATCCTGTTCGGAACGAACAAAACAAAATATGTGCGTTTAGCTCAGCTGGATAGAGCGTTTGGCTACGGACCAAAAGGTCGGGAGTTCGAATCTTCTAACGCACGCTTGTGAAAAAAGAAATCTTGCAAAAGATTTCTTTTTTTGTTGCCACGCATACGACAAAAACGTCCAGTGAACGTTTACTCCTGCCCGAACGGACGCTTCAGAAGATTGTAGGAAGTCGTCTGAAGGCGGATCATCCCGTTTTTCAGGTTTTCTTCCATCTTCGGATTTGTTTTGCCCTTCGCAAACTGGCGCAGCAATCTTTCCAGATATGTGCAGTCATCACGAAGCTGCAGCTTCCCGGTCAGATCGACATCCAGACTTTTTTCCTTCATTTCCCTGCGCGTTTCATCTATCAGCGCCTGCGCATTGACAATCTGTATTTTCAGCTCCGGCGAAAACATATTCATATTTTTCGGACGTTCCAGCATCCTTCCTCTGCTCCTTTCCCTGCCTCGACTACGCCTTTCTGTCGGCTAAGTCATCTGCTTTTTATATTACCCCATTTATCTCCGGTTGTAAACCGGAAAAATATCGTCACACAGTAAGATTCCGGATCCGGTCCTTTCTGTGGCACGGTGACCTTATGGTGCGTCACTGTCCCGCCGGGATGCCTGTGCGCTATAGCGCTGTTCATGCTGCTTTCTCGTCTCATCTATCGCCTCGCCATGTCCTGTCAGCGCGGCAAAGGGCGCAAACTGCGCCGCGCGGTCCCGCAGCGGCATACGCGGATGCGTGACAGGCTCCGGGTGCGGCAGATAAAGAATATCCTCATACCGCCACTTCTGCTCTTGCGCCGCCTGTTCCCGCTTTCTGTTCTTTGCCGTTTCTCTGCATTCCCCTTTCATGCCCGGTGTCCTCCAATCTGACCGTTGCGCTCTCTGGCAGTCGCCCCTTCTTTCAGATTTATTCCTTTTAAAATAGCGTTTTTTCCGTATTTTCCGCGAATATCAAGCATTGCCTGCTGCATTCTCCGTTCCTTTTCCCTGGCGGCCCTCTCCTCCTGCTGCTGTTTTTCCAGAGCGGCATAATCCGTAAACAAATCAAGCTGCTCATACTGTATCTCCCGCTTTGCCAGTCCTTCCTCCGTCACATGATTTGCTGTAAGCGTAATTCTGCGGACCAGCAGTTTTTCATCGGTAATCCTGCCGTACAGCTCCATCACCGCCTCCGTGATACGCTTTGCAGAAGAAGTCGGCTCCGGCAGGTTTGCGGTGCCGTGCGCATGCTTTGGAACCCTGCGTCCATAGCGGTCCTCCGTAATCTCTCCGCGGTATTTTTTCGCCCGTTCCGGGTCGGAAAGATTTTCAATATCATACCCGACCGTCAGTACCATCTGGTCAGTGACAAGCCGTTTATCCACCAGATCCAGAGCAAGCTGGTCTGCCATCTCCTGCACGATAAGCGCCGCCTTTTCATTGCTGTACGGACAGTGCAGCACCTGGCCGGCTCCGAGACTGTTTGACTCCGGTTTGTACGCTTTGATATCCGCGATGGTACACGGCTCCCAGCCCCAGGCGTGATCGATCAGAAGCTCGGCATTTATGCCGAACAGCCTGTACAGCAGCGCTTCGTTGTGGTACTCCTCCGGCTTTCCGATGGAGCAGCGCGCCACATCTCCCATGGTGAACATGCCGTTCGCCTCAAGCTTTCTGGCATAGCCCCCGCCGACGCGCCAGAAATCGGTAAGCGGCCGATGGTCCCACAAAAGCTGCCTGTAAGAAAGTTCATCAAGCTCTGCGATGCGGGCGCCGTTTTTATCCGGCGGCATACGCTTTGCCACAATATCCATCGCCACCTTACAGAGATACAGATTTGTCCCGATACCTGCCGTCGCCGTAATTCCGGTCGTCTCATAAACGTCTGCCAGAATTTTCTCAGCAAGCTCCCGCGCGGTAAGCCTGTAGGTGCCAAGATAATCCGTAACATCCAGAAAGATCTCATCGATCGAATAAACATGATGATCCTCCGGCGCAACATATTTCAAATATATATTGTAGATCCGCGTGCTGTACCGAATATAGTGTGCCATCCGCGGCGGTGCAATAATGTAATCCAGTGCAAACTCCGAATGCTGCTTCAATTCCGTATCATCCCAGGAAGCGCCCGTCAGCTTATGCTCCGGCGCATTTCTCTTACGCCCGGCATTTACCTCCTTTACCCGCTGCACCACCTCAAACAGACGGGGTCTTCCGGGAATCCCGTATGCCTTCAGGGACGGCGAAACGGCAAGGCAGATGGTTTTCTCCGTCCGCGCCGCATCGGCAACGACCAGATTCGTCGTCATCGGGTCAAGGTTCCGCTCCCGGCATTCTACCGAGGCGTAAAAAGATTTTAAATCAATTGCGATGTATGTGCGGCTCTTTTCCTGCATACGCCTCTGCCTCCCTCCTGCTTCCATTATACGAACATTTGTTCTGAATTTCAAGAGGGAATTTTTACTTCACCGGAATCCCGTTTACCTCAACTTCGTCTGTCAATTCTATCACCAGGCATTTTCTGCCGTCGATCACAGTCGTTTCCACCAGGTCGCTCCTTGCCGGATTGACCTGCACGATCACATCCTTTGTTTTGATTTCAAATTTTCTGGTATTTGCCACGTTTGACGCCACAAATGACGTCTGCTCGCCTGCCGCCTCCTCAAATCGATCGTCAAACTGCGACATTTTCTCCTCCGCCACGCCGCTCTGCTCAAACAGCCGTTTTACCTCCTGCCTGCCCAGCACGAGCGGCGCCGGTTCCTCTTTCTGCTCTTCGATCATTTCATTCAGATTTTCGTGGATTGTACGCACCGTCTCATAATCACAGGCATCTCCCAGTGTTTCCTCCACAAGTACCTGAAAGGTTTCTTTCTGGCTCCCCGCCGTCAACGGAAGCACGCAGCCAAGCACACTATCCACAAAATCGCTGCACGGCATCTCCGGCTTCTGGTTGTAGTAAAGGATGCTGTGAATATCTGCGCTGCGGTCATGAAATGCCGGGAAGAGAAAACCGATCAGCGGCATCTCCACCAGCCAGTCCTGCGTGCGGCTGGAAAAGCAGTTTTCCTTCTCATTATACGACAGACAGGGCTTTGCCAGATTTACCGGACAGATACAGCACATAATATGCTCGTAAACCTCATCCGACGCGTCAAACATCTCCTGGTTGTCGGATGCTTTTCCCGGAATATCATACACCGCATACATCAGCAGGATCAGATAATTTCCGGCATAATAATAGGAATCAATGATTCTGTCATAAAATTCTTCCAGGATGCCGTCGTCCTGCAGCCCCGAATATTTCAGCTTCATGAGCAGCGCCTGCGTACCGTCCTCTTTTTCTGTCTCCAGCGGGAATTCCATGTTCAGCAGATTTTTGCCGATCGTCCCGGAAATTGCCTTGCGGAAGATATTCAGATATTTAAAAAATTCCTCCTCCGGCAATGATAAAAACGCCTCCCGAAACTGCGTTTTTTTGTTCTTCTCCCCATCCACATAGCAGCCGCAGATGCGGCTGATCGGACAGCGCTCCTGTGTGTATTGTTTTTTTATCTCTGCAATTTCTTTCTTATTCATTTTCCACCTCTTTTTTCCTGTAACCGCATTTTCCGCATCAGACGGCGGGCCGGTTCGCTCCTGTGACCGCTTTTCCCACATCAGTCGCCGTCAGTTCGCTCCTGTAACCGTTTTCCCGCATCAGCCAGCCGCCAAATTCCGCATCAGATGACGGTCGTTTTGCTTCCGGACACCGGCAATTCCTCCCCGTCCAGGCAGGCGCGTTTCAGGCGGTCGCCCTCATATTCCAGTTTCAGCGAAAAAAACGGCTTTTCCTCTTCCAGCAAGCGGAAGAAAACGTAATCGCCCTCCCAGAGGTTCAGCCCGGACAGCTCTGATTTTTTCACCCACTCCAGCTTTCCCTCGTCGCAGTCTGTCAGCTCTCCTTCATAGCCGTCCGCCGTATACAAAAACATATATTCCGTTTCCCAGCCGGCGCAGACAAACGTCACGATCCCGCGCAGGCGGTAGCTGGTAAGTACAAGCCCTGTCTCTTCCCGCGCCTCACGCAGCAGGCACTCCTCCGGGCTTTCATCTTTTTCAAAATGCCCGCCGATGCCGATCCACTTATCCCTGTTCACATCGTGTTTTTTCGACACCCGGTGCAGCATCAGATAGGCGTCTTCCTTTTCTATATAACAAAGCGTCGTCAGTCCCATAACTATTCTCCTTCCCGCCTTTTCTTTCCTGCTCATTATAATGTTTTTTCCTCTGGCGTGCAAGAAAAAGAAACTTGACAGCATAATCCCGTGTGGCATATAGTAATAAGAGATATTTCATGGAACGAGAAAGGATGCCGCATCTTCTGCGGCATGGTAAATACGATGATTTATTCAAACATTCTGGAAGCAATCGGGCACACTCCCATCGTCCGCCTCGGGAGGATGAACAGCCCGGAAAATGCGGAAATTCTTGTAAAATTTGAGGGACTGAACGTGGGCGGCTCCATCAAGACGCGCACTGCCTACAATATGATCTGCGACGCCGAGGAACGCGGTCTGATCCATAAGGACACGATCATTGTCGAGCCGACAAGCGGCAACCAGGGGATCGGACTCGCGCTGGTGGGCGCGGTGAAAGGCTACCGCACCATCATCATTATGCCGGATTCCGTCAGCGAGGAGCGCAGAAAGCTGGTACGCCACTACGGCGCAGAGGTAATTCTGATCCACGACGCCGGAAACATCGGCGCCTGCATCGAAGAATGCCTGCAAACGGCACTTCGCATGCAAAAAGAAAATCCCAATGTTTATGTTCCGCAGCAGTTTGAAAATCCGGCAAACCCGATGGTTCACCGCCACCACACAGCGCTTGAGATCCTTGAACAGGTTGCAGGACCGATCCATGGTTTCTGCTCCGGCATCGGCACCGGCGGCACCATCACCGGCATCGGCGAGGTGCTGAAAGCGCAGAACCCCGATATGGTCATCTGGGCTGTCGAACCGGAAAACGCAGCAATCCTGGCCGGCGGCACCATCGGCACTCATCTGCAGATGGGAATCGGCGACGGCGTTATTCCGGATATCTTAAACCGGGAAATCTACGATGACATCTACATTGTCACCGACGAGGAAGCCATTCAGACTTCAAAGGATCTTGCCCGTCTCGAGGGTATTATGTGCGGCATCTCCAGCGGGACGAATGTAGCGGCTGCGCTAAAGCTCGCCAGAAAGCTCGGCAAAGGAAAGACGGTTGTCACCGTGCTTCCGGACACCGCAGAGCGCTACTTCTCCACCCCTCTGTTTGCAAACGAATGATACCTACCTTTCGTTCGGGTAGATTACCCCGATCTGTGCGCGGATATTGTCCATCAGTTCCATAATATATATGGTTTCTGCATGCGGCATTTCCGGGCACTCTTTTTCGTTCTCTTTAAGCGCACGCATACACGCCTCCACCTCATACTCGTAGCCGGTGATCTGCTTCGGCGTCTCATATTCCGCAATCAGATGATGCTCTGTATCGTAAACGCGGATGCCCTCACAATTGTTGATATTCTGAACCAGGATATAGCCCTTATCCCCGTAAATCGCACCTTCGCGATTGCATGCAGCCCTCATATCACTGTGGAGCGTCGCTGTTTTTCCATCCTTGTAGATCAGTGTAATATTATCCACGGCATCCACGCCCCGCTCCGTCAGAACCGCCGACGCCTTTACTTCCTTAATCTCATCGCCAAAAACCATCGACGCAAAATTCAGCGGATAAACGCCAAGGTCAAGCAGTGCTCCGCCGGCAAGCGCCGGATCTGTCATACGCTGTATATGCTGCAGGGGATAGGAAAGCGTTGCATAAAGCGAATGCGGCGTACCGATGATCCCGCTCGCCAGTATCTCATCCAGGGTTTTTCTCATCGGCATATAGCGCGTCCAGATCGCCTCTGTCGCAAGCACGCCCCTCTCTTCTGCCATCGCCAGCACTTCCTTCGCCTGCGCCGCGTTTTGTGTAAAGGATTTTTCCGTCAGCACATTTTTTCCGTGTGCAATGCACAGCTTCATGTGCTCATAGTGGTGTGAATGCGGCGTTGCAATGTAAATCAGATCAACCTCCGGGTCGCATACCAGCTCCTCATAAGAGCCGTAAGCATGCATAAAGCCATGCTCTTCAGCAAACGCCTTCGCCCGCTCCGGATTTCTTGACGCCACTGCCCAGGAAATTACCTGCGGCATCTCATGGATCGTTTCCGCCATCTTGCCGGCAATGTTCCCGGCTCCTAAAATTCCCATTTTCATTTCCCTTTTCCTCCTTATGTGATAAATTTTGCCCCATATCCTTCCACTCACACAGAGCCTTACGGACAGGAATTTTTACTGCGCTCTTTAAATGAGCTTTCTCCAACCTGCTGCCTGCAAAAAACCCCAGGCATCCGCAATCACTGATTTTGGAATACTTGGGGTTTCATTTTTTGCTTACTTTGCGTAGTCTACCGCGCGTGATTCACGGATTACGCTGACTTTAATCTGTCCCGGGTATTCCAGTTCAGCTTCAATCTGTTTTGAAATATCCCTCGCCAGCAATACCATGTCCGCATCGCTGACTTTCTCAGGAACAACCATAATTCGAATCTCTCTACCTGCCTGAATAGCAAATGATTTGTCAACGCCCTTAAAGGCATTTGCAATATCCTCTAACTGTTTTAATCTGTTGGTATATGTTTCCAGTGTTTCTCTTCTTGCACCCGGGCGCGCAGCTGAAATTGTGTCTGCCGCCTGTACAATACATGCAATTAAGGTTTCTGGTTCTACATCGCCATGGTGGGCTTCCACTGCGTTGATGACGGTCTGTGACTCCTTGTACTTTTTACAGAGGTCTGCACCAATCTGTATATGAGAGCCGTCCACTTCATGGTCGATGGATTTGCCAATGTCATGCAATAAACCGGCACGCTTCGCCATGCGAACGTCCAAGCCGATTTCCCCTGCCAATAAGCCTGCCAGATGCGCCACCTCGACAGAATGCTTCAGTGCATTCTGACCATAGCTGGTGCGGAATTTCATTCTGCCCAGCAAGCGTATCAGCTCCGGGTGGATTCCATGTACTCCTACCTCTAAAGCTGCTGCTTCGCCTTCCTCGCGAATCATTGTTTCTACTTCTTTTTGTGCTTTTTCAACCATTTCTTCGATTCTGGCCGGATGAATGCGTCCGTCCACAATCAGCTTTTCAAGTGCAATTCTGGCAACTTCTCGCCTGATCGGATCAAAGCTGGACAGAATTACCGCTTCCGGCGTATCGTCGATGATCAGATCGACGCCTGTCATTGTTTCGAGTGTACGGATATTTCGTCCTTCACGTCCGATAATACGTCCTTTCATCTCGTCACTCGGGAGCTGCACCACGGAAATTGTAGTTTCTGCCACATGATCGGCCGCACAACGCTGAATGGCAGTTGCTACATATTCCTTTGCTTTCTTACCTGCTTCTTCTTTTGCTCTACTCTCCAGCTCTTTATAGAGTCTGGCGGTATCGCTCTTCACTTCGTCTTCAACAGTTTTTAACAGATAGTCTTTTGCCTGCTCGGAGGTTAAACCTGAGATTCGCTCCAGTTCCTGCATTTTTCTGTCGTGGATCTGCTCGATCTCGACACTCTTTCGCTTTAACTCTTCTTCTCTGGCTGTCAAATTCGTCTCGCGTTTTTCCAGTGCATCAGACTTCTTATCAATGGCTTCTTCCTTTGATAATACGCGCCGTTCATACTTCTGCAGCTCTGCTCTGCGCTCTTTGGTTTCCCGATCCAGCTCGTTCTTGCGGTTCATGGATTCTTCCTTCGCTTCAAGCAGTGCTTCGCGCTTTTTCGTCTCTGCGACTTTCAATGCATCATCTATTATGTCCCTGGCTTTTTCCTCCGCACTGCCGATCGTTTTTTCCACTACATTTTTCCGATAGGCAAGCGCAGCAAACCAGCTAATAGCTGCTGCAAGCAAGGCGACTGCGACACAGATAACAATCGTTACTGCACTCACAGGAGCACCTCCTTATTAAGTTTTCATTGTACAATTACAACAATTCAATTCTATACTTTTTTTAATCTTCTGTCAAGTAATTGTAAACCGAAAAACAAGATATTAGAATCTTGCAGGCAAAATAGCAAAGCCGACAAAAATTATTCGTCATACGCTTTCATGCACCGCCCAATAGCGGCTCCCGAAAATCCCTTTCTTGCGAGGAATGCATACATGCGCCTCTTTTCGGCTTCGTCTGCACTCTCCGGCTGATAATGGCGTTTTTCCATCCAGCCGCGGATCAGCTCCTCCTCCGGAACGCTCTCCGATTCCTCGAAGGCTGCTTCCACCAGACTGCGCTCCACTCCGCGCAGATACAGCTCCTGCTCGATCTGCCGGCGGCTTTTCTTTACCTTCATGCATTCCACATACTGCCTTGCGTAGCGGGCGTCGTCCACATAGTGGTAGGCCTTCACATATGCGATTGCCTCGTCGATAATCTCCGGCGGGTACTGCGTCTTTCCGAGACGCAGCTTATCCCGCAGTTGTTTTTCCGTATAATCCCTGCGCTCCAGAAGATGCATACAGCGCAGCTTCGCTCTCTTTGACAGATCATATCCCATCGCAGCTTACTCTCCGGCTGCGTTCATGCTCTGCTTCGCTGCAGTCTCCGCCGGATTTTTCACAGCGGCATCGGCAGGAGCTTTCTCATTAGCATCCGCATTCTTTTTTCCGGCTGCGTCTCCCGCTTTCTTCCCGGCGGTATCCGCAGATTTTTCATCGGTCGGCTTGCGGTCTACAGGCAGACCATAGTGCTCGCGCACCTTTGCCTCCACCTCGTCCATAACTGCCGGATTTTCCCGCAGGTAATTCTTGGCGTTTTCTCTGCCCTGCCCGATCTTTGCATCATTGTAGGCATACCATGCACCGCTCTTGTTGATGATACCAAGATTCGCCGCCAGATCGATGATATCCCCTTCTCTTGAGATACCCTGCCCGAACATGATGTCAAACTCTGCCTCTTTAAAAGGCGGAGCGATCTTGTTTTTTACAACCTTGATCCTGGTATGGTTTCCGATCACCTCGCCTGCCTGCTTCAACGCTTCGCCCTTGCGGACGTCCAGACGGATGGAGGAATAGAATTTCAGCGCACGGCCGCCGGTGGTAGTCTCCGGGTTGCCGAACATCACGCCGATCTTTTCACGGAGCTGGTTGATAAAGATGACGATACAGTTGGATTTACTGATGACTGCCGTAAGCTTTCTGAGCGCCTGTGACATCAGTCTTGCCTGCAGACCGACATGGGAATCACCCATGTCGCCGTCGATCTCCGCTTTGGGAACGAGCGCTGCCACTGAGTCTACAATAATAATATCAACCGCGCCGGAACGCACCAGCGTCTCGGTGATCTCCATCGCCTGCTCTCCGTTGTCCGGCTGGGATATGTAGAGATTGTCGATATCCACGCCAATTTTGGAGGCATATACCGGATCGAGCGCATGCTCCGCGTCAATAAAGCCGGCAACGCCGCCTCTTTTCTGTACCTCCGCCACCATGTGCAGGGCAACGGTCGTCTTACCGCTGGACTCCGGTCCGTAGATCTCCACGATACGTCCCTTCGGAATGCCGCCAAGTCCCAGAGCAATGTCCAGGCTTAAAGAACCCGTGGGAATGGTTTCCACGTTCAGATTTTTTCCGGAATCTCCTAATTTCATAACAGAGCCCTTGCCGAACTGCTTCTCAATCTGGGAAAGGGCTGCGTCTAACGCTTTCATTTTTTCATCTTTTACCATTGTGTTCTCTCCTTATGCGAACTTATGTTCGCTTTTCTTTTTTCATACTATCGTATTTTTACTGAAATGTCAACTGTTATTTTCCCCTGTGCAGAGCTTTTTTCCGCCCGCCTTTAATATATCACAAATCATTTGTATTTTCAACACTTAAAGTATATAATTCTTATTGAACTTCCCGGAAAACTATGGTAGACTATGTTCCATGCGCCGTACACAGACGGCGCATACGCTAAAGAAGATAAAAATATGAAAAAGGATTTGAGGATTTATGAACTTAAGTAAACTTTTCGGAGACCGCAGATTTTACCGCTCTATGCTGACGGTTGCTATTCCGATCATGGTACAGAACGCTATCACGAATTTTGTGGCAATGCTCGATAATATCATGGTAGGACAGGTCGGCACGGTGCAGATGTCGAGCGTGTCCATCGTCAACCAGCTTATTTTTGTTTATAATCTCTGCCTGTTCGGCGGCACCTCCGGCGCCGGGATTTTTACGGCGCAGTTTGTCGGCAAGGGCGACCATCAGGGCATCCGCTATACGATACGCTTTAAGATCTGGATCGGCGCGATCATCTCCATCCTTGCCCTTCTGATCTTCGGCTTTGGCGGAGAACCGCTGATCGGTCTTTATCTGAAGGGACAGGCGCAGGCAGGGGAAGCTGCCAGTGCGCTTTCATACGGAAGAAGCTATCTTTCCGTGATGATGGTGGGGCTGATCCCTTTCTGCCTCACCAACGTATACGCCTCCACCCTGCGCGAGAGCGGTGAGACAATGCTGCCGATGAAAGCGGGAATCACCGCCGTGCTTATTAACCTCTGTCTGAACTATGTGCTTATTTTCGGACATTTCGGCGCACCGGCGCTCGGCGTTACCGGCGCGGCGATCGCGACCGTCATCTCCCGCTTTGCGGAGTGCTTTATCGTTGTCGGCTGGACGCACCGTCACCGCGAGAAAAACCGCTATATCGTCGGACTTTACCATTCGCTGCGCATCCCGGCGAAGCTGACGCGCGACATGATCGTAAAGGGAACGCCGCTGCTTTTAAATGAGACGCTCTGGTCCGGCGCGATGGCAATGCTGCTGCAGTGCTACTCCATCCGCGGTCTTTCGGTAATCGCGGCAATGAACATCAACAGCACCCTGTCGAATATCTTCAATATTGTATTTATCGCCATGGGAAACACCGTCTCGATTCTGGTCGGACAGCTTCTCGGCGCAGGCAGGATCGAGGAGGCAAAGACGGCAGCCAGCCGCATGATTGTTTTTTCTGTGCTCTGCAGTCTGGCGACCGGGCTTCTGATGGCCGCTTTCCACGGCGTATTTCCGCAGTTTTACAATACCACGCCGGAGGTTCGTGAGCTTGCGAGCCAGTTTATCCTGGTGACGGCGCTGCTGATGTTTTTACCGGCGTTTACAAACGCCACCTACTTCACGCTGCGCTCCGGCGGCAAGACGCTGCTCACCTTTTTCTTTGACTGCTTCTACGTGTGGATCGTCAACATCCCGCTCGCCTACTGCCTGTGTCATTTTACCGACATCCCGGTGGTGCTGGTCTACCTGACGGTGCAGGCGTCCGAGCTTCTTAAATGCATCATCGGCTTCGTGCTCGTCAAAAAGGGCATCTGGCTGAACACGATCGTAGACGAGTCATAATGCGGACTTCTCATATTTTACAAATCGCAATTAAGCAGGATTCTCCCGGAAACCTCCGCTCACGGAAAATCCTGCTTTTTCCATAATCTCTTTTGCTTTTGCGGCGTTGCCCTCCCCTTTAATCTCCAACAGCACGCCGCTTACCCGCGCCTGCTCTCCCCTGCTGCGCATCCAGCGCTGCATCAGCGCGGCGTCCATGTAGACGCCCTCTTCCTTTACGATCGCCAAAAGCTGCGCCGGTTCCCCCACAGCTTCCCCGGCGGCGTAGTTTTCCGGCATCTCCGCACTTTCGGGGGTCTGCGCCGCCTCCGTTTTCAGCGTGATCTGCAGATCCTCATACGTCTTGGCAAGCGCCTTTGCCTGCCGCTCGCTTATCATCTCCCCGTTTTCATCCGACAGTCCTGCAAAAAAGCTCTCCCCGACCGCCAGAAGCGGCGCGCTCCCGGCAGCCTTCTCCCCGGCGGAGAATAACGCCGTCAGCGGATACTCTGAAAAATCCACGCCGGTTATGGTGACTTTTGCCGAATACTGGTTCACCCCGATCTCACATTCCCGCTCAAACAGCGCCCACCGCTTCTGAAAGCCCGGCAGCTCCTCCATCTGCGCAAGCAGATCCGCCGTGATTTCCTTCCCCGGAAGAGACACCCGCAAAAATACCGGCGTCTGCTCCTTTTTCAGCGCGCTTCCAAGCTGAAATGCCAGAAAAATAAGAAGCGCCGGCGCCGCCAGAAGCAGCCGTGAATACAAATTCTCATACCATCTTCTCAAATTCATCCGCTCTGCTCCTTTTTCTTCGCCGCTATCAGATCCGCCAGGCGGTCGCGGCTTCTTTTCAGGCGCAGTCCGAGAATCGCAATGATTAGAAGAAACAGAAGCACAAGAAGCACCAGCACCGCGCCATACCATTCATTTGTCTGCACAGTCTCCTTCTCCACCGTCAGCTCGACGATCTGCGGCTTTTCGATCACCGTTGTAAATTCCTGTGTCTGGGTGTAAACCTCCCCATCGGCGTCCTCGTAGGTGAGGGTAAGCGTTCCCGCCGTCTGCCCGTAAGCGCTCTCCTCCGCCTCCGCATCGTACTGCGAGATAGATTCCATATTTTTATTTCCAACATAGATGCGCATAGAGCCGTCAAAAACCGCGCCTGCCTCCACGTTTCCGGCGGTCACCGCTTCCGTTGCGAACAGACCAGGCGCGTTCAGCTCGATGCGCGCCTGGTAGATAGCGGTCTTTCCGGTATTGCGGATCCGCACCGCCGTCTCCACCGTTTCCTGCGAATAAACCTTCGACGGAAGCGCAAAGTCCTCCAGCACCGCCTGCGCCGGCTGATAGATTTCCAAAAAAACGTCCTCCGAAGCATTGTACACGGTTCCCTTTTCATTCTCATATTCAAACGAAAACGTCACCGCCTGCTGCCCGGATTCTGCCCCGACCGCGGCTGCTGCGCCGGTGGTTAGCGTGATCGTTTCCTGCGGGTACACCCTGCTGAAGTAAAAGGAGGTCGTTGTCAGCGAAAGACTGTTATCCGCCGGTTTTAAAGTCACTTTTAAATTATAGATACTGTCGCTCTGGCTCGTGTTGGCAAAGACAGTCACAAATTCCTTTTCCAGCCCCGCCTGGATACGCTGACCGGACAGACTGTTCGATTTCAACAGAAGCTTTGGCTGGTGATAAATCTTTTCCGTCTCAGCCGCGCCGCCGTAATCTCCGCCGCTGTAGCTTCCTCCACTGTACCCTCCGCCGCCCGTATAACCGCCATCCGCCGGCAGCGCCGACGGATCCTCCGTATCCGGCTCGGTCTGAGGTTCCTCTATATCCGGTTCCTCGGGCGTCACCGGTGTGACCGGCTCATCTGGTCCACCGGGCTGCGGTTCTGTCGTCGGCGTATTGGGCTGCGGCTCCGTGACCGGCTCATCATGTCCTGGCTCGTTGCCAGGCGTATCCGGTTCGGGCGGATCGCCGCCCGTTCCATCCGCAATGGTAATGTACAGCCGATAAGCGCCCTGCACCGAAGCGCCCGTTTCCGTATAGCCCGACGCCTGCACGATCACCGGGTATTTTCCGTTTTTGCGCGCCTTCTCCAGAATGATATCGCATTGGAATAAGTAGACCTCGACGCTCTCCTCAAAAAGACAGACCTCTTTTTTTACCTCCTTCTGAAAATTTGCGTAGACAAACGGCGCGTTTTCCGGCATGGAAATCCCTGCCGTCAGACGGTCTCCCCGCAATTCTTCCTGTGCAAGAAACGGCACGACCAGATGCACAGTATCGTTTTCCACAACCGGGATGTAGCCCTGCGCGTAGGAGATTTTCATATTTTCATAGACATGCGCCGTGTCAATTTCCAGCCCGCCTGTTTCCGGGAGCGGACGCATCATAGCGCCGCCCGAAACCATCTGCCGCGCAGTCTGCTCTGCCGCGCAGCCGTCGTCCGGCATCTGCGCTGCCGCATAGCCGCCGGGCAGCTGCACACCCCCAACGCCGCTCTGCAAAACCAGCAGCGCGCAAAGAAGCATTCCCGCGCTCCGGCGCAGCCTTTTTGAAATGCGCTTCCCATACCTGTTTACGCTCATACCTTTTCGTTCACCTCCCTCAGCACTCCTGCGTCCATCTCGAAAACCCGGTCGCAGAGAATACGGATGTCCTCGCTGTTGTGGCTTGCCAGCAGGATCGTCTTTCCCTTTTCTTTTTCCTTTAAGATCAGCCTGCGGATTTCCTCCACGCCATGCCGGTCCAGTCCGTTGAAGGGCTCGTCCAGGATCAGAAATTCCGGTTCCTCCATGATCGCCTGCGCGATGCCAAGCCGCTGCCGCATACCAAGCGAGTATTTTGATACCGGCTTTTTTAAATCCGGATTCAGGCCTACGCGCAGCAGCACCTCCGTGATATCCTCCCGTTTCAGCTTTCCCCGCAGACCGGCAAGGATTTCCAGGTTCCGCCTGCCGCTTAAATTTGCAAGAAAGCCCGGCGTCTCGATAATCACGCCGATGCTCTCCGGGAAATCAATTTCCCTTCCGATATATTTCCCGCCGACCTTCACAAGCCCCTCGGTGACCGGAAGGAAGCCGCAGATGCATTTCATCAGCACGGTCTTTCCGGAGCCGTTGTTGCCGACGATCCCGTACACCTTTCCGCGCTCCATGGAAAAATCCAGCTTTTTCAGCACTTCCTCCTCCCCGAAGCACTTGCGCACATTTGTCAGTTCCACATAATCCATGTCAGATTTCCTCCAGTTTCTTATCCAGCGCCATTCTGTGCAGCGCCGCCATGCAGAGCGCAAGCAGGATCAGAAAGATCCACAGCGCATAGTGCTCCGGTCCCCAGTTATTTTCCGCCAGGATCCATTCCGACGGATCAACGCAGTACAGCTCCTCCAGATACCGCTGGCGCAAAATGATCCCGGCGTAAAATACGATAAACGGCAGGCCGAGCGCCAGATACGAAGAGCCGCTGACCGTCCCTAAAAAGGCGGCAAAATCGGCAAGCGCAGACGCGATCAGACAGACGCGGGCAAGCACCTGCAAAAGCTCCTGCAAAAGCTTCGGCTGCCAGATAAATACAGCCTCCCGCGCGAAAAAAAGCAAAAAAAAGAAGAGCGTCGCCAGAATCGCTGCCAAAAGCCACACCAGCGCGCCGGAAATCGTTGTCGTAAGGACACGGTCGCGGCAATACTCCGTTTTTGAGCGGCGCACGATCAGAAAGCGCAGAAAATTGCACTGCCGTTCCCTTAGATATTCCTCCGCGCACGGGAGCACTGCCGCGACCGGGAGCAGAAAAAGCGCCGTCTGCGATTTCAGCCCCTCTGTCGTCAGCTTCAGAAATGTGCCCGTCTCCAGCGCCCCGCCCTCTTTCAGCTCCGGCATCGCCGTTCCCAATACGATGCCGGAAAACGCCAGCAGAACCGCCAGGTAAAATCTCTTTTCGCGCAGCATTCTTGCAAAATCCATTGTCAGCCTCCCAGAAATGTGAAATTGTATCTGCGCAGCGCCCGCATGGATAAGAGATACATCAAAAAAAGCATTCCCCCAAAGATCAGCAGCGACTGCCCGACCGTCGGCAGATTATCGTACCCGAAATCATGCATTCCGTAGACGGCATTGTTCAGCGGACTGATCCAGCCGACAACGCTGCGCACACGGTACATCTCGTACTCCTCCATTCCCAGCAGCTTTCCGAGCACCTCCGGGTCCAGAAGGAATCCGTACAGGCTGTAGCCGAGCGCAAACATCATGCCGTATTTTCTGCCTGCCAGCAGATTGCCGAGCAGGATCAGAAAGCCGAGCGTCAGACTGTACCCGAGCATCAGAGCTCCCGCCTGCAGCATGCATCCGTAGGGGCTGATGCTCTCCATCACCTTCACGGTGGAGGGAACGTTTAAATCCTTTCCAACGGAGGAATAGCCAAGGATCGCCGCCGTCTCACTCCACAGGTTTCCCGCAAAGGAACGCTTCATGCAGAGCAGCACTGTCACCAGCAGGGTAAACCCCACATAGAGCGCCGTTACCAGCACGATGTAGAGAAACTGCGCCGCCAGCCACCGCCGCTTCGTCATGCGCATCAGATAAAACGGCGTGAAGGCGGTCAGCTTCGGCAGGTCGGAAAAGAGAAAGATGAGCAGCAGCGAGACGAGCAGGATCGCCGTCGCGTCCCCGAATGTCCAGATAAACGGCTCCGCCGCCTGCATACTCGTCCCGAAGCGCTCTGTCACCTCCATGACACGGCTGCTTAAGAGAAAGCAGATGATAATGCCAAGCAGAAACGTAATGACTGTGCGGGAATTCCGGAAAAACCCCATAAAATTGTAGCCGACCGCCGACCGTATCTGCCGCATTTCCCTGCGCCGTTTATTCAGGGCGCGTCTTTCTTTGCCCTCTGCCATCTGCGCTTTTTCTTTCCGCATCTTAGTAACCAAGCTCACGGTTGATCACCGTTCCGTCCGCCGCGTTCACCGTGAGACGGCTGAATGTCGGTTCTGCGGACACATTCGTATACTCCTGATCCTCGTACACTGCATAATCCACCATTTTGCCGAAGAAATCCCAGACCGGAACCAGCAAGCCGGAGACATTGTCCGCGCCCGGATCGTACACGCGCATATAACCGAGCGTCACATGGTCGATGTCAAACACTTTTCCTTTCGAATATGTCATATCCGAGTTCTGGATCTGCAGCATACTCTCAAAAATCTTTGCGATCTCCGGAAAAGTCATCAGCTCCACGTTCGCCACCTGCTGCTCGCCGATCTCATAGAGATTGTTTATTTCCACATGCTGGATACCGTCTTTATTTACGGTAAACTGGATTTTTTCGTAGCTCCAGGTCTCCAGCGTGCTTTCCATTGACTCCAGACCGCCGCCCATCTGCATCTCGTCCGTTACCGGAAAGCCGTCGATGTCGCGCGTATAATCGACCTGATAACCGGCGTCGATGTACCGCGACTGTCCCGCTATATTCTCATCCATCTCTGTGCAAAGACTGAGCATTACATTTTTTGCGGAAAAATCACCGGAAAGCCCCAGCTTTTCCATATAGCCGTCCGCTATTTTCTGCGCTTCCTCCGGCGTAATCCCTGCCGTCTCCTCTGCCTTTTCCTCTGTCATGCCAAGTTCTTCCCAGGAAGCCGGTTTCCCGGTCAAAGCGGCCGTTTCCTGCCCTCCGGCAAAATCAACCGCATACCATGTGCGCGAAGGGAACCTCGCTTTATCATTCCCATAGTTTGTGATGTCAATGATCATCGGCATACTGGTGTAGCGCTTTAGCTGATAGCGGTAATTCTGTCCGTCCATCTCCACCATACCGATAAAATTATTTACCGAGGAATCACTGCCATCCTCCGAAACCTGAAAACCTCCGTCAAGCCCCGGCTTTACGGCGGTGCGCTCCGTCGTCTCCGGCGCTTCGGCATACGTCTGCTCCCAGGCGTCGATGTCCTGTTGGATGTCATAAAATTCCTCCGGGTTTTCTATACCGCTTTCCCGTGCGACCGCGATATAGCCGTAGGGATCGGTATTGCCCTCCGCCTGCCATGCCTTTAGCTGGTTCAGCCGCTCCAGAACCTCATCCTTCGTCATTTCATTATAGGTATATCCATTATACACCGGCGCGTCTCCAAAAAAGGCTTCCGTCACCTTGTCTATCCACTCCTGTGAAAAATCCATCTGCCCTACCTTATAGATAGAAATTTTGTCGACGGCGGGCACATCGACTCTGGCGCTGCAGTCCAGTGTAAAGGCGCCGTCCTCCGACTGCACCTGCGCCTCGTATTTTTCCGGCGCCTGCAGACGCGCAGCAAGCGCATTCGAAGCGCCGCTCTTTTCCAACCCGACCGACGCGCTCTCCTGCCCTGTATCTGCCTCCGCTCCGTCCGGTTTCACCTCCGACGGCGCAATAGTCACCGGCTCTTCTGTTCCCGCCTCTTTATAGCTGTCCGCGCTCTGTCCGCTTTTCTCCCGGACGATCGCCTGCTCCGGCGTGCTGGCGCAGCCCGTCATGACAGCAGCCGCGCAAAGGATCGCCGCAAAGCCTCTGGTTCTTCTCATCTTCCTTATCCTCCCCTTCTGGTCTTATGCACAGTGGTTTTAGCCTGCATCTGCTGTTACTATAGCAATTGTTCCATTGCCGTGTCCTCACTGAAATGTAACCAGAATGTAAATCATGAATTGCCCCAGCGCAGTCCGATCATGCTGACCTCCCCGGGCGCGCTCTCTATGATCAGCTCGCCTCCGTGAAGCCTTGCAATCTGGCTGCAAAGTGCAAGACCAAGCCCGGCGCCCCCTTCTTTTCTGGAGCGCGATTTATCTACCATATAAAAAGGCTCTGTGATATGCCGGATTTCCGCCTCCGGGATCCCGCAGCCCTCGTCCCGCACAAAAATGCCTTCCCGCGCGGCGGTAAGCCAGAGCGTGCCGCCCTCTCTGCTCGCCTTTGCCGCATTGTCGATAAGGTTCGTGATAAAGCTCAGAAGCAGATCCTCATCCCCCTCGATCTCCTGCACGTCCGCCTGTATTTTCAGGAAAAGCCTCTTTTCCTGAAGTCGGCGGAAGATGAGCTTTTCCGCCTTTGCAAACAGCTCTGCCACGGATATGCTGCGCTTTTCAATGCTCTCTTCATCAGACAGCTCCACGATCTGCAGCATTTTGACCGACAGGCGTGACAGGCGTTTGCACTCTTCCTCGATGTATGCGAGCGCATTCGTCCGGCGCTCCGGTGAAAGCTCTACCTTCTGCAGAAGCTCCGCATAGCCCTGGATCGCAGTCATCGGCGTTTTCAGCTCATGAGAAAGAGCTCCAAGAAGCTGCCGCTGCTTTTCGTTTGCCTCTGAGAGCGCGTACACATGCTCCTGCACGCGGTCCGCCATGCGATTGAAGCTCTCCGACACCTCGCCGACCTCGTCCCGGCTCGTGCAGAGCACACGTTCCCCGTAATTTCCGTCCGCGATCACGTTCGCCGCCTCCCGCAGCCGGTAAAAGGGCTTCAGGATCCTTCGAAGAATCAGCGTGACCGCTCCCACCAGCAGAAGCGCAAGTGTCAGGGAAACCGCCGCTCCTCGCAGGAAAAGCGCCCGGCTGTCCGCATAAATATCCGAGATATCACGATAGCGGAGAATACGAAAGCCGGTATCCTCTGATTGCCAGTAGCAGATCAGCAGATGCTTTCCGCTTATCTCCTCAAGAAACAGGTGGCTCTGCGCCTCTTTAAAAATCCCAAGCGCCTTATCATAGCGCTCCCCGAAGGAGGAGATTTTTCCCTCCGCGTCAAATTCATAAGGCGTTGTATTGGCGAGCTCCTTCTCCCGGCCGTAGAGCACACTGTTTACTTTGCAGATATCGCGGAACACCGCGACCGCCCACTGCTCCTTCACGCGCTCATCCTCTATATATTTCTCCTGTTCCTTCCACTTGCTTTCAAATTCCGTTCCATCCGAAGAAAGCTTCTCCCACTCCAGGCGCACGGTATTTTCCAGGATCTGCCGCGTCGTCTCCCAAAGGTTCCAGGCGGCAAACACCTGGGACAAAAGAAGCAGCAGACCGGCTGCTGCTGCTGAAATTTTTGCAGATAGCTTCATGATTTATCCTCCAGACGGTAGCCGATGCGCGGCACCGTTTTGATAACGTCCTGAAAATCCAGTTTTTTGCGGATGCGCGCGATGTGGACGTCGATGGTCCGCGTCTCGCCCTCAAATTCCACGCCCCAGAGACTGCGCAGCAGCTCTTCGCGGCTGATCGCAATGTTTTTGTACTTTACCAGCAGCATCAGACAGTCAAATTCCATCGGCTTAAACGGGATCTCCACGCCCGCCTTTTTCACGATCCGCTCCTTCGGAAAAATCTCTACGTCGCGCACGCACAGGCATTCTTCCTCCTTCTGATAGCGGCCAAGCACCTTTTCCACGCGCACCAGAAGCTCCAGCATCTCAAAGGGCTTCACCAAATAATCCTCCGCCCCGTCCTTTAAGCCCCGCACCTTGCTCGGCAGATCGCCGCGCGCCGTGAGGAAAATGACCGGAATTTTCTTTGCCCGCAGTTCCGGCAGAAGCGCAAAGCCGTCCTTCCCCGGCAGCATCACGTCCAGGAGTGCAAGATCGTAATGTACGTCACCCTTTAAGTGTTCGCTCACCGCATCACCGTCGTAAAACGGCACCGCCGTATAGCCCGCCGTCTCCAGATTGATGCAGACCAGCTCGTTGATATGCTCCGCATCCTCTATCACCAGAATGTTTGCTTTCATCCGTAAATCCTCTCTGTCCGGCCCCGAAGGAGGGCGCTTTTATGTCATCCTGACATGATTTTATTACAAAAAGACCCTTTTTACAACCGGGAGGCTGTAACCATATTGTAAAAAAACAAAGCCCCCGGATATCCTTCCAGAGGCTCGTATAAGTGAAATACCGGAAGCTCCTAACGCTTCTCCACGATTTCACCTTTCTTTTTGTAGATACTGTTTGCCGGAATGACGCCGCGCACGCAGGACACCGGATATACCTGTGCGCCGCGTCCAATAACGGTTCCCGGATTGAGCACGGAATTGCAGCCGACCTCGACATTGTCGCCGAGCATCGCGCCGAATTTCTTCAGTCCGGTAGCGATCTGCTCTTCGCCGTCCTTCACCACGACCAGCGTTTTGTCGGATTTCACATTGGAGGTGATGCTGCCCGCTCCCATATGCGCCTTAAATCCAAGGATGGAATCACCCACGTAGTTGTAATGCGGCACCTGCACCTTGTTGAACAGCACCACGTTTTTCAGCTCGGTGGAATTGCCGACTACCGCGCCCTCTCCGACGATCGCATTGCCGCGGATAAACGCGCAGTGACGTACCTCAGCGTCTTTGCCGATGATCGCCGGGCCGTTGATGAACGCCGTCGGCGCTAACTTTGCCGATTTCGCCACCCAGACATTCTCACCGCGTTGCTCGTATTCCTTTGGATCAAGGGATGCCCCAAGCGCTAAGATAAAGGCGCTGATTTTCGGGAGCACCTCCCACGGATACACCGCGCCCTCGAACAGATCCTTTGCGATCGTCTCCTCTAAGTTGTACAGGTTACTGATTTTTGCTTTCTCCATTTTTCCTTCCTCCTGTTTTATGACTGCTGCCTTCGGATTTCTCTTTTTCTCTTTTGCCCTTTGCATCATAGAACTTCGCCGCGGCGTCGAACACGCTGCGCAGCTCAAGATGCATGTTGGTATTTAAAACATTCTCCGTCCGGCTGCGGACAAAGTTGTTTAGCTTCGTCATGTATTCGTCCGGTGTGATAGTGCCCTCTGCCACATAGGTCAATCCCTTCTCCCAGCTCGCCGTCAGCTCCGGATTCAGAAGCGAGCGGATGGAGCGCGCCACCACATCGAAGATCATCTCCCCAAGCAAGGTCGGCGTGAGAATCTGCGTCTTTTTGTTGAGGGCAATGTATTTGTTTGCGATCAGCTTTTTTAAGATCTCTGCTCTGGTCGCGCTGGTGCCGATGCCGCTGCCCTTGATCTGCTCGCGCAGCTCTTCGTCCTCGATAAGCTGCCCGGCGTTCTCCATCGCCAGGATCATCGAACCGGAATTGTATCGCTTGGGCGGGCTTGTCTCGCCCTCCCTGATCTCCAGTTTCTCCACCGGAAGAACCGCACCCTTTTTCAGAGCGTTCAGCGCCGCAAGAAGCGCCGCGTCCGTCTGCTCCTCCTTATTCTGACGGGTATCCGCCACCTTCAGATACCCCGGCTCCTCCAGCACCTTAAAGGAGGAAAAGAATTTTTCCCCGCCGATGACTGTCACCAGATTGATCTTGCGGTAGACTGCCGCCGGATAAAAGATGCTTAAAAATCTCCGGGCGATCAGCTCATACACTTTCGCCGACTGCGCCGAGAGCCGCTGCAGGGCGCCAAGCCCCTGCCCGGTGGGGATGATCGCATAGTGATCGGTGATCTGCTTGTCGTTCACATAGCGGGACCGGCTGATGCCTTTATAGTTCCCCGCCTCCAGCACCTCCTGCGCAAAGCTTCCGACCGCCGGACAGGAGCAGAGCCCTCTGATATTTTTATAAATTTCCTTCGCCACCGCCGTCGAGAGCACGCGGGCATCCGTTCTCGGATACGTCACCAGCTTTTTCTCGTAAAGCTCCTGCACGGTGCGCAGCGTCTCGTCCGGGCTGATCTTAAACAGTCTGGAACATTCATTCTGCAGCTCCGCCAGGTTAAAGAGAAGCGGCGGGTTTTTACTTTCCTTCTTGCGCTCAATGCTCTCCGCCACTGCCTTTAACGGCTGTGCGGCGCTGAGCGCATCAATCAGCTCCCGGGCATCCTTTTTCTCCTTAAAGCCGTTTTCCTTATAAAGCTTAGGAGACTGAAAATATTTTGAGCCTTCCACCGCCCGAAATTCGCCCTCAAATTCCCGTCCGCCGCAGACACAGGTGCTCACCACACGGTAAAACGGCGTCTTTACAAACTCCCTGATCTCCCGCTCCCGGCGCACTACCATGCCGAGCACGCAGGTCATCACGCGCCCTACCGAAATCACTGTATAGCGCGTGCCCAGGTAATTTGAGATCGCATTTCCATATTTCAGGCTCAAAAGCCGCGAGAAGTTGATCCCCATCAGATAATCTTCCTTCGCGCGCAGATAGGCGGCATCCGCAAGGTGGTCATACTCCGACAGATCCTTTGCCGTCTTAATGCCGCGCAAAATCTCCTCCTCGGTCTGCGAGTCGATCCAGACGCGCAGGCGCTTCTTCGTCTCCTTCTTCACGCCCGCCTGCTGCTCGACCAGCCGGTAAATATACTCTCCCTCTCGCCCGGAGTCGGTGCAGACATAGATCGTGTCCACATCCGCGCGGTTTAAAAGACCGCTCACGATCTTAAACTGCTTTTCCACGCCGGGGATCACCTCATACAGAAATTTTTCCGGCAAAAAAGGAAGTGTCGCAAGGCTCCACTTCTTGTATTTTTCATCGTATACCTCCGGATAGCTCATCGTGACGAGATGACCGACGCACCAGGTGATCACGGCGGTGTCGCTCTCCAGGTAGCCGTCACGGCGGGACGTATTTATCTTTAAAGCTTTGGCAAACTCCTGTGCCACGCTTGGTTTTTCTGCTATAAATAATGCTTTTGCCATAAATCCTCATCAATCATGTGCGCCGCGGCCGCAGAACACATATCTGCCGAGCCCGAAGAACACAAGGCCCGCCACCGCAAGCGTCAGAGACGCCAGGAAAGCGGAAACTCCCGGCGACACAAACATTTCCTGCCGGAACAGGCTGAACACCGTGATATATTGCAGCACGGAAAGCTCCGGCACAAAATCCTGCAGCAGATAGACTGCATAAAACAGCAGCGGCAGCCCGATGCCAAGCCCGTAATAAAAAGGCATGGATGGTCTGCTGCCGGCGCAGGAAATAAAGAAGCACCAGCCCGCTATAAAAAGCTGCAGGCACATTGCTCCAAGATGCAGTACAATATAGGTATTCTGGTTCCACATGCCCGTCAGATCGTACACATGAAGCACGCTTCCGAGCAGCATGGAAAACGCCAACAGCACAAATGCGCTCAGTCCCACAAATACCGCCTTTGTCATAATGATCTGCGAAGGACTGATACCGGTCGCGAGCAGAAACGTCATCGATTTGTCGGCGTCACGCCGGCGCACCGTCTCCATCGCCAGCACCATGCTCATCAGCATCGGAAATACAACGACCGGCAGCGTATCCCAGAACATATCCGAAATCCGGATAAGGCGCATATTCCGAATGACTGCAGCAATCAGAAGGCTTGCCGCCTGCAGACAGTAAAATACCATCAGCGTTTTCCGGTTGATCATAAAGTCCTGTTTCAGAATCGGTATGTTAAGCATGAAGTCCTCCGTATATGTGCACAAATGTTTCTTCCAGACTTAATGGAACAGGCTCAATGCTCGTCACATGATAATTTGCCAGCGTGCGGATAAGCGGAAGCAGCTCCCCCTGCAGGGATACCACCAGGTTGCGATCCTTCATGCTCCTGATCTCGAAGGACTCCTTCGCAAACTGCATCGCCGACCGGCTGCTGCCAAACTGGATCAGATATCTGCGGTACATATTTTCCCGCATGTTTTCCACGTCGCCAAGATAAACGATATTCCCCTTGTCAAGAAGTCCCACCCGGTCGCAGGTGAGGTCGGCGATGTCTACATTGTCTGACGTGAGAACGACCATCTTCCCCTTTTCCTTCTCCTCCAGGATCAGATCGACCATCACGCTTCGCGTCTTACTGTCCAGATTGCGGAAGGGATTGTCGAGAAGGATTACCGGCGGATTGTGCATCAGCGCGCAGACAATGCCCGTTTTCTGCACGTCCGCCGACGTCATTTCCCCAATTTTTTTATCAAGATCCAGCTTCAGACGCTTTGCCGTGTTAAAGAGATTTTCCAGGTTGCGCATCCCGCGGATCTCCGCGTTGGAGCGCAGAAACTGCCGTCCGGTAAGGCCTGCAGGCAGAGTGATCTCATCCGGCAGATAGCCGATCATCTTGTGCAGATAGACGGACGCGCGCACGCAATCCTTTCCGTTGATCGCACACCTTCCCTTTGTCGGATTTTCGAACCCCATAAGCATACGAAGAGCGGTGGTCTTCCCGGAGCCCTTCGAGCCTACCAGCCCAAAGACCTCCCCGACTTCCACCTCGAAAGAAAAATCAAATATTCCCCTTCCATCCTCAAACCGCTTCGTGAGGTTCTTAAATCGTATCATCGCGCCTTCCTTATCTGAACATCCTATTTCTTTTCAATGTAACCGAGCGCCTTGAGGCATTCTGCGCAGAGCACCGCTCCGCCTGCCGCGCCGCGGACAGTATTGTGGGAAAGTCCCACAAATTTATAATCGTAAACCGTATCCTCACGCAGTCTTCCGATGGAAACGCCCATGCCCTTCTCGTAATCGACGTCTGCCTTTACCTGCGGACGATTGTCCTCCTCCAGATACTGGATAAACTGCTTCGGAGCGCTCGGCAGATTTAATTCCTGCGGAAGCCCGGAGAAGTTTACCAGCTTTTCGATAAGCTGCTCTTTAGTCGGCTTCTTTCTGAATTTCACAAATACGGCAGCCGTGTGACCGTTTAATACCGGCACGCGGATGCACTGGCAGGTGATCACCGGCTCCTGTGCCTTTACGATCACGCCGTCTTTGATCTCGCCCAGAATACGCAGCGGCTCCTGCTCGGATTTCTCTTCCTCGCCGCCGATATACGGGATGATGTTTTCCACCATCTCCGGCCAGTCCTTAAAGGTCTTGCCCGCTCCGGAGATTGCCTGGTAGGTCGTCGCAACCACCTCATACGGCTCAAACTCTCTCCATGCGGCAAGCGCCGGCGCATAGCTCTGGATCGAGCAGTTCGGCTTTACCGCCACAAAGCCCCTTGTGGTTCCCAGACGCTTTTTCTGGAATTCGATAACCTTAAAGTGCTCCGGGTTGATCTCCGGCACCACCATCGGAACGTCCGGCGTCCAGCGGTGCGCGCTGTTGTTGGAGACAACCGGCGTCTCGGTCTTTGCGTACTCCTCCTCGATCGCGCGGATCTCGTCCTTTGTCATATCTACAGCGGAGAATACGAAGTCTACGCCTGCCGCTACCTTCTCCACCTCATTCACATTCATTACTACCAGATTTTTGACTGCTTCCGGCATCGGCGTCGTCATTTTCCATCTGCCGCCGACAGCCTCCTCGTAGGTCTTTCCGGCGCTGCGCGGGCTTGCCGCCACGGTCGTCACCTCAAACCACGGATGGTTTTCCAGCAGGGAAATAAAACGCTGTCCCACCATACCGGTTGCTCCCAGAATACCCACTCTCAGTTTCTCGCTCATAATCTTCTCCTCCATCCTCTAACTCTAATTATCTTCCAGATATCTTCTCTCCGCGGCAATGGCCTGCAGCATCGCCTTCTCTGACGGCGCTCCTGCCGTCTGCCGCTTTTCCACGCAGGTTTTCAGGCTGATCGCCTCATAGATATCTTCCTCAAACACCGGACTGATCGCGCGGTACTCCGCAAGCGTCAGATCGTCCAGCGCGATGCCCTTTTCAATGCAGGTGAGCACCAGCCTGCCGACGATGCCGTGTGCATCGCGGAACGGCACGCCGTGATTTACCAGATAATCTGCAGCGTCCGTCGCATTCGTGAAGCCCTGCTTCGCGCTCTCCTCCATGCGGTTTTTATTAATTTTCATCGTCGCGATCATGCCGGTGAACAGGGCAATGCAGCCTTTGACTGTATCGATCGCGTCAAACGTCAGTTCCTTATCCTCCTGCATATCCTTATTATATGCAAGCGGAAGCCCCTTCATGGTCGTGAGCAGCGCTGTCAGTGCCCCGTAGACGCGCCCGGTCTTTCCGCGGATCAGCTCCGCAATATCCGGGTTTTTCTTCTGCGGCATGATGCTGCTTCCGGTGCTGTACGCGTCGTCCAGCTCCACAAAGCGGTATTCATTCGAATTCCAGATTATGATCTCCTCGCAGAAACGGCTTAAATGCATCATGATCGTGGACATCGCCGAGAGAAGCTCGATCAGATAATCCCTGTCCGCCACCGAATCCATGCTGTTTAAGGTCGCCCCGTCAAAATCAAGAAGCTGCGCCGTATATTCCCGATCCAGCGGATAGGTAGTACCTGCGAGCGCGCCGCTGCCGAGCGGACAGAGGTTCATCCGCTTTGTAATATCTGCAAGCCTCTGACGATCGCGCTTAAACATTTCAAAATAAGCGCCGAGATGGTGCGCAAATGTGACCGGCTGCGCCTTCTGCAGGTGCGTAAAGCCCGGCATATAGGTTTCCGTGTGCGCCTCCATCATGGAAAGCAGCGTCTCCAGGAGTTTCTTTAGCAGCGCGTCCATCTCCGCGATCTCATCGCGTATGTACAGCTTCATATCCAGCGCCACCTGGTCGTTGCGGCTCCTGCCGGTGTGCAGCTTTTTGCCCGCATCGCCAATGCGGTCTATTAAATTTGCCTCCACAAAGCTGTGGATATCCTCGTATTTTTCTGTGATCTGCAGCGTCCCGTTCTCCACATCGGTAAGAATGCCCTGCAGCCCCTCCAGGATCTGTTCCTTTTCCTGCTCCGTCAGAATGCCCTGCTTCGCCAGCATTTTCACATGCGCCATGCTGCCGCGGATATCCTGGCGGTAAAACTTCTGGTCAAACGATACGGATGCGTTAAACCGGTATACCAGCTCATCTGTCTCTTTGGTAAAACGGCCGCCCCATAGCTGTGCCATAAATTCCCCTTCTTTCGTCTTTTCTCATACGGAGTGTATCATATTTTCCGCACAGCCGCAAGCCCCTTTCATGCTGAATACACACCCGCAGTAGTTCTGTCTGTACAGCCCGTACCTGGCGGACAGCTCTCCGGAGCGCTTGAAGCCGTTCCTTTTCTTAAAATCAGAAGGAAGCCAGGAAACGCCGTACTCCCCGGCAAGCTGCTCCCCGATCTCATTGATGACGGCTGCGTTTTTCAGCGGGCTGATCGTGAGCGTGGTCGCAAAGTAATCGGCATTGGCAAGGACAGCTCTCTTCGCCGTCTCCCGCAGGCGCAGCGCAA
>NZ_CAJKOX010000014.1 GCF_905201705.1 uncultured Marvinbryantia sp.
GGAGGATAAGAAAATGAAGAGTTATACAATTACTGTGAATGGTGTAGCATATGACGTAACCGTAGAAGAGGGCGCAGGCGGCGCAGCAGCTCCGGCAGCAAGACCGGCAGCGGCACCGAAAGCAGCTCCGAAGGCAGCTCCGGCTCCGGCAGCAGCTCCGGCTGCAGGCGGTGCAGCAGGCGCTGTTAAGGTAACGGCTTCTGTACCGGGCAAGGTATTTAAGGTAGAGGCAAGCGTTGGACAGGCGGTAAAAGCCGGCGACACCATCGTTATCCTGGAAGCAATGAAGATGGAAATTCCTGTTGTAGCTCCGCAGGACGGCACGGTTGCAAGCATTGACGTGGCAGTGGGCGCGGCTGTAGAGAATGGCGACGTACTGGCATCTCTGAACTAATTGCAAAGCGCTTGCGTAACACTACAAAACAGGAGGTAAGACAATGTCATACATTACAAGTACATTAGGCAATCTGCTCCATCAGACAGCGTTTTTTAACCTGACCTGGGGAAATTACCTGATGATAGCGGTGGCATGTGTATTTTTGTACCTTGCTATCAAACATGGTTTTGAGCCGCTTCTGCTGGTTCCGATTGCATTTGGTATGCTGTTGGTAAACATTTACCCGGATATCATGGCGAAACCGGAGGAGATGTCTAACGGCGTAGGCGGATTGCTCCATTATTTCTATATTCTGGACGAGTGGAGTATCCTGCCGTCACTAATTTTCATGGGTGTCGGAGCGATGACGGACTTCGGTCCGCTGATTGCGAACCCCAAGAGCTTCCTGCTCGGCGCCGCTGCACAGCTCGGTATTTACATGGCATATTTCCTTGCCATTTTCCTGGGCTTCAACGGAAAGGCAGCAGCGGCGATCTCCATCATCGGTGGAGCAGACGGCCCGACTTCTATTTTCCTTGCCGGTAAGCTTGGACAGACATCCCTCATGGGACCGATCGCGGTAGCAGCATATTCTTATATGTCTCTGGTGCCGATCATCCAGCCGCCTATTATGAAGGCGTTTACCACGGAAGAAGAACGTAAGATTAAGATGGAACAGCTTCGTCCGGTATCCAAACTGGAGAAGATCCTCTTCCCGATCATCATCACGATCGTTGTGTGTCTGCTTCTGCCGACCACAGCTCCGCTCGTTGGTATGCTGATGCTCGGAAACCTGTTCCGTGAATCCGGCGTTGTGAAGCAGCTTACAGAGACCGCTTCCAACGCGCTGATGTATATCGTAGTTATCCTGCTCGGTACTTCTGTAGGTGCTTCCACCAGTGCAGAAGCATTTCTGAACGTGGATACACTGAAAATCGTTGTGCTCGGTCTGGTAGCGTTCGCGTTTGGTACCTTCGGCGGCGTCATGTTCGGTAAGCTTATGTGCAAGATGTCCGGCGGTAAGATCAACCCGCTGATCGGTTCGGCAGGCGTATCCGCGGTGCCGATGGCAGCCCGTGTATCCCAGAAGGTGGGTGCGGAGGCAGATCCGACCAACTTCCTGCTCATGCATGCAATGGGTCCGAACGTAGCAGGCGTTATCGGTACGGCCGTAGCGGCAGGTACATTTATGGCGATATTCGGGGTGTAATGAGCAGTGCATGGACG
This sequence comes from uncultured Marvinbryantia sp., assembly GCF_905201705.1. GTDB lineage: Bacteria > Bacillota > Clostridia > Lachnospirales > Lachnospiraceae > Marvinbryantia. Next base: position 1,604 of record NZ_CAJKOX010000014.1, read on the forward strand.
GTGGAAATTGCTCCTGTGAGCCTGCTCACAAAGGAGCACATTCTCCAGCGGACATATAGGGCGAGTGCCCGCGACCGAGCGGACGTGGTGCGTTAGCAAGGTTCGTTCGCAGCACTACGATGAATAGAAAAATAAGGAGGAATATATTAAAATGGCAAAACAGGTTAAAAAACCGATTAAAATTACCGAGACGATTCTGCGTGACGCACATCAGTCTCTGATTGCCACCAGAATGACAACGGAACAGATGCTTCCGATTGTTGATAAAATGGATAAAGTGGGCTACCACTCTGTAGAATGCTGGGGCGGCGCAACATTTGACGCTTCCCTGCGTTTCTTAAAAGAAGATCCGTGGGACAGACTTCGCAAATTCCGCGACGGCTTCAAGAACACGAAGCTGCAGATGCTGTTCCGTGGACAGAACATTCTTGGTTACCGTCCGTATGCAGACGACGTAGTAGAATATTTCGTACAGAAATCCATCGCAAACGGTATTGATATTATCCGTATCTTTGACTGTCTGAACGATCTGCGCAATCTGCAGACAGCCGTTACCGCTGCAAATAAGGAAAAAGGACATGCGCAGGTAGCGCTTTCCTACACGCTGGGCGAGGCTTACACACTGGATTACTGGAAGGATATGGCAAAGAGAATCGAGGATATGGGTGCAAATTCCATTTGTATCAAGGATATGGCAGGCCTTCTGCTTCCGTACACCGCAACTGAGCTGGTAACTGCGCTGAAGGAAACCGTAAGCATCCCGATCCAGCTTCACACACACTATACCTCCGGCGTGGCTTCCATGACTTACTTAAAGGCAGTGGAAGCGGGCGTTGACGTAATCGATACGGCAATGTCTCCGTTCGCTCTGGGAACCTCCCAGCCGGCGACCGAGGTTATGGTAGAGACCTTCAAGGGAACTCCGTATGATACCGGATTTGATCAGAACCTTCTGGCAGAGATCGCTGACTACTTCCGTCCGATCCGCGACGAGGCGCTGGAGAGCGGTCTGCTGAACCCGAAGAACCTTGGCGTAAACATCAAGACCCTGCTGTATCAGGTACCGGGCGGTATGCTTTCCAACCTTACCTCCCAGCTCAAGGACCTTCACGCAGAGGACAAATACTATGAGGTTCTGGAAGAGGTTCCGCGTGTGCGTAAGGATCTCGGCGAGTGCCCGCTGGTAACACCGTCCTCTCAGATCGTTGGTACCCAGGCAGTTATGAATGTCATCAACGGCGAGCGCTACAAGATGGTTCCGCAGCAGACGAAGGATGTTCTGAGCGGAAGATACGGCGCAACCGTAAAGCCGTTCAACCCGGAAGTACAGAAGAAGTGCATCGGAGATACGGAAATTATCACCTGCCGTCCGGCAGACCTTATTCCGGACGAGCTGGATACACTCAGAGGAGAAATGGCTCAGTGGTCCCAGCAGGACGAGGACGTGCTGACTTATGCACTGTTCCCGCAGGTAGCGACCGAATTCTTCAAATACAGAGAAGCACAGCAGACAAAGGTAGATGCAACAGTGGCAGATACCAAGAACGGAGCATATCCGGTATAAAATCAATAGGTTATATCAAAAGGGATGGGGCGCTGCAAAATGCAGCGCCCTGTTTACATTTCTATCAATTTTTCGTTATATTCTTAAAAGTCAAAAATTTGTTAATATTTCCATAATATAACCCCTATAAGCCGTAAAGATTTGATTGACGTAATATAAAATTATTGATATAATATTTTCGTCTTAAAATAGTGTATTTTTATAAAAAAAGGAGCAAAATGGAAGGATATTTTGATATACATTGTCATATCCTGCCGGGGGTCGATGATGGGGCTGCCGATATAGAGACAACGCGTCAGATGTTGAGAGTAGCCTGGGAGGAAGGAATTCGAGGCATGATCGCAACGCCGCATTTCCATATGGGGCGTATTGAGGTGTCCGCTGAGAAGCTTCGAATGGCATGGGAGCAGACAAGGGCTTGCGCACAGGAGATCAGCGAAGAATTTCAGATTTATCTGGGAAATGAGCTGTACAGCAGTCATAGTCTCGTCGAATTGCTGGATGCCGGAAAAATCTTTCCCATGGCGGGAAGCAGGTATACCCTGGTGGAGTTTTCTGTGCAGAAAGGCTATTCAGAACTTGAGGCATCGCTGAAGCAATTGCAGATGGCAGGATACCGACCGATCCTCGCACATGCAGAACGTTATGAATGTCTTCTGAAAAATCCATATCGCGTAGAAGAATTGGCGGACATGGGGATTCTCATCCAGGTGAACGCAGCAAGCGTGACAGGAGAAAATGGTTTTGCAGCCAAGAGGTTTGTGAAAAAATTATTGAAATATGAATTGGTACATTTTTTGGGGACAGATGCACATGATATGAAAACAAGAAAACCGCTTATGAAAAAATGTGTGTCATATATTGCAGGAAAATACGGGGAAGATTATGCACGACGCATCAGCCGGGACAATGCGCTGCGAATACTGGACAATCTTTCAGTACGATAAAAACAGGGAAAAGGAGTTATGGGAAACCGCTATGGAAACAAATAATTATCAGACAAATGAAATCGAAATAGATCTTTGGAAACTACTTGCGGCACTTTGGGACAAGCTGTTCATCATTATATTATCTGCGTTGACGGGCGCTATAATATTCTATCTTTTTACTACATTATTTATTACACCTACTTATGATTCCACAACAAAAATCTATGTTTTGAACAAACAGAACAGCGATAATTCTTCTATTACATATAGCGATCTGCAAAGTTCTGCGCAGCTGACGAAAGACTATATGGAACTGGTTACAACACGTCCGGTGTTGGAAAAGGTGATATCATCTCTCGGACTTGAGAAAATGACGTACAATGACCTGAAGCAAAAAATCAGTGTGTCGACAGCGTCGGATGGCAGAATTATTTATATAAGAGTAACAGATGAAAATCCAAGACAGGCGAAGGATATTGCGGATGAGATCCGTAGTGCAGTGTCGGCCCAGATCGTTGATGTGATGGATGTGGAAGCGGTTAGCGTGGTAGAAGAGGCGAATTTGCCGGATACTCCTGCACGCCCCAACAAGCTTCGTAATATGATCCTTGGGGCACTTCTTGGTTTTGTCATTGCGTTAATGGTAGTGGCGGGAAGAGTTGTGATGGATGACCGGGTAAAGACGGAAGAAGATGTAGAATATTATCTTCATATGAGTGTGTTGGGGACGATCCCGCTGGATACTCACATAAAGAAAAAAACAATGAAAAAAAATAAAAAAAAGAAAAAGTAAAAAAGAGATAAGAGGAAAAGGACAGGGAGGAAAGCATGGCAAGAATAGATGTCAGCGCAATGACAACACTTTCAAACAGGGCCAGTGAGGCGTTTAAGTCTTTGCGGGCAAATATAGAATTCTGTGGAAAGGATCAAAGGGTAATTGCTATCACGAGTTGTACTCCAAATGAGGGAAAGAGCGGTACATCTATGAATCTGGCTGCTTCCCTGGCTGAAGGAGGAAAAAGAGTGATGCTGATAGATGCGGATCTGCGCAAATCCGTATTGCTTGGAAAGCTTGGAATTTCAGAACGGATCCTGGGGCTTACGAATTTTCTGGCGGGTCAGTGCCAGCTCAATGATGTTATTTGTAAGACAAATTATCCGACATTGGATCTGATCGTGGCTGGTCCGGTGCCTCCGAATCCGGCGGAGCTCCTGGGAAGTCAGACCTTCAGTAAACTGATTGAGCACCTGAGAAACTATTATGACTATGTAATTATAGATACACCGCCGCTCGGCAGTGTGATCGATGGGGCTGTTGTCGCAAAAACATGTGACGGTATTGCTATTGTTGTTGCCTCCAATACAGTGAGCTACCGGTTTGTGCAGAAAATCCGGGAGCAGCTTGAGCGTACAGACTGTAAAATCCTCGGTGTGATCCTTAACATGGTGGATATGAGTGGGAACAGTTATTATGGGAAATATTATGGAAAATATTATGGAAAATATGAAAACGAAAAATTGTAAAGAGGGGCAGCCAGAACGATGAGTAAAAAAATATGTACCGTATTGTTGTTATTAGTCTGTATGGCAGGAGGTATATTGTCGGTATTACTTTATACTGCATCAGATCATATAGGACCGGATATTCAGATACCGGACAGACGTATTATATATCGCGAGGATGATGGAACAGACAGCCTGCTCGATGGAGTGACTGCTGTGGATAATGTGGATGGAGATGTGACAGATTCTCTGATGGTCGAGGCTATTTACCCTTCAGCGGATGAAAGAAAAGCAAAAGTAATTTATGCTGCAATGGATTCCAGCAATAATGTATCGAAAGAACAATGGATAGTAGATTATATTCCGGCTGGGACAGAAAGTGTTGCGGTGGCTGATTCGGCTAATACAGAACCGGCAGCGCAGCAGGAATCGGTTGGAGAAGGAGATGCGCTGGAGAAGGGAACGGAACCGGAATCTGATACGGAAACAGAAAAGAAATTTCTTGATGCGAAAATTGCGTTGATTAATGGAAGCGATATGGTGGGTGTATCTGCAAAGTGGCAGGAGAGATTCCAGGAGGACGGTTACACAGATATTGCAATCGGAAGTTATTCGGGTGTTGTTGCAGATACAACAATTTATGCGGATGATGATGATCTTATCGCTGAGTTGAAGGAATATTTCCCGGATGCGCGAGAGGAAAAGGATATGCCGCAACAGGGCGTTGATATTTCACTGGAACAGGTGGAGGCATGTGTGATAATCAGTGCGAAGGATGCGGAGGAATAAAAAGAAATATTAGTGCTGTTATAAAGTATATTTAAAGCATGAAGTATGTTTATGAAAAGCCAGCTGATTGCTGTCGAAAGTCTGAAAGGTTCAGGAAAGGCTATGCAAGCAAAATTGCTTTACGAAGAATTCCTGAAGAAAGGGAGCAACGCGCGAAATATATCGTTTCCAGACTATGAGAGTGATTCTTCAGCGGTGATAAAGATGTATCTTTCCGGTTAGTTTGGCTCCAATTCGTCGGATGTTAATGCATGTGTTTCATCTGCCTTTTAGGCTGCAGATAGATATGCCGGTTTATAAAACGGACTGGGGCTGCCGCAAAAAACAGAACATTTGGGGAAGAGATATGAAAAATGGTAATAGGGAAAAGAAAAAAGAACATGCGGAAAAGGGGAAATTTCGCATCCACCACTGGGAGATTATCGCACTTTATCTGGTGCTGTATGACGTGATTGCTGTAAACTTCTCTTATTTTTTTGCACTTTTATTGCGTTTTGATATGCGTTATTCGCAGATTCCATCAAGATATCTGTCTGCGTTTGCTAAATTCGCACCGATTTACGCAATAATAACCGTCGCTGTGTTTTATATGCTGCGCCTGTACGGCAGCGTCTGGCGGTTTGCAAGCTTCAGCGAGCTGAACAGGATCACGGCGGCGTCTGCTGTCACGGCAGTGATCCACTGGGCGGGCATCACCTTTTTCGTACAGCGGATGCCGGTTTCTTACTATATTATCGGCGCGGTCATACAATACTGCCTGGTGATCCTGGTGCGGTTTTCCTATCGCTATATCAACATGGAGCGGGCGCGCCGCAGGCAGAGCGGCCGTGCGGTGTACAATGCGATGATTATTGGCGCAGGTGCAGCCGGGCAGGTGATTATCCGTGAACTGAAAAACTCGGAAGAGGCAGAGGCATCCCCGTGCTGCGTGATTGACGACAATCCCAATAAATGGGGCAGGTACATGGAGGGCATCCCGATTGTGGGCGGCAGGGATTCCATCCTGGAAAATGTACAGAAATATAAGATTAACCAGATCCTGTTCGCGATCCCGACCGCATCGGCGGAGAACCGGAGGGATATCCTGAACATCTGTAAAGAGACAGGTTGTGAGCTGAAGAGTCTTCCCGGCGTCTACCAGCTGGCAAACGGCGAAGTGTCCATGAGCAGGATGCGCCCGGTGGCGGTGGAGGAGCTGCTCGGCAGGGATCCAATTAAGGTAAATATGGAAGAGATCTTTCAGTACATAAAAGGGAAAACAATCCTGGTGACCGGAGGCGGAGGTTCCATCGGGAGCGAATTGTGTCGGCAGATTGCCGGGCATGAGCCGGGGCATTTAATCATCTTTGATATTTATGAGAACAATGCATATGATATCGAGCAGGAGCTGCGCCGGAAATATCCCAAGCTGAAATTAACGGCATTGATTGGCTCTGTGCGGGACAGCCGCAGAATCAATCAGGTATTTGAAACTTACAAGCCTGATATCGTATACCATGCAGCGGCACACAAGCATGTCCCGCTGATGGAGACAAGCCCGAATGAGGCAATTAAAAACAATGTAATCGGTACGTATAAGACAGCTTATGCAGCATTGAAAAATGGCACGCAGCGGTTTGTACTTATCAGCACGGACAAGGCGGTGAATCCGACCAACATAATGGGTGCAAGCAAGCGCCTTTGCGAGATGGTTATTCAGAGCATGGATGCTGTCAGTAAGGCGGGCAGAATGGATCTTCTCCCGTTCCTGCACGGACATATGGATAAGCAGATCGATGGGCAGACTGCATACGACCACGAGGACTATATGCCACTAGAGGGAATGGACGGCAGGGGCCCTGAAGTAAGAATTGAAAGTGTGAAAAACAAGGAGCGCCGGGGGACACAGTTTGTGGCAGTGCGTTTTGGAAATGTGCTTGGCAGCAACGGCTCTGTGATCCCGCTTTTTAAGAAACAGATTGAGGAAGGTGGGCCGGTGACAGTTACCCACCCGGATATCATTCGTTACTTCATGACGATTCCGGAGGCAGTCAGCCTGGTACTGCAGGCTGGGACGTATGCCTGGGGCGGCGAAATCTTTGTCCTGGACATGGGCGAGCCGGTAAAAATCGATACCTTAGCCAGAAACCTGATCAGGCTTTCCGGGTATAAGCCGGATGAGGACATCAGGATTGTCTACACAGGACTGCGCCCTGGTGAAAAGTTGTTTGAAGAAAAGCTGATGGCGGAGGAAGGCATAAAAAAGACGGAAAATGACCTGATCCATATCGGAAAGCCGATCCCGTTTGATACAGAAGAGTTTCTAAAACAGTTGGAAGAGCTGGCAAAGGCAAGCTATGAAAACAGTGAAAACATCGTAGATATGGTTGCGCAGATGGTGCCGACCTTCCATCCGGTGGGAAAGAATCCGGAAAAGGTCATTGCAGGGCCGCATCCAGTAACGGGCAGCGTTTTAGATGAGGTTGCAGCAGCAAAAGAGATGTCATAAGAAAAAACTCAGAGAAACAGCAAATTACCGCTCCCTGGATATCAGAATGGATAAGAGTCTGTCCTGCGGCAAGCCCTTTTACAAGTAGGCGATATTCTATGCCTTGCAGTATCCCGTCGCCTACAGAAGCTAAACATACATGTTCATGATATTTTTGCCGTCATGACCGGCGAGCCATTGGCTCATTAATATTATACTCAAAATGTGCCAAAATAGCAACAGGGCAGAAATTTTTTTTGATGAACGCAGATGACGAAATGCCGGGGATACCGAAAGCACAAGGCCAGTATCTGGATTACAGAGCGCTCACATAATAATAGAGCCAATATTTGTGGATAAAGAACAAAGGAGAATAAAGATATGTTTGAGAAAAATCACGGCATTGTCCCGTTTGAATCCAAGGTCTGGCTGTCCTCTCCGACGATGCATGGAGAAGAGCTGAAATATATGACGGAGGCGTATGAGACGAACTGGATGTCAACTATAGGCGCAAATCTGGACTGCATAGAACGTCTATCATCACAGAAAGTCGGATGCAGATACGCGGTTGCCTTATCCTCCGGAACGGCAGCCCTGCATCTGGCAATGAAGCTGGCAGGGGAGAGACTCTACGGCCAGCCGGAACAGGGGAAAGGCGCATTGTTCGGAAAAAGAGTGTTCTGCTCAGATATGACCTTTGACGCTACGGTGAACCCGGTGGTCTACGAGGGCGGCATTCCTGTGTTCATTGACACTGAATATGATTCCTGGAACATGGATCCGGTTGCACTGGAGAAAGCGTTTGAGTTCTACCCGGAGGTAAAGCTGGTCGTTGTGGCCCATCTCTACGGTACACCAGGGAAAATCGACGAGATTCGAGCCGTTGCTGACAGGCACGGGGCTTTGATCGTGGAGGACGCCGCAGAGTCCTTTGGAGCCACCTATCGAGGAAAACAGACAGGAAACTTCGGTGATTATAATTGCATCAGTTTTAATGGAAACAAAATCATCACCGGCAGTTCCGGCGGAATGTTCTTGACAGACCATTTGAAGGATGCAGACAAGGTCCGCAAATGGTCTACCCAGAGCCGTGAGGATGCGCCCTGGTACCAGCATGAGGAGCTGGGCTATAACTATCGCATGAGCAATGTGATTGCAGGTGTTGTACGGGGACAACTCCCATACTTAGAGGAACACATCCGGCAGAAGAAGGAAATTTACTACAGATATCAGGAGGGATTGAAGGATCTGCCGGTGAGCATGAACCCGATCCCGGATTACTGTGAGCCGAATTACTGGCTCTCTTGTCTGCTGCTTGATAAAGACGCCATATGTAAGCAGGTCAGAGGAGAGAAGGACGCCTTGTATATGCCGGAGCATGGCAAGAGTTGTCCAACAGAGATTCTCGATGCAATCCAGTCAATCAATGCGGAAGGCCGCCCAATCTGGAAGCCAATGCATATGCAGCCGATTTACCGGATGAACCCGTTCGTTACCCGGCTTGGAAACGGCAGGGCAGGGAGCAATGCTTACATAAAGGGGGCTGAGGCTTCCGACGGAAAGCCGCTGGATATCGGGATGGACATCTTTGAGCGGGGGCTGTGCCTGCCGAGCGACAACAAGATGACGGCGGGGCAGCAGGAGAAGGTTATTGAAGTGGTTAAGAGATGCTTTGCGTGATGGAGGAGACTGTATGATGAGTCATAAACCGTATGGTCCATATGAAAAATATATAAAGCGCCCACAAGACTTTCTGTGCGCTTTGCTGGCAATTATTGTTCTGTCACCGGTGATGCTTATATTGGCGATACTCGTGCGAGTGAAATTGGGTTCACCTGTATTGTTTGTACAAGAACGTCCGGGCAGGGGCGGGAAAGTTTTCAGATTGTTCAAATTCAGAACCATGACCGATGCAAAGGACGAGCAGGGAAACCTGCTCCCCGATGAAGTGCGGCTTACATCTTTTGGGAGAAAACTGCGTTCAACCTCTCTTGATGAGCTTCCGGAGTTGTTTAATATGTTGAAGGGAGACATGAGTGTCGTAGGTCCCAGGCCGCTTCTGGTTCGATATCTGGACAGATACACACCGCATCAGGCGCGACGGCACGAGGTTCGTCCCGGTTTTACCGGTCTTGCACAGGTACGTGGCCGGAATGCCATTAGTTGGGAGGAAAAGTTTGATTGGGATGTCAGATATGTGGATAATATTACGTTTCTGGGAGATTGGAAAATTATCTTGCAGACTGTGATAACGGTTTTGAGACGGGAGGGAATCAGCTCTGAGACTTCTGCAACCATGGAAGAATTTATGGGCGATAAGAAAGGTGGTGCATAAGAAATGGATTTGTTAAGGATAGGGCATACATTGAGAATGTGTTTAATCATTAATCCATTTAAAAGAGCACAGTACATAAAAAAACACAATATATTTTTCCATATGGGGGATAATTGTATGGTGATGTTTAGGAAGATTCCTTTGTACCCAAAACTGATCTCTTTTGGCAATAATGTGTGGGTGGCCTCACAAGTCTTATTTGTAACGCACGATGCAATTCACTATATGTTGAATATTCGGGATACGAGTGAATCATTTCAGGAATATCTCGGATGTATTGATATCAAGGATAACGTGTTTATCGGCTCACATTCGATCATATTGCCGAATGTGACAATAGGGCCGGATGCGATAGTGGGAGCTGGCACTTTGGTTAATAAAAATATACACAGTGGGGTGTATGCAGGCGTTCCAGCCAGGTATATATGCTCCATTGACGAGTTTATAAGGAAGAGAAAAAATTATCCGGAAATAAAAATAGATAGAAATGGAAAGGGCGGACTTTCAATGGAAACAGTGGAAGCTTGTTGGGAACGTTTTAACAGGTGCGGGTAAAGCAGCTGTTCGCTCAATGAATGAAGGGGAGAAACGGTTATGTTAAAGAAAATTGTACTTATTGGAGCGGGCGGATTCGGGCGTGAAGTGGCGACATCACTCATCGGGATGATTAACTGGTATGAGCCCACATATGAGTTTTTGGGGTTCCTGGACGATGGGGCTCATTTCTCGGCGGGAATGAAAATTGACGGATATCCATGGCTGGGCAATCGCTATTGGATTTTAGACCATATAGAGGATGTTGTTTGTACCTGTACTGTGGGAAATGCACATATCAAAAAACAGATTCAAAGTGAGCTGATGCAGAAAAATGTGAGGTTTGAGTCTATTATAGAAAAAACAGCATACATTGCACCTTCCTCGAAAATTGGTCCCGGATGTGTTCTTTACGGAGGTGTAAAAGTTTCTGTTAATTGCAATATAGGGGCTGGTGTTTTGCTCAATGATGGCGTGAAGATTGGGCATGATGTTACGATTGGAGACTACACCTCAATTATGCCTGACTCTGGAATTAGCGGAGGATGTCAGGTGGGTGATGAAGTTGAAATAGGTGGCCATGCATTTATCGTACCGGGTAGGAAAATTGGGGACAGGGCGAGAATTGCGGCTGGTAGTATAGTGTTTTCTAATGTTAAAGCTGCTACGACTGTTCTTGGTAACCCCGCAAAACGCATGAAGGAATTAGAATAAATATAAAAGGACTAAAGGAGAAATTTGAATATGAAAGTTGCGTTTTTATTTTCCGGGCAGGGCGCACAGTATCCCGGAATGATGAAGGAGTTATATGACAATGAACCGGCTGCAAGAGAGATTTTTGATAAGGCGGATACCACCCTTGGAAGGGAAATCTCAAAAATATGCTTTGCAGGAACACAAGAGGATTTGAATCTCACGCATAATACACAGCCATGTATGCTTGCGGGCGATCTTGCGGCAGCCATGGCATTGAGGGCGCATGGGGTAGAAGCGGCTGCTGTAGCTGGCTTCTCTCTTGGTGAATATGCGGCTCTCGCGTATGCGAACGTTGTTTCTGCAGAAGATATCTTTCGTATTATTCAAATTCGTGCTGATGCGATGCAGGGGGCTGTAGCACCGGGCGAGGGCGCCATGGCGGCATTTGTTGGGGTGACTGCCGAACGGGTGGAGGAACTCTGCAGAGAGGCCACAAAAGGGTATGTTGTTGCCGCAAATTACAACAGTCCTGTGCAGACAGTGGTGTCTGGTTCTGTAGCTGGTGTTGATGAAGTGTGTGAATTGGCAGAAGCGGATGGGCTTCGCTGCGTAAAGTTAGCGGTTAGCGCACCATTTCACTGTGCGATGATGGAGCCGGCAGCAAAAAAGCTTGGAAAGGTGTTTAAGACAATGGACTTCATGGACCCTACCATTCCTGTATATATGAATGTGGATGGTAAGCCAGTTACGCAGGGAATCGTGATTCCTGAACTCCTTGTGAAGCAGGCTATGAGTCCTGTCCACTGGGTGAAAACACTGGAGAATATGCAGGCGGACGGTATTGATACTTTTATTGAGTGCGGTGCCGGGAAAACCCTGGTGGGTTTAGTTAAGAAAACACTAAAAGGCGTGAAAATTCTCCGTGTAGAAAATATGAAGACACTGCAGAACACTTTGGAGGAATTGAAAGGTTGATGGAAATCAGAAGATTTGAGTCAGATCTGCTTTTATCAAATATGTATGTGGTGGTTGAGGGAGACCATGCGGTTGTGATTGATCCTTACCAGGATACGTCTTCGGCGGAAAGCCTGATAATTGATAAAATCGTATTGACGCACGAACATTATGACCATATTTCCGGGGTGAATCTCTGGCGGCAAGTCACAGATGCGCCGGTTCTTTGCAGCAAGGCATGTGCGGCAAACATACAGAGTCCGAAGAAAAACCTTTCGAGACATTTTAAGCAATTTTGTGAATTACAGACATGGATGGAACTTGAAGAACTTCCGCAGGCAGACCCGGAATATTCTTGTGAGGCAGATGAAACCTTTGAGGATGAGATATGGTTTGAATGGCAGGGACATAAATGGCATCTGTTTGAAATGCCGGGCCATTCTTCGGGGAGTATTGGAATACTCCTGGACAGCGCATACTTTTTCTCGGGCGACAGCCTGATAGAGAACAGCGAGATAGAACTCAGGATGCCCGGGGGAAGCAGAAAAAAATGGAAAGAGATAGGGGAACCAAGGTTAAAGATGATTCCTTGCGGAATTCATGTGTGCCCTGGACATTTCCAGGAGTTTATATTATGAAGAGGTGAAGTAGGTGGCTTTTTTATATAGTGATGGAATAGGGATTGCTGGAATTGCCTGCGCTGTTCCAGATAATGAAGTGACAGTTGAAAGCTTCATCCCTGTCTTTGGCGAAGAGATACCAGCAAAATTTACGGCAGGGACGGGCATCCGTTCAATGTATAAGGCACTTCCGGAACAGACAGCAGGAGATTTAGCTTATGTTGCAGCAGAAAACTTGTTCTCTCGTTTGAAGGTGGATCGAAAGAAAATTGGGGCGTTACTATTCGTTACACAATCGCCGGACTATCGCAGACCGGCGACCGCATGTGTTCTCCAGCATAGACTTGGGCTGACAACGGACTGCGCGGCAATGGATATCGGGCTGGGATGTTCTGGGTTTGTGTATGGACTACAGACAGCCATGAATCTGATGGAGCACTCTGATATGGAATACTGCCTGCTTCTTATGGGTGAAACTGCATCTAAGTTGGTTGATCCTCATGACAAGTCCATTGTAATGATGTATGGAGACGCAGGCGCTGCAATTCTGCTGGAAAGAAAACCAGGATCTAGAACAGCGACACTTCTCCGCAGCGATGGAGGACGGTTTAGGACTATAATCCTTCCAGCAGGAGGATTCAGGGATATGAATCCAACCCATGATAGATTCTTATGCAATGATGGGATCGAAAGGACTCTGTACGATATTTATATGGACGGGACATCTGTATTTTCTTTCTCCATTTCAGATGTGCCGAAAGCTATAATAGATTATCTTGAGCGTACCGCAACATCAGTGGAGGATTATGACCTGTTCTTGTTCCATCAGGCGAACCAGTTCATCATCAAGCAGTTATCGAAGAAAATGAAACTTCCGAAGGAGAAAGTTCCGATTTCTTTGGATCGGTATGGGAATACGGGTGGTATATCCATCCCTCTGACACTTTGCGTGAATTATGGTGATAAAGGAGCAGGCATTCAAAAAGTATTAATGGCAGGATTCGGAATTGGACTGTCCTGGGGAGTGACATGTGCGGAAATTGATTTAGCGAAGGTGTGTCCAGTTGTCAAAACAAAAGACTGGTATGAGGATGGAAAAATCACGCCAGAGATGCTGATGTAGCAGGAAAGTGAGGAGATGAGAGAAAAATGATTAACCCGATGGATTTAACAGGAAAACGAATACTTGTCACCGGCGCCACGGGTGGGATGGGAGTTGAAACAGCTATCCAACTCAGTAAACTTGGCGCAAATGTTGTCATATGCGGCAGAAATGAAGAGAAGCTGAAAAATGTGTTCAATCATCTGGAGGGAGAGGGACATGCGCAGTATGTTTTTGATCTGAATGATATTGATGCGATAGAAAGTGTTATTAAGAAGATTGTAAGCGAATGCGGTGCTTTTAATGGAGTTGCTTTTTGCGCAGGTATTGCTCCTATGAGACCACTAAAAATGACAAAAAGGGAAAATATGATTGATGTTATGGATGCAAATCTTTTTTCCTTTATTGAGATTGTAAGATGCATCACGAAAAAGGGAGCTTTTGTGGATGAGGGGAGTATTGTTGCTATTTCATCAACAGCAAGCATTCAGGGAAAGCAGTCGAAAGTTGCTTACAGTGCCTCTAAAGCCGCCCTTGATGGTGCAATCCGTTGCCTGGCATGCGATCTCAAGAAAAAGAAAATCCGGATAAATTCTGTTATGCCTTGTTGGGTGAACACAAGGATGTATACTACCTATTTGGAGAGATATCCTGATACATTTGAAGTTCAGGAGATAAAGGAGAAACAGTACATGGGCGTAACAGAGCCAATAGAGATAGCCAATACAGTCGCTTTTCTGCTGAGCGATGCGGCTAAAACAATAACCGGAACATCTATTCTGATTGACGGCGGCATGTCCCAGGGGTAAAAGAATTGACAAAAAAAGGAGGAAATTAATAATGTATTCTGTATTAAAAGATATTCGTGTTGTCGGCATGGCTGCCGCTGTTTCCAATACATGGGATAGCGTTCGAGAGATATCAAATGAAGGGGATGCAATTATCAAGAAGTTTATTAAAACTACTGGCGTGGAGGGGCGCTACTCAGCGAATCCCAGACAATGCACTTCCGATTTCTGCTTTGCTGCTGCTGAGAAGATTATCAGTGAAAAGGGAATAGACAAAAATGAAATCGGTGTGCTTGTATTTGTCACTCAGACTGCCGATTATGGCATACCTGCTACAGCCTGTGTCCTTCAGAACCGGCTTGGACTGAGTAAGAGTTGTCTTGCATTTGATGTTAATCTTGGATGCTCTGGCTTTACTTACGGTATGACGATTCTGGGAAGCCTGCTGATGAATACACAGTCCAAGTACGGATTGCTTTTAGCCGGGGACACTTCTGCAAGGGAACTGAGTCAGAAGAAGCGGGCAAAGGTGGGGCACTCCGCCGAGCTTCTGTTTGGTGACTCGGGTACGGCTACCCTTGTGGAAAAGAATCCATCTGACAAAATCCTGGTTTCTTCTCATACTGATGGTGCGGGTTATCAGGCGATTATCGCCCCGTATGGCAGATTCAGGAATCCGGACAGACCAGAAAATGAAGTGCCTGGAACCCGGATGGATGAAATTGCAGTATTTAATTTCGCGTCATCCGAAGCAACTGATCAGATAAATGACTATATGAATGTCACAAAGACTACGCCGGATGATTATGATTGCCTTGTGCTCCACCAGGCTAACTTGATGATTATGAAGCGTATCGGAAAAAAGACCGCTTTCCCGGCTGAAAAAGTTCTTATTTCTTTGAACAAGTTTGCAAATACGAGCTCATCCTCCATACCGATTACTCTTGTATATAAATATGGGGATTTACAGGAAGATAAAATTATTAATGCTCTTTGCTGTGGCTTTGGCGTTGGTTTGTCCTGGTCTACAATTGCTCTTCCCATCAACGTGAAAGACATCTATCCTCTGGTACATACAGATGATTATTTTGTTGACGGGTATCCGCATGACGAGGTGATAGAACCAAATGAATAATTTAATAGATTTGTCTGGTAAACATATTTTGATTATTGGAGCCTCTTCTGGAATTGGGAGACAGACTGCCATAACATTGAGTGAATTAGGAGCCAGGCTGACTTTGGTTGCCAGGCGTGAAGAAATGCTTAAAGGGGCAGTAGAGTGTCTTGAGGGTGAAGGACATGATTTCTATGTGGCTGATATCAGTAATGTAGAATCAATTGAACCCCTTATTAAGGATGTTGTTGAAAAAGATGGTTCATTAGATGGATTGGTATATGCAGCAGGTATCGGCATGGCACTCCCTCTCATTCAGTCAAAACCGGACAAAGTGCAAGCTGCTTTTAGTGTGAACTTTTTTGGTTTTTTTGAAGTGGTTCGGCAGGTTTCCAGAAAAGGACGTTTTAATTCTGGAATGAGAATCGTGGGGGTAAGTTCCTGTGCGTCTTTGCGAGGAGATAAATCTAAAGCAATCTATTCATCTTCCAAATCTGCGATGGATTCTGCGGTAAGATGTATGGCAAAAGAACTGGCCGAGAAAGACATTTGCATTAATACGGTGGCGCCTTCCATGACAGCAACAGAGCTATATGAACGTTATCTTGAAAAATATGGTGAAGGCAGTGAGTCTAATAGGGAATTACTTAGCCGTCAATATCTTGGTATAGCGCAACCACAGGATATTGCAAATGCAATTGCATTTCTTATTAGTCCTTCGGCTAGGTTTATTACGGGAATTACCATGCCCGTTGATGGAGGGCTGTCAACGTGCTAATAGGTATCTGATAAAAGTAGCGACTTGGAATTACGGAGAGAAACACTCTACTGTAGTTTGGCTACTTAAGCGATTACAACCTGGAAAACCAGGAGTAATAAATAAAACAATTCAGGAGGAAATCTAAAATGACAGATCAGGAAAAGATCGCAATGCTTGAGGAAACTTGGGAAATTGATGAGGGAACGTTGACCTTGGATACTGCTCTTGCGGATGTTGATGAGTATGATTCCATGGCGAAGCTCTCCCTTATCGTTTTGATGGATGATGAATTCGGCGTGAAGCTGAGTGGGGATGTCATCAAGGGCTTTGAGACTATTGGCGACATTGTAACGTTGATGAAAAAGTGAGTCAGTTGCTAAGAATAAGTTCCGGGCCTGTCGGTATGCTTTGGATAATTACAAAATGTTCCGGCAGGCAGTTGGAGCATTGGACCTAGAAATGATTTTGAAAAGCTAATCTGTCTATAACAATTTGGCGGAATTGATGGTGAGGTATCGGTATGACAAATTTGGAGAAATACAATAAGATTTTTATAGATGTGCTTGGAGTAAAGGAAGCTTCCTTAAACGAAGATTTCACGTTTAAATCAGTCCCTCAGTGGGATTCTGTTGCACACCTTTCATTGATCTCAGAACTGGAAGATACTTTTGATATCATGTTTGATTCGGAAGATATCCTGCATTATGGTTCCTATGAGAATGGTAAGAGGATATTGGGAAAGATGGGAATTAAGATTGAATGACAGGAAATCAGAAAATGAGGATTGTGGTTGTAGGAAGGGATCTGCCATCAAAAGAAAACAATATGCAGGGGAGCTTTGAATATGAACAGGCCAAGATGCTGGCAAGAGCTGGATATGAAGTATATTACCCCTATATTGATTTACGTTCGATACGACACTGGCGAAAGTTTGGCTTCACAAGAGAGACAAGAGATGGTGTTTGTGTAATCGGGATGAATATCCCGATTGGACGGCTGATGCCTGCTGTTATTAGAAATAGATTATATGCGCCTTTATGGCGTCGGATATTAAAAGCAATAGGAAAAAAATATGGGGTTCCTGACATTGTACATGTACATTACCCGGCTCTATTTCAATATGATTTTTTTCGTGGGTTGCAGGAAAATGGGGCGAAAGTTGTGGGTACAGAGCACTGGTCACAGGTTCAGAATAAAACCCTCTCACCAGAATATCTGAAGAATCTTAAAGACTTTGTGAAAAATGCTGATGCAATTTGCTGCGTTGGGGGATTATTAAAGAAAGCAATCATTGAGTTGACAGGGACAAAGAAAGAAGTAATGGTTATCCCGAATGTTGTTAATTCTGTTTTCAAACCAGTTAAGGGACAACATGATGGCTTCCGGTTTTTATCTTGCGGACGCCTTGTTCCGGTCAAACAGTTTGATAAGGTGATTGAAGCATTTCTGAATGTGTTCCAGGGACAGACCGATGTTACACTGACACTGGCTGGCGATGGAGAAGAATATAGCAACCTGGCTGAAATTATCAAACGAAGAAATGCGGAAAACCAGGTGCGTCTCCTGGGGATGGTATCCAGGGATAAAATGGCAAGCTTAATAGCAGGAACGGATGCGTTGGTGGTGTTCAGCGAATTTGAGACTTTCTGTGTGCCGGTTATTGAGGCATGGACATGTGGAAAGCCTGTTATAACAACAACGACAACAACAGTGTTTGCTGACAATGCGGATGCACGTCTTGGGGTTATGGTTGACTGTCAGGACACCAGGACATTAGAGGATGCGCTGCTGTTCATATATGAGCATTATTCCGAGTACAACAGCGAATGGATATCGGAATATGCAAAAGAGCGCTTCAGTGAAGAGTCTATCTGTAGGAAACTGAGCATTATTTATAAGAATACAATGGGATATGAATATAGTCTTTGAGGAACTTGCAGAAGGTTCTTGAAATATATTTTGAAGAATGAGGTAAGCAGAACATGATTGCAGGAAACGCTGGAAGAAGAAAAACGATTATTTTAAATAATCTGCTCTTATGCTGCTTTGCTATATGGCCTTTCTGGTGGAATGTTTGGGGCGTATTCAGGATCACGGCCTCTATAGGCACCATGGTTCCACTTTACACCTTGTGGATATTGACTGCATTGATGGTTTTGATAAGTAGAAGGATAAAGGGATCTTTTCTTTACATCTGGTTTCTGTTCCTGGGAGTTATTGCCATGGAATCGCTGTCAAGACCCAGAGCTGTGATTTATGATTTGTCTGTGATTTTGTGTGGTGTATTGGTCTGCATTCTTATGATGCAGAGAAAAGCGGATTATGAATTGATTTTGAAAGGGCTGTATATTATCGGGATTGTAGTCAGCTTGTCTGTCATTCTTGATAGTGCATTCGGATTATTCCGCGAAGGGTTAATCAATCTTTATACGGAGGCATCAGGTGATGTGAAGAGGCGGCTGACAGCGACTGGCGGCCTTTTACCGCATACGGCTTCTGCTGGTTGCTATATTTATTCTGGCCTTGTGGCTTATATTGCAAATACAAGGTTAAAGCAGAAAAGATGGAATTGGGCAAGCAGATGGATCACCTTACTGATTTTTGGAGCCGGAGCACTGTTGATTCAGAAGAGAGGATTCATTGCTGATACAGCAATAACGGTTGCGGTGATTGCTATTTTGTCAGTTAAAAAGGAGAACTTAGAAAAGATTCATATACAAAAATTAATAAAAGGAATTTTTTCTTTTTTGGTTATTGCAATTGTACTGGTGATTATTTACAACAAGGTTCCCTTGATCCAGGATGCTCTTGATTCGCTGGTGGAAAGATTTGCTACGGAGGATGAAACACTTTCTGGACGGACGGAGCTGTATGAGCTTGCTTTCTCGCTGTATAGAGGTCATACATTTACCGGTATTGGATGGGGGAGGTACCGTCTCAATACAGTAGGATTCTTTGGGCTGGCAGACGTATCTTATGCTGTCCACAGTGTTTATATCCAGTTGCTTTGTGAGACGGGAATATTCGGTCTTGTGACTTTTCTTTTGGCCGTGACGTCATCACTTGTATATGGGATGGGGAAATACAGGAAGATTATTAAGACAGATGCCCATGTTCCGGAAAAATATATAATAGAAATGGGTATAGCCATCCAGATTTTTTTCCTTGCATACTGTGCAAGCGGGAATCCACTCTATGACTACAATTTTTGTATAACATATTTTATAGGAATAATGTTAACTTTAATTCCGCTAGAGAAAGGAGCATAGGATTTATGCGTATTGGAATCTTAACTTTTTCAAATGCATATAATCTTGGCGCGGCATTACAGGCATATTCGCTTCAAAGGATGCTGGAAGACATGGGGAATGACGCTGAACTGATCGACTATCGTTGTTCTGCAATTGATGCAATGCATAAAATGCGGCCGGTGTTTCATTTGAAAATCGGTATGAAACCGAGAATTTATAATCTTATTTATAACATAGTATTTCTACCGAGACGCCTCCGCTATATTTGCTTTAGAAGATATTCTAAGAGGAGTAAGGCTTATTCAAAGGAGACAATCAAAGGGTCAAATGGAAAATACGACGTATTTATCACTGGCAGCGATCAGGTGTTTAATCTGAAATTGACAGGAAACGATACAACTTTTTTTCTGGATTTTGTTGAGAAAGGAAAGAAGACATCATATGCGGCAAGTATGGGTACGTATCAGATAGAAAAAAGAGATGACTGTTTGGCATATTTGAATTCATTTGATTTTCTGTCGGTACGGGAAAAGTCTGCAGCAGATTTACTTAAGTCCGAATTAGATATTTCTGTAGAAGTGATGCCAGATCCTGTGTTCTTACATACAGGGGAGGAATGGAAGAGGCTACTGGGGATAAAGGAGCGAAAAAGAAAGAAATATGTCTTGGTATACGCTTTGATCGAAGATGAAAGGTTGTATGAAGTTGCAAAGAAAATTGCAAAGGAATACAGCATGGAAGTTGCAGTTATAACCAAAGCACTGAGACCGCTGGGAAAGGCAGACCGCATCATACGGAACGCAGGTCCAAGAGAATTTGTAAGACTTATGGCAAATGCGGATTATGTTGTGACTAATTCATTTCATGGAACAGCTTTTTCATTGGTATTTGAGAAACAATTTTATGTTCTGCTGCCGCCTGCTGCTCCTGATCGAATTATGAACCTTTTGAATACAATAGGTTTAAAGAGCCGTATATATACTGGTTCAATTTCTTGTGAAATCATTGATTATTCAAAGAAGAAATGTTGCATTAGTTCTCTCAAGCATTGTGGGGAAGAATACTTAAGACGGGTTACTGATTAACGAAGATAAGACATACATTTGATACCAAATTTGATATTTTGTGGTTTATGACGTATACATTTAGGATGGGAGAAAAAGAATTATGCGAATTAAAAATGCACTTTTAAGAATGATCGGTGTTTATGATTATGACCGAGTAGGAGAGAAAAGAATACTAAAAGCAATTGAATTGTATAAAAAAGGTGGAAAGCTTAATAAGCTTCGCGCATGGAGGCTATATAATAGGAATCTAGATAGATATCAGATCAATATTAGACCAGACATAGAAGTGGGCGAAAATTTTCATCTTGTCCATGCGGCACCACTCAGAGTTGGATATGGAGTTATATTTGGCAGCAATTGTAAGCTTTATCCTTTTTGCCATGTTATGTCATCAATAAAGCCAGAAGATTGGGATAATTCTGTTGGAACATATAAGAAAGCGGTGTTTGGAGACGACTGTATTTTGGGCGCTGGTTGTGCAATTATTGGAAATCTGAAAATAGGGGATGATGTAACGATAGGTGCTCATGCGATTGTTACAAAAGATGTGCCTTCACATTCTACCGTTGTGGGAACCAATCATATTATCCCGAAGAGTGAAGAGCAAATTCCATCAAAATATAAACAGTAGCTTTCTGAAAAAATATTTTTGGCGGAATGTAATTTAAAAGACTTGAGGAGCATCAGCAGGACAATGTCAAGAACAAAAAAAGCATCAATTAATATAATAACATCAGCGCTATTAGAAATAATATCAATGCTTTCTGGACTGATTCTTCCTAGATATATTCTTCAATACTTTGGATCATCATACAACGGAATTGTTTCTTCCGCAACTCAGTTTCTGGGAATGATTCAGATTTTGACACTAGGTGTTACAGCGTCTACCCGCGTGGCATTATACAAAACTCTGTCTGAAAATGATAATGCTGGTACAAGCGCAATCGTAAGAGCTACAGAACGCTATATGCGAAAGATTGCTCTTATTTTAGGAATATATATCATTGTGCTTTCGTTAGTGTATCCTTTGGTGGTACATACGGGATTTTCATACGTAGATGTTTCAATCCTGATACTAATAGTAGGTGTGAGTTCCTTTGCGGAATACTTTTTTGGGGTGACTTACCAGACATTTTTGCTTGCTGACCAGAGTGTATATATTTCAAATATCTTCTCGTGCATTGCAGCAATTTTGAACCTTTTCCTTTCTGTGTTTTTGATAGTATCTGGTTTTAGTATTTATATAGTTAAATTGGTGAGCGCGTTTGTTTATGTGTTACGTCCACTGCTTCAAAACATATATGTTACCAGAAAATATAAATTGGATAAGCATTGCAAACCAGATATGTCAGCACTCAGCAGGCGCGGTAATGCCATGATGCACGCCCTGGCCAATATTGTGCATGATAATACGGATATTATTGTTTTGACTATTTTTACTAATATAAAAATTGTGTCGGTTTAT
The DNA here is from genome assembly GCF_905201705.1 of uncultured Marvinbryantia sp. Taxonomy (GTDB): domain Bacteria; phylum Bacillota; class Clostridia; order Lachnospirales; family Lachnospiraceae; genus Marvinbryantia. The sequence continues at coordinate 23,542 of NZ_CAJKOX010000014.1, forward strand.
ACAGTATATAATATGGTTATGTCGGCCTTAAAAAAAATTCAAACAATATTCACAAAAGGGACAGAACCTATCTTTGGAAGTATGTGGGCGAGTGGTGAAAAAGAAAAAATCAAAAAAAATTTAAGTGTTTTTGAGTTATTTGTTAACGCATTCAATTCGATTGCATTTGGAATTGCTATGGTGATGGTGCTGCCATTTGTTTCATTGTATGTACCACAAAATGTCACAGATATTAATTACCTTCAGCCGTCTTATGCAGTTTTGATCTCGCTGGCATTTGCAACTCAGGGGATACGTGTTCCTTATCTTGCTTTGGTACAGGGAATAGGGCATTATAAGGAAACTAGAAATGCAGCAATTATGGAAGCAACTCTAAATTTATTGATTTCAGTTGTTTTGGTCAACATTATAGGTTTGGAAGGGGTAGCTATTGGTACACTGGTGGCAAATTTATACCGAACTGTGAGCTATGCTTTATACATTGACAATAATGTCGTGAAACGCGGAAGGAGTCTTGTTTTTAAGAAGATTATCTGGACTTTTTCGTGTATGGCTATAATAGTGATACCCAGTTTTATTGTTCTTAGAAAGATAGGTATTGCAAGTTGGGTGCAGTGGGTTGGCATTTCCGTGGTTGTTGGTGTATATGCTTGTGTGGTGGTTCTTATTGCTGCCTTAATATTTTACAAGGAAGATTTGAAGTATGCAATTTGTGTAATTAAATCTATGATAAGCAGAAAAGGCCATAGATACTAATCGTGTTAACGGAAGGAGCAGAATTAGGTTATGGAACAAAGGTGGAATGATAGCATTAGTTTGTTAAACCAAAAAAGAGAGGTACTAGCGAGTGCTGGTGGGCCGGATCGCATCGCAAAACAGCACACTTCCGGCAAACTGACCGCGCGGGAACGCATGGAGGCTCTCTTTGATGACGGCACGTTTGTTGAGATGGATAACATGATAACATCTCGCGCGACCGATTTTGGAATGGACAAGAAAAAACGTCCTGGCGATGGTGTTGTAACTGGATATGGCTGTATCCACGGCAGAATTGTATTTGCATCTTCGCAAGATTTTACCGTAGGAGGAGGCTCTCTCGGTGAAGCCCAGGCGACAAAAATCTGCCGTGTCATGGATAAGGCGTTGGAAATGAAGGTTCCTTTCATTTCCATTAATGACAGTGGAGGAGCAAGAATCGAGGAGGGGATTGATGGTCTTTCTGGCTATGCAGATATCTTTTACCGCAATACCATTGCGTCCGGTGTTATCCCACAGATTTCAGTGATCCTTGGTCCTTGTGCCGGAGGTGCCTGTTATTCCCCGGCGATTACGGATTACATATTTATGACTGAGAAGACCAGCCAGATGTATATTACTGGTCCTGCGGTTGCGAAGTCCGTTACAGGAGAAGTAATATCTTCTTCAGATCTTGGCGGCGCATCCGTACACAGCGCTATATCCGGGGTGGCACATTTTGTTTATCCGGATGATCTTTCTTGCCTGAATGGCGTAAGGCAGTTATTGGGCTATCTGCCGCAGAACAATGATGAAAAGCCAATGACAGTAGCGGGAAAGAAAAAAGATAACTGTGTTGCACTTAGTAATATTGTTCCGGTTGATTCAAAAAAGCCTTATGATGTAAGAGATGTAATCAACACGTTTGTAGATGAAGGAAGTTTCTTTGAAGTGCAGTCTGCCTTTGCACGAAACATTGTGGTCGGTTTCGCAAGGCTTGACGGTGAAACCATCGGAATTGTGGCAAACCAAAGTAAGTATATGGCGGGTTCTCTGGAAATCAATGCATCTGACAAAGGGGCGCGTTTTATCCGCTTCTGCGACTGTTTTAACATTCCGCTCCTTACGCTTGTGGATGTCCCGGCATTTCTTCCTGGAAGTCAGCAGGAGCATGGGGGAATTATACGCCATGGTGCAAAGCTACTGTATGCCTATTCAGAAGCTACTGTACCGAAAGTTGGCCTGATTATGAGAAAAGCATATGGTGGGGCATACATTGCAATGAACAGTAAAGGAACTGGTGCAGATGTTGTCTATGCCTGGCCGATTGCAGAGATCGCAGTTATGGGAGCGGCGGGGGCTGTGTCCATCATTGGCAAGAAAGAAATTGAGAAGGCGGAAGATCCGACGGCAAAGAAGGAAGAACTTCTGGACGAATACAATAACAAGTTTATGAATCCGTATATTGCGGCAGAGCATGGGTATGTGGATGAAGTGATTCTGCCAGAGGAAACCAAAACAAGGATCGTTGGAGCATTCAGAATGCTGAAAACGAAGGAATGCTTCTTGCCTAAGAAGAAGCACGGAAACATTCCGCTATGAGATCAGTATGCAAGGAGAATATAAAATGGAAATAGAAAGAGCTCTGGCGATGGCTGTGGCTGTTGTTGCGGAGGAGACCGGTGTAGATGCAAAAAAAGTAACAGTTGTCTCTTTTAAAGAAGTGCAAAAGAGCAGCCTGGAAAAATACATAGAAAATAATCAAATAATATACCATAAATATCAATTGGAGGATTCAAGAGTATGAGCAAGTATCGTATTATATTAGAAGGTAAGACCTATGAGATGGAAGTTGATCTGATTGAAGAAAACTCCGATTCAAAGCCTTCGGAAAAGAAAACATACAGAGAGTTTAAAACGCCAGGAAACAATTCGACTGTCCGGGATATGGATTCTTCCGCACAGAAACAGACTGTGGCAAATACAGGTGCGGTGACTTCCCCGATGCCTGGTACAGTCATCAATATTGAAAAGAAAGTGGGCGATGAAGTAAAAGCAGGGGAGTTGGTTTTAATCCTTGAAGCAATGAAGATGGAGAACGAAATCCTTGCGCCTTCAGATGGAAGAATTGTAAAGATGAACTGTGAAGTCGGTGGAACAGTCGCTGGTGGGGATGTGCTTTTTGAAGTAAGGTGAGGGTCATATGAAAGAATTATTTGAAATGAAGAAACCGTTGCTGATTACAGATACTATACTTCGGGACGCGCACCAGAGTCAGGCGGCAACCAGGATGCGTCTTGAGGATATGCTGCCGGCCTGTGACGTGTTGGATAGCATTGGATATTGGTCGATTGAGTGTTGGGGAGGAGCAACTTTTGACTCTTGTATGCGGTTTCTTGGGGAAGATCCGTGGGAACGTTTGAGGACGCTGAGAAAAGCTCTGCCGCACACAAAATTGCAGATGCTCCTGCGCGGGCAGAATCTTTTGGGGTATCGCCACTATGCAGATGATATGGTGGACGCTTTTTGCCGGAAATCAATCGAAAATGGGATAGATGTCGTGAGAATTTTTGACGCTTTAAATGATGTCAGGAATATGGAAGCATCCATGAAGAGCGTTAAGAAATATGGGGGGACGGTCGAAGCGGCGCTTAGTTACACGACCAGTCCTGTCCATAGTGAAGAATATTTTGTAAAGAAGGCCGTTGTACTTGAGCAAATGGGGGCAGATGTAATATGTGTAAAAGACATGGCAAATTTGCTTTTGCCTGCAGATGCATATAGGCTTATCAAAAATCTGAAAGAAAAGGTATCTGTACCAATTCATTTGCATACACACAACACAACAGGAACCGGAGCTATGGTTTATATGGCGGCGGCGATGGCGGGAGTGGATATTGTGGATTGTGCCTTGTCGCCATTTTCTAACGGTACCTCTCAACCTGCCACAGAATCTATTGTTGCAACGATGAATGGAACAGGACGGGATACTGGACTGGATTTGAATCAGTTGAACAAAGCGGCTACTCACTTTAAAAATGTGGCTGCAAAGATGGAGAAAGAGGGAACCATCCCTTCAAAAGTTCTCCGGGTTGATCCAAATACGCTGTTATATCAGGTTCCAGGCGGAATGCTTTCTAACCTTTTAAGCCAATTGAAACAGGCAAATGCCGAAGAGCGTCTGGATGAAGTTCTTGCTGAAGTGCCTAGGGTTCGTAAGGATTTTGGGTATCCCCCGCTTGTAACACCGACTAGCCAGATTGTGGGGACGCAGGCGGTTCTGAATGTGCTGATGGGAAGGTACAAGAGCTTTACCAAGGAATCTAAGGGACTTCTTAGGGGTGAGTATGGCGCACTTTCGGGCGAAGTAAATGAGGAGATTCGGAAAAAGGCTATCGGTGAGAATGAAGTGATCACTTGCCGTCCGGCAGACCGTCTGGAGCCGGAGCTTGATAGGATTAAAGCGGAGTACAGTAATATAGCAAGGACAGAAGAGGATGTATTAAGTTGTGCGATGTTCCCCCAGGTTGCTCCGGATTTCATCCGAAAAAGAGACGGACTGATTATTCATGAAATTACGGTAGATTGGGTTCACTGACGGGAGGCGTAGAATGCTTACAGGAAAAGTATGTATAGTGACCGGTGGCAGCCGAGGAATTGGAAAGGCTATCTGCCAGATTTTTGCTCAAAATGGTGCGGTAGTATACGCAACTGCAACAAGAGAGGGCTCTGTAGAGGAATGGTCGAAAGAGTACGAAAAAAATGTGAAAGGTGAAATACACCCACTTTATTTTGATGTTTCTGATGAAAAAGCAGTCATGAATGCTGTGATGCGGATAAAGAAAGTCTGCGGGCATATTGATGGTTTGGTGAACAATGCAGGGGTTGAATTCAATGAGCTGATTGGCATGATTAGTCATGAAAATATGCAGAAAATGTTCTCCGTGAATGTATATGGAACGATCAATATGCTTCAGATTGTTAGCCGTATTATGAGCCGTCAGGCAAGCGGTGGAAGCATCGTGAATATTGCCTCTATGACAGCTTTGCGGGGCAATAAAGGACAGCTTGTATATTCCGCTACGAAGGGCGCGGTGATTTCTTTGACGAAATCTGCTGCAAAAGAACTTGCAGAAAAAAAGATCAGAGTAAATGCAATAGCACCTGGGCTGACAAACACAGACATGATGCAGCAGACTGACCAAGTGAAATTACAGGACAGGATTAATAACATCTGTATGGGACGGTTGGCGGAGCCGGAAGATATTGCTAATGCCTGCATGTTCATGATTTCGGACTTGGCGGCTTACATTTCAGGCCAGGTTTTGGCTGTGGAAGGCTGCACAATTATGTGAATTTATTGATAATTTTAACAAGGTGAATACTGATGAATATACAACTTCCTGAAATATCCTGTACTGGTTGTGGTGCGTGTATGCAGACCTGTAAACATGGGGCAATTACAATGGAACCACACGAGGATGGATTTCTTTATCCCCATATAAATATGAAACAGTGCATCCGTTGTGGACAGTGCATGAAATCTTGTCATGCCCTTGACTCCATTAATATGCTCAATAAGCCTTTATCTTGTTACGCTGCCCAGACAAGAAATGAAGATGTTCTTTATCATAGCACATCTGGTGGCCTGTTTTATGCTTTGGCAACTTGCATTTTTGAAAAGAAAGGTATTGTATATGGGTGCATATTTGATGAACATTATAACGCAATTATCAAACGGGCCGAATCGGTTGAACAGCTTGCACCGATGCATGGATCAAAATATGTTTGGAGTTCTTCTTCAGAAAGTTATTCTGAAGTTTTGCAAGATTTGAAAGCCGGGAGGACGGTAATGTATTCATGTCTGCCTTGCCAGGCAGCTGGACTTAGAAAATATCTTAGAAAGCCTTATGATAATTTATATATTGTAGATGTTTTATGTGGAGGTGCACCAAGCCCATTTGCTTTTCAGGAATACTTGCGAACATTAACAGACGAAGCTGGGAAAAGGAATTTGCGTTTCCAGTTTCGAGATAAAGATCGATATGGTACTGGAGTAAATTGTACTTATTTTGTTAATGGGAAAAAACATCATGAAACATGGTTGGAAAATAGTTTTTATTTTGCCTTTTCTTCAAAATCACGGATAACATGGAGAAGGTCATGTTATGGCTGTAATTATAAGAGCATCGCACGGGTATCTGACATTACAATAGGGGATTATTGGGGTGTGGAAAAATACCATAAGGCGTTTAATTCTAAAGATGGCGTATCAGTAGTTTTGATAAATTCCGATAAAGGTAGTGAGCTGCTTGATCAGATAAAAAGTCGGATTATAATGGAAGAAAGCAATGTATTTCATGTAATAGAACGAAATAGCCTTGTAAAAGAAATTGAAGAAGGACATATTCATGAGCCAGAACATAGGTCAAAATTTTTTCAAATGCTGTCGTTAAAGGGGTGGAAGGCAGTTGATAGGAAATATCTTAATAGAAGACAAAAGATAATGATGAAACAAATCCTAATTAATATTTCAGGGAGGATTCAACATAAATTTATACACAAATTAAACAGAGGATGAAAAACATGTTTTTAGATATCGATAAGCATAATCAAGAAAAAATAGCTATAAAAGATGATAGTGGATACAGCCTTACTTATTCAGATATTTGCAGAGTAATTTATGAATTTGATTCTTTGAAACTCCCACGATGTGTAATTTTCTGCCTGTGTGAGAACTGTGCTGGCTCTCTGGTGGGGTATCTTGCATTTGAAAACAATAAACAGGTTCCATTGCTTCTTGGAGCGGAGTTGGATAAAGAACTGAGAGAGAACCTGGAGGCAATATACACACCGAGTTACTATTGGGTACCAGAACGGAAAGTGAAAGAAGTGGGTGGACAGGAGGTTTATTCTTCTTGCGGCTATGTCCTGCTGAGAACAGGTTACGGGAAGTATCCAATGAATCAGAAACTTTCTATGCTCCTTACCACTTCTGGCTCTACTGGCAGCCCTAAGTTGGTACGGCATAAGTATGGTAATCTGGAGGCAAATGCGGAAAATGTGGCGAAGGTCTTTTCGTGGACAGTGGATGAGGTCGGTATTTGCGACCTGCCCATGAACTATACTATGGGCTTGAACGTGATCAACAGCCATCTGGTTGTTGGAGCCTCTGTCTTGATGGTCAAGGCAAACCTTATGGATCCTGATTTCTGGGATTTTATCAAAGTTAACGGTGGAACTAGTTTCTGCGGTGTGCCGTTTAGTTATGAGGTCATGAGGCGTATTGGTTTTGACAAGATGAATTTGCCAGAAATTCATACGCTTGCGGAAGGCGGTGGCAAGCTCACAGATAAGATGTTCAAATGGATAGCAGAATACGCTAAGAATAACGGAAAGCGTTTCTGCGCAACTTTTGGCACTAGTGAGACTAGCGCCCGCATGGCATTTCTTGATCCGGATTTGGCTATGGAGAAAGTAGGCAGTGTTGGAAAAGCAATTCCAGGCGGAGAAATTTTCCTGTTGGACGAAGCCGAAAATGCAGATGGAACCGTGACGGGTGAGCTTGGATATCGCGGACCAAATGTTACCATGGGGTATGCCCTCTGTAAAGAGGATCTCATAAAAGATGACGAATTTTGTGGGGAGTATCATACAGGGGATATTGCAATGAGGGACAAGGATGGATTTTACTATATCATCGGCAGGAAAGGACGTTTCCTGAAGCTGTTCGGTCTCCGGGTGAGCCTTGATGAAACAGAACGTATTCTAAAAACTCAATACCCTGGTGTTGATTTTGTATGCTTGGGTGATGATAAGAAAATGAACATTTTTACAACGAATCAAGAAATAAAGAAAGAAATCATTCCATTTATCTGTACAAAAACTAATTTACACAATTCTGCGTTCAGAGTGCATTGGGTTAACGAGATTCCGCGTAACGACTATGGAAAAGTAAAATATGCTGAAATGGAGAAAATAGTGGAAGGTTGATCCTTGGGGTGGGCAATATTGTTATGATTATTGAGTGGGAACCAGTAAAAAATATAAATAATCTACCTCCGTTTGGAGATGAATTGCCAGTCCATCTCGAAGCGTACAGAGGTGCTGTTAAGCAGGCATCTTTTTCAGCATGGAATTTATTATACAAGGTTTTATCAGTTAATAATCTTCAGATATCTACGGTTGATTTCACAGATACTGGGAAGCCATATTTCAAAAATTCCAATATTCACTTTAGTATCTCACATAGCAGAGGAGTATGTGCCGTAGCAGTTTCTGGGCAGTCTGTTGGTGTGGATATTGAATTGCAAAAAATTAGTTATAATTTTCACTTAATCGAACGTTCACTTACAGAAAAAGAACAAAAGTTATTCGACGGAGATTTCACGCGGATTTGGTGTCGAAAAGAAGCTGTTGCAAAGATGACTGGAAAAGGGATTACAGGATATCCGAATAATATTGATACAACAGATTACCAGTTTCGGGAGCAGAAAATAGAATTTTCAGGAAAAACATATTGGCTTGTTGCTGTAAATTGTTGTGATCATCAAAAAGTATAGTTCAGATTTCGGATAATTTGATTGGAGAATCCGGACTCGTATACTGGCATATCTTCCTTTTTGGTGCAGTCGTTTCAAAGTGAGTGGATATATATGTGATTGTGCAGAAATACAGGGGTTATAGGGAACATATAGAACACATATTTAAAATGGGCAGATGGAGAGACAGAAAGATGAATATGAAAACATTTTTTACAAAGTGCGCGGCGATGATTATGCTATTGCTGGCGCTCTGGGGTACAGAGGTTGTTTATGCCCAGGAAGAGTATTCGGATGAGCAGGAAAGCTACAATCTGCTTCTGATTGGCACGGATCATCGGGATGACAGTTGGAACGGTAACTCAGATGTAATGATTCTGGTGACAATCAATCAAGATTCAGAGGAGATTATTCTGACTTCGTTTATGAGGGATTTGTATGCTGACATTCCGGGTTATGGCGTGCATAAATTAAATTACGCCTTTGCAGTCGGCGGAGGAGATGTACTGGTTCAGACACTGGAGGATAATTACCGGCTGCAGATTGACAATTATGCAATCGTAGATTTTATGGATATGGCGAACATTGTTGATCTGCTGGGCGGTGTAGAGATTACGCTTTCTGATGAAGAATGTGTAAACCTTAATTCAAATCTGGCTCAGTTGGGAGTTCCAGAAGAAAACTATATCTATACAGGCGGAACCTACCTGCTGGATGGATATCAGGCAGTTGCTTACATGCGCATCCGTTATGTCGGCAATAGTGATTATCAGAGAACACAGCGCCAGCGTGATGTACTGAAAGAAATTTTTGCATCTCTGAAGGAACGGAACACGGCAGAGCTGCTGACGATTTCTGCGGAAATAATTGCGCAGATAGAGCATAATATTCAACCGGTAGAAATGATAAAGCTTACAGCTATGCTGCCGCAATTTACAAAATATGAGTTGTCGGAAGAACGGATTCCTTACGATGATTTGTACTATTCACAGGATGAAATGCTGGTTCCGGATTTTGAAGCGACGATTGCAAGGCTGCATGAGACGCTGGGGATAGAATAGAAAAAGAAAAGTGGACATCGAAAAAATGCTTGTCCAGGGAAAAAATATATGTTAATCTATCCATATCAGCGGTGGTGTCGGTCAATGCAAAACCGCGGGGACACTGCCAATATTATAGAGTGAAAAGCCGTATGCGTTACGCGTGTACGGCTTTGTGTAATGTTTTGGCAGCAGAAAGGAAGTTACATGAGAAAAATACTCGTCATCGGCGGCGGCGCGGCGGGCATGTTTGCTGCGATCGCGGCGGCGCCGGGCAATGAAGTCCATATTTACGAAAAAAATGAGCGGCTTGGGAAAAAGCTCTATATCACTGGAAAGGGCAGATGCAACCTTACGAATGCCTGCGATGTGGAGGAGCTGTTTGAGGCGGTCTGCACAAACCGCAAATTCCTGTACAGCGCGTTTTATGGCTGCACCAATGCGGACGTGATTTGCTTTTTTGAGGCGCACGGCTGCAAGACCAAAACAGAGCGCGGTCAGCGCGTATTCCCGGTTTCCGACAAGTCAGCGGATGTGATCGATGCATTGCGGCGCGCTCTGCGCGACGCCGGGGTACACATTCATTTCAATACAGAGGTTCGGGAGGTGCTCACTGCGGACAGAGCCGCTGCGGGAATCCTTCTCGCGGATGGGACAAAGGTCTGCGGCGATGCCGTGATCGTGGCGACCGGCGGACTTTCCTACCCGAGTACCGGATCCACCGGGGACGGCTATCGCTTTGCTAAGGAATGCGGCCATGCGGTGACAGAGCAGTATCCCTCGCTGGTGCCGTTTAATGCAAAAGAAGCGTTTGTGAAGGAACTGCAGGGACTTTCACTTCGGAATGTCAGGCTTTCTGTTTATGACGGAACGAAGCGTCTCTATGAGGACTTTGGAGAAATGATGTTCACACACTTCGGCGTGACTGGTCCGCTGGTTCTGACTGCGAGTGCGGCAGTGCAGAAAAAGCTGCGCCAGAAGGAGCTAAAGCTGGTGATCGACCTGAAACCGGCGCTGAGCGAGGAGCAGCTTGACGCAAGGCTGCTGCGGGAATTCGAAGAGGGGAAAAACAAACAATTCAAAAATGTGATCGGGAATCTCTTCCCGGCAAAACTTACGCCGGTGATGCAAAAGCTTTCCGGAATTTCACCGGAGAAAAAGGTGAATGAGATTTCGCGCGCGGAGCGGACTGGCTTTGTCCATCAGATCAAACATTTGGAGTTGACGGCGACAGGGCTGCGAGATTATAATGAAGCTATTATTACAAAGGGCGGCGTTGCTGTTAAAGAGATTAATCCGGCAACGATGGAGTCTAAGCTGGTGCAGGGCTTGTATTTTGCAGGCGAGGTGCTGGATGTCGACGCACTGACGGGCGGTTTCAATCTGCAGATTGCCTGGTCTACCGGTTACGCGGCTGGTGCGCATCTGGCTGCGGCGAATACACAGCAGGAGGACGAAGGCAGGGAAGAGGTTGGGCGACAGAACGGTCTGAGCATCAGATGCGCCGCCGAAGACACAGGACAGGAGGTAGTATGACGTACAATATTGCGATAGACGGACCGGCAGGTGCAGGAAAAAGTACCATTGCCAGAAGGGTTGCAAAGGAGCTTTCTTTCATTTATGTGGATACCGGGGCGATGTACCGTACCATCGCGCTCTCGCTGCTTCGCGGCGGTATCGATGCGAAAGATGAGGCACGGGTGTCGGAGGCGCTGCCGGGAATCCAGGTATCCATCGCTTACCGGGACGGGGAACAGCAGATGCTGTTAAATGGAGAAAATGTGTCCGGGCTGATACGCACGGAAGAAGTGGGAAACATGGCATCGAAGGCGGCTGCACTCCCCTGTGTGAGGGAAAAGCTGCTGGATCTGCAAAAGGAATTGGCGCGCACGCACGATGTTGTGATGGACGGAAGGGATATTGGCACGAATATCCTGCCGGATGCACAGCTCAAGATTTACCTGACGGCGAGCGCCGATACAAGAGCAGAGAGGCGTTTTAGGGAGCTGGAGGCAAAGGGAATCTCCTGCAGCCTTGAGGAGATCCGGGAGGATATCATTATGCGCGACGAGCAGGACATGCACCGCGAAATTGCGCCGCTGATGCAGGCGGAGGACGCCGTATTTCTGGATTCCTCAGAAATGTCAGTCGACGAGGTGACAGAAAAGATCAAATCACTCTGTAGATGGGAAAAGAAATAAAGATGGAAGTAATCGTTGCAAAAACAGCCGGATTTTGCTTTGGCGTACAGCGTGCAGTTGATAAAGTATACGAGCAGACGGAAAAGAAAAAAGGACCTATTTACACATATGGTCCGATCATTCACAATGAGGAGGTCGTGAAGGATCTGGAGGCGCGGGGCGTACGTGTCATCGAGTCGCGCCGTGAGCTGGAACAGCTTGCCAGCGGAACGGTTATTATCCGCTCCCATGGAGTGGGCAGGGATATTTACCGCCTGATCCAGGAAAAAGGGCTGGAGCTGGTAGATGCCACCTGTCCGTTTGTGAAAAAGATACATCGGATAGTGGAAAAAGAGAGCAGGGAAGGAAAACAGATCGTAATTATCGGAAGCGACAGCCATCCGGAAGTTGAGGGAATCAAAGGCTGGTGTGTGGGAAAGACGACGGTGATCGCCACTGAGGAAGAAGCGGAAGGCTTCGTCCCGGAAGCCGGAAAAAATCTGTGCATCGTATCACAGACGACATTTAACAACAATAAATTCAAAAATTTAGTTGAAATTATTTCTAAAAAGGGTTATGATAGTAATGCTATCAATACGATCTGCAGTGCAACCGACGAACGTCAGCGCGAAGCGGCGCAGATTGCAAAGCGGGCGGGCGCTATGATTGTTATTGGCGGCAGGCACAGTTCAAATACACAGAAGCTATTTGAGATATGCCAAAAAGAATGCGAAAATACTTACTATATACAGACACTTGTAGACTTGGAGCCAATATTATTACCTCCTGTCGATTGCGTAGGTATTACTGCAGGGGCATCTACCCCCAATCATATTATTAAGGAGGTTCAAACATATGTCAGAAATGAGTTTTGAACAAATGCTGGAGGAATCACTGAAAACAATTCACAATGGAGAAATCGTTGAGGGAACAGTCATCGACGTAAAAGAAGATGAGATCGTTCTGAACATCGGCTATAAAGCAGATGGCATCATTTCGAAGAATGAATATACAAACGATGCAGGCGTCGATCTCAGAGATGTTGTAAAAGTTGGCGATACGATGGAAGCAAAGGTACTCAAGGTAAACGATGGAGACGGTCAGGTGGCGCTTACCTACAAGAAGCTTGCCGCTGAGAAGGGCAACAAGAGACTGGAGGAGGCTTTCAACAACCATGAGGTACTGAAAGCAACTGTTACGCAGGTACTGTCCGGCGGTCTGAGCGTTGTGATAGATGAGGCGCGGGTATTTATCCCGGCAAGCCTGGTGTCCGATACCTATGAAAAGAATCTGGAGAAATTTGCTGATCAGGAGATCGAGTTTGTTATCACGGAGTTCAATCCGCGCAGACGCAGAATCATTGGCGACCGTAAGCAGCTTCTGGTTGCGAAGAAGGAAGAGATGCAGAAAGCGCTGTTCGAGAGAATCCATGTCGGCGATGTTGTTGAGGGTGTTGTCAAAAACATCACAGATTTCGGTGCGTTCGTAGACCTTGGCGGAGCAGACGGTCTGCTTCATATCTCCGAGATGTCTTGGGGCAGAGTTGACAATCCGAGAAAGATCTTTAACGTAGGCGATAAGCTGAAAGTCCTTCTCAAGGACATCAATGGAAGCAAGATCGCACTCAGCCTGAAGTTTGAGGACGAGAATCCGTGGCTGACTGCGGCAGAGAAATATGCGGCGGGCAATGTTGTTACCGGACGCGTGGCAAGAATGACAGATTTCGGCGCTTTTGTAGAGCTGGAGCCGGGTGTGGATGCGCTGCTCCATGTATCTCAGATTTCTCACGATCATGTAGAGAAGCCGTCGGATGTTCTGAAGGTAGGACAGGAAATCGAAGCAAAGGTAGTCGATTTCAATGGCGAAGATAAGAAGATCAGCCTCAGCATGAAGGCTCTGGAGAATGCTTCTGCAAAAGAAGAAGCACCGGCAGAGGAAGATGCAGAATAAGCATAAGAAAAAGGATACCCGTTGGGGACCCTCCGTAAGGAAGGTACCCCAAGCGCGACTTTGTATCTCAATTAAATATTATTGTGTGAATGCGGTGTAGTCATAGGCTATGCCGTTTTTGCCTTTAAGAAAGGCTTTTTGCTGATGTGTTCTTGGAAGTATTCTTCCATTTCTGCTGCTGTCGGCTCTCGGATAATGCCAACACCGTTGTAATGGATTGCAACCTCCTGATAACGCTTGCTGTCCTTGTATTCGGGTGCGGATACCACGATTTTTTCAATAAACTCGTGTACCAGTTCAGGCGTGGGAACTTCAAGGCGGGTAATCTTCTTCGCTTTATCAATAAACCGCTGTAAGCCTTCGGTCTTGACTTTGGCATTTTCCAAAGTGGGAATACGGTCTTTAACTCGCGTTGCTCATTTTCAAGGGAAATCGACATTGTGGCAAAACGCTCGTCGCTGATTTTGCCCATTGAGTTATTCTCGTAAAGCTTTTGGATAACTCCATCAATTTCACTAATACGCACCTTTGCTTTGTCAAGTTCTCGGCGCTTGTCGGCAAGTTTTTTCTTTTGTTTCTCGCCAAATTCTGCCAACTGCCTTTGTGCGAATAACTTTTCGTAACTCTGCACTCTTTGACAGAGTATCCGGGATTCTGGATTAAGAAGAGTCAGTGGTTTTGACTGATTACAGTTTACACGACTGGCTTTTCTTAATCAAGTCCGCACCCGAACAGTAAGCAAAAATCGGGGCATACTATTAAATTTAGTCATTGAAAAATAAATCTTAATCAATTCTTGCAATAACCTTCGGCGTACAAATGTTAAACAATATATGCATATAGTTATTGCAATTTGCAAAACCATATGGCATAATAATTGCGTACATTATTTATTTTCTGCGTGCGGAAAGTTGGTGCCTGCTTGAGTAAAAAAGAAATTTTAAAAACGGTAATTGAAAATAACGGCGGCATTGCAAAAACTTCAGATTTTGCTGTTAACGGGATAAACAAATACGAAGTAGCGGCTTTTTGTAAAGAAGGAGTCATTGAAAGAATTCGCAGGGGCTTTTATCAGCTCCCTCAAAGTAAAAGTATTACAGAAGAACAGCTCATACGAGAGCTTCTTCCGCAGGGAATTATTTGTGTGGAGTCCGCTTTGTTTCACTACGGATATAGTGATTTTTCCCCCCGTGAATGGTCGATTGCTGTGCCGAGAACAGCGTCTCGTGCTGTAAAGAACATTGAAGAATTTCCGATGAAGGCTTACTATATTCAAAAGGGCTTTTTAGATATAGGCAAGTCCACAAGCAATTTTAACGGTGTAATATTGCCTGTGTATGACCGTGAGCGAACAATATGCGATTGTTTTAAGTACCGCACAAAACTTGACAATGAAATTTTTAATAAGGCTGTCAATGCCTATGCTGCTGATGAAAAAAAGAACCTTGCAAATTTATCTAAGTACGCAAAGGAAATGAAGCTTTATACAAAAGTTATGAATGTAATGGAGGTGCTGCTCAATGGCTGATATTGCTGCATCTGTGCTTGCACGACTGAAAAACAAGGCTGCCGAAAGCGGCAGAAGTTATCAGCTCTGCTTGCAACTCTTTTGCCAAGAGGAATTTTTGCGCCGTTTGGAAAAGTCCAAGTATGCCGATAATCTCGTATTGAAGGGCGGCTTGTTTCTCTATTCCCTTACTGACTTTGATAGCCGAGTAACGGTTGATGTAGATTTTTTGCTTCGGCAAATACCCAATACACCAGAACAATTAAAGGGTATCCTTGAGGAAATTATTACGGTTCAGACAGGCAATGATTTTGGTGTTGGCGATGTCATTGTGCCGAAACAGGAAAAAAGAAAAATTCCTACTCAGCTTGATGATTTTATTGCACCTACAATTAATACTTATTCCATCGAAACGACCGTTGCTGAAAAAATTGATGCGATCCTCACCCTGATGGAATTTTCCAGCCGCATGAAAGACTATTATGATATTTACTATCTTGCCAATAAATTTGATTTTGACGGTAATGTGCTGACCGAAGCACTCAGAAAAACCTTTGCGAACCGTGAACACAATTTTACAGTGGAGCAGTTTGAACAGGTCAGGGCTTTTGATGATGACGAGGCTATGCAGAAGAAATGGAAAGCTTTTTGCCGTAAAATTGACACGAAAACTGATGATTTTAGTACGGTGTTGATAACAATAAAAGCCTTTTTAGCAAAACCGTTTACAGCAGCAGTTGGAGACAGAGAATTTATTGAAAAATGGTCTGCCGCTAATAGCGAGTGGATGTAATTAGGAGGGATTGTATAATAAGTAATCCAATTAAAGACGCATTTGATAAAGCGTCCTTGACTAAAGATATAGATGAAAGAGATAGTATTATTTTCAATTATCAAAGATACGGATGGTTAGATAGAGATGCTGCGATTAAAAAAATTCAAGAATTAAGGATAAGCGATGAAGATATAGCGGCAGCTGCTGCTGTAAATCTTTCCGTATCTTCTATACCTTTCAGTCAGTCAACAAACGATCAAATTGTTGGGGAGTTAGCTATGCAGAGGCATATTTTGCAGGCAAAGCTGATTAAGAAACAGGCGGAGGAACAGAAATGAAATATGAACTTAATGGTATAAGCACGCCATTTGGAGGAATTTCTTGGAATAAATCTATTTCTGCAAAAGATAAGTTTTCTTTTTTATTGATATATTTAGAATCAAAAAGAATATTAGTTAATCCGATTGAAATGGAAAATAAAGAATGGTGTATAGAATCAGTTTTAGAAATAAAAGATCAACTTGTTTCAATTACTAAAGACACTTCTTTCAAGAAAGATGATTTATCTATTATTCGTAATATGATTGAAGATTGTAATCAGTATTTAGATACAGTTTCACTTTTAAAATTACCCAATATTATATTTAAAAGTAATGAAATAGAGGGCACTTGGGAAGATTTGAATTTTGACAAAGCTATGAAACAGTTTAGAAAATCATTAAAAAAAGAAATCGAAGCAATCGAAAAGCGTCACAGTCTTTCCTTTAATAAAATAATACCAGATGAATTTTAGGGAGTACAAAGAAGCAATCAAAACAGGGGAATTCTCGGATAAGTATAATCTTACAAATAAGGATCTTGAGAAATTTTCCCCTTATTCCCTGCTGAAACAAAGGGTAAAGATGTCGATTACGACCATATTGTTTATGATACATATGATTTTCTCGATAAACTTATAGGGTTTATACTGAGCGATTTGTTCTATGCGGTTTTCCATCAGTATTATCTTTCGTATCAAGACGAACGTGCTGAGCGGTTGGCAAAGTACATCAAATATGGAACAGAAGACTCAACTGAGATATGGATGTTACGATATGGGTTTTCTTTTGAAGAAATTGAATGGTTGAAGCCTTGTGTTGAAAGTATTAATCAAACGGAAATTAAATTTAATGAAAAAATTGAAAACCTCAGCGATGCTCAGAAAAGTAGTATTGCGAAATTTATTTTTTAAAATTGAATGAATTTTGAGAACTTCTCACAATATGTATTTGAACTTAACGCAACGGCGGCAAGGTGGCTGTTTAGCTTACCGCTTGTAAACAAATTCATATACAAAACCTTATAATTTTACTTTAAGTATTTTGCGTGCCGCTGTCCCCATACGCCAATATGCCTTTTTTCCTTTTCGGCGGGTAAAATAAGATCAGGCAAATAATAGTCGCCTTGAAGTGTATAACTGCTACCTGTTTTTTCATCTGTGTAATGCTGTTTCATTTTGTAATCCTCCAATATGATTGATTTTACCTACAATCCGATCAATCTGGCTGGCTACAAAGCCAAAGGGAGAAGCTACTTCCTTATGTAGCCTCTCCCTTGTGAGTATCCTTTTTTACTGGAATTTTACGGAAAACGGACAGCTGAAACGCCGGGTTTCCGATAGCAGAGATGCTGCTTCAGATAGCGGAGACGAGATGCCGCAGATAGCGGAGCATCTGTTCCTTATCCTGCAGAAACTTTTCCGTACACTGAAAATAAGAAACTTTATCTTTGTAGGCTTCTTTAAATACCGGTTCAAACAGAATATCATTCTGCGGCAGGAAGAAGCCTTCTTTTTTCGTAAAGCAGGTGGCGGCGGTGGCTGGCTCCCGATAGTCCTTGTCCACATAGGCGGCGATGCTTTTGTGAATGGCGATATCCTCAAGAGGAAGGTAGTAATAATTTTTATAGTCCGGGAAAAAGTGCTTCAGGGAGCCGCGTATACCGTGAATCTGAAAGGCAAGACGGGTATTTTCGCCCGTCAGATAAAAATGCTCGCCGCGGTAGGAAAAGGGCTTTGGCAGCTTTGCAGGGTACCAGGTCTCGATGATCAGAGAATCGCCTGCCGCATGTCCGCCCGCAACGCCAAAGCTTCCGTTTAAGACCGGCAGGTAGGAGAGCAGCGGCAGGATAGAGAGCATACCGAGCAGATCCTCGTAGTTGTGCAGCAAAAGCAGTCTCAAGCTATCCTTCGAGGGAACGGACGCATACTGGTGATAGATGTCGATCAGCTCGCCGCCGGAGTATTGATCCTCGCGGCGGATATCCAGAAACTCCTCCAGGCTTTTCTGTTTCAGCGCCGGCAGGGACAACAGATTCTTCAGCGGCCGGAGCATACGGTACAGGTCGCGGCTGACAAGTGTGGAGAAGGTGTCCGCAAGCTGGTAAGCGCGGCACTTTTCCTGCAGATAGGGAATGTCAAAACGGTCGCCGTTAAAGTGGATCACCTGGGAAAATTTTCTCGCAAAGGCGAGAAAGGCGGCCAGAACCTGATCCTCCTCAGATGGAGTCTCGGCGAACCACTGGGTAATCTGCCAGCCGGAGGGAGCATAGCTGACGGCTCCGATCAGATATAAAGAGGAGCTGCGCGCGGAAAGCCCCGTCGTTTCGATATCAAAAAAGAGCATACCGGATTTGTTATAATCCTGGAATGCGGTGCCGTTTAAATTTAACTGAATGGGGTAAATTTTCGTAATCATGACTGCATTATAGCGCATTTTGCGGAATCAGGCAAATAAATATTGAAGGAATTTGTGTGGATAAGTCGTGCTTGTCAAGTATGGAAATATATGGTAAAATAAGTACATCTAAGGGGCGGAGTATTCAAAAGGGGTACTCCGTCTTTTTTGCGTGTAAGATCCCGCTTTGTATTGTTTCGGGAATGCGCATGGCATATATGGAGTGCCCGGATGGGGAAGGGAAATCATTTGGGAGGATTTTGCAATGCGTATAAAACAAAAAATAGCAGGAGTCTGTATGCTTGCCGGTCTCTGCTTGTCAACGGCGGTGAACGCACAGGAGCCTGCGGTGATCGATGCGGACTACAGCGCGGCGA
Organism: uncultured Marvinbryantia sp.; assembly: GCF_905201705.1. GTDB lineage: Bacteria > Bacillota > Clostridia > Lachnospirales > Lachnospiraceae > Marvinbryantia. The sequence continues at coordinate 42,361 of NZ_CAJKOX010000014.1, forward strand.
TGCTCAGCATTATGAGCGAGGGAGAGGTTCCGCAGGAGGAGCCTGTTGAAGAGCTTGCGCAGCAGAATGTGCAGGAGGTTGCCATTCAGAAGGAGTCCTATACAACCGATGTGCTGACGGTGCGTGCGCTGCCGGGCACGGAGTACGAGGAGGTCGGCAAGCTTGCGCAGTATACGAAGGTGCAGGTGACGGGCGTCTGTGACAACGGCTGGAGCCGTGTACAGATGGAAAGCGGGGTCGTTGGTTTTGTGAGCAATGAGTATCTCTCGGACCTTGTGCCGGCAGGGGCGCAGAATATCGGGGAGTCAATGGGCGTCTTTACCGTCACCTATTACTGTGCGTGTGAGCTCTGCTGCGGGTGGTGGTCCGGCGGACCGACGGCGAGCGGGGCGTACCCGGTGGCGGACTGGACAGTCGCGGCAGATCCGGAGGTGCTTCCGCTTGGCACGCACATCTATATCAACGGTCACGAGTATTGCGTTGAGGATACCGGAAGCGGCGTGGAGGGAAAACACATTGACATTTATGTAAATGACCATTCCGTTGCGGTCAACAATGGGGTCGCTTCGGCAGAGGTATTTGCAAGTAAATGATGTTTTTCACAAAAAACGCTAGACTATTTTGGCGTTTTATGAGAAAATATGAGCGAGGTACAAACCGGCCGCAGCAGTCAGCCGGTGTACATAGAAAGATATTTATTATTGAAAGGAGTCTTAAAATGATTTATTCACGCGAAGTAGAAGAAATGTGTCCAGTTGCACAAGGCGTTCATCATGGCGCAGCTCCCATTCCGGAAGAAGCAAAATGGGTTCAGGCAAAAGAGGTAAAAGACATTTCCGGTCTGACACATGGTGTTGGCTGGTGCGCACCGCAGCAGGGTGCATGCAAGCTTACTCTGAATGTAAAAGAGGGTATCATCCAGGAAGCGCTGGTTGAGACGATCGGATGTTCCGGTATGACCCATTCCGCAGCTATGGCATCGGAGATCCTTCCGGGTCTGACTGTTATGGAGGCGCTGAACACAGACCTCGTATGTGATGCGATCAACACCGCAATGAGAGAGCTGTTCCTGCAGATCGTATATGGACGTTCCCAGTCCGCATTCTCGGAGGACGGACTTCCGGTTGGCGCTGGTCTGGAGGACCTTGGAAAGGGTCTTCGCTCCCAGGTTGGTACCATGTACGGCACACTGAAAAAAGGTCCGCGTTACCTGGAAATGGCAGAAGGTTATGTTACCGGCATTGCTCTTGATGCAGACAATGAAATCATTGGTTATCAGTTCGTAAGCCTTGGAAAGATGACAGACTTCATCAAAAAGGGCGACGATCCGAACACTGCATGGGAAAAGGCAAAAGGTCAGTACGGCCGTGTAGCAGACGCTGTTAAAATCATCGATCCGAGAAAAGAATAATAGAGGGAGGTAACAGGAAATGGCTTTATTTGAATCATATGAAAGACGAATTGACAAAATCAATTCCGTTCTGAATAGTTATGGCATTGCTTCCATTGAAGAGGCAGAGAAGATCACAAAGGATGCAGGGCTGAACGTTTACGATCAGATCAAAGGCATCCAGCCGATCTGTTTTGAAAACGCATGTTGGGCATACACTGTAGGCGCAGCGATCGCGATCAAGAAGGGCTGCAAGAAAGCATCTGAAGCTGCAGCAGCGATCGGCGAGGGTCTGCAGGCATTCTGCATTCCGGGTTCCGTTGCAGATACCCGTAAGGTAGGTCTTGGTCACGGAAACCTCGGCAAAATGCTTCTTGAGGAAGATACCGAGTGCTTCGCATTCCTGGCTGGTCATGAGTCCTTCGCGGCAGCAGAGGGCGCGATCGGTATCGCTGAGAAGGCAAACAAGGTTCGTCAGAAACCGCTGCGCGTTATCCTGAACGGTCTTGGAAAAGACGCTGCTCAGATCATCGCGAGAATCAACGGCTTCACCTATGTTGAGACAGAGTACAACCCGTACACCAATGAGGTAAAGGAAGTATTCCGCAAATCCTACTCTGAGGGACTTCGTGCAAAGGTAAACTGCTACGGCGCAAACAGCGTTCCGGAAGGCGTTGCGATCATGTGGAAAGAGGGCGTAGACGTTTCCATCACCGGAAACTCCACCAATCCGACACGTTTCCAGCATCCGGTTGCAGGTACCTACAAGAAGGAATGTAACGAGAAGGGCAAGAAGTATTTTTCCGTAGCATCCGGCGGCGGCACAGGCCGTACCCTTCACCCGGACAACATGGCAGCAGGTCCGGCTTCCTACGGTATGACAGATACGCTTGGACGTATGCATTCTGATGCACAGTTTGCAGGCTCCTCTTCCGTTCCGGCTCACGTTGAGATGATGGGTCTGATCGGTGCGGGCAACAACCCGATGGTTGGTATGACGGTTGCAGTTGCCGTTTCCATTGAGGAAGCAGCGAAGGCAGGCAAATTCTAAATAATGAGTGAATAAATGCAGAAAGTACCGCAGCTTCAGGGGTTGCGGTACTTTTTGTTGCTATGCATCCGAAGGGAGCTGCCGGTGGCAGGTCCTGTAGGTGAATTGGATGCACAAAGACGAAAGCTTGCGCTGTAAGGCCAAAAAGTATAAAAAACGCGGCGGATGCTGCAGGAAGGAGCATATGGGGTATGCGCATTTTAGAGGAACGGATCAGAAGGGACGGGATCGTCCGCGAGGGAAATGTACTGAAGGTGGATAGCTTTATCAATCATCAGATGGACATTGAGCTGTTTGGGGAGATGGCAAAGGAGTGGAAACGGCTTTTCGCCGGTAAGCCGATCAATAAGATACTGACGATCGAGGCGAGCGGCATTGGTATCGCGGCGATCACCGCGCGGGAGTTTGGCGTTCCGGTTGTGTTTGCGAAGAAGGCAAAGAGCATCAACCTGGATGATGATAATTACACGACGAAGATACAGTCGTTCACGCACGGAAAGATCTATGAGGTGATCGTATCGAAAAAATTCCTGTCGCCAGAGGATCACGTGCTGATCATTGATGATTTTCTGGCAAACGGCTGTGCGCTGATGGGACTTCTGGAGCTCGTGGATCGCGCGGGAGCCACTGTGGAGGGAATCGGCGTAGCAATCGAGAAGGGCTACCAGCGAGGCGGAGACCTCATCCGTGAAAAGGGTATTCAGCTGGAATCACTTGCGATCATCGAGGCTATGAATGCCGCGGACGGAAGCATTGTGTTCCGCAGTATGTAGATTCTGTAGTTACAATTGCCTGGCAACTTCGTAAATGTATTTTCGTAAATGCATTTTGGGAAAATTATAGACACATGCTGCAAAAGCGATTATAATGTATACAGGTTCTGAGAATGTTTATAAAGGAGACTGCAATGGAGCACTACGATTATCTGGTGGTTGGCGCCGGGCTTTACGGCGCAGTGTTTGCGCAGGAGGCAAAGAGGGCGGGAAAGACCTGTCTGGTGATCGACAAGCGCCCGCAGATCGCGGGGAATGTTTACACGGAGGAGATGGAGGGGATCCATGTTCATGTGTACGGCGCACATATTTTCCACACGAACAATAAAAGGATATGGGAGTATGTGAACCGCTTTGCTGAGTTCAACCGCTTTACAAATTCGCCGGTTGCGAATTATCACGGAGAGCTTTACTCACTTCCGTTTAATATGTATACCTTCAACAAGATGTGGGGTGTGGTGACGCCACAGGAGGCGGCGCAGAAGATAGAGGAGCAGAGAAAAGCGGCCGGGATCACAGAGCCAAAGAATCTGGAGGAGCAGGCGATCAGTCTGGTCGGCACAGATATCTATGAAAAGCTGATCAAAGGCTATACGGAAAAGCAGTGGGGCAGACCGTGCGATCAGCTCCCGGCGTTTATCATTAAGCGTCTTCCGGTGAGGCTGACGTTTGATAACAATTATTTTAACGCACGCTATCAGGGAATTCCGGTGGGCGGTTACACGAAGATGGTCGCAAATATGCTGGAGAGCACGGAGGTGCGCCTCGGCGTGGATTATCTGGAACAGAAGCAGGCATTGGATGCGCTGGCGGATAAGGTGATCTACACCGGTCCGATCGACGCTTATTTCGGATACCGCCTGGGGGCGCTGGAGTACCGGTCTGTTCGCTTTGAGACGGAGGTGCTGGATATGCCGAATTTCCAGGGAAATGCGGCGGTGAATTATACGGACCGCGAAACGCCCTGGACACGCATTATCGAACACAAATGGTTTGAATTCGGCACGCAGCCGAAGACGGTCATCAGCCGGGAGTATTCCTCAGAGTGGAAGCCGGGAGACGAGCCTTATTATCCGGTGAACGACGAGAAGAACGGAGCGCTATACGCGCAGTATAGGGCGCTTGCAGACGAAGAAGAGCATGTGATTTTTGGCGGAAGGCTCGGAGAGTACAAATACTACGATATGGACGCCGTAATTGCATCCGCACTTGCGATGTGCGAAAAAGAACTGTAAAAGGACAGGAGAATGTGGGATGAGTGAGAAGAAACGTACAGCGTTGGTGATTATGGCTGCCGGTATTGGTTCACGCTTTGGCGGCGGCATCAAGCAGCTTGCGCCGGTCGGTCCGTGCGGGGAGATCATCATGGATTATTCGATCCACGACGCGATCGAGGCAGGGTTTGATAAAATAGTATTTATTATCCGCAGGGATATTGAGAAAGATTTTCGTGAGGTGATCGGAAATCGTATCGAAGCAGTCTGCAAAAAGAAGGGAGTGGAGGTGGCTTATACCTTCCAGTCCCTGGAGGATCTGCCGGAGGGCTTTGCAGTTCCCGCCGGGCGCACAAAACCTTGGGGAACGGGGCAGGCGGTGCTTTGCTGCAAGCATATTGTGAAAGAACCGTTTGCAGTGATCAATGCGGATGATTACTATGGAAAGGAAGCTTTTGTCAAGCTGTATGATTTTTTGCAGGCGTATTCACCGGAAGAGCCGTACCGGTTCTGTATGGCGGGCTTTATCCTGAAGAACACCCTAAGCGACAATGGCGGCGTGACGCGCGGAATCTGCCGCGTGGATGAAGCGGATTTTCTGGAAGATGTGGTGGAAACACACGACATTATCAGGACTGATCAGGGAGCAGCGGTGAATGGCACTCCGATAGATGCCCAAAGCCACGTTTCCATGAATATGTGGGGACTGACGCCGGAGTTTATGGAGCTTCTGGAGCAGGGCTTTACAGAGTTTTTCCGAAACATTGCCGGGAATGAATTAAAGGCGGAGTATCTGCTTCCGACGTACATTGGACAGCTTCTGCGCGATGGAAAAGTAACGGTAAAGATGCTGGAGACAACCGACAAGTGGTTTGGAGTTACCTATCAGGAGGACAAGCCGGCAGTGATCGAATCCTTTAAAAAGCTGATTGCAGACGGCGTATATAACAAAAATCTGTTTTCAGATATGTAAAAAAATCCCCATCGGATGACGGACCGATGGGGATTCCTTTTTTTGTTTGCAATATTTTGCAGGGCAGCAGTCCCCTGCGGCAAATTACATATTATTTACAAGCTTCGTTAAACGGGAAACTTTTCTTGCGGCATTGTTTTTGTGGTAAACGCCTTTTGTTGCTGCCTTATCGATGGTAGCGGTAGCGGAAAGAAGAGCTTCGCTTGCAGCAGCCTTATCCTTTGCGGCAACAGCAGCCTCAACCTTTTTGATCGCTGTCTTTACGCCGGACTTGATGGATTTGTTGCGCATAGCCTTCGTCTTGTTTACCAGAATACGCTTTTTCGCAGATTTAATGTTAGCCAATTCCCTGACACCTCCAAAATATTTTCAATTCATTTTCATCTTAAACGTGTTATGTTAATCCCGGACACGGACGTTCTAACATAAACATACTTCTATATTTTAGTGCATCCGCTTCGTCGTGTCAATACAAAAATGATACTTTTTTATTAATTAATTCCTACAAATTTGTTTCAATTTTCTCACATTTTTCTCACAAGTATGTTATAATATATAGGCGGCAAAGAAAGGATGTTTTTATGGTTACCAATGTATTAGATTATTTGGAGCGTTCAGCTGCGCGCTTTCCTGAGAAAACGGCCTTCGCAGACAAAATGCATCAGGTTTGTTATCGCGAACTGGTGGAGCGGGCAAAGGCGCTTGGCAGCAGGATCGCCGGATATGGATTTCGGAATCAGCCGGTGGCGGTTGCTACCGATCATTCTGCCCAGTGTCTGGTCATTTTTATGGCGGTCGTATACAGCGGAAATTTTTATGTCCCGGTGGATGTAAAGCTTCCGGCGGCGCGCATCCGGGCGATCCTTGATGTCACGCAGCCGTTCCTTACGATCGTACCGCAAAAGGATGCAGAGAAGTTTCGGGAGTTTGTGCCGGAAAAACAGCTTTTGATCCGTGAGGAGCAGCAGGGATTGCAGGCGGATGAGGCGCTGCTTGCGAAAATACGGCAGGCCCATCTGGATACCGATCCGCTGTATGTGATCTTTACTTCCGGTTCCACTGGCGTTCCCAAGGGTGTGCTTATCTGTCACCGGTCGGTGATCGACCTTGCAGAGCAGTTTGCGGAAACCTTTCATTTTGATGAAAATGAAGTGTTTGCGAATCAGGCGCCTTTTGACTTCGACGTGTCAGTGAAGGATATTTACAGTACGCTGCGCAACGGGGCTTCCCTGTATATTGTGCCTCAGACGATGTTTTCCATGCCAAAGGGGCTGGTGCCCTATTTAAATGAGCATAAAGTGACGACGATCATATGGGCAGTTTCCGCTCTCAGTATTCTCTCTTCTATGAAGGTACTGGAAAAGAGCAGACCGCTTTATTTAAAGAAGGTAATGTTTTCCGGGGAAGTGATGCCGATGAAGGTACTGAACGACTGGAAAAAACAGCTCCCGGATGCGATGTATGTCAACCTGTACGGACCGACGGAAATTACCTGCAACTGCACTTATTACATATTGGACAGAGATTTTTCCAATACGGAGACGCTGCCGATCGGACAGGCATTTTCCAATACGGAGATCCTGCTGCTGGATGAGGAAGGACGGGAGGTGCCCGACGGCGAAACAGGAGAGATCTGCGTGCGGGGAACCTGCCTCTCACACGGCTATTACCGCAATCCGGAGGCGACCGAAAAAGCATTCCGGCAGAATCCGCGCAATACGGCGTATCCGGAAAAAATTTATCACACCGGCGATTACGGGCGCAGAAATGAGCAGGGACTTCTGATGTTCGCCGCACGGCGCGACTGGCAGATCAAGCATATGGGGCACCGCATCGAGCTTTCTGAGATCGAGAGCGCTGTCAACGCGTTCCCGTGGATCGCGCGCTGCTGCTGTCAGTACGATGAGGCGAAGGGGAAAATCGTTTTGATTTATCAGGCGCAGGAGCCGTGTGACGGTCAGCTCATTAAAGAACTGCAGAATTATCTGCCGAAGTATATGTGTCCGAACCGGCTCATCTGGATGAAACAGATGCCGATGAACCAGCGGGGAAAGATCGACCGTGTTTTCTTAAAGCAGAAATTTATCGGGCAGCCGGGGGCTCCCTTATATAAAGAGGCAGTGCTGCTGGGAGAGGGCGAAGCGCTGCAGAGACAGGAGAAGGAGCTTATCGCGCGCGGCATCCACTGTGTAAGAATGGAGACGGCGGGCGAAGAGGAGACGGTGCAGTATCTTGCGCAGCTGTGTGCGCCGACCCTGGTATGCGACTTTGGGAAGGAAAGAACAATGCCGCAGCGGGTGCTGGATAATCCTTATTTGTTTTTTGCGAAAGACGGAGAATGCGGAGGTGAGGCGTAATGGAGAAGATCGCTTCAGCTGCATTGTTCGGTGAGCGGGTAAAGGCGTTTAAGAAGAAAAACCGTCCGGTTGTCACCAACTGCTTTTTTGTACCGGCGGAGGTGGAGGATATGATCCGGCGGGAAAAGCTGTATGTGGAGGAGGCGGAAGAAGCGCTCTGCATTCAGGTGAGGGAGGCATATTACAGCCGGCTGTACTATTATATGAAGGAGGGCGCGCAGCTTCCGGCTCTTTCCGGATGGATGCGTCCGGTGATCCTCGACACGGTATTTCGGGGCGACGAGGAAGCGGCACTTGCAAAATGCAAAGTTTCGCGCTGGTGTGCGCACGGGTTTGCGGAGTATAAGCGCTATCGCAGGATGGAGTGTGCGAAAGAAAATTTCCTGCCGCCGGCGGATCAGAGGGCGAAGCTTGCCGAGTATCCGATCGTGCCGTTAAAACCGCAGGATTACCCGGAGGTTGCGGCGCTCTGGAAGAGCAGCCTGGATATTTACAGCACACTGCTTCCGCAGGAGGCGGAATTTGCCGAATACTGTGAAAAACAGCAGGTGATCGGAGTGCGGCTGCCGGACGGTACGGCAGGAGCGGTGATCATGGTGATCCCGAAAGGCAAGACGGGTTTTATGCAGCACCTGGTGGTAAGTACAAAACTGCGCGGGCTTGGCATGGGAAGAACGCTTTTCTGCGGCGCCACAGAGTACCTTCTGACGAAAGGCGGCGCCGACAAAGTAAATTTCTGGGTGGATGAAGAAAACATACACGCTATTGCTATTTATCAGAAAATGGGTTATATATATGATGGGGTAATTTCACGGCAGTTTCTGCTGGGAGAAAAATAACGAACTAAGAAGAGGAGAGAAAACGTATGGAACAGTTAATGGAAATTTTAAAGGAACTCAGACCGGATGTGGACTTTGAGACGGAGAAGGCATTGATCGATAATGCGATTCTGGACTCCTTCGATATCGTTTCCCTCATTGGCGAGCTGAACGATGCGTTTGGCGTGGAAATTGAATTTGAGGACATGGAGCCGGAAAACTTCAACAGCGCTGAGGATATGTACAAACTGATACAGAGGCTGCAGCAGGAGGCATAAAATGACAGTCAATTCCCTGTTTTTTTTGCTGTTCCTGGCTGTGCTGTATGTGGTGTACTATGTATGTCCGCTGAAGTACCGCTGGATGGTGCTGCTTGGCGCCAGTGTGTTTTTTTACGCACTGGCGTGCGCGGCATCGCCGGTGTATCTGCTGCTTACGAGCATCAGCATTTGGGTCTCCGGGCTTTGGATGGAGCGCCTGGAGCAGGAATGCAAACGGATGATTGCCGAAAAGAGAAATACGGCGGCAGTGCTGAAAAAGCAGTATAAAAAGAAAAAGAAGAAGATTCTGACAATAGCGGTTATTTTTAATCTGGGAATTCTGTTAATCTTAAAATACAGCGGATTCTTTGTAAGGATCGGTAATCGGCTGTTTGCGTTTACAGGCGTGCAGCTGCCGGTTCCGAAGTTTCTGATTCCGCTCGGCATTTCGTATTACACGTTAATTGCGATCAGTTATCTGATGGATATTTATAAAGGCAAAATACAGGCGCAGAAGAATTATGCAAAGCTGCTCTTGTTTCTTGCGTACTTTCCGCAGATGACGCAGGGACCGATGAACCGCTATAAGCCGATGGCGGCGCAGCTATATGAAGGACATGCATTTGATTACCATAATTTTTCCTATGGGTGTCAGCGTATGCTGTGGGGCTTTTTTAAGAAGATGGTGGTTGCGGATAATCTGCGTCCGGTCATGCAGAGTATTTTTGATCAGTATGCAGAATTGAGCGGCATTACCTGTTTCCTGGGCTGCGTGTATATGACGGTCTGGATGTACGCGGATTTTTCCGGTTACATGGATATTGTGGCAGGGGCTTCCGAGCTGTTTGGCATCCATATTGAGGAAAACTTCCGGCGGCCGTTTTTTTCGGAATCTCTGGCGGAATACTGGAGGCGCTGGCATATAACCCTAAGCTCCTGGTTCCGCGATTATATGTTTTATCCGCTGGCAGTTTCCTCGCCGGCGACAAAATTTGGCAAACTGGGAAGAAAATGGTTTGGCGCGCGTGTCGGTAAGCTGTTCCCCTCGCTGTTTGCACTGGTGTTTGTGTGGACCAGCACGGGATTTTGGCATGATGCGAGCTGGCGTTACATACTGTGGGGCGCGGCAAACGGCGTTTTCATCATGGGAGCGATGATTCTGGAACCATATTTTGCGAAGGCAAAGGAGGTTTTGCATATCCGTCAGGATAGCAGAGGCTGGAAGTTGTTCAGCATTGCGAGAACGTTTTTCCTTGTGAGTATTCTGAAAATCTTTCCGGGACCGGCAAGTACAGCAGAGATGCTGCAATTTGCGAAAAAAATGTTTACGGATATCCGTATGCCGGCCGGATGGTCAGAGATCCTGCCTGGGCTGTCCAGGGAAATGAAAATATTTTTAGGATGCGCGCTGCTTCTGATGTTTGCAGTAGATTTCCTGCAGGAAAAGCAGCCGGTGCGCGATACGCTGGCGAAGAAACCCTTGCTGGTGAGATGGTTCTGCTATTTTTTTGTGCTTGGAGTGATCCTGGCGATCGGGCAGTTCAACGTTTCGATGACAGGAGGATTTGCTTATGCGCAATTTTAAGAAAATAGCTCCCCGCATTTGTGCGGTGCTGGCATTTGTGATATTGTTCGAGAGTGTTGCGCGCTTCGCTTATGAGGGATGGACGACCTTCTCGCTTGCCTCCAAACGGGAACGCAGTGACCTGAAGGGAACGATCGATACGCTGTACTGCGGCACCTCGATTGCCGCACGCGGCATTCAGCCGGTGATACTGGATGAGGCGCTCGGAACGACAGGGTTTAATATTGCCACAAACACGCAGCCCCTGAAGGGAACCTATTATCTGATACAGGAGACGGCAGAGGAAAATCCGGTAAAGCAGATTTATCTGGTGCTTTCGGTTTCCACGCTGAAGAAGGAGGCGACGGATCAGGAGTATTTATCTGCCTATGAATATCTGCGCACGATGCGCTGGAAGGCGCGTTACCTGCTTTCTGTCCGCAGCGAGGGGCTTACGGTATCGTCGCTTCTTTATTCTACACGGATCAGCAAATATCTGAATCTGAAGCAGGTTAAGAAAAATGTCAAAAAGAAGCTGTACAGGACTGTGGTGCAGAGATACTATGGTAACCGCGGCTGGCGTGCAAGAAAAACGAGTTACGAGGGAGAACGGGCAGGAAAGAAAAACGGTTTTACAGGTTACTGGGATGGAAGCAAGGGCATAGCGCAGATTACGGAAGAGTCACTGGAGTATCTGTATAAGATCGCTGATTTTTGCAGAGAAGAGGGAATTGAGCTTAACCTGCTCCTGACGCCGATTACGCAGGACTACATTGATGGAGCGGGAGATCTGGACAATCTGGATGAGGTATGCCGCGCGCTTGCCGAAGAGATGGATGCAAATTACTATAATTTTATGCTCTATAAGGAACGGCAGACGGTATTTACCAATGATCTGTTTGAGGATTACAAGCATATGAATGTGGAGGGCAGCGAGGTATTTTCAGAGCTTCTGGCGGAGGTACTGCAGAGCAGTGATCCACAGGAATATTTTTATGATAGTATGGAAGAGTTTAAGTAAGGATTAAAGGAGGAAGAGGCATGAGCGGATGTGTAAGGTGCGGATTACCGGAAAATTATGCGGGAATTAAGCTGGATGAGCATGGAGTGTGCAATTACTGTCATTTCTACGATGAACACAGGTCGGAGCTGACAGACTATGAGGCGCTGGAAAAGAAATTTGCGGCGGAGATCGAGAAGGCAAAGGAGAAGGCGAAGGAAAACGGCGCGAAATATGACTGCATCGTCGGTGTGAGCGGCGGAAAGGACGGCGCATACATCACCTATCAGTTAAAGCACAAATATGGAATGCGCGTACTCACCTACACGCTGGACAATGGATTTTCTACCGATTTCGGAAAGAATAATATTGCAAATCTGCTGGATAAGCTGGATGTGGATCACATCCGCATCACGGTAAATGAGTCGAAGCTCCGCGGGTATTATTCCGCCTGCATGAAGCTGATGCACAATTTCTGCAGCGTTTGTTTCCATCTTTGCCACTACTACAGTCATCTGCTGGCGTCGCAGTATAAGATTCCGCTGATCGTCAACGGAAGAACGCATATGCAGGTGCTGCAGGCGGCGGACTGCACAAAAGGCATCGAGCCGTTTGAAATTTCACGTAATCTTGCCGATTTCGAGTATCAGATGTTTGGACGTCTGGTGGAAAAAATGGCGAAGACGAAGCGCCTTGATTATCTGCCGGAGGCGGAGGTGACGTCGCTTTCCTACTTTATGTATCACGATGTGACGGATGAGGAGAAGATGGCGTTCCTGCAGGAGAAGATTGGCTGGAACCGTCCGAAGAGCACTGTTCCGCATCCGGACTGCTGGGCGCATCATATTGCGGAGAAATGCAGCATTGAGAAGCTTGGGTATCCGGTGCGCACCGGTGAGCTTGCCGTGTTTGCGCGCGAGGGCAGCATGCCGGTGGAGGAATCTATCGCGGAGCGCGAAAAGGATGCGGAATATTTCAGCACGGTCGATCCGGAGCTGGAGGCGCGCTTTTACGAAAGAATCAAAAAGCGCTGAATATTTTCCGCCTGAATGCAGAAACTACCTCTCAGAAATGATGAGGAGGCTGCTATGCTTGGAGATTTTAACGTGCGCACGGACCTTGCGCTGGAGGCGAAGGAGAGCTTTGAGGAGGACGATGTAGAGATCCGCGGGGTGCGGGTCGAGGAAGAGACGGATGAGGAACGTGAGATATACACAACCATTGTGAGAATCGAGACGGAGAACGGGGCAAGGACCATGGGAAAACCGGTGGGCACTTACATTACGCTGGAGGCGCCGAACATGTCGTCCGAGGATGAAGACTATCACCGGGAGATTTCCGAGGCGCTTGCCGGTCATCTTGGCCAGCTTTTGGGAGAAAAGGAGCAGACGGTCCTGGTGGTCGGCCTTGGGAACCGCGAGGTGACACCGGACGCCCTCGGACCGCAGGTGGTCGGAAATCTGCGGGTGACGCGCCACATTGCGAAGGAGTACGGGCGCGCGTCGCTGGAGGGCAACGCGCATCTGGTGAGCGCGATCGTGCCGGGCGTGATGGCGCAGACCGGTATGGAGACACTGGAGATCATCCGCGGTGTGGTGCAGGAGACGGCGCCGCAGGCGGTGATCGTGGTGGATGCGCTGGCGGCGAGGAGCACCCGGCGCTTAAACCGCACGATCCAGATCACGGACACCGGCATCAATCCCGGCTCCGGCGTCGGCAACCACCGCAACGGCATCAATGAGGAAGCGCTTGGCGTGCCGGTGATCGCAATCGGCGTGCCGACGGTCGTCGATGCCGCTACGATCGTCAACGACACTATGGAGCACTTAATTGACACGAAGGAGCGCAGACAGAGCCTGCGGGAGCAGATATCTCCGCAGTTAAATACCATGTTTGTGACGCCGAAGGACATTGACGAGACGATCAAACGCGTCAGCTACACGATATCCGAGGGGCTGAATATCGCGCTGTCTTGAAATGGTCATAAAATCACCCGGACGTGCATAGGATATAGTACTACATGCGGTAAGGGTGGACAAGATGAAGCTTCTGGACAGGATCATTCAGGCGGTTCTCACCTGTGCGCTGCTTGCGCTGGGCGGCTATATCATCGTGCGCAGCGTGGCGATCGCGGGCGAGAACGGTCTGTTTAAAAATACGCCGCTGCTCTCAGCGGTTTACGAAAAGATGGAAGAATGGACGGCGGGTACTTACATACCCGTCATTTCCTATGTCTCGGAGGAGACGGAAAAACCCGATATCCTGCTGGAAATGGAGGATCAGATGTTCCCGGTGTACGGGTACGTCAGACGGCAGCAGGAAAATGAGGCGCAGGTGGAGAGCAGGGAGGAGTACGAGCTGATCCTGCGGGCGCAGGCGCAGGCGGAGGAAAACAAGCGCCCGCGTGAGACGGAAAGCTATACGGCTCAGACGGAAGAGGGCGCCGCCGGAGAGAATCCTTTATGGGATTTTCAGTATCTTCTGAATCACTATTTTTCTATGGATATGACGACGACCATCGACGCGCAGCGGCTGGACGGGCGCACACTGCTTTCTATGGATATGACGATGGAGCGGGATTCCTCACAGCCGCAGATCCTGATCTATCACTCGCATTCGCAGGAGGCGTTCGCCGATTCGGTGGAGGGCGATCCGTCCACGACAATTGTGGGAATCGGAGACTATCTCGCACAGATCCTGCGCGAGGATTACGGCTACAATGTGATTCATGAGGACGGCGTGTTTGACCTGGTGGACGGCGTGCTGGACCGCAATCTCGCCTATGATTTTTCTGAGGTGGCGGTGACGGAGATACTGGAGCAATACCCTTCTATTGAGATCGTGATCGACCTGCACCGCGACGGCGTGGACGGAACGCGTTTTGTGACAGAATACAATGGAAAGCCGGCGGCACAGCTGATGTTTATTGCCGGGATGAGCCGGACAGCCGACGGGCAGGACATCGCTTATCTTCCCAATTCCTATATCCAGGATAACCTGGCGTTCGCCCTGCAGCTTCAGCTCGCGGCGGAAGAGGAGACGCCGGAGCTGATGCGCAATATTTATCTGATGGCTTACCGGTTCAACCTGCATCTGCGCCCGAAGAGCCTGCTTCTGGAGGCGGGCACGCAGCTCAGCACGGTGGCGGAGGAAAAAAACGCGATGGAGGCGTTTGCGATGATACTTGATAAAGTGCTGCAGGGCGAAGCAGGTCCTTCGGGGGAGCGGAGCGAATAGTAACCGCCTGAGCATGGGGAATGGCTTTACAAATATTTGGAAGATATGTTACAATGGGCTGGACGCAAAATGCGTGCATATGAGAACACAGCAGAGGACGGATAGCATGATAGATCAGAGTAAAATTCGAAATTTTTGTATTATCGCACATATTGATCACGGAAAATCGACGCTGGCGGACCGCATCATTGAGATGACAGGCCTTCTGACCAGCCGGGAGATGCAGGCGCAGGTGCTTGACAACATGGAGCTGGAGCGCGAGCGCGGGATTACGATCAAGGCGCAGGCGGTGCGAATTATTTACAGGGCAAAGGATGGGGAGGAGTATATTTTCAACCTCATCGACACTCCGGGACATGTGGATTTTAATTATGAGGTTTCCCGCAGTCTGGCGGCGTGCGACGGCGCGATCCTGGTGGTGGACGCGGCGCAGGGCATCGAGGCGCAAACGCTTGCGAATGTGTATCTTGCGCTCGATCACGACCTGGATGTGATGCCGGTCATCAATAAGATCGACCTTCCGAGCGCCGATCCGGAGCGTGTGATCAATGAGATCGAGGACGTCATCGGCATTGAAGCGCATGATGCGCCCTTAATTTCCGCGAAGATCGGCACCAATGTGGAACAGGTGCTGGAGCAGATCGTGGAAAAGATCCCGGCGCCGGAAGGAGATCCGGCAGCGCCGCTGCAGGCGTTGATCTTTGATTCCATTTACGATTCCTATAAAGGCGTGATCGTGTTCTGCCGCATCAAGGAGGGCAGCGTGAAAAAGGGGACGCCGATCACTATGATGGCGACGGGTGCGAAGGCGGAGGTCGTCGAGGTCGGCTATTTTGGTGCCGGGCAGTTTATTCCCTGCGATGAGCTTTCCGCCGGAATGGTCGGCTATCTCACGGCAAGCCTCAAGAATGTGAAGGACACGCGGGTGGGCGATACCATCACAGGCACGGAGCGCCCGTGCGCGCAGCCGCTTCCGGGCTATAAAAAGGTAAACCCGATGGTTTACTGCGGCATGTACCCGGCGGACGGCGCAAAGTATCCCGATCTGCGCGACGCGCTGGAAAAGCTTCAGCTCAACGACGCTTCCCTGCAGTTTGAGCCGGAGACGTCGATCGCGCTCGGCTTTGGCTTTCGCTGCGGTTTTCTGGGGCTTTTGCATCTGGAGATCATCCAGGAGCGCCTGGAGCGCGAGTACAATCTGGACCTTGTGACGACGGCGCCGGGCGTTATCTATAAAGTGCACAAGACGAACGGCGATGTGATCGAGCTGACGAATCCGGCGAATCTGCCAGATCCGTCGGAGATCGAGTACATGGAGGAGCCGATCGTCAGCGCGGAGATTATGGTGACGACAGAATTTATCGGTGCGATCATGCAGCTCTGCGAGGAGCGGCGCGGTTCCTATCTCGGCATGGAATATATGGAAGAGACACGCGCGCTTTTAAAATACGATCTGCCGCTCAATGAGATCATCTACGATTTCTTTGACGCGCTGAAATCGCGTTCCCGCGGTTATGCGTCGTTTGATTATGAGATGAAGGGCTACGAGCGTTCTGAGCTGGTGAAGCTGGATATCCTGGTGAACCGCGAGGAGGTGGATGCGCTGTCGTTCATCGTACACGCGGGCACGGCTTACGAGCGCGGCAGAAAGATGTGCGAAAAGCTGAAGGAGGAAATCCCGCGGCAGCTTTTTGAAATTCCGATCCAGGCGGCGATCGGAAGCAAGATCATCGCCCGCGAGACGGTAAAGGCGATGCGCAAGGATGTGCTTGCAAAGTGCTATGG
Source organism: uncultured Marvinbryantia sp. (assembly GCF_905201705.1). Lineage (GTDB taxonomy): Bacteria > Bacillota > Clostridia > Lachnospirales > Lachnospiraceae > Marvinbryantia. The sequence continues at coordinate 58,783 of NZ_CAJKOX010000014.1, forward strand.
CGGTGATATCACCCGAAAGAAAAAGCTTCTGGAAAAGCAGAAGGAGGGTAAGAAGCGGATGCGCCAGGTGGGAAATGTGGAGATCCCGCAGAAGGCTTTCATGAGCGTGCTGAAGCTGGATGATAAATAGGAGAGACTTATGAGACCACTGCAGATTTATATTCATATTCCGTTCTGCGTAAGGAAATGTGCTTATTGCGATTTCCTGTCTTTTGCGGCGGAGGAGGAGACGAAGCGCGCGTATATCCGTATGCTGCTTCGGGAAATAGAAGCGTGGGAGGACCGCGGGGATGCTTGCATCTCCACGGTCTTTTTTGGCGGCGGAACGCCCTCCGTGCTGCCGGCGGAGGATATCGCGGCGGTGCTGGCGGCGCTTGAAAAGAAATTTCCGTTTGAAGAGAAGACGGAGATCACGGTGGAATGCAATCCGGGCACGCTGACGGCGGACAAGCTGAAAAGCTACCTGCAGGCAGGGATCAACCGCCTCAGCATCGGGCTTCAGTCGGCGCAGGAGGCGGAGCTTAAACTGCTTGGCAGGATCCATACCTGGGAGGAATTTCTGGAGAGCTACCGGCTTTCAAGAGCTGCGGGATTTCAGAATATCAACGTCGATCTGATGTCGGCGCTTCCGGGGCAGTCGCGGGAGACATGGCGCGATACGCTGGAAAAAGTGCTTGCCCTGTCGCCGGAGCATATTTCCGCCTACAGCCTGATCATTGAGGAGGGAACGCCGTTTTACGAGCGTTACCAGACGGACGCGCTGCGCCGGGAGCGCGGAGATGCCTGCGAAATATTGCCTTCCGAGGAGGAGGAGCGCGCGATGTATCATCTGACGGAGAAGCTGCTTTCGGAGAGATGCTATGCGCGCTATGAGATATCAAACTACGCGCTGCCGGGCTTTGCCTGCCGCCACAACTGCGGCTACTGGGAGCGCCGGGAGTATAAGGGCTTCGGTCTTGGTGCGGCATCACTGGTGGACCATACGCGCTTTTCCAATACATCAGATATGCGGAAATATCTGGCGGGACGCTGGACGGGGGAAGCGCCGCAGCATCTGACGCGCGAAGAAGAAATCGAGGAGACGATGTTCCTTGGGCTTCGTCTGCGCGCGGGTGTGTCCTTTGCGCGTTTTCGTGAAAGCTTTGGAGTGGAAATGGAAGAGGTTTACGGGGAGGTTTTGCAAAAAGCAGAGCGGCAGGGGCTGCTCGTGTGCACAAAAGAGGCAGTGCGCCTCACGGAATACGGGACGGATATCAGCAACTATGTTTTAGCGGAGTTTCTATTATAAGAACACAGAGTAAAAAGAATATTGTAGAATGGAAAAAAGTGTGGTATGATGAGGTCTGATAGTTTTACTGCCGCTGTATTTAGAGAGCAGTCTGTCAGAATTTATATGAGCGGGGAATGATTATGCGACACGAATTTAGAAAAATTGAGCCGAAATGGCAGAAAAAATGGGATGAAGCAGGGATTTTTCATGCAGTAGATAATGGAGACAAGCCGAAATTCTACGGACTGGTAGAATTTCCTTACCCGAGCGGAGCGGGAATGCATGTGGGACACATCAAAGCGTATTCCAGCCTTGAGGTGATCTCCAGAAAGCGCCGCATGGAGGGATACAACGTACTGTTTCCCATCGGCTTTGACGCATTTGGTCTGCCGACGGAGAATTACGCGATCAAGACGGGACAGCATCCGCGGAAGATCACGGATGAAAATATTGTAAAATTCACGAACCAGTTAAAGAAGGTTGGCTTTTCCTTCGACTGGGATCGTGTGATCGATACGACGGAGGAAGATTACTACAAATGGACGCAGTGGATCTTCCTGAAAATGTTTGAAAAGGGACTTGTGTTCCGCGATACGGCGCTGGTAAATTACTGCCCGTCCTGCAAGGTTGTGCTTTCCAACGAGGACAGCCAGGGCGGAAAATGCGATATCTGCCACAGCGATATCGTTCAGAAATCAAAGACAGTATGGTATCTGCGGATCACAGAGTATGCAGACAAGCTTCTGGAAGGACTGGATACGGTGGATTACCTTCCGAATATCCGCCAGCAGCAGGTGAACTGGATCGGAAAATCGACCGGCGCTTTTGTGGATTTCAGGCTTTCCGGCAAGGACGACAGCTTCCAGATCTACACGACGCGTCCGGATACGCTTTTCGGCGTTACCTTTATGGTTATCGCGCCGGAGCATCCGCTGATCGATAAATATGCGTCCGAGATCAAAAATATGGACGCGATCCAGGCATATCGCGAGGAGTGCGCGAAAAAAACGGAATTTGAGCGCACGCAGCTCGTGAAGGATAAGACCGGTGTGCGTATTGAGGGCATTGCGGCTTCTCATCCGCTCACAGGAAAGGATATTCCGATCTACATCGCCGATTATGTTATGATGGGCTATGGTACTGGCGCGATCATGGCGGTACCGGCGCATGACGACCGCGACTATGAATTTGCGAAGAAGTTTGGCATTGATATTATCCAGGTCATCGAGGGCGGCAATATCGAGGAGGCTGCCTATGCTGGAGACGGTAAGATGATCAATTCTGAATTCCTCAACGGCTACACCAACAAAAAGGATTCCATCGCCCGTATGATCGAGGAGCTGGAAAAGCTCGGCGTTGGAAAGGCTGGCGTGCAGTATAAGATGAAGGACTGGGCGTTCAACCGCCAGAGATACTGGGGCGAGCCGATCCCGATCGTACATTGCCCGCACTGCGGCGTGGTTCCGGTTCCTTATGAGGAGCTGCCGCTGCGTCTGCCGAAGGTAGAGAACTTCGAGCCGGGGCAGGAGGGCGAATCTCCGCTGGCGCGCATCGATTCCTTTGTAAACTGCAAGTGTCCGAAGTGCGGCGGCGACGCAAAGCGCGAGACTGATACGATGCCGCAGTGGGCGGGTTCCTCCTGGTACTTCCTGCGCTACATCGATCCGCACAACAATGATGCGCTTGCGGATATGGAAAAGCTGAAATACTGGATGCCGGTCGACTGGTACAACGGCGGTATGGAGCATGTCACCAGACATATGATCTACTCCCGTTTCTGGCACCATTTCCTGTACGATATCGGTGCTGTCAACACGCCGGAGCCGTATGCAAAGCGCACGGCGCAGGGACTGATCCTCGGACCGGACGGCGATAAGATGAGCAAATCCAAGGGAAATGTGGTCGATCCGCTGGATGTGGTGGAGGAGTACGGCGCTGACGTACTGCGCACGTATGTGCTGTTCATGGGCGACTATGGCGCTGCAACGCCGTGGAGTGAAAATTCTGTGAAGGGCTGCAAACGCTTTCTGGAGCGTGTGGCTGCGCTTACCGACATGGTGTCGGGTGAGGGTGTGACGCCGGAGCTGGAGACGTCATTCCACAAGACCATCAAGAAGGTGTCGAACGATCTGGAGGAGACGAAGTTTAACACCGCGATCGCGGCGCTGATGGGATTGGTAAATGAGATTTATGCGAAGGGCTCCCTCACAAAGGATGAGCTTGTCACGCTGATCAAGCTGCTCTGCCCGATCGCTCCGCATATCTGCGAGGAAATCTGGGAAACACTTGGCGGCGAGGGCTTCCTGTCGCTTGCGTCCTGGCCGCAGTACGAGGAGAGCAAGACCATCGACGCGATGGTGGAGGTCGGTGTACAGATCAACGGTAAGGTGCGCGGAGCGGTAGCGCTTCCGGCAGGCTGTGACAAGGACGAAGCAATCCGTCTGGTGCTCGCGGACGGCAAGATCCACTCCCTTGTGGACGGCAAGACCGTTGTGAAGGAAATCTACGTTCCGAATAAGATTGTCAATCTGGTTGTAAAATAAAAAGAATACAGACAGCAAGTGTTTGAGGCTGGCGTGAACAGTAATCAAATATCTTGTCCGGTACTTAAAAAAGAAAAGGCTGCGCCTGCTTAAATATCAGCGGGACGCAGCCTGTTTTGACTCTAAACGCTTATTTCTTCTTCCTTTTTGGGAAGATACAGATGTACCTGGTCGATCCGGTTTTTGTCGACCGCATCCACCACGAGACGGATGCCGTCCGCTGTGGTGACGGATTCGCCAACCGCAGGCAGATGGTCAAGTCCGCCGATGATCAGACCGCCGAGGGAATCGTAGTCCTCCGAATGAAGCGACAGATGCAGCGCATCGTTGACGTCGTCGAGCTTCATAAAACCGGCAATCACATATTCGTTTTCAGAAATCTTTTTGATGAGATCTTCCTCATCCTTGTCGTATTCGTCGCGGATCTCGCCGACGATCTCCTCCAGCAGATCCTCCAGTGTAATAAGACCTGCCGTTGCGCCATATTCATCCAGCACGATGGTGAAGTTGATGGAAGCCTGGCGCATCTCATCCATTAATTCCGAAGTATTCTTATATTCATACGTGAAATATGGTTCACGCATCATACCGCGCAGATCAAAGCTGTTCTCGTCACAGAAGATCAGATCCTTGATATTGAGCACGCCAACGACATTATCGGTACTTTCCTCATAAACCGGCAGTCGGGTAAACTTTTCTTCGCGGAAAATATTCAGCACCTCATGATAGGAGGCGTTGACATCAACGGAAACCATCTCCACCCGCGGGATCATAATATCTTTCGCCTGCGTGTCGCCGAAATCGAACACATTGTAGATCATCTGCTTTTCTTCCTGCTCAATGACGCCGTCCTCGTGGCTGACATCTACGTAGGTGCGCAGCTCATTTTCCGTCATGACGTCGCCTTTGGCATTGGGGTCGACCCCAAGAAGCCTGATAAGCAGATTAGAAAGCTGGTTTGTAATGAAAATAACCGGTGTAAGTACCTTTGTCAGTATGTAAATGATTCCGGCATCCGACAGTGCAAGCTTTTCTGCATTGTGGGAAGCGTATGTTTTCGGGGAAATCTCACCGAAAATAAGAATCAGCAGCGTCAGTACGCCGCTTCCGATACTGACCGCCCAGTTTCCGAACAGACTGGTGACAAGGGTGGTAACCATAGAAGCTGCACCGATATTTACGATATTGTTGCCGATCAATATGGCGCTGAGCATCTTTCCCGGATTTTCCGTCACCTTTAAGAGGGTGGCGGCGCGTTTGTTTCCTTCATCCGCCAGAGTTTTGATTTTGATTTTGTTTACCGTGGTCAAAGCCGTTTCCGCTGAGGAAAAAAATGCGGAAAGGGCAATCAGCAGCACTATTACGCCTAGCTGTATGGCCTCGCCTGAGTCCAAAATGTCATCTCCTTTCGGTGCAGAGATCAAATACTGCACTTGTTTGATAATGATAGCGTATTTCTAAAAAAAAATCAAGGAAACAGGCACACTTTATATAAATTTTAGTATCTGTTTGCAGCTGCGCAGCTATCAGGAATACTTTCCGGGCCTGCCGCATATATTAACAACAGACAGGAGGGAGGAGAACTTATGCTTGCAGGATCAAATATCCGGGTCGTGGTGAAATCATTGATTATTTCCTATATTATTACGGGGATTCTGCTGCTGCTTACGGCGCTGCTGCTTTACAGGCTGGAACCGCAGCAGAGTATGGTTTCGGTGGGAATCCTCGTGATTTATGTACTCAGCAGTTTTTGTGGCGGGCTGCTGGCGGGAAAAGGGATAAGGAGCCGGAAATTTTTGTGGGGACTGGTGACGGGCACGCTTTATTTTATCATGCTGCTTGCGGCTTCCTGGATATCCGGCGGCATTGATGCGAAGGCGGCGGAAATTATCACAACGATGCTGCTTTGCCTTGGTGGAGGGATGCTTGGCGGAATGCTGGCATAGAAAAATGTTGCATTTTGAAAAACAACGTGCTATAATACCGCTATCTACATAATATCGTGTCAATTCCGACAGATACCCATTTTATAAATGTTAAAGTACAGATGATGGATATTCGTATTTTTGTTAGATACGCAGAGTGAGAATAGAAAGGGAATTTTATGACGAGAGAACAGTATGAATCGCTCCCGGCAGTACAGCTAAAGGAGATTGCCAGGGCAAGAGGACTAAAGGTAACTGGCGGTATGCGCAAGTCAGCGGTAGTGGAACTGATGCTTGCGGAGGACGAGAAAGACGGACAGAAGAATGCGGCGGATGCAAAAGCGGAGGAGCCGATCGCTGCCGCGGGAAAGACAGAACCGTCTGCGGCGGAAATGAAAACGGAACGCCGTCCGGCAGAGGAAAAAACAGAAAATACAGCGGCGGAAGCCGGCGAGGCCGGAGAACGGTCGGACAAGCCGCCCGTGGATATCGCGCAGCTTGACAGCGGTATTGTTGTGCAGGGAATTCTGGAAGTGCTGCCGGACGGCTACGGTTTTATCCGCAGCAATCATTATCTTCCGGGGGAAAACGACGTTTATGTATCACCGTCACAGATCCGCAGATTCGGGCTGAAAACGGGAGATATCCTGACCGGAAACACACGTATTAAGACGATGCAGGAGAAATTCAGCGCGCTTTTGTATCTGACGTCGATCAACGGCATGGCGCCGGGCGAGGCGTCAAAGCGCTACAACTTTGAAGATATGACGCCGATCTTCCCGAATGAGCGGCTGCGCCTGGAGCGCGGAAGCAGGGACGTGTCCATGCGTATCGTGGATCTCATTTCCCCGATTGGAAAAGGACAGCGCGGGATGATCGTGTCCCAGCCCAAAGCGGGAAAAACGACGCTATTAAAGGACGTCGCAAAATCGATCCTGAAAAATAATCCGGAGGTTCACCTGATCATCCTGCTGATCGATGAGCGCCCGGAGGAGGTTACGGATATCCGTGAGGCGATCGTCGGCGACAACGTCGAGGTGGTCTATTCGACCTTTGATGAGCTGCCGGAGCATCATAAGCGCGTGTCCGAGATGGTTATTGAGCGCGCAAAGCGTCTGGTGGAGCACAAACGCGACGTGGTGATCCTTCTGGACAGCATCACGCGCCTTGCACGCGCGTACAACCTGGTCGTGCCGCCAAGCGGACGCACTCTGTCCGGCGGTCTTGACCCGGCGGCGCTGCATATGCCGAAGCGTTTCTTCGGCGCGGCGAGAAATATGCGCGAGGGCGGCAGCCTGACCGTGCTTGCAACGGCCCTTGTGGATACCGGAAGCAAGATGGACGATGTGGTTTATGAGGAATTTAAGGGCACCGGCAACATGGAGCTCGTTCTGGACCGCAAGCTCTCCGAAAAGCGTGTATTCCCGGCAATTGATATTCCGAAATCCAGCACGCGCAGGGAGGATCTGCTGCTTGACCACGAGGAGCAGGAGGCGGTTTACATCATGCGCCGGGCGTTAAATGGCATGAAATCTGACGAGGCGGTAGAGAATATTCTCAATTTGTTTGTGCGTACGCGGGATAACCGTGAATTTGTGCAGACAGTAAAGAAGCAAAAATTTATATAAGTACTTGCAAATAAAGTCGGAATGTGCTATAATCCAAGCATTGCTTAACTGAATTGTGAGGTGAAAATCATGAAAGAGGGAATCCATCCGGCATACCATCAGGCAACTGTTACCTGCAACTGTGGAAATACATTTACGACAGGTTCTACAAAGAAGGACATCCACGTAGAAATCTGCTCAAAGTGCCATTCGTTCTACACAGGACAGCAGAAGACAGCGGCTGCCCGCGGACGTATTGATAAGTTTAACAAGAAATACGGCATCAATGCATAATAGAAATGGTAACGGTAAGGTTGAGGTTGGACAAATCTCAACCTTTTTTGCTATGAAAGCCCGGTCGACATGCGTCAGCACGCAGCAATCCGGGGCTTTCATTTGTGGGGAAAGAAGATCCCGAATGGACTTTCGTTTTTAAGGAGGACAGTATGAAAGGTTCTGGAATTGGCGGACAGGCGGTCATGGAGGGCGTCATGATGAAAAACGGCGACCGTTATGCCGTGGCAGTACGCAAGCCCGATAAAGAGATTATCGTGAAAACGGAAGAATCTCCGGCATTTATCAAAGGAAAAAAGGTGCTGGAGCTTCCGTTTGTGCGCGGTGTGTTCAGCTTTGTGGATTCACTGGTGCTTGGCATGAAAACACTGACATACTCCGCCGGCTTTTTTGAGGATGAAGAGGAGGAAGAGCCGGAGAAGGAGCCGTCAAAGCTTGATAAAAAAATTGACAGCTTTTTGAACACAAAGAAGGGCATGGACATCCTGATGGGCATTACGGTGGCTGTTTCCATGGTCTTTGCTGTAGCGGTGTTTATGATCCTGCCGTATTTTCTATCGCTGCTTCTTCAGAAGGTGACGGACAATACCAACATTATTGTTACCTGCGAGGGTATTCTGAAGATTGCGATCTTCCTGCTTTATATTAAGCTGATCTCAAATATGAAGGATATTCAGCGGGTGTTTATGTACCACGGCGCGGAGCATAAATGCATCAACTGTATCGAACACGGGATGGAGCTGAACGTGGAAAACGTGATGAAAAGCTCCAGGGAGCATAAGCGCTGCGGAACCAGCTTTTTGCTGATCGTCATGGTCGTCAGCGTGATCGTGCATATGTTTATCCGCGTGGAGTCGAGCGTGCTCGGCTTTGTGATCCGCATTCTGCTGCTGCCGGTGATCGCGGGTGTTTCCTATGAGTTTATCCGCCTTGCCGGAAAATCGGAGAACAGGCTTGTAAATCTTTTGAGCAGGCCGGGCATGATGCTGCAGCACCAGACGACGCGCGAGCCGACGCCGGATATGGTGGAGGTGGCGATCGCTTCCGTGGAAGCAGTGTTCGACTGGAAGAAATTTTTAAATGAAAATTTTGGAACAAATTACGAAATTACAGAGAAAGAATACGTGTGCAAAGAGACGATCGTTCCGGGCACGGAGCGGACGGAGAAGGATAGCGCGCCGACAGAGAAGCAGGGCGTCGCTGCGGAGGGCGCGGCAGGATGAGAAATGCTGCGGAGGAAGCTGCGAAAGCCGGATGCCGGGACGCTGAGGAAGACATGCAGCAGGAGAAGGCGGAAAAATGTTCTTACTGCGGGCTGCTGCAGTGGGGGATCGGTGCGCTGAAGGCACAGGAAATCACGGAGGCGGCATCTGACGCCTGGATTCTGCTTGAGCACGTGACGGGCATCGACCGCACGCATTATTTTCTGAAAATGACAGAAAGCTGCCCGAAGGAAGCGGCGGAGAGCTACCGGGAGCTGATCGGACGGCGGGCGCGGCATATGCCGGTGCAGTATCTTACCGGCGAGCAGGAATTTATGGGGTATTCTTTCCGCGTGAATGAGCAGGTGCTGATCCCGCGGCAGGATACGGAGCTGCTTGTCCTGGAGGCGGAGAAAAAAATCCGTCCGGGTGCGGCGGTGCTTGATATGTGCACCGGATCGGGCTGTATTATTATCAGTCTGGCAAAGCGATGCCGCATCAGTGCTTTTGCGGCGGATATTTCAGAGGGCGCGCTCGCGGTCGCGCAGGAGAATGCCGCCGCACTGCAGGCGGACGTAGCTTTTATTAAGAGCGATCTTTTTGAGGCGGTGGAAGGGAAATACGATTGTATTGTTTCCAATCCGCCCTACATTGCGAGCGGGGAAATTCCCCGGCTGATGCCGGAGGTGCGGGACTATGAGCCGATTACAGCGCTTGACGGGAGCGCGGACGGTCTTAGGTTTTACCGCAGAATTGCGGCCGATGCGAAAAAATTTTTAAAGCCGGGTGGCTGGGTTTTCTGTGAGATCGGGTTTGACCAGGGAAAGACAGTGCCGGAGATGTTTGAAAAGGAAGGCTATCAGGAGATAATAGTAAAAAAGGATCTGGCAGGTCTGCCGAGGGTAGTGACCGCCAGGCTGTGTTAATAGGAGGAAACCATGTTTGACAAGCTGGAGGATTTGTTGATCCGTTTTGAGGAATTGCTGAACGAATTAAATGAGCCGGGGGTGGCGGGCGACCCGGCTCGTTTCCAGAAGCTTATGAAGGAGCAGAGCAATCTGCAGCCGATCGTGGACGCGTACAAGGAATATAAAGCGTGTAAGCAGACTGTTGAGGACAGCCTGTCTATGCTGGAGGGCGAGTCTGACGAAGAAATGCGCGAGCTGTTAAAGGAAGAGTTAAATTCGGCAAAGGACAGGATCGCGGAGCTGGAGAGGGAATTAAAGATCCTGCTGCTCCCGAAGGATCCGAACGATGATAAAAACGTTATCGTGGAGATCCGCGCAGGCGCGGGCGGAGACGAGGCTGCGCTGTTTGCGGCGGAGATGTACCGTCTCTATGTAAAATATGCCGAGAAGCGCCGCTGGAAGGTGGAGCTGCTGAATGCCGACGAGATCGGCATCGGCGGCATGAAGGAGGTCAACTTTATGATCACCGGGCAGGGCGCCTACTCCCGTCTGAAATACGAGAGCGGTGTTCACCGCGTGCAGCGTGTGCCGGAGACGGAATCCGGCGGCAGGATCCACACCTCGACGATCACTGTTGCGGTGATGCCGGAGGCGGAGGATGTGGACGTGGTGATCGACGAGAAGGATATCCGCATCGACGTTATGCGCGCTTCCGGAAACGGCGGACAGTGCGTCAACACGACGGACTCTGCGGTGCGCCTGACGCATTACCCGACCGGTATCGTGGTATACAGCCAGACGGAAAAGTCACAGCTTCAGAATAAGGCGAAGGCATTCGCGCTGCTGCGCGCAAAGTTGTATGATATCGAGCAGCAGAAGGCGCACGACGCGGAGGCGGAGCTGCGCCGCAGCCAGATCGGAACCGGGGACCGCTCTGAAAAAATCCGTACCTACAATTTCCCGCAGGGACGCGTGACGGATCACCGGATCAAGCTGACGCTCTACAAGATCGATTCTATCATGGACGGAGATATCGACGAGCTGCTGGACAGCCTGATCGCGGCCGATCAGGCGGCAAAGCTGTCGGCAATGAATGAAGAGTAAGCTTAGTAAAAGGAAGGATATTTTTCTGCGAAGGCAGTCGATAAGGACGCGGGCAGAAAAATATCCTTTTTGTATTTTCTAAAATAACACTTGCGTTTGTGTGACCGATGTGATATAATCAGTGACATAAAACTTCTGAATAGTCTGGTGCGTTCGCACACAATTCTCCGAGTTTTATAAATAAATGACAGAAAGGGTGGTTATTTGAAGTATGAAGATTTTGTCTGCATGATGCAGACGCAGATGCAGGAAAGGCTGGGGGAGAAGGTGCAGATACAGCTCCATCAGATTTTGAAAAATAATTCTGTGGTTCTGGACGCGCTTTCCATCAGTGAAGAGGGAAGCGGAATTGCACCGACGATCTATCTGAACGACTTTTATCGTGGATATCAGGAGGGGACACCGATTCCGGACATTGCCGATCAGATGGAGGCGCTTTACCGGAAAAGCAGGGTGACGGTTCCTTTTGACACGACTTTCTATGCAGATTTCGGAAAAGTGAAGCAGCATCTGGCGTGTCGTGTGATCAACCGGGAGAAAAACCGGGAGCTGCTGAAAACGGTACCTTATCGCATCTTTCTTGATCTTGCAATTGTGACATACTATTATTTCGAGGACAGCTGCCTTGGAACGGGCACGATCCTGGTGTACAGCAGCCACTGTAAAAACTGGGGAATTACTGAGGAAGAGCTGTTTGCCTGTGCGCGGGAAAACACCCTGCACATCCAGCCGGAGGAATTTTTAAGTATGGACGGCGTGCTGGAAAAGTTTCAGGGATGCGGGGAGGCGAAGGCGGAGACGGAGAACGTTTTGCCGATGTATGTGCTGACGAACAAAACAAATTATTTTGGAGCGGCAAGCCTGTTGTTTGATTCGGTACTGCAGGATATTGCGGACAAGCTGGAGGACGATTTCTGGATCCTTCCGAGCAGCATCCACGAATGTATCATTATCCCGGCGGAATCCGCAATGCCCAAAGAGGAGATGCAGGAGATGGTACGCGAGATCAACCGCAATGAGGTGGCCGCGGAGGATTTTCTTTCGGATGAAATCTACCGTTATCAGAGGGAATTTCATAAACTTAGCCTGTAGATTTCTGTCGCCGGACTGTGCCGAACCGGAAAAAATAAAAAGTCAGGGATGCTTTCCTTGACTTTTTGTGCATTTTGTAGTATTGTATTGAAAGGTACTGATGCTCAGTACCGTGCACCTGTAGCTCAGGGGATAGAGCAGTGGTTTCCGGTACCACGTGTCGGGGGTTCGAATCCCTCCAGGTGCGTTTTAAATTTGCAAGGAAATTATAAGACGGAGGAAGGGTAAATGGATAATATCAGAGAGTGGATTTCCGATAATCTGCGCTATATACTTCTCGGACTTGCACTGATCCTTGTCCTTGCGATTGCTGTAATCGGAATTCGGGCGATCAGCAATATCGCAGCAGGAAAAAGTCCGGTGGCAGATCTGCAGCAGACGGAAACGGAATCCGAAACGACAAAGGATGTGATCGTGGAGACAGATGCGCAGCCCGCATCGACGGGAACGCTTCAGGAGAATGACGGCAGGGTGCTGACGGTCATGACCTCATACTATTCAGCGCGCACAAACGGAGATACGGAGACTCTGAAAAAGCTTGATCCTTCCCTGACAGACCAGGAGCTCACAGAGCTGACAGACGGTTATGTGGAAAAATACGAGGATATCAGGACTTATTCCCTGCAGGGACGGGCAGCAGGAGAGTATGTGGTGTATGTCTGTTACAACGGAAAGGTCGTAAATATCGACACGCGGGTGCCAAGTCTGACTCAGTTTTATTTAAAGAGTGATGAGGAGGGCAGCCTTTATATTTATGATTATGACGGCGATACTGACACGGAGGCATATCTTGAAGAGACGCGCAAGACGTCTGAGGTGCAGGATTTGATCGCTTCCGTAAAACAGGAATGCGATGAGGCGGAAAATTCCGATCCGGCGCTGAAGGAATTCATGAGCCAGTACGGCAGCACGCAGGAGGGCGCGACAGGTCAGAGCAGTGACGGTGAAAACTCCGGCAATGAAATGGTGGCGATTGACGAGTGCAATATCCGTACTGAGCCGAATACGGAGTGTGAAGTTCTGGCTGTTCTGTATATCGGTGAAACTGTTACAAAGACAGGAGAGACGGACGACGGATGGACAGTGATCGACTACAACGGACAGACCGCGTATATAAAGAGCGAATTCCTTTCCGCGGCGGAGGATGCGCAGGCGGCAGACGAAGCAGATTATTTTGCTCCGGGAAGCACGGATGACGGTACGGCAGATGCAGACTACACTGCGGACGATTATACTGGTGCGTAGCGGTGTTCTGATTAAAAAAATGAATAAACGTTATCTATATTATTCAAATTGACAATCATGAAAAATTCTTGTCATGAAAAAGAAGTCAGTATATAATAAAATAGATGGACAAAGATGTCGAAAATGCAGACGGACCTGTTCCGCCTGCATTTGTTTATTTCCGCGAGGATAAACGGCATCCCAGAAACGATTTAAGGAGGAGAATGAAAATGTCATACGTTGATGAGGTAATTGAGCAGGTTGTGAAGAAAAACCCTGCAGAGCCGGAATTCCATCAGGCAGTGAAAGAGGTTCTGGAATCACTGAGAGTTGTTGTGGAAGCAAACGAGGAAAAATTCAGAAAGGATGCCCTGCTGGAGCGTCTGGTTGAGCCGGAGAGACAGATCAAATTCCGTGTTCCGTGGGTAGATGATAAAGGACAGGTACAGGTAAACACAGGCTACCGCGTACAGTTTAACAGCGCGATCGGACCGTACAAGGGAGGTCTTCGTCTTCATCCGTCCGTAAATCTTGGCATTATCAAATTCCTTGGTTTTGAACAGATTTTCAAAAATTCTCTGACAGGTCTTCCGATCGGCGGCGGCAAGGGCGGCTCTGACTTCGATCCGACAGAGAGGTTATGGCATTCTGCCAGAGCTTCATGACAGAGCTTTGCAAATATATCGGCGCAGACACTGACGTACCGGCAGGCGATATCGGCACCGGCGCGCGTGAGATCGGTTATATGTTCGGACAGTACAAGAGGATCAGAGGTCTGTATGAGGGCGTTCTGACAGGCAAAGGCCTTTCCTACGGCGGATCCCTTGCAAGAACGGAGGCAACCGGCTATGGCCTTCTGTATCTCACGCAGGAGCTTCTGAAAATCAACGGCAAGGAGATCAGCGGCATGACGGCAGCGGTTTCCGGCTCCGGCAACGTTGCGATCTACGCGATCCAGAAAGCGCAGCAGCTTGGCGTGAAGGTTGTTACCTGCTCCGATTCCAACGGCTGGGTATACGATCCGGAAGGCATCGATGTGGCAGCGCTGAAGGAAATCAAAGAGGTAAAGCGTGCGCGTCTGACAGAGTACAGGAATTATCGTCCGAACTCTGAGTACCATGAGGGCAGAGGCGTATGGAGCATCAAGGTTGACCTCGCTCTTCCGTGCGCTACTCAGAATGAGCTGCTTCTTGACGATGCAAAACAGCTCGTGGCAAACGGCGTTACCGCAGTCTGCGAGGGCGCAAACATGCCGACTACGCTGGAGGCAACGGAGTATCTGCAGGCAAACGGCGTGATCTTTGCACCGGGCAAAGCTGCAAACGCAGGCGGCGTTGCGACCTCCGCACTGGAGATGTCCCAGAACAGCGAGCGTCTGAGCTGGTCCTTTGAGGAAGTAGATGCAAAGCTGCAGCAGATTATGATCAACATCACGCATAATATTTCTGATGCAGCCGAGAGATACGGTATGGCAGGCAACTATGTGGCAGGCGCAAATATCGCAGGCTTCGAGAAGGTTGTAAATGCAATGACAGCACAGGGTATTGTGTAAATAGATTTGAAAAAAGATCAGAAAATGTTCCCGCCTGCCAGACGACGGCGTCTGTCACGCGGGGATGTTTTGTTTTTGCCGCAGAAAGCGCTTGACATTGCCTGGTAAAAGGAGAATAATTAGGAATAAAGAACAAGCACGGCGCACTAATGGGAGAGAGAAGCTGACGTGCGATGAGGAGGAAAAATTATGTTAGACATCAAGATCACAAAAACAACAAACCCGAAGCCGCTTCCGACGGAGGACAATCCGCTGGTATTTGGTACGATTTTTACAGACCACATGTATGTGATGGAGTATACAAAGGGACAGGGGTGGCACGATCCGGAAATCATGCCGTATCAGCCGATTTCGCTGGATCCTTCTGCAATGGTATTCCACTATGGACAGGAGATGTTTGAGGGCCTGAAGGCTTATAAGACGGATGACGGAAGAATCCTGCTGTTCCGCCCGGACAAAAATATTGAGCGTGCAAACAACTCTAACAAGCGTCTGGAGATCCCGCAGATTCCGGAGGATGATTTCCTGAACGCTCTGAAAACACTGGTAAAACTGGATCAGGCATGGATCCCGACAAAGCCGGGTACCTCCCTTTATATCCGTCCGTTTGTGATCGCGACCGATCCGTTCCTTGGCGTGCGTCCGTCCGATACTTATAAGTTTATCATCATCCTTTCCCCGGTAGGCGCTTACTATCCGGAGGGACTTGACCCGGTAAAAATCTGGATCGAGGATGAGTACGTAAGAGCCGTAAAGGGCGGTATCGGAGAGGCAAAGACCGGCGGTAACTATGTGGCTTCCCTGGCGGCGCAGATCAAGGCGCACGAGGAGGGCTACTCCCAGGTGCTCTGGCTGGACGGCGTGGAGAGAAAATATATCGAAGAGGTTGGCGCTATGAACATCTTCTTCAAGATCAACGGCACTGTTGTGACGCCGATGCTGAACGGAAGTATCCTTCCGGGCGTTACCAGAAATACCTGCATCCAGCTTTGTAAGGAGTGGGGACTTCCGGTGGAGGAGCGCCGCATTTCTGTGGACGAGCTGGTAGAGGCGGCAAAGACCGGCGCTCTGGAAGAGGTATGGGGCTCCGGCACGGCAGCTGTTATTTCCCCGGTCGGTCATCTGCGCTATGAGAACGACGTGTTCCAGATCGCAGACGGCGGCATCGGTCCTGTCAGCCAGAAGCTGTACGATACCGTTACCGGTATTCAGCTTGGAAAGATCGAGGATAAGCACGGCTGGACGGTAGAGGTGAAGTAAGAGGCAGTTTGAGCCGCCTGTTACCAGACGGGAAAATAGAAATATAGAAGGTTTTTAAATAGAATCCGGCATCCAGCATCCATGTGCAGATAATAGGCAAATCTCAAAGAGCAACGTGTCTGCATTGGATGTGGGATGCCGGATTTTTTGCGCCGTTACCAGGGGAATTTGAAAAAGTTAGCAGCTGCTGGAATCGGTTCAGCGCTTGGCCCGCGGCTTCCAGCGGATGAGCCGCATGGAGTTGAGGAGCACGCAGACAGTGGCTCCGTTGTGGAGCAGGGCGCCGGGCACCATCGGCAGCAGACCGAGACTGGAAAGGGTGATGCCGGCGAAGTTGACGAAGCAGGCAAATACGATGATGTTTTCCAGAATGATGGTGCGCGCCTTGCGGGTGACGGCGAGCGCGTAGGACAGGCTGGCGCTGCTGCATTTATCTGTGAAAATGACGTCCGCATCCGCTGAGCAGCCAAGCGTCAGATTGTTGTCTGTGCGGTAGAGGCCGCCCTGAGGTGAGGGCTGCACAGAGTTTGCCGCGCCAAGGCGCTCCACGGTTTCCCCGTCCGGAAGGATAATGCCGTGTTTCGCCGCGTTGATGACGCAGGCGAGTACGGCGGCCGGGCTTGCAAGCACCAGTGAGCAGGGGCAGGCGATGACAAGGATGGACATCACGCGCGAGATATCGCGGGTAAAAATAAATACAACGGCGCAGATGCCAAGGATCACCGGCAGGAAGTATCTGGAAAAGCGGTCGGCAAGACGCTGCACGTTTCCGCCTTCCCCGGAAGCGTGTCCGCTGTTTTTTGAAGATGCGGGCAGGGAGGAGAGGAGGGCGTCTGCTGTCAGATGTGTTTTTTCCATGGTGAAGTCCTCCAGCGCTTCGCCGAGGAGCATCATAAAGGAAACCTCTGCGCCTTCCATAAATTCTCCGGTAAAGATCGTGCCGATCAGTGCGAGCACCACAAGGATACCGGTTGTGACGGAACGTGTGCGCCAGACAGTTTCCAGTGTGTCATAGCAGATAAAGCCGCCGCCGATGGCGAGCGGGATCAGCGCTGCCGGAAAAGGCAGCGGCAGAGCGAATACCTCGTCGATGAGAACGGCGAGGAGGATCAGCAGTAATACGAATGCCGGAAAGCCGAATGCTTTCAAATATATTTTTGTGTTCATATGTTCCCTCATTTCTGTAATCTGTAATAACAAGCGACGAGGAGACCTGTTTTACCAGGCTCCTCGTCCGTAAGCTTATAAAAGATGAATACCGTTTCGTCTTGCTTCCTTTGTGATTTCCTCCGGCCACAGCGACACCTGCACCTCGCCGATGTGCGCCTTTCGCAGATAGAACATACAGATACGCGACTGACCGATGCCGCCGCCAATGGTGTAGGGCAGCTCCTTTTCGAGAATCGCCTTCTGGAACGGAAGAGACGCCCGCTCCGGGCATCCAGCGATTTCGAGCTGACGCAGCAGGCTTTCCTCGTCCACGCGGATTCCCATGGAGGAGAGCTCCAGCGCGATGTCCAGCACCGGGTAGTAGACAATGATGTCGCCGTTCAGCGCCCAGTCGTCGTAATCCGGCGCTCTGCCGTCGTGTCGCTGTCCGGAGGTGAGCACGCCGCCGATCTGCATGATAAATACGGCGCCTTTTTCCTTCACAATGCGGTATTCGCGCTCCTTTGGCGTGCAGTCCGGATAGAGATCCTCCAGCTCCTGCGAGGTGATGAAGAAGATGTCCTTCGGAAGAATCTCTTCAATATAATCATACTGGATCGCCATATACTTTTCGGTTTTTTTCAGTACTTTGTAGATGGTGCGGACGACTTCTTTTAAGGTATCCGCCGTGCGCTCCTCGTGGGAAATGATTTTTTCCCAGTCCCACTGATCCACATAGATGGAATGAATGTTGTCAGTGTCCTCATCCCGGCGGATCGCGTTCATATCGGTGTACAGCCCCTCGCCGTGGGAAAAACCGTATTCTTTTAAGGCATAGCGCTTCCATTTTGCCAGGGAATGCACGATTTCCGCGGTGCTTTCATTCTGTTCGCGGATGCCGAAGGAAACGGGACGCTCAACGCCGTTCAGGTTGTCGTTCAGTCCGGAAGCCGGGGTGACAAAAAGCGGCGCGGATACGCGCAGCAGATTCAGACGGGAAGAGAGCGTCTGCTGAAAAAAGTCCTTCACCGTTTTGATGGCAACCTGTGTATCGTGAAGATTCAGAGCCGATTCGTAATGTTCGGGAATAATTAAATGTTCCATATCCTGTTAAAATCCTCCCTTACCATGCCGGCCGCACAGAAGCAGCCAGTATGAGAATTTCTTTCTTTCACAGTATAACAGATTTCTGGAAAATTACAAGGAAAACAACAGGGAAACCTATTGCGCCGGTGCTGTTTTTTATTGCAATAGTTATCAAAAAAGCGTTATGTATGAGATTTTTACATCGCAGTAATAAATATATTTCATAAAGATGGGGCTTGTAATTAAAAAAATGATATGTTATCATGTGAAACAAGATAAATGCGATGAAGGAGACTCTTGTCCACGGAACTTGACAGGAATACGGCGTCACCGACTGAGAGCGCTGTTTGAGGGAACGGACAAAAAGGGAACACTCCGGAGCAGACCGGTTGAATGCGCGGCGTTTATTTTGCGGGGAGGTCTTTTGGATTTTCCACGGCGCAAAAGCTGCAGTAGGTCGGTACGTAAAGCAGACGTTATATGCTTTTGAGACAGAATCTGCGGATTCTGTGAATGCGGGTGGTACCGCGGATAAAGAGATTTATTCGCCCCGGGATATCTTTGTATCCCGGGGCGCTTTTTTTCGCATCAGCTGCGCGGCCGACATGGAGCGAAGCGAAATGGAGGTGCACATCGGGAAAGAATAGGAGGAGTGCAGATTATGAGCAACATTTACAGAGACGTTACATTAGACCAGGTGAGTGAGGAGGATATCGGAAAGGAACTGCGCATTGCGGGCTGGGTGGAGAACATTCGCGACCACGGCGGCGTTTCCTTTGTCGATGTGCGCGATATGTACGCAGTGATGCAGGTGGTCCTGCGGGACGGCGCGCTGCTGGAGGGAATCCGCCGGGAGCAGGCGATTTCCATCAGAGGACTGGTGGAGAAGCGCGATGAGGAAACGTACAATCCGAAGATACCGACCGGAACGATCGAGCTGGAGGCGCACGAGGTCACCGTTCTCGGCGGCGTCTACAAAAATCTTCCGTTTGAGGTGCAGACCAGCCGCGAGGTGCGCGAGGACGTCCGTCTGAAATACCGCTATCTGGATCTGCGCAACAAAAAGGTGAAGGATAATATCATTTTCCGTTCGCAGGTAATTTCCTTCCTGCGCCAGAAGATGACGGAGCTTGGGTTCCTGGAGATCCAGACGCCGATCCTGTGCGCGTCCTCCCCGGAGGGGGCGCGGGACTACATCGTTCCGTCGCGTAAATTCAAAGGGAAATTTTACGCGCTGCCGCAGGCGCCGCAGCAGTATAAGCAGCTTCTGATGGTGTCCGGCTTTGATAAATACTTCCAGATCGCGCCCTGCTTCCGCGATGAGGATGCGCGTGCGGATCGCTCGCCGGGCGAGTTTTATCAGCTCGATTTCGAGATGAGCTTCGCCACCCAGGAGGAGGTCTTTAAGGTCGGCGAGGAGGTGCTGACGGCGACCTTTGAAAAATTT
This sequence comes from uncultured Marvinbryantia sp., assembly GCF_905201705.1. GTDB lineage: Bacteria > Bacillota > Clostridia > Lachnospirales > Lachnospiraceae > Marvinbryantia. The sequence goes on from NZ_CAJKOX010000014.1 coordinate 78,446, forward strand.
GCGCCGGAGGGCTATGCGGTCACGAAAGCGCCGTATCCAGTGATCAGCTATAAGCAGGCGATGCTGGAATTCGGCACTGACAAGCCGGATCTGAGAAATCCGCTGCGCATCATTGACGTGACGGACTTTTTCCAGAAATGTACCTTCAAGCCGTTCCTTGGCAGAACCGTGCGCGCCATCCGCGTGCATGAGAAGATGTCCAAGGGCTTCCACGAGCGTCTGCTGAAATTTGCAACAGGCATCGGCATGGGCGGTCTCGGCTATCTGGAGGTACTGGAGGATAAATCCTACAAGGGACCGATCGACAAATTTATCCCGGAGGAATTGAAGGAGGAATTTGCGCAGCTTGCCGGACTTTCGGAGGGCGACACCATTTTCTTCATGGCGGATAAGGAGGAGAGAGCCGCTTACTATGCCGGCATGATCCGCACGGAGCTTGGCGAAAAGCTGGATCTTCTGGAAAAGAACGCTTACCGCTTCTGCTACGTGAACGATTTCCCGATGTTCGAGAAGGATCCGCAGACAAAGCAGATCGGCTTTACGCACAATCCGTTCTCCATGCCGCAGGGCGGTCTGGAGGCGCTGAATACGATGGATCCGCTGGATGTTCTCGCTTACCAGTACGATATCGTCTGCAACGGTGTGGAGCTGTCGTCCGGCGCGGTGCGCAACCACGACCTGCAGATCATGAAGAAAGCGTTTGAGATCGCCGGATACGATGAGGAGGTTTTAAAGAGCAAATTCGGGGCACTTTACAGTGCTTTCTGTTTCGGAGCGCCGCCACATGCCGGTATGGCGCCGGGCATCGACCGTATGCTGATGCTTTTAAAGAACGAGGAAAACATCCGCGAGGTTATCGCCTTCCCGATGAACGGCAACGCCGAGGATCTGATGTGCGGTGCGCCGGGCACGGTCACGGAGCAGCAGCTGCGCGAGGTACACATTAAAGTGAGAGATTAGGAGAGAAGCTATGGCAAACATCATTTCTGATGAGACGATTGAATATGTCGGCATCCTGGCGAAGCTGGAGCTGTCTGATGAGGAAAAAGAGCAGGCGAAGGCGGACATGGGAAAAATGCTGGATTATATTGATAAATTAAACGAGCTGGATACAACGGGAATTGAGCCGATGTCGCATGTGTTCCCGGTGCAGAACGTGTTTCGCGAGGACGTTGTCACGAACGGCGACGACCGCGAGGCGATCCTGAAAAATGCACCGGAGGAAAAGGATGGGGCATTTGTGGTGCCAAGGACTGTGGAATAGAATATGAATGGATACAAGGGGGCAAAGACGTGGATTTAATGGATATGACGGCGCTTGCGCTCGCGAAGAAGATCCGGGCGGGCGAGGTGAGCGCGCCGGAGGCGGCGCGGGCGGCGCTTGATCAGATAAAAAAGCTGGAGGGCACGGTGCATGCCTATGTGACGGTTGACGAGGAAGGCGCGCTGAAAAGGGCGGCGGAGGTGCAGAAGAAAATCGAAGCGGGGGAACTGACCGGACCGCTTGCCGGGGTTCCGGCGGCGATCAAGGACAATATGTGTACAAAAGATCTGCTGACCACCTGCAGCTCCCGCATTCTGGAAAACTTTGTGCCGACCTACACGGCGCAGGCGGTGGAAAATCTGGAGGCAGCGGGCGTGGTGGTGCTTGGAAAGACGAACATGGATGAATTTGCGATGGGCAGCACGACGGAGACCTCCGCATACGGGGTGACGCGGAACCCCTGGAACCCGGAGCATGTGCCGGGCGGTTCGTCGGGCGGCTCCTGCGCGGCGGTGGCGGCAAACGAATGCTCCTTCGCACTCGGCTCGGACACCGGCGGGTCTATCCGCCAGCCAAGCTCGTTCTGCGGAGTCACCGGCATCAAGCCTACCTACGGCACCGTATCGCGTTACGGGCTGATCGCCTATGGTTCGTCGCTCGATCAGATCGGACCGGTCGCGAAGGATGTGAGCGACTGCGCGGCGATCCTGGAGGTGATCGCTTCTTACGATAAAAAAGACAGCACTTCGATTAAACGAGACGACTGCGATTTTACAGCGGCGCTGACGGACGATGTGAAGGGCATGAAAATCGGGATCCCGCGCGACTATTTCGGCAGCGGGCTGAATGAAGAGGTGAAGCGTGCGATCCTGGCGGCGGCGGATGTACTGCGGGAGAAGGGAGCCGAGGTGGAGGAATTTGATTTAAGCCTTGTGGAATATGCGATCCCGGCATATTACACCATCGCATCGGCGGAGGCAAGCTCTAACCTTTCGCGCTTCGACGGCATCAAGTACGGGTACCGTGCAAAGGAGTATGAGGGACTGCATCAGATGTATAAAAAGAGCCGTTCGGAGGGCTTCGGACCGGAGGTAAAGCGGCGTATCATGCTCGGCTCCTTCGTGCTCAGCTCTGGTTATTACGATGCATATTATTTAAAAGCGCTGCGCACAAAGGCGCTGATCAAACAGGCGTTTGATAAGGCATTTGCAAAATACGATGTGATATTAGGACCGGCAGCGCCCTCGACAGCGCCAAAGCTGGGAGAGAGCCTCTCCGATCCGCTGCAGATGTATCTCGGCGATATTTACACGATCTCGGCAAATCTTGCCGGCATACCGGGCATCAGCGTGCCCTGCGGAAAGGACGGCAAAGGTCTGCCGATCGGGATGCAGCTTCTCGGCGACTGCTTCCAGGAGAAGAAGATCCTCCGGGCGGCTTACAGCTTTGAGTGCAGCCGCACTTACGAGGCGCCGGCGTTTGCGGGAAAGGCGGTGGAGTAAATGGGAAAGCAATATGAGACAGTCATTGGGCTGGAGGTTCATGTGGAGCTTGCGACAAAGACGAAGATTTTCTGCGGCTGCTCCACGCAGTTCGGCGGAGCGCCCAATACGCACACCTGTCCGGTCTGCACCGGGATGCCCGGCTCGCTTCCGGTGTTAAATAAGCAGGTGGTAGAGTATGCGCTCGCCGTTGGTCTGGCGACCAACTGCCAGATCAACCAGCACTGCAAATTTGACCGCAAAAACTACTTTTACCCGGACAATCCGCAGAATTATCAGATTTCACAGCTTTACCTGCCGATCTGTCACGACGGCGGGATCGAGATCGAAACGGCGGCCGGCAAAAAGATTGTCGGCATTCATGAGATCCACATGGAGGAGGACGCCGGAAAGCTCATTCACGACGAATGGGAGGACTGTTCCCTGGTGGACTTCAACCGCAGCGGCGTGCCGCTGATCGAGATCGTTTCGGAGCCGGATATGCGCAGTGCGGACGAGGTGATTGCCTATCTCGATAAGCTGCGCCTGATCATCCAGTATCTTGGAGCTTCCGACTGCAAGCTGCAGGAGGGTTCCATGCGTGCGGATGTCAACCTCTCGGTGCGCGAGGCGGGGGCGGAGAAATTCGGCACCCGCACGGAGATGAAGAATCTGAATTCGTTTAAGGCGATCGCCCGCGCGATCGAGAATGAGCGGGAGCGTCAGATCGACCTTATCGAGGCTGGCAGAGAAGTGGTGCAGGAAACACGCCGCTGGGACGATACGAAGGAATACTCCTATGCAATGCGCTCTAAGGAGGATGCGCAGGACTACCGCTATTTCCCGGATCCCGATCTGACGCCGGTGTATATCAGCGACGAGTGGATCGCACGCGTACGCGCCGCACAGCCGGAGCTGCGAACGGAAAAGCTGCAGCGCTACAGGGAGGAATTTGCGATCCCGGACTATGATGCAGGCATCCTCACCTCATCGAAGCGCCTTGCGGATCTCTTTGAGGAGGCGACGGCGATCTGCAAAAAGCCGAAGAAGGTCTCCAACTGGCTGATGGGCGAGACGCTCCGCCTGTTAAAGGAGCGCGGGCAGGAGCCGGAGGAGCTGCGCTTCTCGCCGGAGAATCTGGCGAAGCTGGTAAATCTTGCGGATGCGGGAGCTGTGAACAATCAGGTGGCAAAAGAGGTTTTTGAAAAAATCTTCACGGACGATATTGACCCGGAGAAATATGTGGAGGAGCACGGGCTGAAAACTGTCAGCGACGAGGGTGCGCTCAGAAGCGTCGTTGAGGCGGTGATCACGGCAAATCCGCAGTCTGTGGCGGACTATAAGGGCGGCAAGGAGAAGGCGATCGGCTTCCTTGTCGGGCAGACGATGAAGGCGATGAAGGGCAAAGCGGATCCGGGAGCCGTCAATAAAATGCTGAAGGAAATATTATCCAGATAAGACAGGGCTTGTTTTTTTGCAGAAGAGCAGATATACTATCTTGTGAGAAAGGGGAACTTTCATGAAGAGAAGTATATCTGTTTTTTTGTTAATGATGACACTGTTTGTTATGACCGGATGCAGCCGTGCGACGATGAACGCACAGATTGCGGAAAGTATCGGCACGCTTGGTCAATATGAGAATAATGAGCCGGTGGAGACGCCGAAGATGAAGGCGCAGCGTGAGATACAGGAGCAAAAAGAGGCGGCCGAGGAGGATGTGACAGGACATCTTAATACGGCGGCGCGTCTGGCTGCCTCCTACGATTATACGGCGGCGCTGGAGGAGATCGCGAAGATCAGCGAGGAACATGCGGAAGACGACCGCGTGATCAGCGCAAAGATCGAGTATCAGCGCCTGCTCGGACAGATGGTGGAGTACGGCGGAGATGTCGCGCATTTTTCGGTGAAGACGCTGGTGGCGGATCCGTCGCGCGCATTTGACGGAGATGATATGTCCTCCTATTATAATAACTGGACGCTGACAGTGGATGAGTTTAAGGCGATCCTGCAGTCGCTTTACGACCGCGGATATGTGCTGATGGATGTTCACGAGAAGGTGGTGGATATCCAAAATGAGGACGGGACGACCAGCTTTGCCGTCAATACGCCGTCTGTCCCGGAGGGAAAGACGCCGATGGTGCTTTCCTTCACGGAGGCAAATTACTATGATTATCAGCAGGGGGACGGGTTTGCGGGCAGACTGGTGCTGGATGAGAATGGCAATGTGATGAATGAGTACACGGACGCCTCCGGGCAGACGCTTATCGGAGCGTATGATGTGATTCCGATCGTGGATGAATTTGTGGAGGAGCACCCGGATTTTTCCCTGCGCGGGGCGAAGGGAATTGTTTCTGTCACAGGCTATGAGGGCGTGTTTGGCTATGGGATCGAGACTGGAGCAAGCACGATCGCGGCAATCGCGGACCGCCTGAAGGAGACCGGATGGGAGATTGCCTGCCAGGGCTTTTCCGACAACACCATGGAGAGCGACCTGGATCTGGATGAGCTGGAGGACGATCTGGATACGTGGAGCAGTAAGATTGGCTCGCTTGTGGGCGATACCGATCTTCTGATCTATCCGTACGGTGAGGAAGTGACTGCCGGGACGGCAAAACAGGAGCTGCTGCTGGAGAAGGGCTATCAGTTCTTTTTCAGCATCTGGACGACGGCGGATTTTATTGAGGTTCAGCCGGACTATGTGCGGCAGACGCGCAGAACGCTGGATGGTTATGATCTTTATATGTATGCCGACTATCTGACTGACTTTTTTGATGTGGATGAGATCTTTGATAAAACCAGACCGGCATTCGAATAATTACAGAAACCTTACACAAACTTAAAAAAAACTTATTATCTTCCCTCTTTACAAATGGAGGAAATTCCTCTATACTGGAACTACATCTTGCGAAAAAATTAAAATGTCATACCAGATATAGTAATATAGGAGGAAATGAAATGTATGTGATCAAAAAAGACGGGACCCGGGAAGAGTTTAATGTTGAGAAAATCGTCGTTGCAGTAAACAAATCCGCCGCCCGCGCATTATATAAGTTTAAGCCGGAGGAAATTAAAGAGTTGTGCGAGTATGCGACCAGACGCGCGCAGGAGATGGGCAAGGAGGGCATCACGATCCAGGAGATGCACAACATCGTGGAGAGCGCGCTGGAGAAGGTAAGCCCGGCGGTCGCAAAGAGCTACCGCGACTACCGCAACTATAAAGTGGATTTCATTCATATGATGGATGATGTCTACACGAAGAGCCAGTCTATCCGCTACATCGGCGACAAGAGCAACGCCAACACGGACAGCGCGCTGGTGGCGACGAAGCGCAGCCTTATCTTCAATGAGCTGAATAAAAATCTCTATCAGAAGTTTTTCATGACGCGCGACGAGCGTCAGGCATGTAAGGATGGCTATATTTACATTCATGATCAGTCTGCGCGTCTGGATACCATGAACTGCTGCCTGTTTGACGTCGGCTCTGTTTTAAAGGGCGGCTTCGAGATGGGAAATGTCTGGTATAACGAGCCGAAGACGCTGGATACGGCGTTTGACGTGATGGGCGACATCGTGCTGAGCACAGCGGCGCAGCAGTACGGCGGCTTTACGGTGCCGGAGGTCGACAAGATCCTCGCGCCCTATGCAGAGAAGAGCTACAAAAAATATGTGGAAGAATTTCTGAAATACATGGATGCCTCCTGGGACGGCGTTCAGGAGCGGGCGAAGCAGTATGCGCTCGATAAGGTGAAGCGCGATTACGACCAGGGCTGGCAGGGCATCGAGTACAAGCTGAACACGGTCGGTTCTTCCCGCGGGGATTATCCGTTTGTCACCATGACGCTCGGGCTGGGGCAGTCTGATTTTGAGCGTATGTGCAGCATCTCGCTGCTGAATGTACATAAAGAGGGACAGGGCAAGCCGGGCAACAAAAAGCCGGTGCTGTTCCCGAAAATCGTATTTTTATTCGATGAGAACCTGCACGGCGACGGCAAGCCGTGCGAGGATGTGTTTGAGGCGGGACTGGAGTGCTCTGCAAAGACCATGTATCCGGACTGGCTTTCCCTCTCCGGCAAAGGCTATGTGGCGAGCATGTATAAGCAGTACGGCCGCGTGATCAGTCCGATGGGCTGCCGGGCGTTTTTGAGCCCCTGGTATGAGCGCGGGGGAATGCACCCGGCGGATAAGGATGATAAGCCGGTATTTGTCGGACGCTTTAATGTGGGCGCTGTCAGCCTGCATCTGCCGATGATCCTGGCGAAATCCCGCCAGGAGAGCCGCGATTTTTACGAGGTGCTGGATTATTATCTGGAGATGATCAGAGGTATCCACATCCGCACCTACGAATATCTTGGCGAGATGCGTGCCTCCACGAACCCGCTCGCTTACTGCGAGGGCGGCTTCTACGGCGGACACCTCGATCCGAGAGATAAGATCAAGCCGCTCTTAAAGCCGATGACGGCCTCCTTTGGCATCACTGCCTTAAACGAGTTGCAGGAGCTTTATAATGGCAAATCCATTGCCGAGGACGGGCAGTTTGCGCTGGAGGTTATGCAGTATATTAATAAGAAGGTAAATGAGTACAAGGAGGCGGACGGCTGGCTGTACGCAATCTACGGTACTCCTGCGGAGAGTCTCTGCGGGCTGCAGGTGGAGCAGTTCCGCAGGCAGTACGGCATCGTGGAGAATGTTTCCGACCGCCCGTACGTGAGCAACAGCTTCCACTGCCACGTGACGGAGGATCTTTCCCCGATCCAGAAGCAGGATCTGGAGGGGCGCTTCTGGGATCTGTGCAACGGCGGCAAGATCCAGTATGTGCGCTATCCGATCGACTATAATAAAGAGGCGATCAAAAGTCTCATCCTGCGTGCGATGAAGCTGGGTTACTATGAGGGCGTCAACCTTTCACTCGCCTACTGTGACGACTGCGGTCACCAGGAACTGGAGATGGATGTCTGCCCGAAGTGCGGTTCCAAAAACCTTACAAAGATTGACCGCATGAACGGCTATCTTTCCTACAGCCGCGTACACGGCGATACAAGGCTGAACTCCGCGAAGATGGCGGAAATCGCGGAGCGCGTATCGATGTAGGAGTGTTTGCGATTCACTCTGGCATTTGGAGTTCCCTGGCAAATGTTGTGACTATATATCTGATCTGTATGGTAGTTTCTGACGGAGGAATCTGATTCCTCCGTCTTTTTTTGCCGTGCATTCGAAGGAAGCTGCCGGTGGCAGGTCCTGTAGGTCCTAAAAGTTTATAAAAATTTTATAAGTTTTGTTTTTCTTTTATACCTGTCTTACGCAATCATCAATCATTTTCCACACCGGCTTTTTAAAATAAGAAATCAGGAAGGCAGTCAGACACCGCTAGGACGTGAGGGTGGTGTGATGCCGGAAAAAACTTACAGAAAGGCAGGAAAAAGATATGGGACATGGATGGAGAAAAAGGGGATGCGCACGGATTTGTGCGGCGGCACTTATGGGCGTACTGGCGGCAGGCGGCGGCCAGACGGCGTTTGCGGCTGAGGCTGACACGATGACGGAAGCGGATGCAAAGGACGATGCGGGAACAGATGCAGGGACAGAAACGGCAGCAGGCGCACAGAACGGCATCGACATGACGACTGATTATCCGGGCATCACGGTGAAAGCGGGCGAGAGCGTCAGCTTTGGGCTGGATTTTGCAAGTCTTTCCGGAGACAGCTACGATGCGTCGCTTTCCATCGAGTCTATCCCGGAGGGCTGGGAGGGCTACTTCAAGAGCAGCAGCAGCGAAATCTCAATGGTACATGTAGATGCAGAATCAGAGTTTGCAGACTCGGAGCTTGCCACCTTCAGCCTGACGCTTCCCGATGAGGTGGAGGAGGGCACCTACAATGTTACCCTGAAAGCAGATGCCGGCAGCGGAGCTTCCGACACCTTACAGCTTGAAATTAACGTGACAGAAACGGAGAACGGACAGAGCAGCTTAACGTCCGAATATCCGGAGCAGCAGGGGGCTTCCGGGACGAGCTTCAGCTTCGACGTCACACTGGTGAACAACCGCGGAATAGAGCAGACCTACAGTCTTGCGGCGGAGGCGGAGAGCGGCTGGCAGGTATCCTTTACCCCATCCGGTGAGAGCACTCAAGTGGCGAGCATCACGGTGGAGCCGGGCTCCAGCCAGGGGCTGACGGTGGACGTGACGCCGCCGGAGACCATTAAGGAGGGCGAATACACGATTCCCTGCACGGCGATTTCCGCAAATGAAACGCTGTCTGCAGAGCTGAAGGTGACGATCACCGGCTCCTACGAGGTGCAGTTATCCACACCGACCGGCAATCTGAGCATGGACGCTTATGCAAACCAGGAAAAGGCGGTGACGTTAAGCGTGATCAATAACGGAAATGTGGATCTGAGCAATTTAAATCTGACCTCATCTGCGCCGACCGACTGGGAGGTACGTTTCGACGAATCGACCATTGAGCTTCTGGAGGCGGGAGCCACGAAGGAAGTGACTGCCTATGTCAAGCCGTCCTCCGATGCGATTACCGGGGACTATGTGACTTCGATCACAGTCAGCAATGACGAGACGACGTCGACGGCGGAATTCCGCATATCGGTAAAAACACAGACGCTCTGGGGAATCGTTGCGGTTGCGATCATCATTGCGCTGCTTGCAGGACTGGGCTTTTTGTTTAAGAAGTATGGAAGAAGGTAGCATATGGAACAGAAAATAATAGAGATGCAGGGACTCACAAAGCATTATGGAAACAAAATTGCGGTAAACAACCTCGATCTTTCCATATGCCAGGGGGAAATCTTCGGTCTGCTCGGTCCGAACGGCGCCGGGAAAACGACAACGATCCTGATGCTGCTCGGTCTGACGGAGCCGACGGCAGGCAGGGCGTTTATCGAGGGGCTGGACTGCACGCGCAATCCGGTGGCAGTAAAACGCGTTGCCGGATATATGCCGGACAACGTCGGATTTTACCCGGATCTGACCGGCAGGCAGAATCTGCGTTTCACCGGCAGACTGAACGGTCTTGGAGAGGACATGATCGAGGAACGTATTGAGCAGCTTCTGAAGCGCGTCGGCATGACGGAATACGGCGATCAGAAAACTGGCACCTACTCTAAGGGTATGAAGCAGCGGCTCGGCATTGCGGATGTTCTGATGAAGGATCCGCGCGTTATCATCATGGATGAGCCGACGCTCGGTATCGATCCCGAGGGAATGCATGAATTGCTGATGCTGATGCACGAGCTTGCCAGTGAGGACGGCAGGACGCTTCTGATTTCCTCGCATCAGCTTTACCAGATCCAGCAGATCTGCGACCGGGTGGGCATTTTTGTGAGCGGCAGGCTGATCGCGTGCGGAAGGATTGACGAGCTTGGCAGGCAGGTGAACCAGGAGGGCGGCGATCTGGACGAGATTTACAGACTATATTTTGAAAGGGCAGGGCAGAAGGATGAAAACAATCGCAGTAAAAAGTAAAACAAAAACGATGCCCCGCGCCGAAAAAAGGGAAGAGCACATAAGCAGCGGCATCGGACTGCGGGCATTGTTCCAAAAGGAGCTGGCGGATCATCTGAGGAGCAGACGTTTCCTCATTATCCTGGCGCTGATCTACGCCACCTGCTTTGCCAGTCTTTACGGAGCGCTCTTGGGGTTCTCGGACGCGGTGGCAAACGACAGTAACTTTCTCTTTTTAAAGCTGTACACGACCAGCGGGGAGTCCATTCCCTCATTTATGACCTTTATCGCGTTGCTCGGTCCCTTCGTTGGGCTGACGCTCGGCTTTGACGCGATCAACAGTGAGCGCAGCGCCGGTACCTTAAACCGGCTGGTGGCGCAGCCGATCTATCGGGACTGCATTATCATCGGAAAATTTCTTGCGGGAACGGCGATCATCACCATTATGGTCTTTTCCATGGGCATTCTGATCGGAGCGGTCGGGATGCTTGGAACCGGGCTGGTGCCGCAGGCGGAAGAAATCGGAAGAATCTTCTTTTTCCTTTTGTTTACCGTGGTGTATATTGCCTTCTGGCTTGCGCTTTCCATTTTGTTTTCCGTGTTCTGCCGCCACTCGGCGACCTCGGCACTGGCGGTCATCTCGCTGTGGATTTTCTTTGCGCTGTTCATGAGTCTGATCGCCAATATTATTGCAAACATCGTTTATCCGGTGGACGATTATTATAATTCTATGGTGAACACGGTGGGCAACTACACGCTGGAGCTGAATCTGAACCGGATCTCGCCGTATTATCTGTACAGTGAGGCGGTTTCCACGATCATGAGTCCGAGCGTGCGCGCGGTGAATGTGGTGACGGTGGATCAGCTTGTGGGAGCAATTTCGGGCTATCTTTCGCTCGGACAGAGCCTCCTTCTGGTGTGGCCGCATCTGGTTGCGCTGATCGCGCTGATGCTGGCAGCCTTCGGCGGCTCCTACGTGGGCTTTATGCGGCAGGAAATCCGTTCCAGCTGATTTCACAAAGAATCCATAATTTAGTTGTCTGTGTTTAAATTGGGTTTAGCTTCCTGGTGTATATATGAGACATGATTTTAAAAATGCGTATGTATGGAAAAATCATGAAGGAATCATATATCATAAAAAGCAGGAGGGCACACAATGAGCGCATTGACGGTTATCAATGGAATACATAAAGAAGAATTGCAGAAGCAGGCTGAGAGCTACGCATTCCGGGCGGGAATGCATACTCGCAGCCTGGAGTGTTTTTTGCGGGAAAACGGCAGACTGGATGGCAGCGTGACTGTGATACTGATAGATGGAGAGATGATACGGATGCTGGAAAAGGATATGTTTCTGGTACTTACTCTGCGGTTTCCGGTGATTTTTGTGCCGGACTGTGAGCCGGAGTGGAATCTGGCAGGCAGAGAGCTGGAAAATGCGGGCTGCCGGACACTCTGCCCGTTTCAGTATCTGAACTTCTGCGAGGCGGTACAGTCCTGTTTTCAGCCAAAAATCTGGCAGGAGCGCACCCTTGTATTTGGAGGGCTGGAAATCTGTCCGGCAAACCGGATGCTCCGGGTGAACGGAAGAGAAATAAAAATGCGCCAGGTGGATTTTGACATTCTGCTGATGCTGCTGAAGAATATCGGGCGTGTGATGTCGCGTCAGTACCTGAACGACCGGCTGCCCCAGCGTCTGCGCGGCACCCAGCGCAACATAGACACCCACATCAGCAGTATCCGGCAGCAAAGCGGGCTGGGGGATGCGATCCGCTGCGTGCGTTCGGTCGGCTACTGCATCCCGGAGGAGGCGCTTTATCATCTCTGCCTCGCAGACGTCGGGTAAACCTTTTTTCGTACAAAGTAAAGGCAGACTACCTGCAGAAGGATCGTGACGATCCAGGAAGCCGGGTAGGAAATGAATAAAAATGCCAGCGTCCGGTTTTGCGGGAAGAGCAGAAAGATCCACACGATCCGGGTGCCGACCGTCCCGATGATGGACATCAGCATGGGAACGGCAGAGTGTCCCATCCCGCGCATTGGACCCGGAAACAGGTCCATCAGTCCGCACAGAAAATACGTGACGGTCGTATAGGCGAGCACCTCGACGCCACACCGGATCACCTCCGGGTCGGAGGTGTAGATGGATAGGATTTCCGGCCCGAAGAAGTAGGCGATGCAGCCGAGCGCGAGGGAGACGCTGACGGACAATGCGATACAGTTGACAAGGATTTTATCCATGCGTTTGTAATTTCCAACGCCGTAATTCTGGCTTGTGAAGCTCATGCACGCCTGCGTGACGGAGTTGACGGAGACATATAAAAAGCTGAGAATATTGTTTGCCGCCGTATAGCCTGCCATAGCGGTAGAACCAAAGGAATTCACAGAGGACTGCAGGAGCACGTTGGAAAAGTTGATTACAGTGCTCTGGATACCGGCAGGGATGCCAACCTGGAAAATCGGTTTTAAATAATTCCACTTTAAGGTCAGCCTGGAAAAGCGAAGCTGATAGCTTCCATCCGACAGATAAAGACAGCGGAGCACCAGAACGCAGGAGACCATCTGGGAGATGACGGTGGCGATCGCAACGCCAGCCACGCCCAGGTGGAACACGATAACGAGAAACATATTCAGTCCGGCATTCAGAACGCCGGAGATGATCAGAAAGAGCAGCGGCCGTTTAGTATCGCCGACAGCGCGAAGAATGGAGGCGCCGTAGTTGTAGAGCATAAAAAACGGCATTCCCAGAAAATAAATCCGCATATAGAGCGTGGAGTGCTCAATAACATTGTCGGGCGTTCCCATCAGCTCCAGAGCAAACCGGGAGAAGATCAGCCCGACAAACGCCATCACAATGCCGCTGAGGAGCGCAAACAAAATCGCGGTATGTACGGTCTCCGACATTTCCTTCGTCCTGCCGGAGGCATAGTAGCGGGCAGCCAGTACATTGCTGCCGAGAGAAATGCCGATAAACAGATTGGTGAACATATTAATAAGGGCGGACGTGGAGCCGACGGCAGCGAGTGCCTCGCTTCCGGTAAAGCGTCCCACGATCACAATATCCACCGCATTAAACATAAGCTGCAGAATGCCGGAAAGCATCAGCGGCAGCGAAAACGAAATCAGCTTGTCCATAATGGAACCGCTGCACATATCAATTTCATATTTATTACTCTTCAAAACCTTCATCCCCATATAGTATATTGATTTTAACCCCTGTGATACCGGATCGCTGTCCGTTTGCCACTGGTATCATCACAAGTATGTGATTATATCACAGCCAGAGAACATGGTCAATGAGCGAATATTGCGGTTTTGCAGGATATAAGCGAATATTGTGGTCTTGCAGGAAGAGCGGTGCGAGTTACTGTTCACGCCAGCTTCAAACACCTGCTGCGACGCGAAGCTAATCCTGTGGGTTTGAGGCGTGAGAATGTGATTCAGGTGTGAGCAAATCCCATTTGCGGAGCGAATTTAAAATGGATTTGCGAAGGGTGCTGTGAACGGAGTGAACCAATGTCATTTAGTTAAACAAGACATGTTAGAGAATCCCTGCCATAAAACAGCC